>CAVVUS010000027.1:0-140353 GCA_963751345.1 uncultured Chloroflexia bacterium
GCCCTGAGCGTAGCGTAGGGTTCCAACGCGCCCCCCTCCCCCCGGGTGTGCGTCAGTTTTCCGCATCGCCTGGCACAATCGTTGTAGAGACGCGCCGGTGGCGCGTCTTCCGGCGTGCAGGCGCCGTCGAACGAGGGCACGCCCCCGTCGTGAACGCCCTCTGCCCACCGCTGATGCAGAAGCTTGCCGTTGACAGGCGTTCCCCGTCCCGAGACGCCCACAACGCGTTCCGACGCGCGGCGTCTCTACAACCGCAGTGAGAGCCGATTGTGCGGAAATGTAACGCTCCCTCCTCCCCCCTGGAGCCTTGATTGCTCTGCGATTCCGCTGTAAAATAGAATATAGGTTCTACATCGGGAGATATGCAATATGAGCACAGGCATAGTCCGGCCGAAAGCGCTTTGCCGGCAGTACCACTCAGCGCCCACAGCGTGCGCTCTCGTCTCGGGCGTCTCTGCGGCGGCGAAACTGTCGCCACGCCCTGATTACGAAACGAACCCATTTTCACACACTTCTCCCCATGGGCCCCTTTTGCGAAACGAACCCATTTTGCGCCACGACGCCCCAAGCGCCGACAGCCCGCCCTGAGCGAAGCGTAGGGTTCAGACGCTCCCCCCCCACTTCTGCTATAATGAGGGTGCCGTCCTGCTGAGCGCCAAGCAGAACAAAGAGGTGACTATGTCAACGACAACCACACAGGATGCCGATGTCGAGTCGATACTCGAACAGGTAGCCCACGAGTTGGACATCTCCGAGGAAGAGGCCTTGCGCGAGAGCCTGCGTACGCTCCTCAACCGGCACCTGCGTGAGGTGCAGTCCGAGATCTTCGAGATCGCCGGCAGATATGGTGTGTCTTCCGTGGAAGACATGGAAGAGCATTACCGCCGGGGTACGCTGGAGGAAGCGGATTCTTGGCGCGACCTCCAACGTCTGGACCACTTGGAGTATCGACAGGATCGACTGCAACAGCTCCTCAATCTACTGCCATGAGTCTGGTAGACATAGAGCGGCTTTGCACTATCGCCGAGGTCGAGTATGCGGACATCGTGGTCGAAGCCGTGATCCCAGGTCTCAACACATTGCGCGTCATCTTGAGAGACGGCAGCTTCGTAGACGTCTGGTACTCTCTGAAGCTTGCCGATCGCTACGGCTATCACTGGGAGCGGCGTGCGGTCGATGGGACCATCTACCGTCACGACAATGCTCCGCATCAACGCTGGCACTCGGTGCCAACGGCCCCAAAACACTTTCACGATGGGTGCGAGACCCACGTAACAGAAAGCCACATCAGCGTCGTCCCCGAAACGGCGCTGCGTGAGTTTTTGGATCTCGTGCAAGCAAAGCTGGAAGAGGTCGATCAGCCTGACAACTAAGGGCAGCGTAGGGTTCCAGCACTCCTCCCTGAGCGCAGCGTAAGGTGCTAACGCACCAACGCTTCCGAGGTATAATGGATTATGTGTCAGCCTGAGGGTGAAAACCATGAGCGAAATCATCATAGACGAAAGCACGCGAGAGTTGCTCGAAGAGCCATTGCTGGACGGGCAAGACGCGGATGCGAAGATCCGGGCCTTGCTCAAGGCTGAGTACCTGCGCCGTCTGGCCCAGTATCACCGGCAGGATCGTAATCTGTCCCGGAAGTATGGGATGGATTTCGAGAGCTTCGTCGCCCAGAGGGTCGTCGCCCGTCAAGGATACACCTGGGAAGTAGAGGAGGATGCCATGGACTGGGAAACGGCTATCGGTGGCATCTCCACGATGGAGAAGAAGCTGGGTCAGCTCCAGGATGTGGCCGCTGACCACCCGGATTGAGCTCCAACTCGAAGCTCAGGAAGCGCTGGACCACGTCTGGTTTGTCCAGCGTCTGGAAGAGCGCGATAGCACAGAGCTCACAATCTCCTTGCGTCTGCAGCTACGAACAGATCTGTTTGTACAGGCCTTCCTGGGAGAGCGATCCGGTTCCCTCTATTTCGCATTGATCGAGGGCGGCCGGCGGGTCTTTGGGATGGACTTGGAAGCAGGTGAATGGCACCTCCATCCTTATGATGCACCCGATCAACACGTAGGCCTGCCCGAAGATCCGGGGCCCAAGCCTCTTCTGAAGTTCCTCGCATATGTAGAAGACTTGCTTCTGGAACACGATCTTCTCTAGTCGCCTGCTCTTCCCGGCATGTTAGTCCCTCTGTTTGTGCATCGGCTATCCTCGGAACGTTCCAACAGCCCGCCCTGAGCGAAGCGTAGGGTTCTAACGGTCCCCTCTCAAACGCCCTTGCACCCCACTGGCACACCACAACCCTTGCGCCCCCTGCCCCTCCGAGTACAATAGAGACGTGACAAGGACGAGAGCGTTTGAACGTGTAAACGCTCGAAAGCGCTCTGAGCGAAGCGTGAGTCCGTACGTTCCATACGTTCAACGTTCCACGTCACCCGTTCCAACGTGTAACCGCGCTACCGCCGGAGGGTGCCCGATGACCGACCAACCTCAACAGCGATTCGGCAGTGGGTGCTGGGCCTGCGCAACCGCTATCTCCTCTTCGCGGATCTGCTCACGCTGCCCCTGGCGGCGTACCTCGCCTTCGTGCTGCGGTTGGGGATGTTCGACGTGGGGCAGTACGCGTCCGCGGCGCTGCTCTATGCCCTGCTCGCCCCCGCGCTCAAGATCCCGATACTGCTGCTGCTGGGCGGCTACAGCCGCTATTGGCCCTTCGCCAGCCTGCCCGAACTCCAGGTGATCGCGGCGGCGGCGGCGGCGGGCGAGATGGCCTGCGCGGCGGCGGCGATGCTCTTGGAGCGCGCCCTGGGCCTGACGCCGATGCCCCGCTCCATCCCCTTTATCGCGGTCTTTCTCACGGCGACGGCCCTGGCGCTGCCGCGGATCGGGATGCGGCTGCTCAATGCGCGCGTCACCCGGCACACAGGGAAGGCGCAGCCCACCCGCCGGGTGTTGATCGTGGGCGCCGGCGAGAGCGGTCACCTCGTCCTGCGCGAGATCCGGCGCAACCCGCAGATGGGGCTCGACGTGGTGGGCTTTGTCGACGACGACCCGACCAAGCAGCGCCTCTACATCCAGGGCGTCCGGGTCCTGGGGCACGTCGACGAGATCCCGCAGATGGTGAAGCAGTATCGCGTGCAGCGGGTGCTCATCGCCATCCCCACCGCCACCGGCGACGAGATGCGCCATATCGTCGACGTCTGCCAACAGGCCGGGGTCGAGGCGCTGACGCTGCCGGGGGTCTTCGAGCTGATCTCGGGCCACGTCGAGGTGCAGCGCTTCCGCCCCGTCCAGGTCGAGGACCTGCTGGCCCGCGACCCCGTCCGCACCGATACCTCGCAGGTCGAGGCGCTGCTCGCCGGCAAGACCGTGCTGGTCACCGGCGCCGGCGGCTCCATCGGCTCCGAGCTCTGCCGCCAGATCGCGGCTTCCGGCCCGGCGCGCCTCGTGCTCGTGGGCCACGGCGAGAACTCGATCTACCACATCCACCGGGAGCTGGGCGCGCCTACCCCGCGCTGGACATGGTGCCGGTGATCGCCGACACCCGCGACACCGCGCGCATCGACGCGCTCTTCGCCCGCCACCGGCCCGACGTCGTGGTCCACGCCGCGGCCCACAAGCACGTGCCGCTGATGGAGTGGAACCCCGAGGAGGCGGTGACGAACAACGTGGGCGGCACGAGGAACATCGTGCAAACGTGTGAACGTTACAACGTGCAAACGTTCGTCATGATCTCCACCGACAAAGCGGTGAATCCCACGTCGACCATGGGCGCGACCAAGCGGATTGCGGAGCTGATCGTGCAGGAGGCGCAGGCGGACGCGCGACCGAGCGGCGGGCGACGACGCTTCGTGGCCGTGCGCTTCGGGAACGTGCTGGGCAGCCGGGGCAGCGTGGTGCCGCTCTTCCAGAGCCAGATCGAGGCCGGGGGGCCGGTGACGGTCACCCACCCCGAGATGACGCGCTACTTCATGACGATCCCCGAGGCGGTGCAGCTGGTGCTGCAGGCCGCGGCGCATCGGGCGCGGCGGCGAGGTCTTCGTGCTCGACATGGGCGAGCCGGTGAAGATCGTGGACCTGGCGCGCGACATGATCCGCCTGGCGGGGCTCACGCGAGGGCGAGGACGTCAAGATCGAGTTCACAGGGCTGCGGCCGGGCGAGAAGCTCTACGAGGAGCTCTACCTGGACGAGGAGCACCACGCGCGGACGGTGCACGAGAAGATCTTCGCCTCGCTCAACGGCCACATGCCCGAAAGCGTCGAGGCGAGAAGGCCTGGATGCCGCGGTCGACCGCCTGCTGGACGCCGCCCGCGCCCACGACACCGCCGCGCTCTACGACTGCATCCGGGCGCTCGTCCCGGAGTGCGCGGAGACGCTGGGGGCGTGCGGGAAGCGTTAGACCCGCCTGCAACTAACGCCTTAAGGCCGGGCTTGACTCGGCATCGTAGGCAGAGACTTGCCCCGACGTGCTGTAGGTCGGGGTTGATCGTGTAACGATGCATTGGTCTTGACAACTTTAGTTTAACAGATCGGTCCCGCTCTCATCTCAGAAGGAAGTAACACCCCTATGGAACTTCGCCAATACGTGATGGTCGTCTGGAAGCGGTGGTGGCTGGTCGTGCTCACCACGGCGCTGGCGGGGATCGCCGCTGCCGTGGTGAGCTTCACGACGACGCCGACGTACCGCGCGACGGTGCGGCTGGAGGTGGACCAAGGTAGCGACCCGGCCCAGGATGCCTTCACCGCGGCGCGCAGCAACGAGGCCGCTGCCGGCACCTACGTCGTGCAGGTCGAGTCCCCCACCGTGATGGAAGCGGTCGTGGCCCGGCTGCAGCTCAACGTGGACGCCAAGGAGGTGCAAAACTACGTGTCGGCAAGCCAGGTCGCGGGGACGAGCATGATCGACATCAATGCCGAGCACACGAATCCGGCGCTGGCCAAGGCGCTGGCCGAGACGACGGCCCAGGTCTTCATCGAGCAGAAGGAGGCGCAACAGCAGGCGCGCTACGCGGCCTCGCTTACCGACCTCGAGACGCAGGTCGACGCGCTGGAGGCGGAGATCATGCAGACGCGTGGCCAGATGGCGACGCTGGGTGACGAGGCGGACCTCGGTCCCACCGGCCGGGTGGAACTGGCCCGCCTGCAGACCCAGCTCTCCAACGACCAGACGCGCTTGAGCGTGATGCTGCAGTCGACCGAGCAGTTCCGGCTGGCGATGGCGCGCTACGGCGACTATATCTCGGTCTTCAGCCCGGCCGAGCTGCCCACCGACCCGGTCTCGCCACAGCCGCTGCGCAACATCGCGCTCGCGCGTGGTGGTGGGCGGGATGATCGGGGTGGGCACCGCCTTCCTTCTCGACTACCTCGACGACACGGTGCACACGCCTGAGGACGCGCGAGAGGCGCTGGGCGTGAACGTGCTGGGGTCGGTGCCGGACGTGGGCGAGGACAAGGCCATCGGATGGCTCGCGCAAGCACAGCCGCTCTCGCCCGCCGCAGAGGCCTTCCGCAACCTGCGCACCAGCCTGCAATATCTCAGCCTCGACGCGCCCATCACCACGCTGGCGGTCACCAGCACCCAGCCCGACGAGGGCAAGAGCTTTATCATCAGCAACCTGGCAACAACGTTTGCGTTGGCGGGCAATAAGGTGCTGTTGCTGGAGTGCGACCTGCGACGCGCTTCCCTCCACCGCCTCTTCGACGTAGACCGCACCCCGGGCGTGACCGAGACGCTCAAGGCGCTCAGCGAGACCCAGGTCGGGGCGGCCGACGCGGAGATCGAGGCGGCAATGCAGTATGTGAAGCCGACGGAGGTCGAGGGACTTTACCTGCTGACCGGCGGGGCGCACGTCGGCACGCCGGCCGAGCTGCTCAGCTCGCAGACCTTCCGGCGGCTGATCGAGGTGCTCGCGAGGGAGTTCGACCTGCTCGTGCTCGACGCGCCGCCGGTGCTGGCGGTGGCCGACGCCGCGATCCTGGCCGCCCAGGTCGACGCGATGGTAATGGTCACGGTCTCGGGACAGACCCGACTGCCGTCGGCGGCGCGGGCCATCGAGCGAATCCGGAGCGTGGGCGGCAACCTGCTGGGGCTGGTGATCAACCGGCTCACGGCGCGCAGCGGCGGCTACTACTACACCTATTATCAATACGACCACCGCTATACGTACGGCGGCGAGGATCACCACAACGGCAACGGCCGGGTTCCCAAAGCCCGCGAAAATCGATGCCCCCACAGGAGTTCACCATGCGTAAGTCGTTCGTCCTGTTCCGGCGGCATGCAGAGCCGCCGCAACATCCGTCCCTCCATCCATCCTGACATGCCGTCCTGAGCCGCCCTTCTCCTGCTCCTGGCAGGCTGCGGCAACGAGCCGGGAGGCGGTGCCTACCTTCGTACCGCCGACGGCCGGCACGACGTCGGGGGCCGCGAGCTTTATCTCGCGCCCCACCTACGTCGTCACCCGCGACACGCTCACCGAGCAGATCGTGGCGCGCGGCGAACTGGGGCGGCGCAGCAGGAGACGCTGCTCTTCCCGATGGGTGGCGTCATCAAGGCCGTCTACGTAGAGCCGGGGGCGCAGGTGCAGGCGGGCACGGTGCTGGCCGAGCTCAACGCGCTGAGCGTCGAGGAGACGCTGCTGCAGCGGACGTCGAGCCTGGCGATCGCGAAGCTGGAGCTGGCGCGCGTCGAGGCGCGTGTGCCGAACACGGCGACGCTCGTGCTTACCTCGACGCTGGGCATCGACCTGGCCGAGGCGCGGGAGCGGGTGAGCGTGGCTGAGGCGCTCCAGGCCAACGCCCAGGCGCAGTATGACGCCACGGTGCTCAAGGCACCCTTCGACGGCACGGTGGTCAGCTTCAACAAACAGCAGGGCGGCTCGGTGGGCGCCTATGAGACGGTGGGCGTGCTCGCCGACCTCAGCAAGGTCGAGGTGCAGGCGATGCTGCCCAACACGGATCGCGACCGCGTGAGCGAGGGGATGGCGGCCGAGATCCGGCTCGACGGCTACGCCGGGACGACGTTCAGCGGCGTCGTGGCCGGGCTGGCCCAAGATGCGGTCGTCTCGCAGGGGGCGCTGATGTTCCCGATGACGATCACGCTCGACGAGGGGCAGACGCTCCCGCCCGTCGTCCAGGTCGGGGCTGACGTCACGATCGTGGGCGAGGTCCACGCGGACGTGCCGTGGGTGCCCTCCAACGCGCTGGTGATGGTGGGCGACCAGGCGTACGTCGACGTGCTGCGCTCAAACCGGATCGAGCGCGTCCCCGTGACGCTGGGCATCACCGACAACCAACGCGTCGAGATCACGGGCGGCCTGCAGGCGGGCGAGACGATCGTGTTTCCGTAAGTGAAGCGCGTCAGAACAGCCGGTTTCCCCATCTTCTCGGTGCTCTCCACCGTCACATTGACCGCGGTGGAGAGCACGCTATACTGACGCGCCTACAGACCTTCTGAGGCGAGGCGGGCGAAGCTGGAGCACTCCGGTTCGGCGCCCTCACAAGGTGGCATCCATCGACTCTCGTCGCAACAATAGGGTTGGGGTAATCCATGGAACTACGTCAGTATGCTATGATCCTCTGGAAACGATGGTGGCTCATCCTGCTTGCCACGGTCGTCGCAGGCGGGGCGGCGGCCGCGTATAGTCTCACGGCGACGCCCATCTACCGCTCGACGGTCACGCTGGAGGTGCGCCAGGAGGGCAATCCGGCCCAGCAGGCCTATATCGACGCCTACAACCAGAATGCGCTGGCCGGGGCCTATGCGGTGCAGGTGACCGCGCCCACGGTGGCCGAAGAGGTGGCGACGCGGCTGCAGGTACCCGTTGAGGTCGTGCGGGGCGCCGTCTCGGGCGAGCAGGTGGCCGACTCGGGCATGGTCCAGATCAGTGCCCGAAACACCGATCCGGCGTTGGCGCAGGCGCTCGCAGCCACGACCGCCGAGGTCTTTATGGCGCAGGCGACGACCCAGCAGCAGACGCGTTACCAGGCGTCGGTCGACGAGCTGGACGTCCAGATCGCCCAACTGGAGGACGAGCTTTCGACCGCGCGCAGCACCGTGGCGAGCTACGGCGACCCCGAGGGGCTCACGTCCACCGCGCGGGCCGAGCTGGCGCGGCTGAATACGCAGATCTCCAACGACCAGACGCGGATGACCGTGCTCCTGCAGAGCACCGAGTCGTTCCGGCTGGCGATGGCCCGGTACGGCGACCAGATCACGATCTTCAGCCCGGCCCAGCTCCCCAGGGCGCCGGTGTCGCCGCGGCCGCTGCGCAATACCGCGCTGGCGATCGTAGTCGGTGGGATGATCGGCGTAGGCATGGCATTCCTGCTCGACTACCTCGACGACACGGTCCACACGCCCGAAGAGGCCCGCGAGGCGCTGGGCGTCAATGTGCTGGGCGCGATCCCCGACATCGAGGGAGAGAATGCGGTCGGTTGGCTGGCGGAGGCCCTGCCGCTCTCTCCAACGGCGGAAGCCTTCCGCGACCTCAGGACGAGCCTGCAATACGCCAGCCTCGATACGCCGCTTCGCACACTGTTGATCACGAGTACCGATGCCGGCGAGGGCAAGACCTTCGTCTCGTCCAACGTGGCCACGGTGATGGCGCTCAGCGGCAAGCGAGTCCTGCTGCTGGAGGCCGACCTGCGGCGACCACGGCTGCACAGATTGTGGGAGGAGGAGCGCAGCCCGGGCCTGACCGAGGCGCTGAAGGCCGTCAGCGAGGCCAGATCCGCCGGTCCGGACGCGACGTGTGACTTCCATAGCTGCATCAGGTCCACGCGGATTTCGGGGCTGTCGTTGCTGCCGGCAGGCACAGAGATTTCCACCCCGGCGGAGCTGCTGAACTCGCAGACGTTCCGCTCCATGCTCGACGAGCTGTCGGACGGCTTCGATCTGATCATCGTCGACTCACCACCCGTATTGGCCGTTACCGACGCGGCGGTGTTGACCAGCTTCGTGGACGGGGTAATGCTGGTGGCGGCCTCGGGTTCGACGCGGCTGCCCACCTTGGCGAGAACGATCGACAGAATCGGGAGCGTGGGGGGCAACCTTCTCGGCTTGGTGGTGAACCGACTGACCGCGCAGAGCGGTGGCTACGGCTATTACTACTACCACTACGCTCGCTCCTACGCCTATGGAGACGAGAACGAGAGCAGCGGCCGGTTCGGCGGCCGCGTGATGCGGCAGCTTCGTGCCGTGTTCCGTCCGGGGACGCCAAAGTTCGAGCGCACGAGCGCATCAGAAGCTTCCGAAGCCGCCTTGTCGCCGGTCCTGAGGGAGGTCGCGCGCAAGACCCACGTGGTGACCGAGGGTACGCTAACCGAGGAGATCAGTGTTCGAGGAGAGCTTGTGGCGGCCCAGCGGACCTCGCTGACCTTTGGCGCAGGCGGCATCCTGAAATCGATTCACGTCGCGCCCGGCCAACACGTCGAGGCAGGCGAGCTCGTGGCGGAGCTGTACGCGCCCGAGTTGGAGACGGAGATGCTCCGGCGGAAGGCCGAAGTGAGGATTGCGACGCTCGAACTGGCAAAGGCCGAAGGAAGCATCGTCGCCGGGAGCGATCGAGTTGGCCATCGCCCAGGAGCGGCTGCGGCTGGCAGAGGACCTTCTCTCCAACGTCGAGGCGCGGGCACGATCCACGACGCTGAACGCCCCATTTGCGGGGACGGTGGTCGCGTTGGGCAAACAACCGGGCGACCGCGTGGAGCCGTACGAGGCCATCGGCGTTATCGCGGACCTCGACGAGCTCCGCGTGCGGGCTGCGCTGCCTGCGGAGGCGCAGGGCCACATCAACGTTGGCGATTCGGCGAGCATCCGGGTCAACGGGACTGTCGAGACCCCGCTCAATGGCGAGGTGATCTCGCTGAAGGAGGGGGCGCCGCGGCCGGAACTCATATTGGCGGTATCTGCGGATGCGGCAGTGCCGGCACTGGCCCACGTGAGCCATCCCCGTTACCCTCACCTTTTCCGGTGACGTTCGCGACAGCGTCCCGTGGACGCCCTCGACCGCGCTCATCAAACGAGAACGGTCAATCTTATCTCGACGTCCAGAACGACGGCAAGGTCGACCGCATCGAAGTCGAAGACCGGCATCACGGACGGCCAAAGGACGGAGATCGTGAGCGGCGTCAGGGTCGGGGACACGATTGTGTTCCCGTGAAAGTAAGACCCTCGCGGGGTAAGACCGGTATTGGGCAAGCACCCGATCGCAGACCAGAATACGCCCCAAAGGTCTCGACGTGGGTATTGTTCGCCCTGGCCGCGCTGCTGACGCTCGCGCTCGGCGCCAACCGGCTGGGCGCGGCGTGGTGGAACAACCTCGGGGCGCGCCGGCTCAACGAAGCGCAGATAGCGCCGGACTTGACGGAGGCCCAGCGGCGCACGGCGGCCACCGAGGCCGGGCAGGCACTGGCACAGTCGCTGCGCCTCGACCCCGGCTACGGCAAGGCCTACACCAACCTGGGGAACGTCTACACCTTCTTTGACGATCCACAGGCTGCGGCGCAGGCGCTACAGGCGGCCGCGCGCTCCACGCCCGACGATTGGCGCGCCCAGTTCTTCCTGGGCCAGGCGCTGGCCACGCTGGGCGAAGAGACTGAGGCCCGCGCCGCGTGGCACCGGTCAGCCGGCGCGTCGGCCTACTTCGTGAAGCAGGCCGACGACCTGCGGGCAACGGATCCGGAGGGGTCGCAGCTAAGCGCCGAGCGCGCCGTCGCCGCCGATCCCGCCTCGCCCGGCGGCTACCTGGCGTTGGGCAAGACGCTCAGCGCGCAGAAAGCCTACACCGACGCCCTCGAGATCTACCAAACCGCGGTAGCGCAGGTGACGGACACGTCCGACCCGGGCCTGGCCGCGTGCTACTACGAGATGGGCACGCTGCTCCACCGCCAATTCGGCGAAGCCGCGGAAGCCACGTCGGCGCTGGTGCGGGCTGCGGCGCTGCAGCCAAAGGACGAGGCGACGCTGCTGGAGCTGGCCACGATCTCGCAGGAGCGCGGCGCGTGCTACGAGGCCGAGACGTGGCTGGCGCCGCTGCTCGAGACGCCGTCGTCGCCCGCCAAGGGCGCGCAGGCAAGCGCGCTCGTCGGGCGCTGCTTCCTGGCCCAGGAGCGCCCCGAGACTGCCGTCCCCTACTTCGAGCGGGCCGTCCGCGACGATGCTACCTCGGTGAGCAACTGGCTCCTGCTGGGGCAAGCAAACCGGGCGGCGGGTCACGTCGACGCCGCCATCGACGCCTACGAGCAGGTGCTGGTCCTCAAGCCGGATAACGCCGCCGCCCAGAAGGCACTCGACGAGTTGCGAGGGGATAGCCCGTGAACCGCAGGTTCGGTAGCATCCGATTCATCGGTCTCCGGGCCAGCTGAACTCAGAACGATTGAAACCGCTACGGCAGCAGAAGCCCACCGTTGGACCCAAGACCGGGTTCGTAGTAACCGATTCATCGGTTCCGGCTCCGCTCGCTCAACCAGACGAGGGTCCGTAGTGATGTCCGCTGCACCCGCGCGCCGGCTCAAACTCGTCGCCATCGTCCAATTCGTGGGCGTCGCGCTCTGCATTCCCGCGCTGATCCTGCCGGACTTCCTCCCCTCCTGGTCGATCACCGCCTCGTTGATCGGGCTCGCCGTCGTGCCGGCCTTCGGCCTCATCGTCGCGCGGCGTCCGTTCGCGCGCACGCCGGTGGATCTCCCCCTCGGCCTGCTGCTCATCGCCACGGGCGCTAACCTGCTGGCCACGGCCAACCGCGCCGTGACACTCCCGCACGTCCTTAAGACATTGGCCGGGATTGCGCTCTTCTACGCCATCGTGGGGCTGCTGCGGGAGACCGGCTGGACCCGCCTGGCAGGGTGGGCTGTGTGCTTGCTGGGGCTTGCGCTGGTCCCGCTCGTGCTCTTTGGCGTACAATGGAGCGGCACGAAGTTCTCGTGGCTACCGTGGGTGCCGGACGACGTCGTGCCGCGACTCTACCACCCCTTCTGGAAACCTGAGGACTACGGGGGCTTCAATCCCAACATGGCGGGCGGGGCGCTGGCGATGGTGCTGCCCGTGCCGTTGGCTTACGCCCTCCTCGGGCGAGGCAAAGGCTCGGTGTGGAGCCTTGGGCTGCGGTTGCTCGCCGGCCTCGTCACCGCGCTGATGGGCCTGACGCTGCTCCTGACCCAGTCACGCGGCGCCATGCTCGCCGTCCTCGTCGCCATCGCCGCGATGCTGGCGGCCCGCGATTGGCGCTGGTTCGTCATCGCGGGCGTGCTGCTGATAGCCGGCGCCGCGATCTTCCAGGCGGCGGGCTTTGAGGCCTCTCCGGCGTGGGACCTGACATCGGATGCGGACAGCGCGATCAACAGCGCCGCGGGGAGGGTCGAGCTCTGGTCGCGTGCCTGGGCGATGGCACAGGACTTCCCCTTCACCGGCATTGGGATGGGGATGACCAATGAGATTGCGCCGCTGCGGTACCCCACCTTCAGGATATCGGTCACCACCTCGACCGATCACGCCCACAGCCTGTTCTTCGCGACCGCCGCCGAGATGGGCTTCCCGGGCCTCATCGGTCTGCTGGCCTTCCTCATCGGGCTCCTGCCGTTCGCCTGGCGATCGTGCCGCCGCCTGATCCGCAGGCCCGGAGGGGTTGCATCGCTCCCGCTCGCGCTGGGCACGCTCGGTTCGGCCGTCGCCTTCTGCGTGCACGGGCTCACCGATGACGTGACCTTCTACGCCAAAGCCCACATTATCGCGTGGGGTCTGTTCGGGGTGGCGGTGGGCGTGGGCGTGCTCGCGGAGAGAAGGGAGAGGTGAACGGGGATACGCAAGTGGACGCTTCTGCCGTCGCGCATCCCAGGAATTGGTCGCAGTGGGTGGTCGTAGGCGTCGTGCTCCTCACCTTCGCCCTGGTCGTGCCGGGTCTGGGCCATAAGGGCCTCTGGATCGATGAGGCGGACAGCGTCTATTTCGCACAGCATACGTGGCCCAGCCTGCTCTGGGGGCTCTGCGACCCCCACCCGCCCGGCTACTACGCGCTGCTAAAGATATTCGTCACGCTGGGTGGGGCCAGTGAGTTCGTCGTTCGGTTCCCCTCTGCACTGGCGGCCACGTTGGCCGTTGCCGCGCTGGCGCGGCTCGTGCGTGAGCTCACTCATGGAACCGGTGAGCCGGCTACTACGGCCCTATATCGCCGGGGCGCGCGGGGTCGCCGGTCGGCGACTGCGGACCTGTGGCTCCCTGCGGCGCTGCTGGCCACGGCACCCCTTCACGTCTGGTATGCGCAGGAGGCGCGGATGTATGCACTGGTGGCCCTGCTGGGGCTGGGGGCCGCGATCCTCGCCGTGCGATTGGCCCGCCGGTGGCGTTGGGGTGATGCCCTCGGCTACGCGGCCGTGGCAGCCCTGGCCCTGCTCACGGATCAGTCGGCGCTTCCCATCCTGCTGGGCGTGAATGTCCTATGGATCCTCTACACCATAGGTACTGGCTCGAGATTCCTGCGGGCTTCAAAGACGTTTCAAGCGAACCGGCTTGTTCCAAGGAATCGCACGAGCGCCTTGGCGCTCTGGCTACTGCTCCAGGTCGCCGCGGGCGCCGCCTTCTGGCTTTGGTCGCGCCGCGCCGACACCTTCGCGCAGGTGAGCGCAGGCACCCTCTACCCCCTCACCATGGCGCGATTGTCGCTGGAGCAGGTGCTCGCGGCGGCCCGCGACCATCTGCCGCTGGTCATTGCAGCCCTTGGCATCGCGGCTCTCGTGCTGGTGGCTGCCATCATCGTCGCGCTGCGGCAGATGCGGCACGCAGGCCCGGGCGCAGTGCCGGGCAGGAATCCGTCACTGGTACGTCACAGCATTGTCGTCTGGGGCATCCTGATCCTCTTCACCCTGGGCACGGTAGCCTCCGTTCGTGCCCAGACTCTACACAGTGAAACGGCTCGCAGTGGGATTGTTGCCCTACGGGCTGCTGGCTGCGGCGTGGGCAATAGGGCGTCTACGCCGCAAGCGCCTGGTGTGGGGACTCGCCCTCGGCCTGTCGCTCGGCGGCAAGCCTCTTCAACGCGTGGGGGGTGCCGAAGACGCCGTGGCGCGAGGTCGTGGCGACTATCGACGCGCGCCTCCGGCCCGGTGACGTCGTGTGGGTCGACGGCCTGGCAATGCCGGTCTTCGACTACTACCATCATAGCGCCGGCACCCTCCATCCCTGGCAGGTCGGCGACCTGGACGCCATCGGCGCCTCGCTGCCGGGCGCGGGCCGGCTGTGGCTGATCGCCGAGGCGAACCGCTATCGCGACCTCTTCGACTTCTACCCCGCGCTCAGCGATGAAGCGCCGGCCTGGTCGGGCAGCTGGCCCGGCATTGAGGTCAGGGCCTACGACGCTGCGCGGGTGCCCGAAGGCGCGCTGGCCCCACAATCGGCCGTCCCCGAGTGGGCGCTCAACTGGCCCTCCCCTCTCGACGAAGCCTGCCGCGCACCCCTGGGAAACTAGCCGCTTGCGCCGTACGCTACCCCCGCTATACTCCCCTTGATTCCAGAAGTGAGCTTGGCGGCAAGAAAGCGTCGTATGCAAACAGATCCCGATACAGCACCATCTGCTCCTCACCCACGCCGGATGACTATCTGGCGCTCTGGTGGCACGGCGAGGTGCGGCTGCCCGAGGAGGCGCTGATCGCGTGGGCGCGTAGCCAGCGCCTGCTGCCGCTGCTGGGGTGGCGCGCCCAACAGGAAGGATGGGAGCTGCCGCAGTCGCTCACCGAGGCCATCCGGCGCACGCGGATGACCGTCGCCATCGGCCAGGTGCTGGCCGACCGCCAGCTCAAGGCCCTGGGCGAGATCGCGCAGGAGCTCGATATCCCCATCGTGCTCGTCAAAGGCGCGGCAGCCGCCGAAGCCTACCCCGAGCCGTGGATGCGCCCCTACGGCGACATCGATCTGCTGATCGCCGAGGCCGATGGTGGTCGCCTGTTGGACAGCGCTCAAGCGCCGGGGCTACACCTATGCCGAATCGGCCGAAGGCCATCGCGCCTGGCATTTCATGCCGCTCGTCTCGCAGGAACCGGGCGTCAGGCTCGAAATCCATACGGCTATGGCTCGCGAACGAGGCCGCGAGCTGTTCACGGTCGACCAGTGGCGCGACGATCTCAGACCGAGCCGGACCTACGCAGGGCTGCTCTGCCCGGGTTCCGTCGATCACGTCCTCTACCTGATCCATCACGCCCTGATCCATCATGCGTCTGATGATGGGCGTGCAGCCCTTTGTCGATGTGGGACTCTGGACGCAATCCTGGGCCTCGGGCGATTGGGATGCGCTCCAGAGCGCGACTGCCTATGCGGAGATGGACAACGCCGTGGGCCTGGCGCTGGCCCTGACCGCGGTGGCTGTGGGACCGCCCACAGCCGGGAGGCGATCGGTTCCCCCAACCGCCGGATGCGCTGCTCAGCCGGGCCAAGGCGACCGTAGCAGGAACTGCAAGCGCCGGGCAGCCTCCCCCACGTCTGGCGGGATATGCCGAGCTCGGAGCAGGGCGGCATCTTCAGCTACATCAGGACGATCCTGCTGGGCGACCCGGCGCAACTTCGGGAATTGTCGTTCAAAGAACGGCTCAGATACCATATCCAGCGCCCAGGACAGCTCTTCCACAACCACGGCACCTCGCTTTGGCAACTGGTCAAAGGGCGACCCGGCATCCAGGGCCGCTTGGCGAGCCCAGCGCGACCTGCAGACGTGGCTGCGAGGGAAGAAGAACGTTTGAACGTTTGCACGTTCAAACTGCTTGCCCTGAGCGCAGCCCAGGGTTCAAACGCTTAGGAGGCACCCAATGCGTATTCTCGTCACCGGCGGCGCAGGCTTTATCGGATCCCACGTCGTCGACGCCTACGTGGCGGCGGGCCACCAAGTAGCCATCGTCGATAACCTCGTCAGCGGTCGCCGCGAGAACCTCAACCCAAACGCCACCTTCTATGAGGTCGACATCCGCGACGCGGAGCCGTTGGCCGAGGTCTTCGAGGCTGGAGCAACCCGACGTCGTCAACCACCACGCGGCGCAGATCGACGTGGGCCGCTCCGTGGCCGATCCGCTCTACGACGCCGACGTCAACATCCTGGGAACGCTCAATCTGCTGGAGTGTGCCCGCGCCCAGCAGGTACGCACCGGCAAGCAGGTCCACGTCATCAGCATCTCCAGCGCCGCGGTCTACGGCACGCCCGACTATCTCCCCGTCGACGAGGCCCACCCCGTCCGGCCGCTCAGCCCCTACGGCGCGAGCAAGGCCGCCGTCGAGATCTATCTCAACGTCTATCGCGAGACGCACGGACTCAAGACCACCATCCTGCGCTATGCCAACGTCTATGGCCCGCGCCAGGACCCCCACGGGGAGGCCGGGGTCGTCTCGATCTTCGTGGGGAAGATGCTCGAAGGCGCGGCGCCCGTGATCAACGGGACCGGCGAGCAGACGCGCGACTTCGTCTACGTGGGCGACTGCGCCCGGGCGAACGTCTTGGCTGCCGAGACGGCGAGACGCGGGTCCCGGACCCTACAACATCGGCACCGGGGAGGAGACCACAATCAATCAGCTTGCCGCGCTGATCCAGGCGGTGTCGGGCTACGCCGGTGAGATCCGCCACGGCCCCGAGCGGCTGGGCGACATCCTCCGCAACGTCTCGGACAGCTCCAAAGCGCGCGAGGCGCTGGGTTGGGCGCCGGAAGTTGGTCTTCGTGAGGGTCTGGCGCGGACGGTCGCCTATTTCCGAGATCAGGGATAGCGAAATAGTACCAAAGTACCCCAAAATGGTCCGGGTGGCGCTTGCGCATTACGCACAGATCATGCTATAATGGTTAAAATCGCCCAGGGAGGGGACGACCATTGCCGAATCTCACTGACACCTATCAACAAGACCCATCGATTGTCTCCCGTGAAATCGCCGGCGAGGTGATTCTCGTCCCCATCCGCAACAACGTGGGCGACCTCGAGAGCATCTACACCCTGAACGAGACCGCGGCGCGCATCTGGGCGTTGCTGGACGGCGAGCATACGCTTGCGGATGTGCGGGATGCGATCGTCGCCGAGTTCGAGGTCGAGGCGGACGAGGCAGAGGCGGATCTGATGGAGCTTGGTTGAGCGGCTAGAGGACGTCGGGGCCATCCGGCCTGCGTCCTGACGAAATCGCCGTGTTGTCGGTGGGACACCGATGTTGTTCATTATACGTACTAACGGCAGGCACGCTGATAGTGTTTGGAGCCATATGGACTGTGACGGCGGGACCGAACTAGCATACAGGGAGTTCAGCAAGCACCTCCGCGAAAGGGTTGCGGGGAAGCGTATTCCCCTGTCTGGTTCACTCGAACTCACGTTCCGGTGCAATCTGCAGATGCGTGCACTGCTATCTCGATGGACAACACACACCCTCACCCGACCAGCACGAACTTACCACGTCTGAGATCACCGACATCATCGACCAGATTGTGGCCGAAGGGTGTCTGTGGTTGCTCCTGACCGGCGGTGAGCCACTGGTCCGCCCGGACTGGAAGGAAATCTATCTCTACGCCAAGCGCAAGGGCCTGATCGTCACGCTGTTCACCAACGGCACACTGTTGACGCCGGAGGATGCGGATTTTCTCGCTGAGTGGCGACCGTTTGTGGTAGAGATCTCGCTCTATGGAGCGACGCAGGAGACGTACGAGCGGATCACGGGCGTACCGGGTCGTACGAGAAGTGCATGCGGGGTATCCAGTTGCTGGTCGATCGCGGCGTGCCACTGAAACTCAAGACGCCGTTGATGACGCTCAACAAGCACGAGTTGGCGGCCTTACAGCAGTTTGCAGAAGGACAGGGTGCCGAATTCAGGTATGATCCTATTCTTAAGCCAGAACTAGATGGAGCTCAAGGACCGCTGAAATACAGGCTCTCTCCAGCGGAAGTCGTTGATGTTGAGGTCGAGGACCCCGTTCGGTCTTCGCGATGGCCCGAGAGATTTGAACTATTGCACGGTCGACGCGACATCGGCCCTGAGCTTTTTGTGTGCGGAGCTGGTAAGCAGTCTTTTCACATCGATGCATACGGTATGTTGAGCCTGTGCATTGTTGCTCGAACACCTTCATATAGCTTGCGACTAGGTCGATTCCACGAAGCGTGGTCGGGGTTTCTTGCAGATGTTCGGCGCGCCCAGCACAGCCGGGAACACCAATGCGCACAGTGTGATCTACGATCATTGTGTGCACAGTGTCCTGCTGTCGCCGTGCTCGAGACCGGTGATCCCGAACAGCCGGTGAGCTATCTATGCGAAGTGACTCACTTGCGCGCAGAAGCGTTTATGACAAAGAGCCATGACGCTCAGGGGCAAGCCCTATCTTACGGAAGTCCACACAGGCCTCTAAGTTACCTAAGGAGATGAAAGCCATGTCCGACACCCAAACCAGCATCGTTCGGAATCCATATGTCAAGCCTATCGTGAGCGAAGTGAAGCTCGTCGCCGAGGAAGCTGTGTTCGTAAACTGCCAGGAAAGCGGCGGCCTTAGCACATGTGGCTCAAGCATTGACCTCTGTGGTGAGCATGTATAAGGTATGTAGTTGAGCCAGCCCGAGCCGATGGAGCAGTGATTTACCTCACCCATGTCTGCTGCCGTGATGCGACAGTCGTATTTCAGCCAGAGATGAGTCTACTCTTCTCCTGAGATCGACGCCGTTTCACTCAGGCGGCCTATAGTGATGTCGGTGGGGTCTAGCTTCAGCGAATATCCGGCTGTTCGGAGCATTCACGACTGCGTAGCAGATTCCCTGGGGGATTCGTCGTCATGGCTCAACAGCCGGATATGGTAACTACTCTTCGATATGACATAGCGGGCATCGTGATTGGGTTGGACGCCTCAAGTCCAATACCTCAATCACCCATTGCTCGTATATATGCCCCCTTTACCACCGACCGGGTGCCTAACCTGGCTCTTAAGGTTCACTATGATGTGCACCCGACGCTCAACATTTGTAATCAGGTGTTTGAGACTGGGAAAGTATGGAGAATATACCGTGTGGGTAGTCACCTGGTATTTTCCGTCGGTCCCCCCAAAGAAGCCCCCTACCAGATTAGCATTTTCCAGAAAGACTTCCGCGAGGGAGAAATATACTATCCTGACCCGACCATACAACCAATGAAGTCGCGGTTCCCATTGGCACCGCCGCTGGGGCAGTTGATTGTGATCGGGCGCCTTAGCCAAGGATACGGTACGCTACTGCACGCTTGCGGTGTCAAAGTTGATGGTAGAGGACTCCTGTTTGTGGGAACGGACAACGCTGGCAAGACATCCATAGGACGTCTTTGGGAACAGCACGCAGGTGCGACCACTCTAGGTGATGACCAGATCATTGTTCGCAAGCAAGGGCAAGAGTATTGGATGTATAGCACACCCTGGCGAGCTAATGGTTCCTTTGTGGGCTCGGCCCCAGTCGAAGCAGTCTACGTTATCCACCATGGCATTGCTAACAAGATCACTCCGCTCTCGCCCGTGCAAGCTACTGCACAACTGGTGAAACGTTCCTTCTCAGCCATGTGGTCTCCTGAAGGGATGAGCTTTACAGTGGAGATGTTGAGCGAAATTGGGATAGAAATGCCCGTCTACGACTATGCTTTTGTGCCTGATAGGAGTGCGGTCGACTTCGTCCAATGTCTGAGCGCCTGATCGACCACAGTTACCTTCGCGCAATAGCAGGCGCAGTCCTGGAGCAGCGCACAGCCTTTCGCTTTGAGGCTCACGGCAACAGCATGTCACCTTTCCTCTGGGATGGCGACGTCATCACTGTGCAACCACTAGACGCTGTCAGCGGGCAAGTCAGAGCAGGTGATATCGTCTTCTGCGACCTGGGAAATGATAGGCTGGTCGTACACCGAGTCAAGCAAGTCATACGGAGCCAGCAGGACATTGCTTCGTGATCCAAGGCGATGCTGTTCGCCACCCAGATGGAAAAGTCACTGACGCACCAATACTCGGCAAAGTAGTTCGGATACAGCGAAATGGCAAGGAAATCGAGACGGCATCTCGATTACAACGCCTTGGCGGCTTGCTGTGGCTGTGGACTTCTCCCCTCAGTCAACGCCTATATCGACTTGCCCAGCGGGCTATGCGCGTAATGCAGCGCGATTCAAAGCTGGCATAGCAGAGAACAGCTGTCCGGATTACCCATAGATCCCACAGCAGATAGCTGGCAACCACAGTTCCCATGATACTATAGTATAGGAAACGCTGAGCGGTCAGGTGAGAAGATGACTAAACGAGGATTTCGATGCGATTGCATCTATAGGGCTCTCATTAGTGTTATACGTAGTCGGTGTCAGGCTGACTCTAGCTGCCCCGCCTTCCTGGAAGCCTTCAGTTGCGGATACTGCCGCCGTCACTAGCTCAAAGCCTGATGTCAAGCAGCCAATCCAGGGCAGTACTATCATGGTCCTTCAAAGACTCCGCGGCAGGTGTTCGGCTAATCGGCAGTCGGCGGACCGCATTGTCCTGGAGTTCGTGACCGGTGATTACACGATCACGAACGTTTCGACGGAAGAAGGCACCTGTCAGGAAATCATGATTCGGGTTACCAGACAGCTGCCGATCCAGGGCATCCTTCCCTCCCTGCTACCCAGGCGGCCGTTGGTGTACCCGTCGCTTCAGACCCTTCAGTGCGTGTGGTCAGCTCACAATCCAGATTGCTCCCCGGCGCCTACGATCTGTGTCCCGAGGCAAGCCCCATCATTGATACGAACCTGACGGGCGAGAGCCTTACACAAGTAGCTGGCTGGACCAGGGTTCGCGATGTTGCTGCTTACGCTATTGACGCATTCGCTCCTGCCGATCTCGTGGAGCTCTCTTCGACCGGCTTCATCCGAAATCAGCGGATTGCTGAGCTGCTCATCCATCCCGCTCAGTATAATGCCGTCTCTGGCCAGGTACGACTTGCGACCCATCTCGTGATAGAGGTCCAATTGGGCACAGCGGCAGAGGACGAACAAGGCACTTCGGATACTCGCATTCAGCAGGATCTGCCCACCCTTCGAAAGCGTCCTTAGCGGCTATCTCGTGAACTACGAGGCAGCAAAAGCCTGGCGCCAGCAGCCGCCGTTGGGATGCCTTCGCAGATTCCTTCCGATCTTCATATAGAAACGACATCTTCTAGCACGCCGATCTACCGTATCCAGATCAAGGAGTCTGGCGTATACAGCCTTACCTATGGTGAGCTTTCAGCTGCAGACCCCTCTGTCAACCTTACTACTGTCGACCCACAAAACTTTCATCTTACCAACCAAGGGCAGGAAGTCGCAATCCAAGTGACTGGAGAAAGCGACGGATCTTTTGATTTGGGGGATACAATCTACTTCTTCGGACAAGCCTTAGATACGGTATATGCGGATGAGAACACGTACTGGTTGACCTGGAATGGTCAACCCGGCCAGCGAATAACAACTTCTGATGGGCAACCGACAGGAGGGGAAACAACGCCAGCGTTCTTCTTCACCGATGATGTGATAGAGCAGGACAAACGCTACGTGAGCGATTACCCAAGTGAAGACGGGGACCATTGGTTCTGGAGTATATACTTCAGCGTCGGCTCTCCAATTACCAAGTCACATATATTCGATGTCCTTGACACCGTGTCAGGGGTACCTACAGCTACGCTTGGCGGGTTGCTGACAGGTTTTGGCGCCGACCCATACCAATCGGTGGAAGTACGTCTTAACCAACACTGGGTGTATAGCGCCACTTGGCCATCAGCAAAAGATCACGTGTTTGAGGTTATCGTACCAAATTCTTACTTAGCGAGCGGGACTAACAGAATCGACGTGACAGCCGGGATCGGGAATCTCACAGACGGTCTTCTCGTCAACCGGTTTTACCTATCGCACGCGATGCCCTACATCGCTCATCAGAATGCCCTGTGGTTTGATGGCGATAAGACCGGTGTATGGGACTATGAGCTGACGGGATTTACTACAAATACCGTGAGAATCTTCGATATCACCAATCCAAGACAAGCCATAGAGATCGCTGGAGCGCAAGTTCAACAGAATGCCACTACTTACAACCTTACGATCGAGCAGACTATCCAGGGAGAGCATCACTACCTTGCACTATCTCCTAGCAGTGTAAAATCGCCCCTGTCGGTGGAACGTGATGCCGTATCCGATCTACACAATACCCTCAACCGCGCAGACTATCTGGTTATCAGCCCCAGCGATTTCTATACTGCAGCTCAGACGCTAGCTGTTTACCGCGCATCTCAGGGGCTGCAGACAATGTCGGTTGATGTGCAGGACATTTACGATGAATTCAACTACGGCATTCCCGATGCCGAAGCTATCCATCAATTCATCTCTTACACATATGCCTCTTGGACCCAACCTGTGCCATCCTATGTCGTCTTACTTGGCGACGGCAACTTCGATCCGAAAGACAACTTGGGACTTGGCGAAAAAAGCTATATCCCCCCATATCTTGCTGATGTCGATCCCTGGATCAGGGAAACGGCCGCTGACAATCGCTACGTATGCGTGAGCGGTAATGATACACTGCCTGACCTGTTCATTGGACGGCTTCCCGCTAACAGCTTGGACGAGGCAAATGCGCTTGTCAGCAAAGTCATTAGCTATGAGCAAACACCACCAAGTGGTAGCTGGGCATCCCAGATGCTATTCATCGCAGACAATGCCGACTCTGCCGGTGATTTTGCTGCTGACTCCGATATCGTTGCCGATCACTATGTGCCTTCCTCTTATAGTGTCGAGAAGGTGTACTACGGCATCACGCACTTAACGCCAGAGTCTGCACGTACTGCTATTACTTCGTCCATTAACTCGGGCAAGTTGATCGTGAACTATGCCGGGCACGGGAGCGCTCAGCTTTGGGCTACCGAACAACTACTCACAACTGGGATTCTCGCCACGTTGACGAATACTGACGAGCTGCCGTTTGTTGCCCCTATGACCTGCTACGAAGGCTATTTCATCTGGCCGGGCCACCCCTCAATGGCAGAGACCTTTGTCCGCCTCCCCACCACCGGTGCCATCGCCAGTTGGTCAGCCACCGGCCAAGGCCTCTCAGCTGGCCACGACTACCTCAACCACGGCCTCTTCGAGGCCCTCTTCCAAGAAGACATCACCGAACTCGGCCCAGCGACGACCTACGCCAAGCTCTACCTCGCCGCCAACACACCCTACTACCGCGACCTGCTCGACACCTACACGCTCTTCGGCGATCCGGCGACGCGGCTGAACGTCCTGCCCGTCGACGTGCAGATCGAGAAACAGACGCTAGGCGGGCAGACGGGGTTCACGTCTGGCCACCCCATCACCTACACGCTGAACTACGCCAACGCCGGCCCGGCCACTGCGCATCACGTGACGATCACCGATACGCTGCCTGCGGCCCTCAATGCAGTCTCCTGGACCTCCAGCGGCAGTGTGATCACGGCGAGGGTCGGCAGCACGTACACCTGGGACGTCGAGGATCTGCCGGCGGGCACGGGCGGTGTGATCACGGTGACGGGAACCATCAACGAGGCCTACCAAGGATCGTTGTCCAACACGGCCGAGATCGCGACGACCTCCAGGGAGACCGATACCACCAACAACACCAGCCAGTTTGCCGTGCAGGTGGCCCCGATCACGACCGACGTCAAAGTCACGGATCTGACGATTGAGGGGAGCTCCTCTTCTTCCTGGCTGCGGCCAGGCGATACGGTGACCTACACGCTCGCGTTCGAGAATACAGGGCCCGACATCGCCCGCGACGTCGTCCTGACCGACATTCTTCCCACGCGTCTGACTCAGGCGACCTTCTCCGCCTCGGGTGTCGGCGCAACCCAGCAAGCTGGCACGCGCTTCGTCTGGGACATCTCGGACATGGCCCCCGGGGCTACGGGACAGATCGTCATCACGAGCGTCGTCGATCACGACCTGCATCGCGAGGCAATCACCAACACGGCCACGATCTCGACGTCGTCGGTTGACGAGTATGAACCCAACAACACGGCGAGCGTGACGGTGATGATAAGCCCCTACCAGATCTACCTGCCCATCGCGCTGAGGAACGTCGCAGGTAGGTAGGACACGATCTCGGGCACTCCTACCCCATTCGTAACCATACAAAAACGCCCCGGCCTTCTGCCGGGGCGTTTTTGGTCACTGGGGGCGGAGGATTTGAACCCCCACATACGGATTCAGAGTCCGCTGTCCTACCGTTAGACGAGCCCCCAATATCGCAACGAGGCGTAGTATACCATGCTCCATAAAATCCGCAAGACACGCATCGCCGGGGCAGCCGTGTGCCTCACAAACAAGGAGCCCAAGGGCACATAGGTACCCTTGGGCTCCGGTTTCACCCCAACGACGCCCTAGGCCGCCTCAGCCTCCTCCGTCATCGTCTCGACGGCGGCCTCCGCCTCCTCGGCCTTCTCCTTGCCCATCGACTCAATCTGCGACTGTAGCTCCTGGGCCCGGCTCTGGATCTCCTTCGTGGCTTCCTCGAGCTTCCCGCGCGCGTCGGTCAGAAGCGCCTCCGCCTTCTCTCGCGCTTCCTCTGCCTTCTCCGACGCCTGCTCGCTGAGCTCGATCGACTTCTGACGAATCTGGTCGCGTGTCTCCTCGCCGGACTGCGGCGCAAACAGCAGACCTACGGCCGCACCCATCAGAGCCCCGAAGAAGAACCCAACGACAAACGTGCCGAACTCACTTTCCTGATTGGACATTTTGGTTACCTCCACTTGTTTTGGTTTTTGTAGGTGTCACGGAACGAGGCCGCATGGCCTTCGCCACGCCCATGGTGTTACTCACGACCTTCTGAACGGCCGAGGTAAAGCCGGCAAACTTGATGATGGGCGTGACGAGGTTGTGGCTGACAAACTCAGTCGTCCCCCTCACGGTCGAGGCCGTGTCGTTCACAGAATGCAACAACGGCTGGATCTCATCGCGCAGGACCTGGATCAATACCTGGATCTGGAAGAGCAACAGGATCATCGCCAGACCGATCAAGAACGTCTCCACGGCAACAAAGACGATGGCGATATCGCGCACGACCTGTGTAGCGGTCGGGAACTTGGCCATCAGGACGATGGCCGCGACCAAGATGACCAAGAAGCCAACCGCGCCCCCGATGATGTACATCTGGGTGCGCTTGGCGGCCCGCTCTTCCGCGGTCAAGGGACCCGAGGTCTTGGGGGATTCGGCCTGAACTGGACCCCCGCCAGGGGTGGCCGAACCAGCCGATGTTGTGTCAGACTCCATGGTTACCTCCTCGCATGACGTGACATGCGTATTGTACCACGCAGTCAGGGCCGATACAAGAGAAATGTGATGATAAAAGAGACCCTATTTGTCAAAAGGTTGTGATCGGCGCGCCCCAGAGACGCCATCCACATCCATCTCCCGCCAATACCCGCCCGGGGCATCGTCATTGGCCCACTCCAGACCCGGTAACAGGACCGTGATCCCATCACCGGCCTCGTCCAGACGGAACCAATAGCGCCGTTCGTACATCACATAAGAGCTCAGCGAGGGATCGTCGGCAAAGAAGACACCTACATTGAGCAACTCGGCGTCGGAGAGTGCCCCAATGTCTGCGATCTGCGCCTTGGCGGCGCCTTCGAAGGTCACCCCGTCCGGCGTGATCAGCCACTGCACGGGGTAGACCTGCCCTCGGACCGACGCATCGTCGAGCAGGAACGTCTCGCCGGCGCCGTTGTTCCAGACGTAGGCGTACACGTAGGGGCTGTCGGTCGGGTTTGTGATCTGCAACGCCGGGGCAAAGGATGTCCCCCGGTGAAATGCATAGGCATCCAGTAGGTCGTCATACGCCCCCGTGTTGAGCCGCCATACCTCACGCCAGCGGGCAAGATCCCAGAACTCCCCTCGGATAACAAAGGAGAGCTTGTCGTAGTAGGCCGACAGGTTGGGATCGGCGATACGGTTCTCCCCCGTCTCCAGCGTGAGCAAGTACCCCTCGGGCGGGCGCCGCCCGAAGTGACCGATCTGCCAGTTCGGGTCGGTCACCGGCAGCCTCGCCAGGAGCGGATCGCCGAGCGCCAGGAGATCCACGACGTGGACTTCCGGCCCGGCGTTGAAGCCATAGAACCCCACCGAGCCCCTGACCACGACGGCAGGGCCGGCCTCACGCGCCTCACGCCCCTCCTCGGCCCAATCGTGATCGGGCAGCGCAACGTGGCGCCGGAACGCCTCGAGCAGCCCCGTGTTATGGTAGTAGTTGGCCCGCTCGTCGGTGATGCTGCGCCCGCGCACCCACACGTCCGGATCGGTGTCGGCGCTCTTGGCGCCGGTCGCGCGCAGAGGGGTATACGGCGAACTCAACCCGATGACCACCAAGCACAAGGCAAGTCCCGCCTGCGCTAAGACCTTTGGGGTTCCAGCTCGAGCTTGCTCGGGCCAAAACCCCAAAGGTCTTCGACAGTCGCCACTGCGTCATCGCCACGATCACGACAGCCTGCAGCAGCGGGGCGGCGAGAAAGCGCCCGCTCATGAAGTCCCCACCCACGCGGACTACGTACAGGACGTAGAGCAGCACACCTCCCACCAGCGGCAGCTTGCGCCGGTCCGCCTGCAGCAATCGGCAACACAATCGCGAGGCCGATGACAACCAGCGTGATGGGATCCACCTTGAGGGAGTTCAGGAGATACATCAGCCCCTCGTGGTAGATCGCCGCGGGGCGTATCAGCCCGGCGTTGAGCTTCGCCATCGCCGTGTTGGGCACCGGCGAGCCGTAGTAGAGAAGCGCGAAGAGCTCCCAGGCGACAAGCGGCAGAAAGCCCAGGGCGCCCATCGCCAAGGCCTTGCGGCCCCGCACCTCGAGGAAGGCGAAGCCGAGCGCAGGCAGCATCAGCAGGCCGATATCCAGCCGGTTCAACATCCCCAGGGCTGTCAGCAGCGACAGCCAGAAGAAGCGCCGCACAGTAGGGGGACGCTTGAGATAGACCAGCAGGAATCCGGCCAGGATCACGTACGTGAGGGGGTTCTCCAGCCCCGACGTGGCGTAGTCGATGAAAGCCTTGGAGAGTGAGAGGATCCCCACCGCCAGCATCGCCATCCCGGATGTCCGTGCGCCACGCGTCGCGATCAGCGACCACCGCCAGGAACGAAAGCGCGATCGACACGCCCAGACTGGTGAAGTAGATCTCACCGGTCAGCGCGTAGAAGCCGGAGAGCAGCAGCATCCACAGCGGGTGCGTGTAGACCTGCACGCGCTCGTCGACGTTCCACGTCAGACCGTACCCGTGGATGAAATTGTCCACCGTTCTGAAGGTGATATAGGCGTCATCGGACAGCCAGGCGTTCAGAACCACCAGCGTCAGGAAGCCCGCCAGCAGTAGGCCGATGACGACTGTCGCAGAAGGTCGATCTCTCCGCGTCAAGGGAGACGCTCCACGAACTCAGGTCCGGCATCCGTCCAGCGATAGAGGTACAGCGGCGCTCCGCGCCAGTATCCCTGATCGTCCCACGCAATCGTGCCGAGCCGGCCCGACCTATGGGTGTCCGGCAGCGCTTCGACCAATGCAGCGCGATCGGGTGTTCGCCCTCCGTCGAGCGCTGCAGCAATGGCATCAGCGATCACGTAGACCGCCTCGTACGTGGGCAGGGCGTAGGGTCCCGGAGGCGAGACGTAGGGGCCCATCCCCAGATAGGCGTCAATCCATGGGCCGGTGCCATCGAGGTCCTGTGGGAAAGGGTAGGGCGTGACGAACCGGGCGCCGACGGCATCCGCCCCTGCTACCAGCCCGAAGCTCGCTGAGGCCAGACCAATCTCACCCACGACGCGCCCCGACCACGACTGCCGGCGCCATGCCGTCATCCCCTCACCGCTCTCGACCGGGGGCAGCGTAGCGTACACAATGGCCTGGCCATCGCTCGGCGCATCGGGGGTCGATCGCGGAATGCCGCGGGTCACCAGAGCGTCGGCGACGGGGCCCTCCCCCCAGACAACGCTCGACTGAACCGCCTGATCATCCGCGGCCTGGATCATCGAGGCCGCCAGGGATTCCGGGGACGCGTTGAGAACCCACGTCGATGCGGAGGAGATACCCCCAGCCCCCGATCTCCAGGTATGCCAACGTGCCGCGCGCATAGACCGGGGCAGCGACCGCGCTGGTCTCGGGGCGATAGTGACCGATGACCGCGACGACGTCGGGATCGATCACCAGATCACCCGCAGTCCTGATGGCGAGCGAACGATCGCCCCTGTCGTCATAGGCAGCCAACTCGAGGCGCCAGCCGTCAATGCCGCCTGCTTCATTGATCTCGCGAACGGCCAGTCGCGCCGCGTAGATGGCATCATAGCCGGTCGCGCGATATTGGCCCTCGAATGGCGCGACGAGGCCGATCTTGAGGATGCCGGGGATACTTCGACTGCCACACCCGAGGAGCGACACTGCGACCAGGAAAACCAACACAGAGCGCGTGGCGTGCTGCCGGAAGCGCGGAACGATCCGAGGACGCTGCCGCGTGTCGAACCAGTGGTGTGCGAACACCGAAGGAGCCAACAGCGAACGGGGCCTACCGCCCCAGAAACGTCAAGGCCTGACGGATCTTCTCGTCCAGGGAGAGGCCCTCGTCGCGGGGAAGTTGCTGGAGGGCACGCTGCGCCTCGACGATACTAAAGCCAAGCGCCGTGAGGGCAGCGATGATATCCGCATCATCTTCGGTCACCTGGATCTCTACGCCGGTATACCGCCGGATCTTGTCCTTGAGATGCAGAACGATCGCCTCGCCGGTCTTCTTTCCAATGCCCGGCGCACGCGCCAGTACCTCGGGCTGCCCGTTGAGGATAGCGCGGCGAAGCGTATCCGGCGACAGCGTGCCCATCAGGCTCAACGCTGCCTTCGGCCCAACACCGCTTACGCCGAGCAGCATCTCGAAGAGCTGCTTCTCGTCGAGCTCGGCAAAGCCATAGAGCGTCAGTTCGGTCTCCCGGACCTGCAGGTAAGTGTGAAGCTGGATGTGATCCCCCACGCGCAGGGCCAGATCCGCCGGCACGTAGACGGCGAACCCCACCCCGCCGACGTCAAGGACGACAAGACCGTCCTCGGCACGGGCGACCTTACCGACTAACTGAGCAATCATCCCTCACCGGGCCCCTCTATAGATTGTCCAATTTCGCGCGATGCAGACAGCAGATCGCCACCGCGGCGGCGTCAGCTGCATCGTCGGGCCGTGGCAGCTCCGAAAGCCCCAACAACATGCGCACCATTTCCTGAACCTGGCGCTTGTCCGCATTACCATAGCCTGTCACCGCCTGCTTGACCTGCATCGGCGTATATTCAGCGATCGGCAGTCCTGCATCTGCCAGCGCCAGCAGGGTCACACCCCGGGCGTGACCGACCGACATAGCAGTACGAGCATTACGACTGAAGAAAAGCTCCTCCACCGCGGACGCGTCGGGACGGGTGGCACCGACAATCTCGATAAGCTGGCGGTAGATCTGCTGTAGACGCTCAGGCAGAGGCGTCTTCGCCGGCGTGGTGATCACACCGATCGCCAGCAACTGAAGACGCCCTGCCTCTTCCTCTACAACGGCATAACCTGTGGTCGCGGTTCCGGGGTCAATCCCCAAAACGCGCATCTAGTCTCCAGCGACTGCTGCGTACGCGGAGACGGCCTCGTCCGTCATCTCTAGATTGGTGAAGACCCGGCTCACATCGTCGAGATCCTCGATCTCGTCGATCAGCCTCAGCATCCTCACCGTATCCGACTGGCTCAGCGTGATCTCGTTCTGCGGCACCATCACCAACTCAGCCTCTTCCACCGGGATATCCATCTCCTTGAGCTGCTCGCTCACGGTATGAAGATCGGTCGGTTCGGTGTAGACCTCATGGCTATCCTCTTCCGAGCCCTGCACGACGTCGGTGGCACCCGCCTCGACAGCGGCCATGAACAGCTCCTCGAAATCCACACTGTTCGGCACGGTGATCGCCCCCTTGCGGTCAAACTGCCACGCCACGGCGCCGGGGTTCGCCATGGAACCACCCGCACGACTCAAGGTGTGACGGAGTGCGGCAACTGAGCGGTTACGGTTATCGGTGACAACGTCGATCAACATCGCCACGCCGTTCGGGCCATAGCCCTCATAGACGACCTGTACGATCTCCTCGGCATCCTTGTCATCACCAGTCCCGCGCTTGATCGCCCGATCGATGTTATCCTTGGGCATTCCCAACGCGCGCGCATTGTCGAGCACCATACGCAGGCGAATGTTGCTATCGGGATCGCCCCCGCCGCCCTCACGGACGGCTATGACGATCTCGCGCGCGGCCTTGGTGAAAACCGCCCCACGCTTCGAGTCGTTTGCTTCCTTCTTACGCCGAATCGTTGACCAATGGCTATGACCAGACATACAACCTCCTTACACATACCCTCAATGATAGTATCAATCTGCTAATCTTTGTAGAAAACCAACCGGGCGACGTCTCTTGCTCACTCGCCCGGTTGTTCGGAACCCAATACGGTCCCGATGAAATCCTGTCGTCCACGCACAAAGGCGCCGCCGTCCATGGGACGCTTACCGGCCATCTGTAGATAGACGAGAGCCAGATGCCCCTCCCCTGTGGCGACAACCGGCAGCCCTTCCCACAACGAGACAGTCCCCGGCGCGTCCCCCTCCGTCTCCGATCGGAGCACATCGTCAGGTTCGACAATTCGGGATCTCAGGATCTTGAGCCTGACACCCTCCCAGAACGTGTAGGCCCCTGGGTCCGGGGAGAAGGCTCGGATGTGATTGTGCCCTTCCTCAGCGGATGCGGCCCAGTCGATAAGTGCCTGCGACTTGCGGAAAGTTCGCGTCATCGTCACGCCCTCTTCGGGCTGCGGCTGCGGCTCAATCTGACCCGAAAGGTATGCCGGCAACACACCCATCAGAAGATCCGCGCCGAGCCGAGCGAGACGGCTCTCCAGTTCGCCGGCGGTTTCGTTAGGATCAATAGGCGTCTCGCGGGCCGCGAGCATGGGCCCTGTGTCGAGGCCCTCATCCAGCTTGATGATCGTCACCCCCGTTACTTCGTCACCGGCGAGCAAAGCCCCCTGAATCGGCGCAGCCCCTCGCCATCTGGGCAAGAGGCGAAGCATGAACGTTGAGGACGCCAAACCGCGGCGCATCGAGAACTGCCTTGGGCAGAATCTGACCATAAGCAGCCACCACCGCCACGTCCGGCGCCCAGGCACGGAAATGCGCCACCGCCTCCGCGTTACGCATCCGAGCCGGCTGGAAAACAGCAATCCCCTCGGCAAGCGCAAACTCCTTCACCGGTGACATCATCACACGCCGGCCCCGGCCCGCAGGCCGATCCGGTTGAGTGACAACGCCTACGACGGTATATCGCTCGGCGAGTTGTTCCAGAGTGGGAAGCGCAAACTCGGGCGTCCCCATAAAGATGACACGGGTCTCCACACTCACAATTTTATCACAAGGCAACCCAGGATCAAGCGGTTTTCGGCGCTATCTTGGTACTAACGGCGTGACGCCCTTCTTGAGGATGACATTGCCATACTTGGCCGTCTCACCCGTCATCACAACCGCGAAAGCGCCCCTTGCCCGCTCGTAGAAGGCAAACCGCTCGATTCGCTCAATCGCGGGTGTCTCCGGCCATTGCCGGTCGATCGCCTCGCGATAGCTCGCCTCCACGGACGGATCCAGGCTGTCGCCCGGCACGGGCGCCATCATCATCACCGGGCTGTCGACGTAGCCATCCAGCGCAAGGAGCGGCAGGATCGCATCGAGCAAGTCAGCAACGCGCAGACCATCGGCCCGTACCACGTGAGAATTGACGCTTTCGCCTGGAAAGTGAGCATCGGCCAGGACGATCTCGTCGCCGTGCCCCATACGGTAAAGCACAGAAAGCAACTCGGGACTCAAGAGCGGTGAAATGCCAATCAGCATAGTGGCCTCCTTTAGGCTCCAGCTTCGATGCTGAGAACAGTATGGATCTCCAACGAGGGCAATTCGAGCGACAGTACCCCCTCCTCCCAGGCTGTGACGACGTCACATGCGGGCACAACGGCGACGGACAGAGGCGGCGCGGCCATCCTGACCTTGACGGTCAGGGGACCAACAGGGGGGATAGCGTCCAGGATCGTATAGGTCGATGCCACCTGCATCCCGGCTGTATTCACCAGATGCACCAGCAGCCGACCATCCTTCCTGCGCACGGCGACGTCAACGCACGGTGGCCCATCAAACCTCGACCAGTGGACTTGGGAATAGGATCTGCATCACGCCCTTCAGGAAGTCGCGCACCTGGGGCGTGTGACATCTTAGGTGAACACTTCCCAACGGTCCGTAGATCGCGCCCACCTTCCCCTCGCCGAACCTGGCCACCGTCGCGGCAGGCTCAGCCTGTACGCGTGTGTCGAACTTCGGATAACGCCAACCGACGACCTCAGCATTGACGACCTGAACTTCCTGCCAGGCGCCCTCGCACATGCCCATCAGAGACCCTGCTAACAGGTAGTCGTAGCGTGTGACGGGATCACCCAATAGTGTCACCCCAGCCTCATCTGCGAAGAGTTGGGCTGTCTCAGCGCCAATAATCAGCAGACTTCCTCCCTGTCGCACATAGTCGATCAAGGCCGTCCGGAACTCGGGGGTAAGCACGTGAATCTCCGGCAACACGATCACCGGATAGTCGGCAAGCCGGCCCTGGATTTGGTGCTCTGCGACTACATCCACGGAGTAGCCCGCCTCCAGCAACGCGTGCAGTGTCCCCTCCACCGCGTTGTGCTCGCCCTCATAGGCGCGGAGCACACCGTTTGTCTTGTCGTAGAAGGCTGTGGCGGAGAGAAGCAAGGCAACCTGCGGCACGCTCTCGGTCTTGTGGGAGAGCTCCTGGCGCTCGCGACAGAAGTCCGAGACCTCACCCACAACCTCCACGAGCAGCGGGTCGAACCAACCTGCACGCGTCGGCGTGTAGTAGACCTGGAAGCCCCCTCCCTGGGAAAGGACCACCGAAGCCTCCTGCTTCAACTGGATCGCCGGCTTGTGGGTACGGTGATGGGTGGATCCATCGCCCCACCACGAAAAACCCCACGCCATCAAATCCCAGGGCATCCCGGTACTCGCGATGTACCGCGCCTCGAAACGTGCCGTATTGACTGAATCCTGTGCACTGTAATCGCCCGAGATGAAATCGAGCGGGGCTTGGACCGGACGAGGGGCGAACCCCGTGTACATCCAGTTGCTCGTGATTTCAAGACCGGGTTTGAACGCGTGGAGATCGTCCAGGTAATGGGTCAGGTAGCGCTCAAACTGCTGCCGGTGAAACTCCAGCCACTCGTGCCAGTGCGGGTCCTTGGGCGAGAGAGGTGCGACGGCGTATCCTGTGGCCTGCCTCCAGGCTTCGATTGCCATCGGGCCGTAGTCGACCACGGTGCCCCAGCACTCGCCATCGACCCATGCCCCGTCGAGATCGTACTCTGCAAAAACCTCCTTGAGTTGCGGGATCATCAGGCGGTCCACGTAGGGACCGAAAGTACTTGTCGCCCCATTGGGGGCAGGCTCACCCTCAGCGGTACGGGCCGCCCACTCGGGATGCATCGCCACAGCCTTCTGATCAATGACACCCGAGTAGTGAATGAAAAGACGTACACCGTAGCGTTTGGTGACCGCACGCCAGATCGCCAACGCGTCCTTCACGATGCCGGGAGACGCCCACCCAACCTCCGTGGGGTAGCTGGCATACCCGGGATGTCCTTTGCAGTCCTGCTGGACGTAGTCAGGTTTGACGCGTGCCAACAGGAGTTCGATCATCTCCTCGGTCACATCGGCGCCCAGCTCCGTGTCGCGCTCGTTGGCATGGAGATCGAAGTGAATACCGAAGAAAGCGTTCTTACGAGAGACCATCTTCCCTCCTGTGTGGGCTACCATCCAGCAGGTCCAGTATAGGATAGTTGGACGAATCCAACAACCACGGAGGAATTGCCCTATCGAAGAGTGATATAATAGGCCGAACCTGTCGACGATAAGAGTGTAGCCTCTCCATCACGTGCCGAAGCGAGACCCGGCAGGCATCGAGGCTGGTTGAGGAGTCACTGTGACCTATAGTATCAGGCGCTTTCTGCGCATCACCTATATGGCCTTTTTCAAGGCCGAAAACACAACGGCTAGGATCACACCCAAGCGCATCTTCGTGCTCCTGCTTTTCTATGCCATCTATTTCGTAGTGGAGAGCATCACGTGGTTCGGCTTTCTACTCGACGAGATACTCTTCGCAGGCTATCGTCGGCAGGAGGTCAAACAACCCATCTTCATCGTTGGCAATCCCCGCAGTGGTACGACCTTCCTTCATCGACTGCTGGCCAGGGACGTAACCAACTTCCAAAGCATCCATCTCTGGGAGATCCTCTTTGCCCCCTCCGTGACTCAACGCAAGGTGGCTTGGGCGGTCGGAAGCATGGACCGCTTGCTGGGAGGGCTGCTGCACCGGCTGGTTCTGTGGTTCGACCACCACTTCGTCCGCGCCTCCAACGCGATGCACAGGATGAGCCTGGTCGTCCCAGAAGAGGATGAATACTTCCTTATTCATCAGGGCGCGACTATCATTGCAGGGCTCTTCTTCGGGTTTCCCGAAGCAGCCCTCCCCTTCGTCTACTTCGACACCCGTCTCTCCCGCTGGGAAAAGGGCAAAGTGATGCGCTTTTACAGGCATTGCCTCCAGCGGCACATCTATGCTCACAGAGACCACCGGCATATCGTGTCAAAGAACCCGTTCTTCACTCCCAAGGTCGATTCGCTCTACCGGTTCTTCCCCGACGCAAAGATCATCTACCTTGCGCGGAATCCGCTCAGCGTGGTACCGTCATATGCCAGTCTCTCAGCTCATTGGTGGCAGGTTCTAGGGGAGCCAGAGAAACGCTATCCCCACCCCGACTACATCCTTGAATCCACACAGCATTGGTATCGCTATCCCGTCGAGCGTCTTGATCGCGCCCCGGAGGAGAGCCGCATCTTCGTGAATTTCCACGAGCTCGTGGCTGACCCCAAACGCATCGTAACCGAGATCTACGATCACTTTGGCCTGGAAATCAGCCCCGAGTTTGCCCAGATCCTCGTGGAGGAGACGGAAAAGTCCTGCGAGCATGAAAGCAACCACCAGTACTCGCTTGAGGGTGTCGGATTCACGCGAGAGCAGATTCTGTCTACCTACCAGGACATATTCGAACGATGGGGGTTCGACCGCGAAGCATCTTAGTCCCACTGCTCCGGCGACAACAGGGAACCTTCTAGCGGCGCCGGGCGTCCAGATAGTACGGACCCGATAGTGCTGGGAGGTACTATGAGAAAACTCGCGTTGTGCCCGATCCTCGTGCTGCTCCTGGTTGTTATCCTGACCGCTTGTGGACGCGTCCCGCCGGTCTCGCAGACCCCAACCGTGACACCGGTCACGATGACCCCAACGCCACGGGTGACGAGCACGCCGCTTCCGCCGCCCCCGGCCCTGCCGTTCACCCCAATGCCGCCGGACCTGCTCTCGCCCATCGTGATACAACACAGCCCGAGTCGGGGCCAAACGCTCACGCCGGACGGCGCCGTCGAGCTAGTATTCGATAAGCCCATGGACCAACAGGCGGTCGCCAAGGCGCTACGGGTCGAGCGCGCCGGCGCCGCGGAGCCCATCGCCGGAACGCTCTCGTGGACTGACAACCGCACGGCACACTTCCAGCCCTCCGCTGCGCTGCCACGCGACACTTCCTTTGACGTCATCCTTACCCAGGATGCAGCAGCTCAGACAGGAGAGCCCTTAGGGGCGCCCTTCACTTTCCGCTTCGCCACGGCGGGTTACCTGGAGGTAGCCCAGGCGATCCCGGCGCCGGATACTATCGACGTGGAGACGGACGCCGCGATCACGGTTATCTTCAACCGGCCCGTCGTGCCGCTGACGACCATCGCCGAGATGGACAACCTACCCCATCCGCTCTCCTTTGAGCCCGCCATCGCGGGCTCCGGTGAGTGGGTCAACACGTCGATCTACGTCTTCACGCCCGACGAGCCCCTTGCCGGCGGGCTCACCTATCAGGCCACCGTCTCAGCCGAGCTTCAGGACATCGCGGGAGCCACGCTGCCGGAGGCGTATAGTTGGCGATTCAGCACGCTCCCGCCCGCCGTGACGTGGGTCACCCCCCGTGAGGATAGCACCCTCGTCGACATCAACACCCCCATCAGGATGCAGTTCAACCAACCCATCGACCTGACGTCCGCCGGCGAGGCCTTCCACTTGAGTAGCGGTGGCCTCCTCGGAGGCACAGTCCGCGGCACATACGGTGTCGAGGGTAGCACGCTGATCTTCACGCCGGCGCAGTCGCTCGACTTCAACACCCGCTACACCGCCAATCTCGATGCAGGCGTCACGTCATCTGCGGGCGGCGAGGGCATGGCGCAACCCTTTGGCTGGCGCTTTACGACGGTCCCTCTGCCCAACATCGTGGAGACATATCCTGCCGATGGCAATAGGAATGCCCCGCCAAATACGGAGTTCCGGATTGTTTTCAACACCCCGATCGACCCCGCGACAGTAATGCCCAACCTGACGATGACGCCGCCGATGTCGCCCACCCTCGTCTACACCTACTACGCCGAGTACAACAACACCTTCGTGCTCTATTTTGGAGCAGAGCCGTCGAGTGACTACGTCGTGACCATTGATGATGGCATTGCGGATCCCTACGGCAACACGATCCCACGAGGTCGCATCGTGAGGTTTCGGACCGGGCCGTTGTCACCGAGCTACCAACTGCGTATACCCGATTTCGTCAGCACGTATGACGCGGGCCTCCCGGCACACCTTGCGCTGACGTACATCAATCTCAATCGTGTAGACCTGAAGCTCTACCGGCTCCCCCTGAGCACGATCACCGATCGTCTATGGGAGTGGCAGTATCAGGACAGGGCACCCGGCCAAGACGCCCTGCTACGTGAATGGGAGGAGCGTCTCGAGGCGCCCCTGAACAAACAGCAGACCACGGTGGTCGACCTTACTGAGACGACGGACGGCACGCTGGCGCCCGGCGTCTACTTGCTTGACGTCGACGCCCCCGACCTCGACCCCAACCAATACTTGCGCCACCAACGCCACATCCTGGTGGTCTCGGACCTCAATCTCACACTCAAGGCGGGGGCCGAAGATGCCTTGATTTGGGTTACGGACCTGGCTACGGGAGCACCGGTGCCGAATCTCGCACTCACCGTCGTTGAAAGTGACGGCGCCTTCCGGCGGACCGCGGTGACGGATCGCGATGGGGTAGCCGGCCTTGACCTCCCCCGTGACCACTACACCATCCTGGCCTACAGCGAAGCTCCCTTCGGTGCCGTCTCTGCCGACTGGGGACGCGGCATCGGTCCCTGGGACTTCGGAGTGAATGAGGGTATGGCGGGCCAGCGGCAGAGAACCTACATCTACACGGATCGCCCGATCTACCGACCGGGGCAGACAGTGGCCTTCAAGGGTGTGCTGCGTGCGGAAGAGGATGCGATCTACAGCCTGCCCGGCGTGACCCAGGTCACGGTGACGATCAGGGACGTCACGGGCGAGGAGCTCCTCAACAAACCGCTGGCGGTCAGCGACCAGGGCACCTTCGAAGGCACCTTGGCCCTTTCCGATGGCGCAGCGCTGGGTGACTACGCTATCAGTGCCGCCTTCGGCGACGACTATAGCCAGGCCACCTTCACCGTTGCTGAATACCGCGCGCCTGAGTTCCAGATCGCCGTGAGCGCCGATCAGGACGAGATGCAGAAAGGCGACGATCTCAACGCCGAAATCGCCCTCAGCTACTTCTTCGGCGGCCCGCTGAGAGACACGCCGGTCGCCTGGCATGTCCTCGCTGAACGATACACATTCGAGCCCCCCTGGGGCGGGCGCTATACCTTCAGCGATATCGAGGATCCCTACACGTGCTTCGACTGCTGGTGGCAAGAGCCCACCAATCCGGAGCCGTTGCTGAGTGGCCAGGGCACGACAGGCCCGGACGGCATCTTGAGGGTCCACATCGATGGCAGCGAACTGGCGGATGCACTTGGCCGTGGACCCCAACGCATCACCTTCGAGGCGACCGCGACCGGCCCCGACAATCAGGAGATCGCAGGGCGCACCTCAACGATTGTCCACCCCGGCCCGTTCTATATAGGCCTCCAGGCGCGGTCGTACGTCGGCGAAGCCGGTGAGGAAAGCAACATCGACCTTGTCGTCGTCGACTGGCAGGGCGAACGCCAGCCCGACACGCCGGTTCACGTCACCTTCTACCGGCGGGAATGGATCAACACGTTTGTGGAGAACGATGCCGGCGGTGGATCGTGGCAGTGGGAGACCAAGGAAACAAAGGTCGACGAAACCACGGTCACCACCGACGAGCTTGGCGAGGCCGTCGCCACGTTTGTCCCTGCCGAGGGTGGCTCCTATCACGTCGTCGCCGAGCCCGCCAACGCTACCTCCGCCACACAGGCCATCCGATCCTCTATGTTCATCTGGGTGTCGGGATCGAATTACGTCTCGTGGCGTCGCGAGAATAACGACCGGATCACGCTTGTGAGCGACAAGGCGACCTATGAGGTGGGGGATACAGCGGAGATCTTGATTCCCTCGCCCTTTGAGGCTCCAACGATGGCCCTGGTGACCGTTGAGCGGGAAGGCGTCCGCCGTCACGAGGTCATCCGCCTGGAGACCAATAGTGCGATCTACAGGCTGCCTATCGTCGAAGGAGACATCCCCAACGTCTACGTCTCCGTGGTGTTGATCAAACCGCGCGGTGGTGACGTCGCAGCCCTCAAGATGGGGCTGCTTCCCCTGGCGGTCGATCTCGGGCCCAAGACCCTGGACGTGTCAATCGAGGCCGATCGGGACCAGGCCCAGCCGGGAGAAAGCGTCACGTACGCACTCACGGCACTGACACCCGAAGGGCGGCCCGCCGCCGGGGCGGAGCTGTCGCTCGACCTCATCGACAAGGCGGTGTTGAGCCTCAAGCCGCGCACCGACGACATCCTGCACCGCCTCTATGCGGCCCGAATGCTCCAGGTATTCACTGCCGGCGGTCTGACAGTCTCGGAGAATCGCTATCTCAAGGAACTCTCCGACGAGCTTAACCTCTCCGAGAACCTTCTGGCACAGTACGGTTTGGGCGGAGGCGGCGACGCAATGGACAAGGCGCTGGTGCCTATGGAGGCCCCGGCACCTATGGCAACATCCGTTGCATCCGAGGCTAGGGAAGGCATGCGATCCTCTGCATCTGCTCCTGAGGGCGTGGAGGTACGCGAGGAATTCGCGGACACCGCATTCTGGAGTCCACGCGTAACCACCGATTCGGAAGGTAAGGCCTCGGTGACAGTGACACTCCCCGACAACCTGACGACGTGGGTCGCGCGGACGGTCGGGCTCACGGCTAAGACCGTGGTCGGCGAGGCTACGGCAGAGGTTGTGGCAACCAAGCCACTTCTCGTTCGCCCCGTGGCACCGAGGTTCTTCGTGGTCGACGACCGCGCACAGCTTGCGGCTAACGTCTCAAACAACACCGACGCGGCCCTCAGTGTAGACGTCGGCCTCAGCACCGGCGGGCTGCAGATTGCAGCGGACACGCCGGCCCACCAGACAGTTTCGGTCCCGGCACACGCTGAAGCCAAGGTCACGTGGTGGGTCACCGTCGAGGATGTAACTGACGCGGACCTCATCTTCAGCGCCGACCTCCGGCACCTATACAGATGCCAGCAGGCCTCGCCTGACCACGGGTCCGGATGGCACCCTTCTGGTGCTGCGCTATACCTCCCCGGACACCGTGGGAACCGCCGGGCAGCTCATCGACGGGGGCTCGCGAACCGAGGCCATCGCACTCCCGCCCGCTTTCGATGACCGCCGCGGGCAGCTTACGGTAGAGCTCGATCCCAGCCTCGCCGCTGGAATGCAGGCAGGGCTGGACTATCTGGAGCACTACGAGTATGAGTGCACCGAACAGACGGTCAGCCGTTTCCTGCCCAATGTCTTGACCTACAGGGCGTTGACGTCGCTGGGTATTGCCAATGCGGACCTGGAAGAGCGTCTGCCAGGCCTGATCGACGAGGGCTTGGGCAAGCTCTATCTCCAGCAGAACCCCGACGGCGGATGGGGTTGGTGGTACGATGCGCAGCATCCGCAGAGCAACCCCTACGTGAGCGCCTACGTCGTCTTCGCGCTGCTCCAAGCGCGCCAGACGGGGATCGGCGTAGATACGTCGGTGCTGAGCCAGGGGCTGACCTACCTGAAGTCCCAGATCGAACCCGTGGACGGGCTGTTGACCTATCGCGAGGCGAACCGGCAGGCATGGCTGCTGTACGTTCTGGCCGAGGGCCAGGCTGTGAACCGGGGCGACATCGACGACCTCTACGCCCAGCGCGACAAGCTCAGCAGCTATGGGAGGGCGTACCTGGCCCAGACGATTTGGCTGCTTTCGCCCAACGACAGCCGCCTGGCCACCCTGCTCTCGGATCTGAATACCGCCGCACTCCTGAGTGCGACCGGCGCCCACTGGGAGGAGTCCCGTCCCGACTGGTGGGCTATGAACACCGACACACGCTCCACGGCGATCGTGCTGGATACCCTGACGAAGCTCGATCCCGGCAACGAACTGATCCCCAACGTCGTCCGCTGGTTGATGGTCGCTCGCGAGGGTGGTATCTGGGAGACGACGCAGGAAACAGCCTGGGCCCTGATCTCGCTCACCGACTGGATGGTCGAGACCGGGGAACTCAACGCAGCCTACGACTTCGCCTTCTACCTCAACGACGTCGAGCAGGCCGGCGGCACCGCGACAGCCGACACCGTGCGCGAGAGCGTCACGACCTCTATTCCCATCTCGGCGCTCGCGGCAGGCACGACCAACGCGCTCACCATCGCGCGGACAGAAGGAGCAGGCCGCCTCTACTATTCGGCGCACCTCCAGGTCTACCTACCCGTCGAGGATATCGCGGCAGAAGATCGTGGCTTCGTTGTCTATCGACGCTATACCATGGCTGACTGCGAGGCAGAGGATCGTCGAGAGTGCCCGGAGGTACGCGAGGCGAAGCTGGGTGACGTGATCCGCGTGGATCTCACGCTGATCGCCCCACACGATCGTTACTACGTGGTGGTTGAGGATCCGCTCCCTGCAGGAGGAGAAGCGGTCGATACCGGCCTTGCTACGACGAGCCTGTTAGCGATGACGCCCCAACTCCAGCGCGACAGCTCGCGCTTCTGGTGGTGGTGGCATTGGTACAGCCGGAGCGAACTCCGCGACGAGAAAGTCGTCCTCTTTGCAGACGTTCTGCCTGCGGGCACCTACGAGTACAGCTACACGTTCCGCACGACGCTGCCGGGTGACTATCACGTCATCCCCACAACGGCCACCGAGTTCTACTTTCCCGAAGTCTTCGGACGGAGCGAAGGCAGGCTCCTGACCATCGGCGAGTAGCTCCTCAGCTCACGAACAGCGCCCCCTGGCTGCTGCGTCCTGCCGACGCCTGGCCGGGGGGCGCTCTGTTCACCACGGAATCCCATTCCGCAGGTTACTTTTCAGGATGTGCATGCGGACTACAAAAACTGGCCGTTTTCAAAATCATGAATATACTATGGATATAATCATGGGTCACACTGCCTGCAACGCCAGCTCGCGTACTTAGCCAACCAAGGAGACGAGAATGACCGCAATCAAGGACATGGTGGAGTTCATCGCCAAGGGCCTAGCAGACAACCCCGATGCCGTGCGCGTTTCTGAGTCCATTGGAGACAGCGTCATCATGATCGAGATGAACGTCGGTGCAGAGGATATGGGCCGGCTCATTGGGCGCAAGGGCCGGACCATCAACGCTATCCGCTCTCTCGCCCGCATTCTCGGCGCCAAGATGGAAAAGAAGGTCAACGTCGAGATTGTCTGAGCGCGTCTCTCGATCTATAGGGCGACGCGTGGCTGATACTCGCCCCAGACACCGCGCAAGACGGCACAGATCTCACCAAGCGTACATCCGGCTTCTACGGCCTCACCAAAGAGTGCCATCATCGGCGCTTCGGGTTTTCGCGCGGCTTCTTCAATCCGGCTGAGGAGGGCCGAGACGCGCGAGTTATCCCGCCGCGGATCGCAGCTCGGCCAACCGTCGCCGCTGATCGACCTCGACTGCAGGATCGACCTTGAGCTGGTCAATCTCCAGTTCTTCGCCCTCGTCCTGGAATTCGTTGACCCCGACGATCGTCTGATCGCCTCGCTCGATAGCCAGTTGCGCTCGATAGGCGGCCTCCGCGATCTCAGCCTGCATGTAGCCCTGCTCGACCGCGACAGGTGCCCCACCCAACTCGTCGATCGTGTCGAATATAGTCGAGGGCGCGACGCTCGATCTCCTGGGTCAAGCCCTCGATGTGGTAGGATCCTGCCAGGGGATCAACGGCGTCGGGAACACCGGATTCGTATGCGATGATCTGCTGCGTGCGCAGGGCGACCCGCACGCTCTCCTCGGTGGGCAGCCAGAGCGCCTCGTCCATCGAGTTGGTATGCAGCGACTGGGTCCCCCCTAAGACGGCGGCGAGTGCCTGCATTGTCACCCGGATGACGTTGTTCATAGGCTGCTGAGCGGTCAGTGTGGAACCGGCAGTCTGCGTATGGAAGCGCAAGAGCCACGACCGGTAGTCTTTCGCACCAAAGCGATCCCGCATGATTCGAGCCCACATGCGCCGGGCCGCACGGAACTTCGCGACCTCCTCCAGGAAATTGCTGTGGGCGCTGAAGAAAAAGGAGAGCCGCGGCGCAAAGTCATCCACATCCAGTCCCGCATCTACCGCGGCCCGAACGTAGGCGATGCCGTTGGCCAGCGTGAAGGCAATCTCCTGGACAGCGGTGCTGCCCGCCTCGCGGATGTGGTAGCCGCTGATACTGATGGGATTCCAAGCCGGCACCCTATCCGCTCCGTAGCGGAACGTATCCGTGATGAGACGCATCGAGGGTCGAGGTGGGAATATATACGTGCCCCGCGCCACGTACTCCTTGAGGATATCGTTCTGGATGGTGCCACGAAGTTGCCCGGGGGCCACGCCCTGGGACTTAGCGACAGCGATGTACATAGCCCAAAGGACGGCAGCGGGTGCATTGATCGTCATCGAGGTGCTCACCTTGTCGAGTGGGATCTCCTCGAACAGCCGGCGCATGTCGTCCAGGCAACTGATTGAGACGCCTACCCGTCCCACCTCCCCGAGGCACATCTCGTCATCTGCGTCGTATCCCAGTTGCGTCGGCAGATCGAAGGCCACAGAAAGGCCCGTCTGTCCCTGCTCCAGAAGATAGCGGTAACGCCGGTTAGACTCCTCCGCGGAAGCATAGCCCGCGTACTGGCGCATTGTCCAGAAGCGCCCCCGGTACATCGTCGGCTGCACGCCGCGCGTAAAAGGGTACTCCCCCGGGAAACCCAGATCGGCGAGATAGTCCACGGCAACGTCGGCAGGCGTCTCAACCGCAGGCACCGGAATGCCGGAGGTCGTCTCGAAGTGTGAGCGCCGCTCGGGGAAGCGGCTCACCGCTCTCTCGTAGGCCGTCTCACGCCATATCGCTTGCTGGCGCCGAATCTCCTCGTACTCAGGGTCGTTCATCGCTCCCTCCACAGCTTGACTAGGCAAGCTTCTCGAGTTCGTCGAGCCTCTCGGCCACGAGGTCGAAGCCGTTCTGCCAAAACTGCGCGGACGACATGTCAAAGCCGGCCTCCCGGATGATCCGGTCAGGGCTTGCCGATCCGCCATATGAAAGGATGCGGAGATAGTGAGGCTCGAACGCCTTGCCCAACTCCTTGTATTTGCGATAGAGCGCCAAGACGAGGAGATTGCCAAATGCATAGGCGTAGCAGTAGAAAGGGGTGTGGTAGATGTGGGGAATCGCCGTCCACTCCACTGCAAAGTCGTCGCTGAGGGACATCGAGTCGCCCAGTTGTTCGTGGAGGTTCTCCAGGTAGGCGGTCTTGAGTTCATCCGCCGTCGCGTTGGCAAGCACCATGCTGTGCGCGGTCTTCTCGAAGATGACGAAATACCCCTGACGCATCACGGTCGCATAGACATCGTCGAGGAATGTCCCCAGCAATGTCGTTCGAACGGCAGGATCCGTCTCCTCAGCGAGGAGTCTGTCCGTCAGAAGCATCTCGCCAAAGACGGAAGCGGTCTCGGCCATCGGCAGTGCCGAATGAAAGGTCAGAACCGAATGATCGGCCGCCATCATTGCATGAACGGCGTGGCCGAGCTCGTGCGCCAACGTCGAGACGTCACGGGCCTTGCCTGTGAAGCTGGTCAGAACCCACGGCGTCACGTTCGGCAGAACCCCATAGCAGTAGGCGCCGTCCATCTTGCGGGGACGCACCTCGGCGTCAAGGTGCTGCTCCTCGAGCACGCGCATCGCGTGATCGGCCAACGTGGGCGAAAAGGCCCGATAGCTCTCATCCACCAGCCGCACAGCCTCATCGAATGAATAGGTCTTCTCGGATTGGGAGAGCGGAGCGTAGAGATCGTAGCGGCGCAGCCGATCGACACCCAACATTCGGGCCTTGAGGGCAAAGAAGCGCTGAAAGATTGGAGCGTTGTCCCGGATGACGCCGAGCAGGGTCTCGACCACGGCATCCGGTATGTCGTTGGAGAGGTTTCGGACGCTGATGGGGCTGTCGTATCCGCGGATCTGCACCTGCTCCTGGGTCCAGTCGCGCACGCGTGCCGCATAGACTTCAGCCAGGAGCCCTGTCTGTTCGCTGTAGACGCGATAAAGCTCCCGATAGGCCGACTCGCGCAGGGGCGGCGACGGATTCGAGACATAGGACATCAACTGTCCGCGCGTCAGTACCTTCTCCTCACCGTCCACAGTCAGGTGGAACTCGAGAGCCGTAGTAATCATATCGTAGACCGTCAGAAGGCTGTCGATGCCGTTGACGTCCTTGATGTTGATAATCCGCTCCTCGGCCTCGCTCAACGTATACGGCTTGAGCAGTCGCAGCGTGTGGAGGTAGTAGGCGGCGTCACCGGCAACCGCCATCAGGCGATTGGCCGCCTCCTCCTCCAGTTGACGCCACCAGAGCGTGAAGAAGAGTGTGCGGTTCTCAAGATCGGCCACGAGTTGGGCCGCGCGAGCCCGGAACGCCAGCCGCTCCTGCCCTGCCGTATCCTCCGAGAACCACAGATAGCTATACGCAGCCAGCTTCGAAGCATCAGCGTAGAGCTCCTCATAGTGCGTCAGGAGGTCGCGGAACGTCTCCGCCGCCATATCAGGGGACAGATCATCACGACGAGCCTCAAACGCCCTCAGACGGTCATCGACCTCCGCAATTTCGGACTCCAGCTCCTGCGAGCCGACCTCCGGGAGCAAGTCCGAGAGCGTCCATCTCTGTGGTTGGAATGCCATGCACTCACCTCCATCCGAATCACTTATGTAGATGGCCACGCTGACGGGATCTCCACACAGCCGTGACCCACGTCAACAGGATCACAAGCCCGATGTAGAGACCCGTCAGGACAAGGTCGCGGGGCCAGAGCCGCCGGGCATACGAGGAGTGGTCACCCAGCAGTTTGGTCAGACCAGAGGGTCACCTGGTACAACACAGCGCTGCCGACGAGGGCGACTGGAGAGAAGCGTTCGTCAGACGCCAGATAAACAGCCGCTATCGCCAGGAAAACGAGGCCCCATACAATGTAAGCCACGCCCAGCACGACAAGCAGCCCCGCCACCGAACTCACAACCGGCGAGATGAAGACCCCTAGCACACCACGAACGATATTGGCGACGCCAATACCCACATATAGAATCAACAGAATCCACTGTGCAAACACAGGAACATTCTACCGCAGGGCGGCCAAAGTGCGAAGGCCCGGAACTCGCGTACCTGCAGGCGCCCTAATCTGTTTCAGGAGAACGGAGGTTTCCGAGCTGAGAAGAAGAGATATGCGCCCTCGTCGGGAAGCGTCTCTTCATAGAAGCGGCGCAGCACCACCTCGGTCAGCCATAAATTCCACCGGGATGGCACCAGCAGCCAGTGCCCCGTCAGTTTCTTCGCCACGACGCACGGCAACCCGAGAGGATGGCCCCATTCCAGGGCTGCCAGCGCATTGCGTGAGAAATACGGCCACCACCGCTCCACGACGAGACCGACCTCCGCGAGCCTCTCGGTCCACGCCTCCGGGGTCAGGTAGTAGCGATGTCGCGAGATGCGATCGAAGGCCTTCCGGTAGGCCTCCGCAAGGGACGGCAGATGCAACACATCGAGGAATCGAGCAACAGAGAGGAACCGACGGAAATTGGGCCCGGGCACGCAGAAATGAAACCGGCCTCCAGGGGCCAAGACCCTCGTCACCTCGTGCAGGACGGGACCCACATCCGGAATGTGCTCGAGCACCGAGTTGCTCACGATGGTGCGATACGCGCCATCGGCAAAAGGCATCGCCGCACCATCCGCGTAGGTAAGCCAACGGTGCGCTCTCCGGTCGTCGGCCTCACGCAGCGGTGGCCACCAGGGATCGAGCCCCACGTCAAGGCGAAAGGGGAAGGTTACTTGCGCGAAATGCCCATCACCACACCCAAGATCCAGGACCGGCGCAGAGATCGGTAGATTCTCGTAAAAGTCTGCCTCGACGGCACGGAGCAGCGCACGAAACGCCGGCAGCTCCTGCAATTGCCGGCGGAATCTATCGGTATGCTTCTGAATAACGGGCGGCGAGGGTATCATGGGATCTGATCATAGCCAGGAGATACGGGCTATTAGGGCTGGAAGCCATAGGATGGGCAGAGATCGGGCACCTCATACACGGGATTGGAGTAGCCGAAGCTGTTGAGGAAGTCCAGGGCGGGCTGCGCCTGGTCGCTGTCCACGGCATAAGCACACGCGGCCACGACATCCCCATCCCTCTGATAGGACCTCCAGAAACGTTGGGCAAGTTCGATCACAGGGTACCCAGGATCCCCGGGTGCGAGCGCTAAGTCCAGCCCGTCGTATGCTGCCTGGGCTTCAGCCGATTGGCCCTGGATAGCCGCCAGGATCACCTGCCGCCATTGTCCCAAGACCCCGAACCATTGCCGCTCGTCACCGGCACTGAAGAAGGCACCCCACGGCTCCAGCGTGTCATCTACAATCACACGTTCGTAGTCCGTTGCCGCCGATGCGTAGTCACCCGTGGACAAGGCGCGATCGCCGTCCAGAAACGCGTGATACCGGTAAGTGGGGGGACCGAGTACCTCTCCCGTCACGGTGATCACTTGCCCAGTCCAAGCCAGAGTAGTCGTGACCGGGCGCTGGGGTCCCGCCCCGACAGACCCGACCCCGCCACTCACGACGACCAGACTCGTCGCTCCCACAGTGTAGACAGGATAGGGGAATTGGAAGTCACTTCCCATCTGGTTTACGAAATCACTGCCCTGCCAGGTCCAGACGTTGGGCGTATGCCAGCAGGTGTGAGCGCCGCAACTATACTCTGAGAAGATTAGGTCGTCGACGCCATCCTGTGTCAGATCCTGAAGCGCGATCAGTTCCAGGCCATATCCCTGCAAGGACGCGTAGTGGTAGAGCACCTTGACATCTCCGGACTGGCATGTGAAAATGAGCAAGTGCGCCTCAGGGAACAGTTGGTCAGACTGCGGATCGATCAATGCGAAGACGGTCTCCTCATTCCCGTTCCCCGTGAGGTCGCCCCTGAGCATCGTCTCGAAGTCCATCAGCGGGATGAGCCCCGGATCCCCTCCCTGGGCAAGGTAGCCCTGGAGATCCTCGATGAAGTTTGCCAAGCCGGAAGGATCATCGATAGGTCGTTCCGGCGGAGAAATGGCGCGAGATTCTGGACACTCACTTGCCGCAGGAGAGGCAGCGGGTGTCTCGGTAGCCTTCGTCGTGACCGGCGTCAGCGTTGCCGCCGGCGCCTCTGTCTGTAAGGGCGTTGCACTCGGTACAGAGATCGTCGGGGAAGCCTCTGCAAAGAGAGAGCAGCCCAGCGACAAGCCGAGCAAGACAGCGATTCCTGCCCAAAACAGCGGTCTACGTTTACGCATAGTGTCCACGGGAGCCTCCAGCCCAGCCATCACAGCGACCAAGTATAGCCGCGCCCTACGGATCCGCAACTTCACGCATCGCGTCGTCTCAATTGCACCTCTGCGAAACATGCCTATAATAGAGTCAGAAGATCACATCCAGGAGAATCGCAAGTATGGAAAGCCTGCCTCCAGTGTCTAGCACTGACCCTGATCCCATGGGTACACTCCTTGAGGAGTACATGGATACCCGACGGTGGCACCGCGGCGAGATCGTCGACGGTGTCATCGCTTCAGTCAACCCGAGGTCAATTCTGATCGACATCGGCGGAAAATCCGATGCTGTTGTCCATCCGCGTGAGGTCGAGCGCATGACCGACGAGGACCTGCAGTTGCTCAAGCCCGGGCAGGATGTCAGTGTCTATGTGATCGAGAGTGACAGCGATGGCACTATGCTCGTGTCGCTGGCTCGCGCCTCTCAGCAAAGCGACTGGGAGCAGGCACAGGAGCTGATGGACAATAACGAGACAGTTGATCTCACCGTTGTCGATACCAATAAGGGTGGGGTTATCGTGCGTTTGGGAGAGCTCCGGGGATTTGTGCCGGGCTCTCAGCTGATGCCGAACTGGCGTCGATATCAGGACACCGCCAACCCCGAGCGCCGGTGGCGTGCCCTGATGGGGAAGGTCTTGAAGCTCAGCGTCATCGAGGTCACGGCAGAACGCAATCGGCTGATCTTCTCGGAGCGCGGCGCGTATCATCGTCGTGCGACCAAGCGCAAGCTCCTCGAAAGTCTACAGGTGGGTTCGGTGGAGAAGGGTGTGGTGAGCAATATCGTGCCCTTCGGTGCCTTCGTCAACGTCAACGGTGTGGATGGGCTTCTCCACGTCTCCGAACTATCGTGGAGGCGTGTGAACGATCCCCAGGAGGTGATACAGGCCGGTCAGACGATTGACGTGTTCATCCTGGACATCAACCTGGACAAGGAGAGGCTGGGGTTGAGCCTGAAACGGTTAACTCCAGATCCGTGGACAGAGGTCGACGAAGTGTGTCGTGTCGGGCAAGTCGTCGATGTCTCGGTGGTGAATCTCACTTCCTTCGGAGCTTTTGCAGCCCTGGTCGATATGCCTGAACTGGAGGGGCTGATCCATATCTCGGAACTCAGCGATGATCCCATCAGCCATCCCGAAGAGGTGATCGCTGTCGGAGATCAATGCAGGGTCAAGGTCATTTCTGTCAAACCGGATCAGCGGCGCATCGCTTTCAGTTTGAAGTCTGCAGATGGATCGGAGCCTACCGAGGGCTGAGGTCGTGCCCAGCTGACCTTAGTGTTGCACCCGGCCCTGCGGCCATGGCCACAGCCGGATAGTTTGGACATATCTCGGCCCCGGTTCATTACCGGGGCCTTGTTGTTTCGTATAGGAGGGTACGATGGCTGAGATCCGACCGCCCGCGGTCGCGGGCATGTTCTATCCTGGACAGTCCGACGCTCTACGCGAAGCGATTGAGGGATACCTCCAGCGAGCCACGTCGCCACAGCTTTCGCCGGTCAGAGCCTTGATCGCTCCCCACGCCGGCTACATGTATTCCGGTCCGGTCGCAGCCTATGCCTACCGGCTGCTATCCGAACAGGAGACCAAACCCCAACGCGTCTTCATCCTGGGTCCTTCTCATCGCGCTTGGTTCCCTGGCGTCGCCGTTTCCGATGTCGATGGGTTCCGCACGCCCTTGGGCGTACAACCCGTGGACCGGGTGGTCGCGACGGAGATGTCGGAGACGATGGCGCATCTTCAGCGCCATCAACACCCCCCACGAACCTGAGCATTGTCTTGAGGTACAGGTTCCCTTTCTCCAAATGGTCCTTCCGGATATCCCGATCGTCCCCATGTTGTTCGGTGAAGTTGATCCTATCGAGGTGGGTAAGGCACTTCTCGAGATCTTGAGGCCGGAGGACTTGATCATTGTCAGCTCCGATTTGAGCCACTACCACGCCAATAAGGCGGCGCACGACATTGACGCCCGCTTTCTCGACGCGATTCTCAAGGGAGACAAGCGGGGCGTCGCCGGCAGCGAGGCGTGTGGACAAGTCCCGGCACTAACGTTGATGACCGTCGCGGAGGATCGTGGCTGGCAGCCCCATCTGCTCGACTATCGCACGTCGGGGGACGTCACAGGTGAACATAGACAGGTCGTGGGCTACGCCGCCGTGGCCTACGTGGAAGGAGGCCAAGGATGACCGAGAGTTATCTTGCAGAGGACGAAGGCCGGTACCTGCTGCGCCTGGCTCGCCATACGCTTGAGCAAGCGCTCAACGTGTCTACCGGGCCGATGGAGCCTCCGCCACCATCGGAGCTCATGGAGCAGTTCGGCGCCGCCTTTGTGACGCTGAACAAGCGGGGCGGAGAGCTCCGTGGCTGCATCGGCTCACTCGTTGCGTGTCGCACGCTCATCCAGGATGTCTGTGCCAACGCATATGCCGCCGCCTTCGAAGATCCTCGCTTCCCACCGCTAACCAAGGAGGAACTGCCGGACATTGTCATCGAGGTCTCCGTCCTTACCCGTCCGGAGCCCCTGCAGTATACCGGTCCCAAAGATCTTGTCGCGAAGCTACGCCCGGATATCGATGGCGTCGTCATCGAACGAGGGTGGCACAGGGCTACGTTCCTGCCGCAGGTGTGGGACCAGTTACCGTTGCCGGAAGAGTTCCTGGCTCATCTGTGCTACAAGGCAGGGTTGCCCGGTCTTGCCTGGAAGCAAGGCGACCTTGAAGTCTCGACCTACCAGGTTCAGGAGTTCGTGGAGCCACATTGAACCCGCAGGCTCTGCTGCAACCTCCCGGCAGGATCTGCGTACTATTGAGTAGAAATCACTCGTGCATTGGCCGGCAGGATAACGCTGTCGGGCAGTCCACCGACAATCAGGAGGAAGAATGAACGAAGAGAACGAAGTGACAATGGAAACACCAGAGGCGCCCAAGGCACCTTCGACGGCATCGAGCACACCCAATGTGGCACCAGCGCCGGCTGCGCCACAGCCGCTGTCAGCCAGTGACGAGCGCACCTGGGCGATGCTGGCACATCTGAGCGTGCTGCTCAACCTGATCACAGGCTTCCTGGGGATAGCCGCCGCACTGGTGATCTACCTGGTCTACAAGGACCGGTCGCGATACGTCGCCTACCAGTCGATGCAGGCTTTCCTCTTCCAGCTCATCTTCTGGGCCGGAGGCGGGCTGCTGATCGGAATCATGTGGGCCGTCGTCGGGGCGTTGAGCGCGGTACTCGTCGGACTCTTGCTCATCCCGTTTGCCGTCCTGCTCACACTTGTCTTTGTGTTGATGCCGCTCCTGGCCCTCGTCTACGGTGTCGTCGGCGGCGTGCAGTGCTCCAACGGGGATGACTTCCGCTATTGGCTGGTCGGTGACTGGGCACTGCACATGATGTAATCGTGCTTGTGATCGCCATCGACATCAGCTAACGGGATCTCACGCGATCGTACCCGCTCGGCCATACCGCCGAGCGGGTACCTTTGCTAGGAGTGGCAATGGATGTGGATATAGAGGAACCGCGCGCCGCCATCGAACTGATGGGGATTCCCATCCACGACGTCACGATGGAGGAGACGGTGCAATGGATAGGACGCTGGATCGCCGAGGGTGGGGTGCACCAGATCGCCACCGTCAATCCCGAGTTCCTTATGAGAGCCAGGGACGATACCGCGTTTTCGACAGTCCTGCGCCGCGCCGCGCTCTGTATCCCGGACGGATTTGGCGTCGTGTGGGCCGCCAGGCTCCGGGGGCAACGGCTGCGCGAACGGGTGGCGGGCTCCGATCTCGTGCCCCGCCTGGCCCGAGAAGCTGCCGATCAGGGCTGGCACGTCTTCTTCCTCGGCGCCGCCCCGGGTGTCGCCGCGCGGGCAGCCGCCATCCTCGCAGAGCGCAATCCCCATCTCCAGGTCGCCGGATGCTATGCGGGCTCCCCTGCCAGAGAAGAGGAGCAGGCCATCGTGGATCGGGTCCGAACCTCCGGGGCCGATCTGCTGCTGGTCGCGTACGGGGCGCCCAACCAGGATCTGTGGCTGGGTCGGAATTTGCAGCACACCGGCGCCCCGGTGGGCATCGGCATTGGGGGCTCCCTCGACTTCGTCGCCGGCTATTCCCGGCGGGCCCCTCGATGGGTCCAGAAAATGGGGCTCGAATGGCTGCACCGGCTCATCCGGGAACCCAGGCGTTGGCGGCGACAACTGGCCCTCCCGAAGTTTGCTGCTCTGATCCTCCTCGGACGCGACAAGCCGAGAAATCCAGAATAGAGAATGAAGCATAGAAGAACGAAGACAGCTCCTATCTCCGCTGCTGCCTATGAGTGGAGACCCATGTGATCTGTGGTTCCCTCCGAGCCACTATCTTCTATTCTCCCATTCTTTCATTCTCCGATTCTCCGATTCCCTCCCCCGTGGTAAGATACGGGACCAAAACGATGGCAAGTGAGTAGAAGGAGTCACCTATGCAGACTTCACCGAATGCTTCCGAGACACTGGTAGCTGCAGCTAACCCGCTGATTGAACTGGCGCTGGAAGAGGACATCGGCACCGGCGACGCTACCAGCCTCTCAACGCTTGAGCCCGAGACCTTACTCGAAGGGCGCATCGTTGCCAAGGCTCCCGGTGTGATCGCCGGCTTGGCGGTGGCGGAGTCCGTGTTCTGCCACGTCGATCCGGCTATCAGCTTCACGGCGCACGTGCAGGATGGACAGGCCGTCGTAGCCGGCGAATTGGTCGCCGTAGTCACCGGACCCGGCCAAAGCCTCCTTGCCGCGGAGCGAACGGCGCTCAATTTCCTCCAGAGGATGTCGGGCATTGCCACCCAGACACGCAGACTGGTGGGCGCGGTCGGTACCAGCAACGCCACCGTTCTCGACACCCGCAAGACCCTGCCCGGCTATAGGATTCTGGATAAATATGCCGTCAGGATGGGGGGCGGGACCAATCATCGGATGTCGCTGTACGACATGCTCCTGATCAAGGACAATCACATCGATGCATCGGGTGGCATCGCCCCGGCCATCCGGCGAGCGCGCGAGAGCTATCCCGACCTGCCGATCGAGGTCGAGGTTCGCGACCTCGCGGAGCTCCAGGAGGCACTCGCGGCCGATCCTCCCCTGGACCGCATCCTGCTCGACAATATGACGCTGCCCGAGATGCGCGAGGCCGTTGCGCTCACAGCAGATCGGGTGCCCCTGGAAGCCTCGGGCAACGTCACGCTCGAGCGCGTTTCAGAAATCGCAGCGACAGGCGTCGATTACATCTCGGTGGGCAGCCTGACACACTCGGTGACAGCACTTGACATCAGCATGAAGATCGGGCCCACGACGAATCCCGATGAGCGCGATCTGGTCACGAGAGATTCGCAAGATCAAGCAGGATTTCGGGGATCGCCTCGTCATTTTGGGCCACCACTATCAACGGGACGAGATCATCGATCTGGCCGATTTCCGCGGCGACTCGTTGCAGCTTTCGCGCGAGGCAGCCCAAACCGATGCGGAGGTCATTGTCTTCTGCGGGGTACACTTCATGGCCGAGACCGCCGCGATTCTCGCCAAGCCAGGCCAACACGTCCTGATCCCCGACGTTACTGCGGGCTGCTATCTGGCCGATACCGCCACGCCCGAAGGGGTGGAGGCCGCCTGGCAAGCGTTGGATGAAGCGCTTGGCGATGCCGAGCGTGAGATAACGCCCATCACCTACGTCAACTCCTCGGCGACCCTCAAGGCCTTCTGTGGCCTGCACGGTGGCGCGGTCTGTACCTCGGGCAATGCGGAACGGGTCATGCAGTGGGCTTTGGGACAACGTCCACGCGTGTTCTTCTTCCCCGACCAACATCTCGGCCGCAACACAGCTAATCGAATGGGCGTACCGGCAGCAGAGATGCTCCTCTGGACGCCACGAACACCGCCCGATCCGGAGGTCATCCGGGCCAGCAAAGTGATCCTGTGGCCTGGGGCCTGCAACGTCCACATGCGATTCCGCCCCGAACACGTCCGCTCGGTCCGCGAGCGCTACCCGAACATCCGTGTGGTCGCCCACCCGGAGTGCCGGGCTGAAGTCGTGGCGCTGGCCGATGAGAGTGGCTCGACAGCTCGCATCATCCACCTGATCGAGGCCGTCAGAATCGGGTGCCCAGTGGGCCGTGGCGACCGAGAGTCGCCTGGTCTACCGCCTCCAGGCCGAGCACCCCGACCAGCTCATCATCCCGCTCGCAGACGTTCCACCATTCTGCAAGACGATGAGCCAGATCACACTCGCCAATCTCAGTGAGACGCTGGCAGCCTTGAGTCGAGGAGAGATGCACAACGAGGTGACGGTCGACGACGAGATCAGCGCATTGGGCTCGGACCGCCCTGGAAAGGATGCTCTCCCTGTAGCGCGGCGCCAGGGACCTTACTATGCCTATCGAAACTGACGTTCTTATCATTGGTTGTGGAATTGCAGGTGCAACGGCGGCACTCCGATTGGCGCAGGACACACAGCGCCAGATTATCCTGATCACCCGTACGTATGACCCTGAGGAATCGAACACCCGCTATGCACAAGGGGGCATTGTCGCGAGGGGCCATGATGATTCTCCGGACCTTCTGACCGAAGATATCCTCCGTGCGGGAGCCGGCCTCAGTTTGCCCAGTGCGGCCCATCTCATCGCCGATGAGGGACCTAACCTGGTCCAGCAACTGCTCGTAGAGGAGCTGGGTGTCCCCTTCAGCACCGAAGAGGGAGGGGGGCTTGCCTACACCCGCGAGGGCGGCCATTCACTCTCTCGCATCCTCCACGTCGGTGATGCAACCGGCCACGCCATCGAGAAGGCACTGATCGAACGACTACAGGCCCTGCCCAACGTGGACCTGCGGGCCGGCCTGACTGCCATTGATCTGATTACGTCTTCGCATCACAGCAAGGATCCTCTCGACGTCTACGCGCCGATCACGTGCCACGGGGCGTACGTTCTTGATCGAGCGGCCAACAAAGTCGACCGCGTTTTGGCAAAGGCCACCGTCCTGGCGACCGGCGGCGTGGGGCGCATCTACCGGCATACCAGCAACCCTCCCAGTGCCCGCGGCGACGGATTAGCCATGGCCTATCGCGCCGGTGCCCGCGTCATCAACGCGGAGTACATACAGTTTCACCCCACCACGCTGGCGGTCCCGGGTGCGGACAACTTCCTCATCTCCGAGGCCGTGCGCGGCGAGGGAGCCAGGCTCTATACACCGGACGGTCGTCACTTTATGGACGACGTGGCGCCTGAATGGGGCGACTTGGCGCCGCGCGACGTGGTGGCACGGGCGATTCACCACGAAATGTTGGAGCACGGATATCCCTACGTCCTGCTCAACCTTGCCGAGGCGATGGACAAGGAGCGGATCGCCGAGCGTTTCCCCACCATCTATGAAACCTGCAAGCAGGCGGGAATCGATATGACGGAAGATCCGATTCCCGTCGTCCCCGCCGCACACTATTTCTGTGGCGGCGTGCACGTCGATCTGCAGGGGCGCAGTTCACTCAAGGGGCTCTACGCCGTCGGCGAGGTGAGTTGTACCGGCGTCCATGGGGCTAACCGCCTTGCGAGCACTTCGCTCCTGGAGGGGCTGGTGTGGGGCTACCGCGCAGGCATCGACATCGCAGGCAGGGACGACCTTAGCGTGATCAACGAGGCGTGCATCCCGCCCTGGCGCGACGTGAGCGAGGGTGCCGGCGCCGATCCTGTGCTGGCCTACCGTGACTCACGGACGATCCAGAACATCATGTGGCTCTACGTCGGGTTGGCGCGTAACACCCACCGGCTCGCGCGCGCGCTCAAGGATCTCAACCACCTCTGGGAGGTCATCGACGGGTTCTACCGGTCGACCCGGCTCAACGATCAGCTCATCGGCCTGCGGAACATGGCTCAGGCCGCGTGGATCGTGACGTTGGCCGCATGGCACAACCGGCAGTCGCTAGGCGCTCACTACCGGGAGGATGCTGAGACATCGCACTTTGTCAGTCGTCACGACGTCGACGGCCCCTTCCCCAGCACCGGCCCAGAGATCTGACCTGCCATCGTAGAGACGTGGCGGCGCCACGTCTTCGGACGCAGTAGGCGCGGCACCGGGGCCAGGCACGGCGAAGTAGATGACCCGCCAGGTCGTCTCTACCGGGCCTGGGGTGCCGCGTATAGGTTGTGCGAGGCCAGGTAGCGGGCAATCGCCGGGGTCAGAATGCCCCGGTAAGCCAGCGCCTCGGGAGAGACCCCCTCGGATAGAAGCCGCCTGACGTCAGTCGCGGAGATATCGGGGGTACTTACCTCGTCGAGCAGGATAACCTGCGCGTCCGTCCGTTTCATCGAGGCGACAAAGCGGGCGTTACGAACATATCCGGGCCGAGGGCAGATCGCGAGCGAGGCCAGCCGCAAAATGACGTCGGGCCGGTACCAGCGACCGAATTGTGGATCGGGTCCTGAGACCAATTCGCTGCTGATGAGAAAGATCAGACCCGTGCCGGGTGCGGATCGCAGCTTGAGTAACGCCAACGTCTCCGCCGTGTAGTTTGGCCCCGATCGTCCCTGCCCCAACTCGGCTTCAATTGCGCTGGCGCACACGCGCTCCTGCCTGAAGCCCAAGGCTTCGGCGATCTCTACCGATGCCAGGGCACACATCGTGAGGCGATGGGGATAGGTGTCGGGAATCCGCTGCTTGACGGCGCCTACCGGATTGCGGCGATAGACCGGCACCAGAAGCACCTGACCAATCTCGAGCCCTCTGTCGATCAGGCAACGGGCTGACTGCGTCACGGTTTCCACGTGACCGGCGTGCACCGGATCGGCGGAAAGCCCGAAGATCAGCGTGTGAGCCGCCACTAGCTATACCGAGACCCTACAGGCAACAGACGCTGGACCGTGCCTGGTGCAACACCCATGGAGATCCTCGCGAACCCTGCAGCTAAGTGAATCACCGTCGCACACAGTGTGCGCATCGGTGGAAGTCGGCCCCAAGAGGCTCACCTCTTCCGCCACTATGCCACACCGGAGCGCTCTAGCTCATCCCGCACAAGCCGGGCCATCGCCCGCGCCCGCGCAGGTGCATCCCCAATGTGCTCACGAGCGTCGAGGAGCGCCGTCACGCTATCCTTCGGAAAAAAGCGCAGCACCTGCGGGTCCCGGCTCAACAGGTCCGGCAGAGGGTTGCTGCGCCCATCCCCCGTCTGGATGGTCTCCCAGGCTGCCATCGCGTGCCCGCGGATGACCTCGTGCATCTCCTGCCGATCCGCGCCCGCGTTCACCAGTGCCATCAAAAGGCGCTCTGTTGCAGCAAAATCGCCGTATAGCGCGAGGTTTCGGGCGATCGCGCCGTCGTAGATCCTCAGATCACCCAGGATCACCTGGGCTGTGCTCAGGAGCTCATCGGTGGCGAGGAACGCGGTAGGAAGCACCTCCCGCCGATTGCCCGAGTCGTCGAGCGTGCGCTCCAACAAGCAATGCGCGGCGTTGTCCCAGGCAACGCGGGGAAGGGCGGCGACATAGCGAGCCAGCGAGTCGATATTCTCAGAACGTACAGGGTTGCGCTTGAACGGCATCGCGGACGACCCTACCTGGCGCTTCCCAAAGGGCTCGCTCCACTCCCCAAACGAGGGAGACTGCAGCAACCGGAGATCGAAGGCAAACTTATAGAGAGAGCCCGCCAGGCCCGCCAGTGCGTTGAGAACCAGCCAATCCTGCTTGCGCGGATAGACCTGGGTGGCGACGGGGAAGGGCACCAGATCTAACGCCGCCATCACGTGAGCCTCCAGAGCGTCAGGGGAGACATCGGTGCCGGCCAACAGCGCCCCGTAAGAGGCCGACGTCCCCACTGCTCCCTTGATCCCCTTGCCCCGCAGATGATGACGCACCCGTAGGAGCTCGTCGAAGTCCATCAGCAGATCTTGGGCATACTGCGCGAGGCGGTAGCCCACGGTGGTCGGTTCGGCAGGCTGGATATGGGTAAAGGCCATGCAAACCTGATCCGATCGCGCGTCGACCAGTCCGACCAGAGTCTCCAGAAGCCGGCGCAGCGCGGAAAGGACGAGATCAAGCGACTCACGGATCCGCAGCACCTCCATGTTGTCGGAGATGTCCATGCTGGTGGCGCCGAGATGGATGATCCCACCGCCGATCCGGCACTGCTCGGCGAAAGTCCTCACCTCCGCCATCAGATCGTGGTGGATTTGCTCCTCGATCTCCGCTGCACGCGCAATGTCGATATCGTCCTGGTGAGCACGTAGATCGGCAAGCTGCTCGGCGGTCACCAGCCCGGCCCGGTACTGAGCTGCCGCCAGGGCTACCCAGATCCGCCGGAATAGGCGTCGCTTGTGTGCTTCCGACCAGATGGTGTGCATCGCATCACTGCCATATCGCCACGTGAAGGGCGAGAGATACGTATCGTGCGAAAACGTGAGCTGGGGCATACGGAACTCCTTGTCTGCCTACATCACGATGATCTGATCGCGCTCCGGACCCACCGAGATGAAGCGCACGGGCACGCCGGCAAGCTCGCCGATCCGATTGACATAGGCTTGCGCCTCTCCGGGGAGATCATCCCAGGTGCGCACCTTGCTGGTGTCGGCCAGCCAACCGGACCACACCTCATAGATCGGCTCGACCTGCTCCTGGATCGCGGTATCCGGCACATAGTCCAGCACCTGCTCTCCCAGCCGATACCCCACGCAGAGCTGCAGGGTCTCGAAGTGGTCGAGTATGTCCAGTTTGGTCACGGCAATGCCGGTGAACCCGTTCAGCCAACTCGCATAGCCAATCGCTACCCCATCAAACCACCCACACCGGCGGGGCCTGCCCGTCGTCGCACCGAACTCCTGGCCTATATCCTGCAGCTTCTCGCCGGTCTGGTCGGTCAGTTCGGTGGGGAAGGGCCCTCCACCGACCGAGGTCGAATACGCCTTGACGATACCGAGCACGTCATCGATGGCGCGGGGCGGAATACCTGCGCCGACGCATCCCCCTCCCGCCGTGGGAGAGGATGAGGTCGTGTAGGGGTAGATCCCCCAATCGAGGTCCCGCATCACACCCAACTGACCCTCCAGGACCACACGTTTTCCCGACCTCACGGCATCTCGCACGATTGGCAGCCCGTCGACGACGCGGTGGCCCAACTCCTGTCGCCACTCCGCGCAGATGGCCATCAAACCGTCGACCGTCACCTCCGGTATGCCGAAATAGGCGAGTTCGCGATTCTTCGGGGGCACGAGCATCTCCAGGCGCGTGCGCAGCCGATCGGGGTCGAGGATGTCGCCCACGCGAATGCCCTGGCGCGAAGCCTTGTCCGCGTAGACAGGCCCGATACCGCGTTTGGTCGTCCCGACCTCCCACCCCTCTTTGCGGGCAGCTTCCTCCGCACCGTCCAACTGGCGGTGGAACGGCAGGATCACGTGCGCGCGGCGATCGACGACGAGGTTACCGACGTCGACGCCAGCCTCGGTTAAGAGCGCCAGCTCATCGGAGAGTGTGTCGAAGTTCACCACCGCCCCGGTCCCAATCAGGCACTGCGTGGCCGGGTTGAAAATCCCCGAGGGCACCAAGTGTAGTGCAAACTTGCCATAATCGTTGACCACTGTATGGCCCGCGTTGTCGCCCCCCTGGAACCGAACGACCAGGTCAGCGCGCTGACCCAGATAGTCGACGATACGCCCTTTGCCCTCATCGCCCCACTGCGCTCCCACCACTGCCGTTACTGGCATTTGAAACCTCCCGTCTCCAATAGGATCGACACGGCCGGACCCGTGACGCGATCCGGCCATGCCTATCGTTGTCTTTGAGGTTGGCGCGGGCCGCCATCCCGGTCGGCCCTGCCCACACCTACATTATAACCCCATTGCGCATCCTGCTAAACTCCCGGAAGGTGGTTCGCACGCCGCGCGATTGCCCCGCTCGTTGACCCGTGCCAGCCGCAGGCTAGAATAGGGTGACTGCGAGCCGAGTCATCTCGAATGTCCCAGCCCACTCCGCTCCCACGCGAGGAAAGTCCATGACGCGTCGTGCGAAGTTGTCCATCTATCTGTTCCTGAGCGTGTTCCTGGTGGCAGGCGCGGCCTGCGTGCCCACGTCGACGCCCGAGGTGATCGCGCCGGCTACCTCAGAGCCCGGCGTCGTCACGATCGAACCGTCTGCCACGCCGCTGCCGGCATCGTCACCAACCTCGCGCCCATCGTCGCAGCCGACGTTGACGCCCGTCCCGTCGGTGGTGCCAGCCTCACCCACAGCGATTCCGACCGAGCCGGCCCAGTCCAGCCCATCACCGACGGCAAACGTCGCCCCCTCCCCTACGGCTGCACCCGAGCCGCCGGGTGACTTCTCCTCCCCCGACAGCAGGCTGAAGGTCTCCGAGACCAGCATCACGATTCCCACCTATGGATACGAGAGGGCCTTTCAGGCGACCACACCCGACGACCCCATCTATCCCTATCCTAGAGTAGATCCGGGCAGCGTAACCCCGCCCGAGCCGCGTAGGTATCAGGCGATCATGCTCGAGAATGACTACGTCTCCCTGACCGTACTGCCCGAGTTGGGTGGAAGGATTTATCGCTGGATAGACAAGTCAACGGGATGTCACTTGCTGTACGAGAACCCGGTGGTCAAACCTACGCAATGGGGATACCGGGGATGGTGGCTCGGGGCAGGAGGGATCGAATGGGCTTTCCCGGTGGAGGAGCACGGGCTGAATGAGTGGCGGCCCTGGTCCTACACGATCGACCGCACTGACAATGGCTTTGAGGTCACCGTCTCGGATACCGAGGATCGCACGGGGATGGTCGTGGGCGCCACGATCGCCCTGGATGCCGACCACAGCTACGTCACGATCAGTCCGTGGGTCAAGAACGTGACCGACAGAGAACAGCGCTACCAATATTGGCTCAATGCAATGCTGGCGCTGGGCGACAACCACGTCTCGCCCAACACTCGCATTATCCTACCTGCAGATCAGGTCATCGTCCACTCCACGGGGGACGAGTCGCTTCCGGCTGCGTGGCAGCCCATGAGCTGGCCGATCTATGAGGACCGCGATCTCAGCAGCTTGGGCACGTGGACCAATTACCTCGGGTTCTTTGTCCCGCAGGTGTCAGCCGGGTTTGTGGGACTCTACGATGAGGAGGCTGACCAGGGCATCGTGCGAAGCTTCACGCCCGGATCGCCTGCAGGCACCAAGGTCTTCGGCCCAGGCACGCTGCCCTCCTGGCTCTGGACGGACGACGACAGCACCTACGTGGAGCTATGGAGTGGGATCACCCCCACCTTCGCGGACACCACGAGCCTCCAGCCGGGCGCATCGGTGACGTGGACCGAACGCTGGTATCCGGTTCACGGCATCGGCACTCTGCAGATGGCCAACGCGTCCGCGGCGCTCAGCCTTGGCGAAGCGGATGGCACGGTGGTCGTCGGGGCAACCGCCACTTCCGCAACCGTGGGTAGTTTGCATCTCTATGTCGGAGGGAAAGTGGCCAACGCATGGGACCTAACACTTGTGCCGGGGGAGGCTTTCAGGACTTCACTGCCCCGGCAAGCCGCCGGAGCGTTGGGGCTCGCCTTGCTCACGACCGAGGGCGAGACGGTGGTCCAGATGGGATCCGTGCCCTGAGCACTCAGCCTTTGCCGAGAAACCGCCGCAGCCAGGAAGTATGCTGTTTGTCCGGCTCGGGGCAATCAGCATCGTTGTCGGGATCCTGACCCGGCGGAGGACAATTCGCCAGGGCCCTGCGCGCGGCAATCGCGACGTGGCGCACCTCGTCGTCCTGTAGTTTGGTCAATGCTTGATGCACCTCGACGGTGCTCCCATCGAGAGAACTCAAGGCGTGCGCGAGCGCAGCACGCAGATAGGCATTGGTATCGTTGACAAAGGGCAGGAGCTTTTCGACCATCCGTGGGTCTCCCATGAGACCTAATGCCTCCACGGCGGCAGGGCGCACCAGGGGACTCCCATCATTGTGTGCCATCTCGAGCAGCCGAGACGAGGCTCCACGGTCCTTCAAAACGCCCAGGGTGACCGCAGCGGTGCGGCGCAGTCTGGGGTCCGGCTCATCCAGGAATGGACGGATAGCGGGGATCGCCTTCCGATATTCGAGCTGGCCGAGGCTCTTCAGCGCGGCGAGCTGGAGCGTCTTGCTCTTGTCGTCGTGAAGCGCCTCCAACAGGGCGGGGGCTGCTTGAGGATCTCCGATCCGACCCAGCGCCTTGGCCGTCAAGGAACGCACGCCAACGTAGCCTCGCATCACCTCGATCAGGACCGGCACCGCCTCACTGGACTTGAGCTCGCCCAACGCACTGACGAGAGTCTTCACAACGGGCAGATCGCGCTGATCCGGATTGAGCAAATAGGACTCGAGGATCGCCACCATATCCGGGACCGTGTCCGCCGCTTCCAGGCGCCGAAGCGCGATGATCGCGGTGCGGCGGATGCGAGGATCAGGTGTCTCCAGAAACGGGGCCAGCATTGAACCCAAATCGGGAAGCCCAAGCTTGCCGACCGCGTTGATGGCTGCACGCCGGACGTAGAAGTTGGAATCCTCCAGCGTCCTCAGGAGCGCTCCCTGCGCCTCTTTCGCCTGCATCTGACCGAGGCCGATCGCGGCTGCCCGACGAACGAAAGAACATGGATCGCGTAGCGCATCCATCAGAGGAAAAATGGCCCTGGCATCGCCTATCCGACCCAGGGCTTCCGCGCAGGCACTTCGAACGTAGGTATTGACGTCCTCTTGTAGGTGCTCCACGATCTCAGGCACGCTCTCCTGAGCGCCAAGCTTCCCCAAATCTTCGACTGCCTGGGATCGCAGCCTGGGATTTGGGCTTTCGAGGTTCTCAATGCAACGTTCGACAGCACCGCTTCGATCAGAAGTGTCGGTAAGGATCACGTTGTCCACCCTTTGTTTTTGTAATGGCCCGTCTCTCGGTCGGGCAAGCCAAGTATATCACAAGGATAAAGAAAAACAACGACTAGAAAAATGGGCCTTGACAAGGCTTGGGGAGATCACTATAATGAGAAATAGAACATAAGTTCTATATCGGTCGAGGGAAACCTATGGCTCAGAAGAAGCTTAGACCGTATCTGGAATATCAAGCCGACCGCGTCGAAGCGGTCCTCGCCGCCCACCGCGCTCCCGGGCGCGTCACCGGCGGCACCGTCGGCCCCCGCCTCATCCGCTTCTTCCTCAACCCCGACCCCGCCACCCGCTTCGCCGCCATCAAGCGCCTCGCCGACGACCTCGCCCTCGCCATGCGCGTCTCCGCCCTCAACGTCGACCGCGACGAACACGGCGTCGTCCTCTCCTTCGCCAATCCCGATCCCAAGCCCGTCGAGCTGCTCGCCCTCCTCGACGATGTCCTCCCCATCCCCCCGGCTACCGCCGTCCTCGGCCTCACCGACGCCGGCCTCCCCCTCCTCGCCCGCCTCTCCGCCCCCGACGTCGCCCACGTCCTCGTCGCCGGCACCACCGGCTCCGGCAAGTCCGTGCTCCTGCGCACTATGGCCACCTCCCTCTGTCTCACCAACTCCCCGGCTGCCTTGCGCCTGCTGTGCATCGATCCCAAGGGCCGCACCTTCCGCTCGCTCGCTCCTGCTCCCCATCTCGCCCGCCCCATCATCTCCGATCCCCTCGAGGCCGTCGAGGCACTCCGCTCGCTCCTGCGCACCATGCAGGTCCGCGACCGCCGCGGCGAGCTCCCCGGTGAGGCTACCCCGCGCATCGTGGTCTGCATCGACGAGCTTGCCGATCTGATCATGGCCGGCGGCGATCCGGTCGTCGAGACCCTCACCCGCCTCGCCCAACGCGGGCGCGAGGCCGGCATCCATCTGGTTGCCGCCACCCAGCATCCTGCCGCCGCGATTCTCGGCAGTCTCATGCGCGCCAACTTCCCCCTGCGCCTTATCGGGCGGGTCGCCTCCGCCCAGGATGCCCTGGTCGCCAGCGGGCGCGGCGGCACCGAGGCGCATCTGCTCCACGGGCGCGGTGACTTCCTCGCGGTCTCCGGTGGCGATCTGCCGATTCGTTTCCAGGTGGCCAATCTGCGCGAGCGCGACGTCCGCGCGCAGGTGGCGCAGGTGGGCACGCAGGACAGCGTGTTGGCCCTGCCTGTGCGTGACGCGTCACGCGTCTCGAAAGGATCCACCCATGCGACGTAGATACGTTGAGGATGAACCAGCGGCGTACGCGCCGCGCACGCCGCTGCGCGCCCGGCTGGCGCGCTTTTTCGGGCTGATGGGCGCGATCTTCGCCATCGCCATGGCCGTGATCGTCACCCAGAAGTTGAGCCACGACTCGCTGGCGCTCTTGATCGGGCTCACCTGCGGGGTGCTGGCGATGCTGCCCACGCTGGCTCTGGGGGTCTTCATCTGGCGCCGCGAGGATGCCCGCCGTGCAGCAGCGTGAGCAGGCACAGCGCCAGCCCGCGTATCCGGCGACTCCGCCGGTCATCGTGATCTCCCCTCAGGCTCTTGCCCGGATACGGGCCGCAGCAACCCGCATTTGGGCACCCTCAGTCAGAAGGATGGCCATGGGCCAGCGCCGAGAGTCAGCGCACTTTCACGATCGTTGGAGGTGAAGAATGACATTGGCATCGGGAAAACTCAGCAAGAGAGAGCCGATCAACCTGATGGAGCGGCGGAACAACTACTTTCCCAAGCGCTTTGCGTGGCGTGGACGGCGCTACGACGTCTATACTGTCGAGCGCGCCTGGACAACGATGCGTCGCAAAGGAGCACAGCACTACTTCCGCGTACACTGCAGGGAGGGGACCTTTGATATCGTCGAGGACACTGGTCGCAAGACCTGGTACCTGACGGCGCAGGTAGCCTAGAGCCGCGTCAACTGTGCGACAAGCAGGTCAAGCGCCGCCTCGGAGGGAATCTCACCGCGCTTGATCGACAGATCGGTCTCCATGAGGACTCGGTAAGCCTCTCGCAGCTGATCCAGCGAGAATCGATCGGCCTGGGCGTGAATCTTCCGCACGACGTAAGGATGAAGCTTCAGCCGGGAGACGATCTGTTGTTGCGGTTGGTGCCGGTCGATCATCCAACGGACCTGGATCAGCAGTCGGAATTGCCGGACGATCATCCCAAAGATGCCCAGCGGGTGCTCGCCCACATCCAGCAGCCGGTGGAGATCGGTTGCAGCACGCCGTGGATCGCGCTGGCCGAGCGCATCCACCATCTGAAAAATCACGTCGGCAGCCTGCACATAGGGCACCATCGTGTGCACGTCTTCTACAGTGATCTCACCCCGCTCACCGACATAGAGAAGCAGCTTCTGGATCTCCTGGTCGAGCAACTGTAGATTCCCCCCAATGTTCTGGGCCAGCATAGCTGCTGCGCGAGGCTCGATCTTGCCGCCGTACTGCGTCGTGCGCTCCCGAATCCACTGGGGCAACTCCCGTGCATCGGGCAGCACAAAGTGCTGGACTTTGATCTCGACATCGTCATCCAGAGAGAAGACGGGGTGCCGCTTGGGCAAGGTCTTCCCCTCGTCGAAGATCAAGAGAGTTGTCGGGGGAACAACGGCGAGGACGTCCACGATCTCGCGGGCGGCATCTCCGCGGGATGAGGACAATACATCCCGAGCGATCACGATCCTGACTTCACCCAAGAAGGGCATGACACTGCAGGCACGGCGCAGGTCGCCCGGCCCCACGGGGCTATCGAGGATCTCCGTGTTCATATCGCGGAAATCCGCCGAAAGACCTGATTGCGCCACGATGGCCTCAAGTGCCTCGCGGCGCAATAGCGTGTTCTCACCATGCAGTACGAATAGCATAACTCCGACCGGTTGGGGCAGAGGCCTAAGCCTCGCCCGCCTGCACCCGTCTCGTGTGAACCCGAACGCGATGCATCCCTCCCTGGTAATCGGTAAAGAAGGACGAGATCTCGGTGTCGTCCAGATTCGCATCGGTCGTTAGCGTCGCCTGAACCCACCGAGCGATGGGCTTGGCCACCGTCAGCGCGACAGCGTTGAGAAGCACGGCCTGGGGTAGACGCTCGGCGAACCTCAGGAGACGGCGCTTGCCCGTCCCAAGGGTGCCCAACCCCAGCACCGTTGCCAGCGTCGTGAGTGCCGCCGTCACGACGAGGTTCGTGCCACAGTTCTCGTGAATCGCCAACTCGGACTCCCCCGCCTTGAGCGCGCTCAGTGCCTCGCGGGTGGCCGGAATAACCTCCTCGGCTGTCAGCGAGGAATAGAGAGTGAAACCTACGGGCCCCGAGAATCCGAAGATCTGGGCTTTGGGATAGCGTTGGGTCAGCAGGTTGATCGTCGCGTGCTCCAATGCATGGTTGCGCTGAATGCGAAGCAGCAGTCCCTTGACCGGCGCCAGACGCTCCATGGCGCCACCGCCTCCGGCTTCCAGATTTGGCACTTCTTGTGTGGATATCTGTGTAGACACCATTTACTTCGCCCCTCCACTCTCCTGAATGGTGCTGGTGACAGGATATGCGATCACCACCAAACGATTGGCCAGACTGCCATACGGATGGCAGGTGACAAAGGTCACCCGCTCATCCGGTGTTGCCTGGATATAGCGTGCGTTCAGCCAGCCGCACGGAAAGAGGCTGTCCGGCCTCACGCAAGATGTATTTCTCCTCGACCCGGTAGACGTACGTCTCGCCGTTCGCCCCACTAAGGAACACCTGGGCGCCGAGCTCTACCTTGTACAGATCACGAAACACTTCGCCTCTTGACGTATTGTGTCCGTTGAGAACAGTGTTGCCGGGCACTCCCAGCGGGACGGACGTGTTATGCCACCCGGCGGCACGCCAATTGGGCACGTCCCACATCGGCTCCTCCTGTCCTCCTACCTTCTCCATCGACCAGCCGATGGGCACCACGGGCGCCTCAAGGTTGATGGATGGAATCGACAGTGTGATAGGTGCCGTGCCCCGCCAGACCTCGGTCGGCGTCAGTGTTGGGGCGAGCGTAGGCTCAGGCGTGGCCGTCGCAGGGACTGCGGTCTGTGTGTTCGCCGCAAGTGTGCCCGATGGTGTTGAGGTAGGTGAGGGCTCAGCGGTCACGGTCGGCGTTGCTACGAGAAGTGGGCGTTGGCATAGCTGCGGCCGCAGCCTCGAACGGTGGGGCGGTCGAGATACGCCGGGTATAGCGGAGCGTGTCGACGTACGTCGTAAACCTGGGTGCGATCAACACCCCACCCAGGAAGATTAGCATCCCGCCGACCACTAGTAGGAGGTTTGCGATCCTCTTTGTCGTCACTCTCATATCCGGATCCAGCACAGCGGAAATCTGGTCCGCCTAGGTCTCAGGGACCTCCCGGTAGACCTCAGGCTTCAAAACACCAATGTAAGGTACATTCCTGTATTGTTCAGCATAGTCCAGTCCGTATCCCATGACAAACTCGTTAGGGACCTCAAAGCCGACGAAGTCCACCGGGACCTCGATCTCACGGCGGGAGGGCTTGTTGAGCAGGGTTGCGACCCGCAGGCTGGCCGGGTTCCGGGACGCAAAGTTGCGCAGGATGTAGTCCAGGGTATGCCCGGTATCGACGATATCCTCGACGATGATGACGTGACGCCCCTCAATGCTGGAGGCCAGATCCAGGAGAATGCGCACCACACCGCTGCTCGTCGTGCCCTGTCCGTAACTCGAGATCTCCATGAAATCGACCTCGTGTCGGAAGCTCAGCTGGCGCGTCAGATCCGCCAGGAACATGAAGGCGCCCTTGAGGATGCAAACAAGGATCGGCGGCTCAGCGTCGCTGTACAGGGCATTCATCTCGGCGGCGACGGCAGCGATGCGGTTCCGGATTTGCTCTTCCGAGATCAGCACCCGCTCGACGTCATCTAGCATTGACATCGCCCCACCTCACTTCTGGTACACACGCGGCTTGAGGGCGGCGATGTAGGGCAGCGTCCGGAATCGGTCGGCAAAATCCAGGCCGTACCCAACGACCCACACGTCGGGTATGGAGAAGCCGAGGTAATGAAGCGGCACGTCGACCTCGTGACGATCGGGTTTCGTAAGCAGCGCCGCCGTGCGAAGCGATGCGGGCTGTCTCGCCTCGAAAAGGCGGTAGAGATAGCGCAAGGTGTACCCTGTGTCCAGGATATCCTCTACAATGAGGATGTGGCGCCCGGCGACGTCGGCACGGGTATCCATAATCAGCCGCACGGCACCACTACTCTCCGCCTTGTCGGAGTAACTGGAGAGTGCGATGAAATCGACGCGATGGGGCACGGTCAGCCGGCGCGCCAGGTCCGCGAGGAAAATGAAGGACCCCTTGAGAACCCCTATGAGTAGGAAGTCCTCATTGCGGATCCCCTTGTAATCCGCACTGATGTGGTCGGCCATCTCCTGAACACGATTCTGGATGGTCGGTTCATCCAACAAGACGTAGTCAACGGAATCAGGAATCGGCACACTCATTGCAGCTCCCTAGCTGGTCGTTCGTCGAGGCACTTCGTGGTGCGCGCGACAGCGCGCTTCGTACACTTCACTCGCGCCCACGAGGACGATAGGATCCTCGTAGCACGCAGGTTGTCCCTCAATCAGGCGCTGCGTCCGGCTCGCCGGATGCCCGCAGACGACGCAGATGGCCTGGAGTTTGTCCACTCGCTCTGCAATGGCCAGTAACTGAGGGATCGGACCGAAGGGGACACCGCGGAAGTCCATATCCAGCCCCGCGCAGATCACGCGTTTCCCATCTTCAGCGAGTTCGTTGCACAACGCGACGATCTCCGGCTCGAAGAACTGGACTTCGTCGATCGCGACCACATCCGCAAGCTCATCGAGATTCCGGCGGATGTCGTCGCATCCGTCCACAGGGATTGCATCGGCGTGAAGTCCGTTGTGGGACGCGATCGCCTTATGGAAGTATCGGGTATCTACGGATGGTTTGAAGACCTGGACCTGCTGGCGTGCGATCTCGGCCCGGCGCAGACGGCGAATCAGCTCCTCCGTCTTGCCGCTGAACATACTGCCGCAAATGACCTCAATCCACCCCGAATTTGCGTCTGTCAGCATGTCACACTCCCGGCGCGTAGAATGAAACAAGGCAGGGGAATGTCCCCTGCCTCGCTTTTAGGTCTCTACGCGGCTTCCGCCGCTTCGGCTTCTTCTGCGCCCCGGCTTCTGAGAGTGTCTCAGCGGCACCGGAGACGGGTTCATCACCAGGCAGAACAAACCCGCGTGAGCGGAGTCCTCGCTTCGTATCGGCAAGTGCCTTGAGCCCCACACCCTTGATCTCGGTGAGACCTTCGTCACCCTTCTCCGCGAGAATATCCAGAATGTCGCCGACCTTCTCAATCCCGGCTTCCGTCAGGAGATTCTCGAGGCGTGTGCCCAACTCCAGCGACTCAATGGACAGCTCGGGCGAGGTTCTGGACGCCTTGCGGCGCTCCTCATCCTGAATCGCTTCCTCACGAGCGCGCAGACGCCGCATAAAGCGATCCACCTGGCCCTCAGTGTCAACGATACGCTGCTCACCGGTGTAGTAGGGGTGGCATTCCGAACAAACGTCCGTTCGAATCTCGGGCACCGTCGCACCGACGGTCCAGGAATTACCGCAAGCACAGATGACCTGCGCCTCAGGATACCACTTCGGATGAAGGTCGGGCTTCATGCTGCCACCGCCAATTCCGCAATCACGTTAACACGCTTGCGCCCATGAACAACGTCATACTTGACGATGCCGTCGACCAGCGAGTAGAGGGTAAAGTCCTTGCCCAGTCCAACATTCGTGCCCGCCTTAAGATGTTCGCCAACCTGGCGCACCAAGATATTCCCGGCACGAACGCGTTCGCCACCATACTTCTTGACACCACGGCGCTTGGCGTTGCTGTCGCGACCGTTAGTACCTGTTGCCTTCTTGCGTGCCATCGCTATGCTCCTTTTGAAATCTCGTCAATACGCAAGCGCATGTAGGTTTGACGATGGCCCATGCGACGTCGGTAGCGCTCTTTTGGCTTGTACTTGAAGATGCGAATCTTCGGGCCCCGGAATTCCTCCAGGACGGTCGCACGGACCGATGCTCCCTCAACGGTAGGATGCCCCACCGCAACGCCTTCGTCGTCAGCCACCAGATAGACCTCGCCCAGCTCGACCTGTGCGCCCACCTCGTAAGGGAGACGCTCTACGATGAGTTCGTCCCCAACGGATGCTTTGTACTGATGTGCCCCGGTCTTGATAACTGCGTACACGTCTTTCCTCCCTAATACACAATAGGAGCCGAGCCCTCGCAGGGTCGGCTGCTCAGTGATTATATCCGGGGCGAACGATTTGTCAACCAAACTTTCCCGTCAGGTTGAGTTATGCTGCCCCACATCCGCGATGACACGGTCAATCTGAGACTTGATGCCGTCCCAGTGCGTTCCCTTCCAGTAGATTCTACCACATTCGGAGCACTGGTGAAACTCGCGCTGAGTCTGGGCCACGTAGGGCGGCACGACCGCCGCGGCGGCCTCCCACGTCAGCGGCTCAAGAATCCCGTTACATTCCATACACCGGGGCGCCCCCACGGGCGGCGACATGCCCACCTCGAGTCAAGACCTGTGCGAGCTGTTCCGGCAGCGACTGAGACGCGATCAGGATGGACACTACCCCTCTCCTGCGAGCCAGCTCCCGGTCTCGGGTCAAAAGGATCCGTTCCTCTGCCCGGGCACGGTACGCGATCATGGCATCATCGCCCTGGAGATAGCGTGTGTCGAATCCCAAGATGCGCAGCCACCGTGCGAGGCTGCCCAGCATTGCGTCCGCCAGGAACTTTGGGGCTTCGGATTCGGTCATCACTTCCTCCCTGCTGACTAACCCTGGTATGTTAAGCTCGGGAGACGAACACGCAAGGTTGGCACCCGCAAATCGTTTGCTTTTCCCCTGTTTCGCGGTAGAAATCATAAAATCCCCCTTGCGATAGAATATCCGTTCTGGTATCATGGTCTAGAGAGAGTGAGTCTATGCCGAAACAGGATACCCGTTGGGTCTGCCAGCAATGCAATTGGAGCTTCGTCCGACATATGGGCAAGTGCCCCAATTGTGGCGCGTGGGACAGCCTGGTCGAGACCGTGATCGAGCCCGAGCCCGGCGCAGCGAGCGCGGTCGCTCCACCCTATGGGGTACAAAGCCCCCAACCTCTCAGTCAGGTGGATATCGGGTCGGTGCCACGCATACCGGTCCCGTTGGGCGAATTCTCACGGGTTCTGGGGGGCGGCCTGGTGCCAGGTTCCATTGTACTGATTGGAGGCGAGCCCGGCATCGGTAAGTCGACTCTGCTGCTCCAGGTTGCTGCGAGCCTGGGAGACGCCCGGCTGCCGGTGCTCTACGTATCCGGGGAGGAATCGCCCCAGCAGATACGGATGCGAGCCGACCGGCTTGGGATCGAGGGCGACCCGTTACATCTGCTGTCCGAGACGGAGGTCGGCACAATCCTGGCCCACGCTGACGCGATGCATCCCAACCTCCGGGCGCTCGTGATCGACTCCATCCAGACGATGCACACGGAGGATCTCACCTCCTCTTCAGGAAACGTCAGCCAGGTGCGCGAATCGGCCAGCCGATTCCAGCGCTGGGCAAAGCTGCGTGGCATCCCGGTCTTCATCGTGGGTCACGTGACAAAGCAGGGCTCCATCGCAGGCCCCAAGGTACTGGAGCACATTGTCGACACCGTGCTCTATCTCGAGGGAGATCCGTTTCACGCATATCGCCTGCTGCGCAGCGTGAAGAACCGCTTTGGCGCCACCTCAGAGGTGGGCGTCTTTGAGATGCAGGCTCGCGGTATGATCGAGGTCGAGAACCCATCGGAGGCCTTCCTCGCCGAACGGATGGTCAACGTTCCCGGCTCAGCAGTGGCCATCACCATTGAGGGCACACGTCCTCTGCTGGTGGAAGTTCAGGCGCTGGCCAGCCCCACGGCATTCGGAAATCCAAGGCGCACCGCCAATGGCCTGGACTTCAACCGCCTGCTGCTGACCATCGCGGTATTGACCCGTCGCGTTGGCCTGAACCTCGGCGAGCAAGACATCTTTGCGAACGTCGTGGGTGGGCTGCAAGTGGAGGAACCCGCGGTGGATCTCGCGGTCGTTCTGGCCCTTACCTCCAGTCTGCGGGATCAGCCGATTCCTGCGGACGTGGCCCTGGTCGGGGAGGTTGGGCTTTCCGGCGAGGTCCGTTCCGTCGGCCAGCTCGAACCGCGGCTTAACGAGGCAGCGCGGTTGGGGTTCAGCAAGGCTATCATTCCCAGGCGACTTGGGCGCACCGAGCTCACTCTGCCAAGGGGTCTGGAGGCGATCCAGGTGCGTTCAGTCCGAGAGGCAATTGGGGTCGCACTGCCAAAGTGGCTCCCGCAGCGAAGCGAGGAGAGCATGACGCGGCGCCGTTCTTCGTCATCGCAGTCCGGCAAGCGCACGTCCAACCGGAGTCGTACGCGCCGCAAACCTGCTCCTGGGCCGACCCTGTGGCAGCGTCTCAGCAAGGACCAGAAACTGGATATCCTGGGCTGGGGACTGGTCGTGCTCTCGGCGCTGACGATCCTCAGTATGGTGTCTGCCCAGCAAGGTGTGCTGACGCAGTGGTGGATCACGCTACTGAAGCGCGTCTTCGGCTGGGGGCGCTTTGCCGTACCAGTCTTTCTCGGCGCGCTCGGGCTCTGGCTGGTGCTGCGCCATTTCGGGGATCGTATCCCCACGGCACACCCGGGACAGATCCTCGGGGTTGTGCTGGGCTTCTTCGTCCTCTTGACCACACTGCACTTCGCGGTCAGCCTCGTCTGGCCCGAGGTCGACATACTGAGCCTCGGGCGCGCAGGCGTTGGTGGAGGTCTACTGGGCGCCGTACTCTTGGGCGCCGGCATCAAGTGGCTTGGGCCGGCTGGGCTCGTCTTCGCACTCTTGATCGGCTGGATTGCCGTCCTCGCCCTCACGGCTGCCGTTTCCCCCGCCGAAGCGGTGCGTACGATTGCCGAGTGGCGCGCCAGGCGCGAGGCGGAACGATCGGGCGCGCGAAGAGGCACAGGCCGCCAGGACATTTCCGAGAAGCAGATTCCCACGGAACTCCTTGGGTCGGAGGATGGCGACTTCGCAGACATTGGCCCGGTGATCATCGGTGGTCCCGGCCGGCCCGCCCCCACGCCCGCCGACCGCGCGAGGGACAGCGATGGGAGACGGATGCGGCGGCGCGCACCCCGCCTACCATCAACGTTGCGTCTCGCCCCAGTAACGGCAACGGCGAAACACATCCGAGTGGCGAGATCGACCTGGCTCCCCTCGCAGTAGGGACCCAGACCTGGCGGCTGCCCGTGATGTCTGACATCCTGATAGAGGGCAGCGAACAATCATACAGCGAAGATCTGATTCGCAAGCAGGTCCACATCATCGAGGACACGTTGGCCAGCCTGGGTGCGCCGGTCCGGGTTAGCGAGATCAACCAAGGACCCGTGGTCACGCAGTTCGGGGCCGAGCCCCTCTTCATTCCCGGTCGTGGTGGCAAGAGCACGAAGGTCAAGGTCAGCAAGATCGTGAATCTTGCCGATGACCTGGCGCTCGCGCTATCTGCCAGAAGCATCCGTATCGAGGCGCCGATTCCGGGCAAGGGGTTGGTCGGTATCGAGGTCCCCAATGAGGAGGCAGCAGTCGTCGCGCTGCGCGACGTTATGGATTCGGACAGTTTCGCCGGTCTGAAGGGGCATCTGCGCCTCGGTCTGGGTCAGGATGTTTCGGGACAGGCAGTAGCTGCCGACCTGCGGGCGATGCCGCACCTCCTGATCGCCGGCGCGACCGGTGCCGGGAAGTCCGTCTGCGTGAACGCCATCATCACGGCTCTTCTGCTGCAGAATTCACCCGACACCCTGCGCCTCATCCTCGTCGATCCGAAACGCGTTGAACTCACGCAGTACAACGGCATCCCACACCTTCTGGCACCGGTCATCGCGGACGTAGATCGCGTTGTGCCGACGCTGCGCTGGGTCATGAAGGAAATGGACAGCCGTTACCGGCGCTTTGCCAGTGAGGGTGCGCGCAACATCGACGACTACAATCGCCGAGTCAGGAAGAGCGGATCACAGCTCGTTATCCCGTACATCGCCGTCCTCATCGATGAGCTCGCCGATCTGATGATGCAGGCTCCCGATGAGGCGGAACGCGTGATCTGCCGTCTCGCCCAGATGGCGCGGGCAACGGGCATCCACCTCATTATTGCGACCCAACGACCGAGCGTTGACGTGGTCACCGGCTTGATCAAGGCCAATTTTCCCGCACGCATCGCGTTCGCAGTCGCCTCGTCTGTCGACTCTCGCGTCATCCTGGACGTACCGGGCGCAGAGCGGCTGCTGGGACGCGGCGATATGTTGTTCGTCCCCCCTGACGTCAGCCAGCCCCTGAGACTTCAGGGCGCATTCGTCTCCGACCAGGAAATAGAGACTCTGATCAGGTTCTGGCGCACGGCCGTCGAGCCCGAGGGAATCAGCTCGGCCCCGGGGCGAGGTCGCGAGACGCCCACGGGCTCGAGGTCGATGCGGCGGGCCTTCAAGAGATTGCCGCCACCCAGCCGCAGCTCTTCCCGACTTTCGAAGAGCCCACGTCGTCGGAATTCGAGTTCGACGACGAGCTGGTGCCTGCGTGTGTGGAAGTCTTCCTCGCAGAGAATCGGGCTTCGACATCGCTCTTGCAGCGCCGGCTGCGCATCGGCTATACGCGTGCGGCGAGGCTGATGGAGCTGCTGGAGGATCTGGGCATCGTGGCCGAAGAGATGAAAGGGCAGTCTCGAAAGGTCAACCGCGTTGTCGCGGAGGAGCTATTGCGCTCGATCAACACCGGCGAGACAGCCCCCTCCGAGAGTCCCGCCGTTCTGAAGCGCCTATCGGAAGGATTGACGATGTCTTCTGAGCACATCCCGCCCGCCCCTCCTTCCCCGTCCGAAGGACCGCCCCCCTCGGAGAAGGACCGGGCAAGGGGTCCGCGCTTCTGGCAGACGGTAGGTGTGGTATTGGGCGCCGACCTTGTGATCACCCTCCTCTATACGCTGATCAGCTCCGGCTTTTCGGACAGAGTCTGGTCCGATGCGCTCTGTGTCTCCGCCATCATTCTGAGCGTGGCGAGTGTGCTCCCCTTCCTGCTGGATGCCGGACGCGGCGTCACGATGATCGGGAAGATGCGGGGGAGTGACGAACAACGCCACGCCGCATGGGAAGAAGAGCGCCGCAAGCGTGAGAAGGGCATGACGATCACCTTTGCCCTATTCTTGGCCGCTCTACTCATCGGGCTGGCCAGCGTTGCAGCCGGTCTCTTCTAGATCATCGATGTCTGTCCCCCCGATTCCTCTTCAGACCATCAAGGGTTGGTTCTTCGACCTCGACGGAACGCTGATGGACACCGATGACCAGGCCGTGGACAGCCTGGCCGGCAAGCTTCGCCTGATTGGCGATCAGCGCGCGCAAAAGCTCGCGCGCCGCCTGGTCATGATGGGTGAAACGCCGATGAACCGCATGCTCACAATGGCTGATATCGTCGGACTCGATCGCCAGGTTCTCGCGCTGCGGAGACGCCTCAGTATGCAGGTGAAACCCACTTTCCGAATCGTCAAGGGAGTCAAACCCCTTCTTGAGCAATTGGCGAGGCTGGGTAACCTTGCGGTGGTCTCTACACGACTGCGGCAGGACGCAGCCCTCTTTCTTCGCCAGCACGAACTCGAGTCGATCTTTCCCCTGTGCGTGACCCAGGAAACGACACCGCGGCTCAAGCCGCACCCGCAGCCCGTGGCCTACGCGGTCCACCACTTCGGTCTGGAGCCGTCGGACTGCGTCATGGTGGGAGATACTCCCGTGGATATGCTCGCCGCCCGCCGTGCGGGTGCATGGGCGATCGGCGTTCTGTGTGGATTCGGGGAGGAAGTCGAACTCCGGCGTGCCGGCGCCCATCTCATCCTCACCTCTACAGCGGAGCTCCTACCCCTGGTCGCCCGACAGCGGCTCGGTCCCACAATCGTAGAGAGCGGCCTCTCAGAATTGTGGAGGCGGGGCGGCGGCTCGTCTAGAGCGTGATGCTCAGGGGATAAACACAGCGTCGGCGGGCATTCCCGGCTTCAGGAGGCCCTGCGGGTTGGGCAGTTCGATCTCGACGGCATAGAAAGTGTTCAGCCGCTCTTCAGCCGTCGCGACGTTGCGCGGCGTGAATTCCGGCTCTGCACCGATTTTGACAACCTGCCCCTCAAAGGTTTGCCCCGGCCTGCCGTCTTGGGCGGCGAACGCATCTACGCTGGTCTCGACGCGTTGCCCCAACCGCACCTGTCCAACCTGATTCTCGGGCACATAGACCTCGAGCGTCACGGTATGGAGATCGGCCAGCGTGAGGAGCGTTGCTGCCGGAGCGGCCAATTCGCCCGCCTGCACTACCTGTGCCATAACTATGCCATCGATCGGGCTTGCCAGGATACAGCGATCGATCTTGAGATGCAGGAGAGCAACCTGGGCCTCGGCCTGAAGCACTTTGGCTTCGGCAACGGCCACCTCCTCGGCGGTCGGCCCGGCCAACGTGTCCGTTAACTGCGCACTGGCTACCGCAACCTCGGCGGCGGCGGCATGATACTGACCCTCGGCCGCGTCGGCCTGAGCGATGTAGCCCAGGGGCTTGCTGTGAATCCACCACAACTGATCAAGGAGTGCCTGCGCCGTTCCCTGATCGGCCTCCGCGGCGGCCAGGGCGTGCTCGGCGGCGGCGACCTGGTAGTCCGCAGCCTGTCGTTCCGTCGTGCCCTGGGATTTGATGTCCCTCGTCATCTGAACCTGGGCTAACTGCGCTTCAGCCAGCTCAACCTCCTGCACTGCAAGTGCGACCTGGGAGCGAGCGTCAACGATTCGCGCCTCCAGATCCAGGGGGTTATCGACCACATCCAGCGCGTTCTGCCATGCCGTGAATAGACCGTCACGCTTTGCCTCGGCGGCGACCACCTTTGCACGCGCAGCCGCGGTCTCCTCGGCCCGCGGCCCTGCGCGCAGCACCTCGAGATCACTACGCGCGACACCGACGGCCGCCTCTGCCTGCAGAAGCTGCAGATCCCACGGGGTCGTATCCAGGGCCACGAGAGCCTCGCCGGCCCGAACTGTCTCACCCTCCCGGACGTTGACGCTCGTGACCCGGCCGCCGAGTTCGCTGGCCAGGCGGATCTCCGTAGCTCGAATCGTTCCCGACGCCGTCAACGGAGAAAGAGCCGCAGACGGCGCCTGCGGCGCGGACGTCGTCTGCGGCGTGCCTGCACAACCGGCAGCCAAAAGTGCCACCACTACGCTGATCGCCGACACCACCCTGTGCCGCGTCGACCTCCGACTCACTGCTCCCTCAGTCATGGCTGGGCGTCCCCTTGGATAAAGCGCACGTCGGCGGGCATACCCGGCTTCAGGAGGCCCTCTGGGTTGTCCAAGTGAAGATCGACGGCAAATACAAGATTCTCACGCTCCTCGACCGTCGCCACATTTCGCGGCGTGAACTCTGCTTGGTCCGAGATGTACTTCACGTGACCCGTGAAAGTACGGCCCGGAACGCCATCTGAGGCGCGAACGCCGTCTGAGGCGCGAACGCCATCTACAGTCACCTCAACCGCTTGGCCCAACTGGATCTCGCCCACGCGTGTCTCAGGGATGTAGACCGTCAGTGTCATATCCGTCAGATCGGCTATGGAGATCAACGGGGCACCCTTCGCAGCGATCTCGCCTGGGTGTGCCAGGATCTCAACGACGGTCCCTGAGATCGGGGCTGTGAGCGACAGCATCTCCCGCTCTCTCTGCAGCGCCTCAACACCGGCGTAGACTTGGTCCACCCGCGCTTTGACTGCCGCTATTTCCTCCACGCTCATACCCGCACGCAACGCGTCGACCCGGGTCTGGGCAAGCACCGCCTGCGCTGCCAGCTGCGCTTGCGCAGACAGCGCCTCATCGAGCTGTGCCTGAGTGGCCTGGGGGTTGGCCCTCTGGATATAGAGCTGGTTGAGTTTGGCCTCCAACCCATCTACTTTCGCTGCAGCAGCGTTCACCCCGACCCACGACTGCCACCATAGGTTCGGAAGTGACTGCGCATCTAGGGGAAAGACAATGTTCTTGTACACATACAGCTCGTAGTTGCCTTGATCCAAGTGGAGTTCGTAGTCATTGTATGTAAACGTGCGGTCCACAACCCCCGGCAGCACGTCCCCCCAATCGGCCGGCAGCTGGTCGACCAGCTCATCAGGCAGGGCGTCGGTGATGAGGTCCTGCCACCGTGCCGTTGGCCACCTCGAATTTGTGCCGTCCTCCACCATCAAAACGGATATACGCCTCATCGAACGCAGCTTTCGCCACCTCCACAGCGTCTTTCTGAGCCACGGCCTCCGCGGCTCGCTCCTGGGCTGCCGCCAGTTGGCCGCGGGTCACCGCAATCTGCAGATCGATATCCTGAGGCGACGCAAGCAACGCCTGCGTATCGCTCACGGCACGTTGCGCGGCCACTTGCGCCACCTCAACCTGCGCCAATTGGGCCTCAGCCACCGCAATCTGCCCTGGCCTGGCGCCCGCTTGGGCCTGTGCGAGTCCAGCCTGCGGCAGCAGCGACCCCCGCTTCGGCGACCGCGATCTGCGCATCGAGCATCGCCGTGTCGAGCTGGACGACGAGCTGGCCAAGCGCCACCGAATCCCCCTGCCGCGCAGCCACATCAGCCACGAGACCCCCAAACTCACTGGCCACCGAGACCTGCCTGGCCTGCATCACGCCCGATGCGGTGAGCGGCGACAGATCCTGCGATACTCCCAGGTCATGTCGCAGTAGTTTGCCGAGCAGAGGCAGGTTGCTCCAAGACACCCCCGGTATGATGCCGCTCAGATACAATGCAACGGCCCCCATGGCCAGCACGGCCACGACGATCAGCAATCGAACGCCGTCTGAGGCGCGAACGCCGTCTGAGGCGCGAACGCCATTCGAGGCGTGCCCTCTCCTCTTCATCTCACACTCTCACTCATTCGCGATTTCGCCCACTCGTCGATTCCCGCTTCACCGCCGAGATAAAGACATCCTCCAGCGTCGGAGCGATCCAGGCAATACCATTCACCGTAACGCCACCCTCTGACAACACCGCCGCTACCTCGGCCTCCGAAGTCCCCGCCGTCCCGGGCGCCTCAGGCACAACCACGTGGATCTGCGCCCCATAGAGCGCAACCTCCTCGAGCGGGAGCTGCCCCGTATCCTGGGCTGCCGTCAAGATCCTCATCGCACCATCGGCATCATCGGTGTCGATCTCAAGTACCCGGCCACGCATGCGGGTCGCCTTTAGTGCATCCGGCGTATCGAGCGCAATCAGCCTTCCCCGGCTCAGAAAACCGACCCGCTGGCACAGCTCCGCCTCGTCCATATAGTGTGTCGTCACAAGCACCGTCACGCCGCCCTTGGCCATGCCGTAGATCAGATCCCAGAACTCCCGGCGACTGATCGGGTCGACGCCCGCCGTGGGCTCGTCGAGAAAGACAACTTCCGGCTCGTGCACGATTGCGCACCCAAGCGCCAGCCGCTGCTTCCACCCTCCCGAGAGATTTGCGGTCAGGGAATGCGCACGCCCCTCAAGCCCGGCCATCTCCAGGATCTGGGTCTCGCGCTGACGTAAGAATGCTCCTGAAAGCCCATACGCTTGGCCGTAGAAGCGGATATTCTCCATGGCGGTGAGGTCTTTGTAGAGCGTGAAGAGCTGGGACATATAGCCCACGTGAGCCTGCATCGCCTTGGCCTGCTTTGAGGGATCATACCCCAAGACGCGCATCTCGCCGGATGTCGGTCGCATGAGCCCGAGTAACATCCGAATCGTCGTCGTCTTTCCCGCGCCATTGGGTCCCAACCACCCGTAGACCTCGCCACGGTTGACGTGAAAGCTCACATCCTCGACGGCTGTGAAATCGCCAAAGGTCTTGGTGAGATTGCGGACGATGATCGGGTGCTCCGCATCCGCGCCGTCACGACCCTCGATCCGCGCTCGCCCCTCATCGCCTCCGCCCTACTCGTGGGAGGGCGATCGTCTGCTTCGTGGAGGCGCTTGCGCCGTCTGAGTCGCTCCGCCGTCTGAGGCGCCTCCGCCGTCCGCGGCGCGTGCCCTGATCAGCGAAATAAAGGCCTCCTCCATCCGCGGCGCGATCTCCCGCATCCCCTGGTAGGAGATCCCCTCGGCCGTGAGCGCCGCCTCGATCTCCGGGCGGCGTTGCGCTGGGTCATCCACGAAGACGTGAAGCATCACACCATACGTCTGCACCTCCTTCACGCCCGCCAGCCCGGCGACCAGGCGCTTGGCGGGCACAAACGGAGAGGGCACAAACTCCAGGAGATGACCGGGCACCATCGTTTTGATGACATCCGGCGAGTCGTGAGCAATCAGCCGGCCCCGATACATCAGGCCGACCCAGTTGCATCGCTCGGCTTCATCCATATACGGCGTGCAGACAAAGATCGTGACCCCTTTTTCAGCGCGCAGGCTCCCCAGGAGATTCCAGAACTCGCGGCGACTCACAGGGTCAACACCCAGCGTAGGCTCGTCCAACATCACGACCTGTGGCTCGTGGATCAGACTGCAGGCCAGCGCCAGCTTCTTCTTCATCCCGCCTGACAGCTGCTTCGCCGGTCGGTCTGTGAAATCGGAGAGACCTGCGAACCCCAGAAGCTCGGGGACGCGCCGCCGTTGGGCCTCGCGGCTCACGCCCTGGACGTTCGCGAAGAAGCGCATGTTCTCCATGACCGTCAGATCTCCGGGCAGCGCAAACTGCTGGGCGATGTAGCCCACGCGTTCGCGGATCGCGTAGATATCGCGCATCGAATCATAGCCCAGGATCTCGCTCTCGCCGGAGGTCCTGGAGAGCAATCCCAGGATAACCCGCACCGTCGTCGTCTTTCCGGCACCGTCGGGGCCAATCAGTCCATACGTCTCACCGCGCCGGACCTGGAGCGTGACACCATCAATTGCCAGAACCGGGCCCTGCCGCGTTCGGTATCGCTTCGTCAGATCATGCGTTCGGATGGTTATTGTCCGGTCCACGAGCCCAGACACTCCTTATCTTGGATACCCGAAACCGGAGAAGGCACTTGACCGTTGGCATATCCACACGTCTAAACGTTCAAACGTCTTAACGTTCAGACGCCGGATAGTGCGTGTAATTACGCAGGTCGACCACACGCCCTGCGTGCGCCCACGGAACGTCAAAATCACGTGGCAGTTCCGACGGCAACACCCCCTGATCATAGCACGTCTCCAGGGCTTGCTGGAGTCCTTTCACCCAAATCAGGGCGTCGTCCAGTCTGCTGGGCGCGTCATCGTCCAGTCTGCTGGGGGCGTCATCGCCCCGTGCTTCATGGTTCACCAGGTAATCGGGGAACTCCCCGATCGATGTGACCGACTCCTGTGCTCCATTGACGGCCAGAGTATGCGACATCGCCGCGCGAATCCCGCATGCCAGCGGCGCGCCGGTGCCATCGCGTGGATCGCCACGCGCCGCGTGGCTGCCACGCGCAGCGTCGATGGCATCCCAGAGTTTCTGATCCTCGTCGGCGAAGGGATCTCCATAGTCCTTGACGCGCCCGTCCGTGAAGTGCGCGAGAACGGGGTTGCCGTATGCGGCATAATCGACCACGGCATCCTCGAACTCGTAGCTCAGCACGGGACCGATGTTCTCGTGTACCGAATGAGATGTATAGAAGAGAATCTCTACGCCTTCCTCGGTATGACACCGCAACGCGGCCGTATCGTAGTTCTCGATCTCGTTCGCGCGGTAAAGCTCGGCTTGCACGTCGACCGGGCGCGCACTGGTCTCGCGCGTTGGCCCCAGGACGTAGAAGCAGTTGTGCAGATAGTGGGCCGTCGCGTTGTTGACCGGGCTATCCAGGATCCAATCCCCGTTCGACGCTCGTAACTTGGCAGCCCAGTTGTTGCGACGGTAGTAGGAGAGGGGCCGAGGCCAGAGCACCTTGGTCCGGAAACGCAGCGGCTTGCCCAGCACCCCGGCCATAATATCGGCCTTCAGCGCCTGCATCGTGCGCGAAAAGGACCATTGGTAGCCAATCCCGACAAAGCCCTCTGCAGCGTCGTCCGCCTCCGCCATCCGCAAAGCGTCCTGGATCGTCGCGGTCACGGGCTTTTCACACAAGACGTTCGACCCGTGCGCCAACGCAGTCTCCGTGAAGGGGCGGTGGAGATGGATGGGTGCGGCAATGACCACTAACTCGGCCGAGGATGCCGCGTAGAAGTGATCCAGATCAGGATAGATCGGAATCTGACGCTCCTGGAATGCGTCCAGGAAGCGACACCCACGCGGATCCGGATCGATCCCGGCGACGAGCCGGAATCCCTCACGGTCGGAGAACAGGCGTGCGAGATAGGTGTTCCCGTAGCCCCCTAAAGCCACCATCGCGACAGTCACGTCTCTCATGCATCCTCCCCTAAGGGGACTCGGGGCGTAAGCCCACCCAGCCCGGTCATCAAAGGAACGCCCACGGCTGAACCTATGCCGGTACGAAGCCGACACTAACCGCAGTGCGGATCATAGCCACATTGTCGGATGCGGTATGACACGTTGCCACTCGTCCGGACGCCAGGATGTGGGACGTAACAAACGCAACTACCCGTTTCCCGTAGCCCTGCCGGCGGAAACCCTCCGGCGTCCTGACCGCCGCCGTCTCCCAGGCTTCATCCGAATACCGCCACTCGGCTGCGATCGCAACCACCTGCCCACCGGCGACAAAGCCACAGTACCGATAGCCATCCTGATGGGCATCCTCCCAGATTCGCCTGGATAATGGAGCTTCAGGCGACCAGAGAGCCTCAGCAAGGTGATAGTCAGCGTCCCGGTCGAGCCACCGAACTCCTGAGAACTCAACATTCCTGTAGCTCTCCGGTGTACAGACCAGGCTAACGAAGGTGGGTGTGGGCATCGAAGGGACAGCTCATCTGTGGGCCAGGATCATATCGATCCGCAAGATGGCCTCGTGGGTCGCACGCCCCGAATGGTAACACGCCTTCCATGGGTTGCCGATTGCCGCAACCAGCGGGTCACCGGTCTCGCTCAGCAGCGTCATCCATTCACCCAGTCTATGGTTGATCATATGCTCCCATACGAACGACCAGACAAGGTCGAACGCCTCGAAGTACTTCGCATCGCCCGTGATCTCATAGGCGTCAAGGTAGCCCACGAGCGCCTCTGCATTCTGCCAGAACTCCTTGTCGCGCACCAGAGCAGGCCCTGCGTGCGGTCCGTCGCGGTAGACGCCCCCATGCTCGCGGTCGAGGCCATAGGCTAGCGAGTGATCCACCAGATGGCGAACCACGCCTTCATAGGCGTCCCGTGGCTTGCCCAGCACCTCGCCGGCCCGAACCAGGAGCCAGGCCAACTCCACGTTGTGCCCGTAGGAGGTTGTATCAGTCGGTGCTTCGACCGACTCGCCCTCGCGGTCGGCGTTCCACGTCCGCCGGATCGCGATTGCCGGGATGGGGCGGAAGTTCAGATCGTACTGGTTACCACCGCAGCCGTTCTCCATATCGACCATGTGCGTGAGGATCACGTCGATGACTTCCTGGAGCCGGCGGCGGTGGACCTCTTTGCCGGATGCTTGCGCCAGGACCGTGAAGCATTCCAACAGGTGCATGTGGATATCCAGCGACTTCCGATCCCCCGCGCAGAAGCCCCCCGGCGAGAGCTGCCAATCGGGCTCCAGGTTCTCGTAGTAGCCGCCGCGAGCGGTGTCGACACAGTATCGCTGCAGCAGATCGAACGTGCGCTCCGCATAGTCCAAGCCCACGCTCGTCGCCCGTGGCGAGATAATACGTGGCGAGAGCGTAGATGGCGAAACTCTGACCATAGACCAGCTTGCCATTGTCGATCATCGTGCCGTCGCGCGCCACTTTCCACGCCCAGCCGCCGTGATCCACATCCCAGAAATGATCGATGAAGAAGTCGACGCCCTGGCGTGCGTAGGGGACATAACGATCGTCGTCGGGATCGATCATATGGAAGGTGGAGAATCCCCAGATCAGGCGGGTCTGCGTGACGATATGCTTATCGAACACCGTCTGAGGCGCGGACGCCGTCCGAGGCGCGGTGTCATCCTCGATGAGTTCGCCGTTGGCATCGAAACAGGTCAGATAGCCGCCGTAGTCCTGATCGACACCGCGCAGCGTCCAGAAGGGCATGATCCCCCGGGTCAGGTGCTCCTGTAGCTGTGCACGCGCCGTACGCAGTCGCTCCTCAATAAGTGTGTCCACGCTTGCCCCCGATTTCTATGGAAAGAAGTTCGGTAGATTCGCTCGGTGCGCCGCCAGCAGGTCCTCCATCATCGACGCTGCCACGCCGCGGTCCGTGATCGCGCCATCCAGAAGCAAAGCCTCCACGAAAAGCCTCCGGTCTCCGGTTAGCGCTGCTTCGACCGTGAGACGCGTCGATGCCAGTCTTCGCGAGATAACGCCTGCCAGCTCATCGGAGAAATCCGGCGTCTGGATCGGCAAGAGGCCAACCGCGCGTCGCGACGGCGGGGATCTCCAGGATGGCATCGTCGGGCAGGCTGGGCACAGTCCCCTGGTTGGGCAAGTTGGCCGCGAAAACCTCACGGGTATCGTAGCGAATCGCACGAATGATGTTCAGCAACTGCTCATGCTCGCCCACCGTGTGCGTGAAGATCCACGCATCCAGCGGCTCCTCCCCCAATGCCTGGGCTCGCATCCGGGCGTAGTCTCGGTCCCCCGCGGCGATCGTGCCCTCGAACGAATAGGCATCAACCCCCAGCGTCTTGCCGTAGTAACGTCCACCGGGGAATCGCTCGGGAAAGAACTCCGTGACGTGCCGATCGTTTGCGGAGGGATACGCTCCATAGGCCTCGAAGAGCGACCAGGAGAACGGATTGTCGATGCCGAAGGTGGAAGGCGAAGCCGAGCCATCGCCCAGTCGTTCGCGAGCCACAGGCCACATATCGCGCCCGCGCCACCGAAGGTCGTGGATGAAGGTCAGGTGGTTCAGGCCCGCAAAGCGCACCGTCCAGTCTGCTGGACGCACCGTCCACGCCGTCTGAGGCGCGTCCGCTGGACGCATCGTCTCCTCCGGGGGTGCCCCCACAAACTGGGCTAGCTGCCGGCTGACGTCGAAAGTGCCATGACACAGCCCAATAACGGGCACGCCCGTGGCCTTGCGCACCGCCCAGCAGTTAGCCGTCATCGGGTTGCTGTAGTTGAAAAACCAGGCACGGGGACACTGTTCGGCCACGTCGCGGGCGATCCCGACCAGCGCCGGAATCATCCGCATGGCGCGCGAAATACCTCCCGGCATCACGGTGTCGCCTACCGGCTGGTAGATCCCGTAGGTCCGCGGGATGAAGACATCGGCTTCCCAGGCGCGACGACCGCCGACGCCGATCGTCGAAACAACGATGTCCGCACCGGGCAGGAGATCGCGGCGATCTTCGGAGGCCTGGACGTCGATATCGGCGCCCGTCGCCTCCACCATGCGCCGGCTCAGCCCCTCTGCCGTCTCCAGCGCCTCAGGATCGATGTCGACAAGGCCCAGCACCCACGGCCCCAGTGCCGGTGACTGGATCAAGTCGGCCACGAGCCCTTTGGTGAAGACCGCGCTCCCGGCACCGATCAGCACGATTTTCGTGGTACGTTGACGTTCCGTCATTTTGCCTCGACGCACCCGGCCTCGACCATCACCTTGCGCAACGCGGTGACGGCAATCTGCATCCCGTCGGCGCCGCTGAATCCGGTGCTGTGACCGGCAATCTTCAGGTGGGGCTCCAGTGAAAGGATCCCCTGATATCCGCTCGCCTTCAGGTGAGTCAGCAGAAGCGAAAGCTGACCATCCCCCTCACCCGCAGGGACAACGTGCCCATCACTCAACACCGCATCCTTGATGTGAACGTAGCCGATAGCATCGCCGAGCATCGGCCATCCGCGCTCGACGACCTTGGCCTCTCCGACCTGGATGAAGTTCGCCGAATCCCAGAGAAAGCGCAGATTCGGACTGTCGACCGCCTTGACCACCGTCTCGCAACGCGCAAGCGTGTCGGTGACGATCCCCTTCTCGTTCTCCAGCAGCAGGACAAAGCCCGCTTCCTCGGCCATCCCGGCGAGCTTGCTCAGACGCTCGGTGGAGGCCTCGACGTACTGGTCATACGCGGCGTTGGTGCTTGTATCAGGAGGGTAGAAAGAGAAGAGCCGCACGTTACGGCAGCCGACGATCTCGCCGACCCTGAAGATCCTGCGCAGGTTCTCCATCTCAACCTCGATCGGCTGCATGATGGGCGACTTACCGATCGGGCTTCCGAGACAGGCGACGTACAATGCCGTGAGTCCGCGCAGACCTTCACGACTTGGTCGAGGTCCTCGTCGTCCATATGGAGCACGTTCTTGCCCCACGCGCCGCGCAGGTCGAGGCGCCCCACCCCCAGCTCCCCCAACGTCGTAAGCTGCTCGTCCAGATCCGGCGCAATTTCATCGCCAAAAGCGCTGATCCGAAATGTCGCTGACGTCATCTCTCTTCCCTCCTGATAGTTAGTCGTGTCAGTCCGTTAGCACATTGAACGTTTGCACGTTCGGACTGTTAGTTTCAACGTGCAAACGTTCAAACGTGCTAACAGCTTGCCCTGTGTATGTCACGGGGTCCCAACGCTTATCCATACTCTGTCTTGACACCCTTCGTCGGAAGACCGGTATCGTAGTCGCGCACCTCCGGCGCATAGCCGTCAGCAGGCCGCGGGCGGAACTCTCCACGCCACTGCAGTCTCCGGCTAGCACGCCAGGGGCGCCGCTCCCAGACCGGGCCTCGGAAGGGATCGCGCTTCTCGTACATCCACGACAGCAATCGGTCGTGGAGCCGATTACGTACTCCGACCATTGCGGGATCATCAATCAAGTTGGTCACCTCGCCTGGGTCATCGGCAAGGTCGTATAACTCATCACTGTAGAGCAGGTTGATGACCAGCTTATGCCGCCCCTCCACCCAACCGCGCACCGGCTGGAACCCGCCCCAGGAATCGTGTTCGATTTCATAGCGCTGGAACTCTATGGCAACGCCCCGATCGGGATCCTCCTCTCCCAGAAGCTGCGGGACCAGACTCTCGCCCTCCAGGATCGGCGGCACATCGAGCCTGGCCAGTTCGAGCATCGTCGGCAGCAGATCGATGTGGCTGACCAACGTGGCAACGCCGCCACGCCGACTTCCCTCTTCTCCAAGGTCAGGTTCGGAGAGAAGTCGAGCAAAAGGATGGGGAGGGGAAGCGCTTGACTCGGCAGTGGGCAGTTCGATGATGAGCGGGATGTGGGTAATCTCCTCATACATCACGGGGCCCTTCCCCGTGAGTTGGTGCGCACCCAGCATATCGCCATGGTCAGAGGTGAAAATCACGACGGTGTTCTCGGGTGCTAGCCGGTGGGTCGCGTCGATGACGCGCCCGATCTCGGCGTCGACGAAACTGTTGCACCCGAAATACATAGGGTCGCGAATCGTGCCATTGCGGATTCGCCGACCGATCGCGGCAGACTCAGCCCACTCGCGCTGATGTGCAGGCTTGTCCTCCAGCGTATCGAAGGCCCCCGGGCCGAGAGGATAATCATAGTCCATGAACCTCTCGGCGTATTCGGGTGGACACGTGTAGGGGTGGTGCGGCTCGTCGTAGGAGACAACCAGCAGGAAAGGCTCACCGCCCTGACGTTGAAGGAAATCGATCGCACGGTCACCGATACGATGGGCCCAGGTGAACCCCGGCCGAATATCATGCTCACGAAGATCCGCCGGAGAGTTCAACCCCCGCCGCCACAGCGTGATCTCGTCCTGCGTCAGTTCATCCAGATAGTTCTTGCCATCGAACCAGTAGGCGGGATCCCACCCGTCAGGGCAGATCCCCGTGCCGAAATAGTCGTGCCCGTCGAGGTGCCACTTGCCGATGTAGCCGGTCCGGTACCCGCCGTCGCTGAACCGCCGTCCCATCGTGATGACGTTATCGCCCAGGGGCAGGTTATTCGTCCATGCCCCAGCCGTGTGCGGATAAATGCCCGTGAAGAGCCCGGCACGCGCCGGGGTACACAAAGGGCACGTGGTGTAGGCATGCTCGAACTTGATGCCGGTCTCGGCCAGCCGGTCGATGTTCGGCGTCCCAAGGTCTAGCGCCCTAGCAGAAGCATAGGCCCCAATCACGTTGGTGGCCTGGGTGTCGGTCATAATCAGGACGAAGTTGGGGCGCTCCCCGGCTATCCCATTCGTCATAGGACCTCCTTCAGTTGGCAGTACATAAACTTGGCGGCGATGGGTGTCAACATCGACACCGGCCTCGCGCGATCAGGGATACTTCCTGTGCAGCGCCCGCAGATCGATGCGGCCCTCAAGGTCGTCGACGATGCGGACGTTGGCCTCCAGAATCTCAACGTCGCGCATGCCGACAAGGGCAACGTCCACCATCGGGTTCGAGAGCACGAACTGAAGCAGTGCGGGGGTGTAGTCGAAGGTGTTGTCCGGGTTCGCCCACTGGATCCACCGCTGGAGCAGGCCCGACGTGACCGTACGCATCGTCACGACACCCATCTGCTGTGCCTCGGCGTCGAACATCGTGCCGAAGGGACGGGTCCACTCTGCCGGATGCTGATAGAGCAAGTTGTAGCAAAGTTGCATCACGTCGAAGCGCCCCGACTCGATAAAGCGATAGACCGCCGGGTTGTTGTCCTCCGTGGTGAAACCCAGGAAGCGGATCAACCCCTCGTCTCGCAGCGCTTCCATCTGTGACACCATCCCCCCTGGCGCGAGAAGGGCATCCGCCTGCTCTTTGCGATAGCTGGACCCGTGGATCTGCAGCAGATCGAGGCGATCACGCTGCAGCCGTTCGAGGCTTCCCTCGACGCTGGCCCGAACATCCGTGTCAGTCGGGACGATCTTCGTTGCCACAAAGATGCTGTCGCCCAGTCCGGCCAACGCCTCTCCGTAGATCGCCTCGCTGGCGCCCTGGCCATAGGCCGGCGCCGTGTCGAAGTAGGTGACGCCCAACTCGACGGCACGCTGGAGCGCCTGTATCACCGCGGCACGTTGTTCGCGGTCCTCCGGCGTGTAATCCGCAAGATAGTTCGCAAGCCCTGCAGGCGCACCGCCAAATCCCAACCGGCTGACGGTCACCCCGGTTCTGCCCAACTTCGTGGTTTCCATAAATGCCCTCTCTGTATCAGTCGTCCAGTCTGCTGGGCGCATCGTCCAGTCTGCTGGGCGCATCGTCCAGTCTGCTGGACGCGTGGTCCAGTCTGCTGGGCGCATCGTCCAGTCTGCTGGACGCATCGTCCAGTCTGCTGGGCACGCCAGTGGGCCTGGTCTTGGCTCAGCTCGAAGACCAGCACATCGTAGTCTACGACCCTCGGCACAGTAACCCTCCAGACCCCATCGACTTGCGCGACGGGGAGCGCGGCGCCATCGGAGAGCATGAATGCCCTCTCGACACTGCACCCGGCCTCCGCCGGCAGTTCGACGATGACGTCGTACAGCGGAACGAGCTCACGGAAGAAACGTTCCCCACCTGTCAGGTTAATCAGATGCACCATGCGCCGCGCAGAGGCCTGGGTGCGCAGCGAGACCTGCAACGTCGGCGGAGCCGTTACGCGTAGCGGCAGCACGTCGTGCGCCGCCCATCGTACGGCGTTGGCGATCAATCGCTGCAGATCCGGATAGGGCACCGTCCATGCCAAGGAACCCAGGGCACCGGAGAAGTATACCGAGCGCCCACCGCTCTCAGACTCCTTGATAATCACCAACGGGTCGCCGCCCGCCGTCGTGGAAACGTCGCGGTGCCCCATCTCAGCCTCAGATGTCGAGGCCGTGGGGTAGGAGTAACCCTCCGGGAAAACGATGAACGGGGTCGACAACGTCAAGGGCACGGATGTGCCGGGCGACGCGCGACGGTGCAGTAGTCTCCCCCCATCGGAAGCACCGACGTTCCCTCCAAGCCATCGACGAGGGGATGCTGTCGGGCGATATCCATGTAGACCTGCTTGTAGCCCTGATCTGCACTCGCCATCGACGATCGGGTGACACCGCTGTAGCGCACCCCGAACACGTCCTCCAGAAGGAAGCCATCGCGCCGAAGGCCTTCAGCGTCGCAAAGCGACGTCTCAAACGTGGTGACGATGTTGCCGCCGCGCCGGACATAGCCGCGGATCGCCTCAGCCTCTTCTTCGGTCATGCAGGCCAGATTTGGCAACACAAGCACAGCATAGCGGTCCAGCAACTCACCCACGGCCTCCGTTGTAGAGACAGGGCGGTCGCCCCTCGCCGGTGTGATGCCGTCGTAGAGTGGATGCTCCGTCGCCGTTGTAGAGACGGGGCGGCGCCCCGTCTGCGGCGCTAGGAGCCGCGTCGAGATGATATCGAAGGGAATATGCGCCGCGTGCAATGCTTGCTCGATTCCCCGTATCTCCCTCACGTACCGCTTCTCGGGCTCGTCCCTGCCGTAGAAGACAAGCGTATCGAGAGAGTAGACGATAGCAACGTTGGCCCCCGAGGCATCCCCTTCGTAGTAGTCGCGGTGCGTCGCAAGAAAACCGTAGAGGTCGCGAATCACATCGAAGCCACGGGGATCCTCGTGCACGGCCGGCGGGCCGCCCGACAGGTTCACCATCGGATCGGCACCGTTGGCCGCAATCTGGGCCAGATAGACTTTCTGCTCCGCGGGCGCCATCGCGCTCCGACGCCAGGGCCACGCGAGGAAGTAGGAAGCCACCACCCAGATCGGCGTGTCGGAGACCGACGTCATGAATCGCGCACTCTCGGCGGGCCAGCTCAGATACTGCCACGTGGCCGATCCGCTTCGCGTTCATTGTAGCGCGCTCGTGTCTGAACTTCCACCTGGACGGCGTCCGCGACCGCGGCCTGACTCTCGACGTCGATCGACGAACCCACCGTCCAGTCAGGATCCCCAAAGCAGACACTGTTGCCCATAAAGGGCATGTCGGGATCTATAGCGTGGACAACCTCGCCGAGCTGATCGACCCGTTGGCGGGCATGCTCAATCCGCCAGGCAGTATACGTTCGCCATAGGGGGTCGGACCAGTTCACCTCTGATGGAAGCTCACGCCCGGTCTCCTCGTAGAAGCTCCGGCGGCAATTGGGACAGTAGCAAATGGAGCGAGAGAACCCGAAGCTCCCGCCCCCGAACTTCACACAGTCGAGCGGATACCGCCCCAAGATCTCCGCTACGATCTCGCGCACGGACGCCGTCTGAGGCGCGTAGTCGGTCTGATAGCCGCCCATGGGACATGCCGCATACAGGCCGGGCACGCGCTCCACGGGACGTCCGGCTGCATCCTGGGCACACCAGTCCGGATGATCCCGCGCGGCCTGCTCCGGCACCTGGCCAAGGTCGATCATGCCCAGGGCCTTGATACCGGCGGCGTGGGCAGCCTCAACGATCTCGCCGGCAAGGTCACGACCGCCAAGATAAGGACTCTCTCGCTGATAGGCCAGCCGGGTCGGATAGGTCGTCACGTACCCGCCGACAAAGAAGCTGAAGAACGTCGCGTGCATCGAGGCCAAATCATCGATGAAGCGCTGGACGTCAAAATCACGGCAGTCCACGTCACGGATCGTGACGTGGAATCCCCGATTCCGACGCTTGAGCCAGGCGTTGCGATCTCTGCCGGTCATGATGCCCCTCAATGAGTCTTGATCCCTGAGCCGCAGATCCCCATCCGTCATCCGCTACCGGATCCCTCTCGCGAGTTGCGCAGGCACATCGCCGGGCGACAAAGCACGAAGCCGGAGCGCATAGCGATAGCCGCTCGCCGTGAGTTGGTAGGGTGGCAGGACGCCCGGCCCGCAACTTGCGCTGCCCAACCCCGATTGAGCGAAGTCGAGATTCAGCGTGATCTCGGGGCGCCGTTCCAGCTCATACGTGTGAGCGGCACCGGCAAGATCGGCCGCGGTGTAATGATGCGCGCTCACCTCGATAAGTGGCATTCCAACGGCAAGCAGGCCACGCCCCTCCCCATCGGTCAGGGCCGCCCAGCGAACGTCGGTCTTGTTACCATACTCCTGAGGCTTGATGTACCGGACATACTCGGCGTCCACCGTGCTGTGGTAGACGTCGACCGCCGCGCCTTCCTTACGGTCGACGTAACTCTCCTGTGGCCCGCGTCCGTACCACGTGAAGACCTCATCGGCCTCGGGTAGGGTCAGCTTGACGCCGACCCTGGCCAACGGTGGCACCTCTTCACCCACATCCACACGATGCTCAAGGATCACGTCCCCACTGGCGTGAATCGTGTATGCGTACCGGGTGGTCACCCCCTGCACGTTCGTCGCCATCGTCGCGGTTATCCGCACGACGTCGGGCGACCCCGCCGTCCGAGGCGCCAACGCCGGTTCCGATCGGCGCGCCGTCCGAGGCGCTTCCGCCGTCCGAGGCGCCTGATCGACCGCCATCGTCCGTACTGACTCGGTTAGGTTGTCGAGGCCGGCATCGTGCCACAGCCCCGCCATCTGCTTCGCATCGTTGTCGGTCGGAGCGCGCCACAGATGGGTGACGGGACCTTCGAGAAGGACCGGGCGAGATCCGCCCCCTTCCCCATCCGACCTCTCCCACGCCGCCATACGCCCCGAGGCCCGGTCGAACGTCACGGCAAAGTCCGCTCCCCGAACCGTGATCAGGGCCTCCGTCTCTTCCACCCGGAGCACTCCCTTCGTCTGGGATCCCTTCGCCTCCGGAAGGGCGCCGACGGGCAGCAGGAACTGCGCCCAGGCAACCTCGTGCCCCTTCGGCAGCAAGGGCCCACCCGACGTCTGGAGCGCAGACGCCGTCTGAGGCGCAGACGCCGTCGAGGCGCAGGCTCTGCCAACGCGAACCGCAGCGTCAACCACGTCTCGGCCCCCACCTCCGGCTCAGGCAGCACGTAGGGCACGGTCACGACCTCGCTTTGCCCCGCAGGGGTCGACAATTGGGGCAGCGCGCCCTGCTGGAGGACCACACCATCACGCATCACGGCCCAAGACACCACCAACCCGCTCAGATCGCTGAAGCCGTAGCGGTTGATCACACGAAGGGTCCCGGCATCCAGGTCCACGGGATCCACCCGCACCGGCTCCGATACCTTCTTGACTTCCCAAAGCGAAGGATGTGGTACCCGGTCCGGCCATATCAGGCCGTTGATGCAGAAGTTGCCGTCATTAGGCTCGTCACCATAGTCGCCGCCGTAGGCATACCACGTCGTGCCGTCTTCCTCGGTCCGCAGAAGTCCTTGGTCCACCCAGTCCCACACGAATCCGCCGATGGCCTTCGGATACGTCTCAATGACCTCCCAATACTCCTTGAGAGCGCCCGGACTGTTACCCATAGCGTGGGCATACTCGCACATGATGATCGGTCGCATATCTGTGGTATCCGCAGCATGGGCGGCCAAACTGGCGACCGTAGGATACATCAGGGAGACCACATCAACCGTCGGCTCGTCGTAGGCCGGATGGTAATGCACAAAGCGAGTGGTATCGTGTGCGTGGATCCAGTCCGCGCAGGCTCCAAAGTTCGGGCCATACCCCGCTTCATTGCCGAGCGACCAACCGATCACGCACGCGTGATTCTTGTCGCGGGCCACCATCCGCGTTACCCGCTCCATGAAGGCCGCGAGCCAGGCAGGGTCCTTAGCGGGCCGGTCCCAAACGCCGTGCGATTCGATGTTCGCTTCGTCCAACACGTAGAGGCCGTACTCATCGCAGAGGTCGTACCAGCGGGGGTCATCGGGATAGTGGCAGGTACGCACTGCATTGATGTTGTAGCGCTTCATCAACCGGATGTCGGCCATCATGGACGCGACGGAGAGCGTGTGTCCTGTCTCCGGATCGTGCTCGTGGCGGTTCACTCCCTTGATCAGCACCGGCACGCCATTCACAAGGAACTGCCCATCCCTGAGCTCGATCGAGCGGAAGCCGACGCGTGCCCGCTCGACCTGGACCACATGGCCGTCTGCATCGCGGAGCATAAGCAATAGAGTGTAGAGCACGGGGTGTTCCGCCGACCACTTGGCCGGGTTATCGACGTGCGCTCGCATTGACGCCTCACCGGAATCGCCAAGCGTCTCGCGCATCGACGCGATCTCAACGCCGCCGGGATCAAGAAGAAGCGCCGCCACCCTCAGACCATGCAGATTAGGCGAGACAAGCCCCCGCACCTCCACATCTACCTCGAGGACGGCATCCCGATAGGCCGCGTCGAGGCGCGTCCGCACCGTGTAGTCCCACAGGTGAACCACCGGCACCGACCAGAGCACGACGTCCCGATAGATCCCGCTCAGTCGCCAGAAGTCCTGATCCTCGAGGTAAGCTCCATCGGTCCACCGATAGACCTCGACCGCCATCAGGTTCGGTCCCGACTGCAGGTAGGGTGTGAGGTCGAACTCGGCAGGCAACCGGCTTCCCTGGCTGTAGCCCACGGCCTGTCCGTTGACCCAGAGGTGAAACGCCGAATCGACGCCCTCGAACCTCACAAAAACCCGACGATCGCCCCAACCGTCCGGAACCTCAAACGTCGTCCGGTAGCAGCCCGTCGGGTTGTCATCGTGCGGCACGTCGAGCGGCAAGCTCAGCGCCTCTGCCGGCAGTCCACGCTCCGAGATCTTCTCCGATCGCGTCATGTGCTGCATCGCTTCGTCATAGCGTGGATCGATCGGGAATGGGTACTGGACATTCGTGTAGATCGGCTTGTCGTACCCCTGCACTTGCCAGTTACCGGGCACGTCGACCTTGTCCCAGTCCGCGACATCGAAGTCCGGCGCCCAGAACCCCTCCGGGACCGACGCCGGGTTGGGATACCACTCGAACGCCCAGCGCCCGTTGAGCGACTGAACATACGCAGCCTCTTCACGCCCGTCCCGAGCCTGCGTCTCGTCGGGATACGGTGTCAACCGCACGTGCCGTGGCTCCCGGTTCCGGGCGACGACAGCGGGATTGTCCCAGTCAAATCGATCAGCGAGCGTCATCGTTGCCTCCGCATAACCTTACGTACCGATGTGACGGGTGACGAGTGATCGGAGACGTCACCGGTCACATCGTCACTCGTCGTCTTTCTCAGAAATTCTCGAGCAGCTCCAACATCACACCCAGCACCGGCTCGCTATCGACGTAGGTGTACATGCCGCCGGGATAGTGCCCCTGCTGGATCACAGGCATATTGTAATCTGCGAGGAAGTTGGTCACGTTGTCGGTACCCTTGACCTGGAAAGCGATATGGTGGACGCACTCCCCCCTCTCGTCCAGAATCTCCTGCCACACGCTGCCTTCACCGATCGGCTCAATCAGCTCCAAGTCGACCTGGCCAAGCTTGAAGAAAGCCAGCTTGGCCTGCGCATTCGTCGGCTCGCCCCGGTATGTGGCGTCAGCATCGGGTCCGCCGGCGATGCTCACGCTGGGCTTGGGGAGGCCAAAGATCTTGCTGTAGGTCTCGATGGCCTTGTCGATGTCCTTCACCACCAACCCAATCTGCGTGACGATGTGGGTGCCCATGCCTTTTTCAGCCATCTCAGTCTCTCCTTCTCTTGCGTTACTTGATGATTTCCCTGACGGGATAGATCCCTTCATTGCGCCAGACGTCGAGAATCAGCTCATATCGATCAAGCTGCATTCCCGTATAGACACAATTACTCGTCGAGAAAATGTAGCGTCCACCCGGCATCCCGTGCTGCAACGCGTAGCGCGCGGACGCTACAACCTCCGCGTCGGTGCCCGTGTCCATCAGGCCGCAGTTCACGTTACCGATAAGGCAGATCTCATCCCCACAAATCCGCTTCACCTCCGCAATGTCGACCCCGCCTTGGGGATCTAGAGAATGCAGCGCGTGAGGATTGGCCTGGATCAACTGGTCCAGGATTGGCATGATGTTGCCATCCGTGTGCTTGATGGCGTAGAAACCGAGATCGCGATAGCCCTGGATCAACTCAGCAAGGTAGGGCGTGACAAACTCGCTGAAGCGCGATGGGCTGAGAAAGGGACCGGTGTTGAAGCAGTAGTCAGAGCACAGCGCGAAACCATCGAGTCCTTCCACGCCCGGCGGGCGGTGACTCACCAAACCCTCGGCCCTGGCCAACGCGTGATCGACGCTTGTCTGGGCCTCGCGCTTGAGCCCCGCCGGATCATCGATCAGCCGGTAGGAGAACTCGGCCATCTGATCGCCGCCGGGGATGCTGAACGTGGCATCGCCGTGCATCATCAGGAAGTAGCGATCTCCACTCTTCTCCCGGACCAGGTCGATCAAGCGCAGGGTCTCCTGCTCGTCGCCCGGATTGGGATGCAGAAAGATCGCGTTGTGTTCGTACCGTTCGGCGGTGGCAATATAGAGATCCGCCATATCCTCTCGGTGGAGACGACGCTCTTCCTCGCTCATCTGAACCCACTGATGATAGCTGCGATGGCTGGGATGAACCTTGCCGAACGCCTCCATCGTCAGAAAGAAGACCAACTCGAAGTGGGGCACGCGCCCGATATAGGGACGCCCCTCCAGGGCATCGATGAACTGCTCACGCGGCGTATTCGTCCCGCCGGCCATTAGCGGATTCGCTGGTTTGTCCATCTACGCCAGGATATCCTCGATCGCGGCCAGTTCCTCGCCACTCAGATCGAGGTTGGCGACCACGCCGGCGCAGTCCTCGATCTGACTCACGCGGCTGGCACCGATCAGAACAGACGTCACCACAGAGTGGCGCAGTACCCATGCAAGAGCCAACTGTGCTATCGTCTGTCCCCGTGCCTCGGCGATGGCTTTGAGCTTGCGCACCTTGGCCAGTTTCTCGTCGGTGATCTGTGCGGGGCGGAGGAAACCGTGCGGGTTCGCGGCCCGTGAGTCCTCGGGGATATCCCCGCCAAGGTACTTGCTGGTCAACAACCCCTGCGCCAACGGCGAGAAGCAAATCGCGCCCATACCTGTGTCCTCAAGCGCCTCCAGCAGACCATCCTCGATCCAGCGGTTGAACATGCTGTAGGAAGGCTGGTGGATGAGGCAGGGCGTACCGAGGTCCTCGAGAATCCGGGCGGCACGCCGCGTCTGGTCCGGATTGTAGTTCGAGATGCCCGCATAGAGCGCCCGCCCACTCCGCACGGCATAATCCAGCGCACCCATCGTCTCCTCAAGCGGCGTCTCCGGATCAGGGCGATGGCTGTAGAAGATATCAACGTACTCCATGCCCAATCGTTTCAGGCTCTGATCGAGGCTGGCAATCAGATACTTTCGTGACCCCCACTCGCCATAGGGGCCGGGCCACATCCCGTAGCCGGCCTTTGTTGAGATAATGAGCTCATCCCTGTACGGCGCCAGGTCCTGGGCCATGACCCTGCCCAGCGTCTCCTCGGCAGAACCAGGAGGCGGGCCGTAGTTGTTGCCCAAGTCGAAGTGGGTGATACCGAGATCGAACGCACGCCGCAACATGGCGCGCGCATTCTCATAGTTATCGAACCCACCGAAATTGTGCCATAGCCCCAGCGAGACCGCCGGAAGCTTCAACCCGCTGCGCCCGCAGCGGTTGTACTGCATGCTCTCGTAACGATTCCCGTCAGCAACGAACACCATATCAACCCTCCATGTCTGTAAAATCTCTCACACGTTGACACGTTTCAACGTTGGAACAGCTTGCCCTGAGCGCAGCGTAGGGGCGGAAACGTGCTAACAGCTTGCCCTGAGTATGTCTCAGGGTTCTAACGCTGCCTCCACCTCCGGCACCCGCAGGCCGGTCAGCGCCTGCAGTCGTTCGTAAACCCGCGAGAGTGCGGGGAAGTTGTCTGCGCATCATCTCCTCGGCCCCAGCGCGCATCCCGAGCGCCTCGGCCCCTGCCGACAGCGAAATAGTCACGCTCGCCAACCGTTTGGCGCACGCAAAGACCTCAAAGGGCTCGATATTGTGGACCTGCCGTCCGCCAGGCTGCTGGCGCCCGCCAGGCTGCTGGCGCCCGCTCATCGCTTCGTAGGTTCGCAGTATCCTCTCCCTGACCTCACCCCCCTCTTGCGACCCGACCAGGACCATCGTCCACGCCAGATCGAAGCGCGGGTCCGAGATCTCGAACTGCGTCCAGTCAATCACGACACCGGAGCCGTCGGCGCGAACCAGGATATTCTCAGGATGATAGTCCCAGTGAATAGGCGCAGCTCGCTCACACGCCATCCCATCCCGCCGGGCAAGCAGCCAATCCAGGATAGGCAAATATCCCGGCTGGCCAAATCGATCGATGTAGGCTCGCAGAAGGCCCAAGTAATGATCCACGAAGGCATAGGGATTTTCAGGGAACGGCACCGGGAGGACGTCAGTCAAAGCTCGCCAGTCAAGCGCATGGAGCTGCACAAAGAGCCGGCAGAAGAGCTCAAACCTCGACCGCTGCTGATCCTCCGGCCCGCTGAAGGTCTCACGCCACATCCCGTGGCCATCAATGCGCTCCATAAGGATAAAGGGCTTCCCCAGCGGCGCGTCGCTCTGCTCCAACCGCAGGACGGCAGGCACAGCATAGCCCACGTCGTGCAGGCGTCGCACGGCATCGAACTCGCGCCCGGCCTTCGCGCCCGCGTCCTGGCCCGGATAGATACGAAGAACCAACGGCTCCCGGCTGCCGTTGCGTGCGAGATCGAACGCATAGACGTCGCTCTCCCAGCCGGCGCTGATCTCACGGAAATCGACGACCTCCGCGTCCTGATATTCCGGCACGCCGCCACGCAAATAGGTCTCCAACGCCTCCGAACGCCGTCCGAGGCGCCGCAGCCGCTCAGACGTCACGGCAGCGTCATCTTCCAGCTCATTCATGTCTCGATCCCGTTCCGCATTCGGATGTGCACACAATCTTGCGTCAGGCGTCTTGGCCCAACGTCTCCCGCAGGAAGTCGACGATAGCCGGGTAGGCTACCAGCTTGTTCTTCAACTTGGCAACCCCGTGCCCCTCGTCATCGAAGACCAGGAACCTCACCGGAATATCACGAGCCTCAAGGGCGGCTACGAGCTGCTCGGCCTCGCTCAGCGGGACCCGAGGATCGTTGCGCCCATGGATGACCATCAGGGGCGCAACGACCTGGTCAATGTGGTTGATCGGTGCAATTCGCTCCAGAAAGTCCCGGTCGCGCGCCAGGCTACCGTACTCCGCTTCCCTGTGCGCACGACGATAGCCGCTGGTGTTCTCCAGGAAGGTAGCCAGATTGCTGATCCCCACGATGTCGACCGCGGCAGCCCACAGGTCGGGATAAGTAGTCACGGCAGAGAGTACCATGAAGCCACCGTAGCTCCCGCCATAGACGGCGATCCGGCTTCCATCGATCTCGGGACGTGACCGTAGCCAGTATACGGCGTGGGCCAGATCCGCCACCGAATCCATGCGCTTCTCCACGTCGTCGAGGTGGCTGTACCGCTTCCCGTAGCCCGTCGACCCTCGCACGTTAGGCACCAAGACGGCGTAGCCGTGGTGCAGCAGGTATTGTATGAGAAAGCTGAAACCCGGGCGAGACTGTCCCTCCGGTCCGCCGTGGACGATGACGACGACGGGCAGCCGCGCATCCACCGCCGTAAGGACAGAGCGCTCGGCGGCCTGTGGCCTGTAGAACCATGCAGGAATCCGCCGCGTCTCGCCGTCCTCGTCGCGATCGAACGTTGGATAATGAACCAGCACGGGATCGTAGAACGTAGATACCGGCAGGCCTCCATGGGACGACCGCGTTAACGGATGCACCTCGTCCGCCACGAGATCCCAGAGATAGAGATCCGCCGTACGCGTCGCGCTGGAGAATGAGAAGGCCAGGGCGGTACCATCCGGTGAGAAAGCCAGGGCATCACCAATGACGACACCCATCGCCTCCGGGCCTGATGGGCACTCTCGTATCTCCCCACTCTCGGTATCCATCAGCACGACCCGATCTGCACCATCCACGTTCACCGTATAGGCAAGCTTCGTCCCGTCTCTCGTGATCGCCAGAGAGCCGCAATCCCAGTTCGGGGCAGCGATGCGCTCAAGCTTTCCCGACGGTCGGCCGCCCTCAGCCGCAACTCGGCTGTACTCAGCCGCGGCTCGGCTGTACTCAGCCGCAAGATCCACCCGCGCTACGTACAGGAAATCGGCGTCCAGATCAGTGACCAGATAAAGTGTGTCGCCATTGGGTGCGCTCGCCGTCCGAGGCGCGCTCGCCGTCCCAGGCGCGGTCGCCGTCCGAGGCGCATAGTGCGGGTAAAGATAGCGCACCGGCGCATCCGAGCCCAGCAGCGTCCTCGCCTCACCTGTCTCCAGATCGATCTCCAACAGCGTATGATCGAAAGAACTGGCCGTCCTTACGGCAATCACATGCCGTCCATCGGGCGCGAAGACCAGATGCCATAGGTATCCGCGCGTATCGTTCTGCCAGACACACACGGCCCGGCTCTCGGGCTCGCTCACGTCCTGCACGTAGAGGTCGAAGAGGGCCGGATCCCGGCGGTTGGCGGCGAAACTGATCCGTTTGCCATCGTCTGACCAACTGCCGAAGAGATGCATCGCGTCCTCAAATCCTTCGGTCAGACATCGGACCGAACCCCGGTCCACGTCCAGAAGGAAGAGCTGATGCTGCTCGCTGCCTCCCACGTCGCTCACATAGAGTAACCGTCCGTCACCAGGCGCTGGGGAGTAGGCCACTTCGGTGACGCGATCTGACGCAAACGACAGCTGATCGGGCCACGGAATGGCGTTGGCATTGACGTCGTCGACGGCAACCTGCCACACCTGTGACAAGCCGGTGATGTCGGTGAGAAAGGCAACGTGTTTGCCGTTCGCTCGCCAGGTCGCACCATAGGCCTGACGGATATTGAGATAGCGCTCAATCGACCAAGACATACTCGTGCCTCCTGAAAACAGCCCTAAGGTCCTCAACCGAGCTGATGCCAACCCTCAGAATCGGCAAACCGGTCAAACCGCCGGTGAAGCTCTTCCACCGTTTCGGCGGGGATCGGCAGCCGCGATTCCACCCACTCAATATTCACCCGCATATGCTCGGCACTGCGCGTCCCCACAATACACGTATCGACGGCCTCCTCGGCGAATGCAAATCCCAGCGCCAGCAGAATCCGCTCCTCCGGCGCGCCGTGCAACGGACCTGATGCCCTCATCTTCTGCGCCCGCCCATAGTAGGCCGCGGCATAGCTGCTAGGAGCCGTCGAAGCGCCCCAGGCACCGTTGGCAATCGGCCGCTTCGCGATGATCCCCATATCCTGATCCTTCGCGGGACCGAAGAGACTGGAGACGCGCATTCTGATCCACCAGGTTATAGCTCGTCTGGAGCGTGTCGAAGAGACCACTCTGCACGGCCCACAGCGCGGCCTCGTTGTCGCCGCTGTAGCCGATAAAACGTGTCTTGCCTGCCTGCTGCGCTTGCTGCAGCGCCTCGATCACCTCGCCCCGCTCCAGAGTCGCGACACCACAACTGTGAAGCTGGAGCAGGTCCAGATGGTCGGTGCGCATACGAACCAGGCTACGATCGATACTGTCGAGGATCGTCTGAGCCGTCCAATCCTCGCCCTGGTATCCGCCAGCACTATGTCCGGCCTTGGTAGCAAGCACGTAGTCGTCCCGCCGGTGGGCAATCGTCCGCCCAATCAGCTCTTCGCTGTTGCTATAGCACGCCGACGTGTCGAGGAACGTGACACCATTGTCGAGCGCCAGGTTCAGCACCTCCTCGGCCTGTTGGGCTTCCCCCAGATCCAACCCACCGATCTCCGCGAGCCCCACGCCCAGGCGTGAGACCAGCAATCCCGTCTTGCCAAGCACACGTGTTTGCATGGTGATGCAGTCTCCTTTGGGTAGCGGAGAAGCTGTAAGCCAATAGCGATCAGCAGTCAGTCAACAGACAGGAGTAAGGAGTAGGCTGCGTAGCCCCTACTCCTCTACTCCTTACTGACCGCTGATAGCTCTATTCCGCCCCTGTGACCTCTGCCAGTAGCCCGAAGAACCCCCGCTTGCGCTCCGAGCTGATGCCCCAGTTCACGGGCACACTCTGATAGCCATCATCGTATCCTTCGCCGGCCATCCGATAGTCGAAGTAGCCCCAGCCTGCATACCGGTCGAGCGCGGCGAGCATATTGTTATCGTCCGCGTCGAAGTCGAAGTGATCGTCCTCGTTGAACAAAATGGGTTGTCCGCGATAGCCGGCTACCTGCCGGGTCACGTCCACCATCTCGCGGATGCGGTTAGGATCGGAGACGCCGTTGCCATGCAGCAGCAGAAAGTCAGAGGCCTCGACCAGGTTGGTGGGTGGGATCACGTTGCCACAGAGGCTCGTGCTCACCAACAACCGGCCCGACGACCTCGCCTGGACCAGGTGGATCAGCTCGTGGCAACGGTCCGCCTTGAGGATGGGGTGGTCGTACTGCCGGTTGTCCACCTCGTTGCCCACCTCAACCAGAACGTTGCGATAGCCTTTGTCCAGCAGCCAATCCGTCGCACTCTCCGTGGCCCGGACGACGCTCTGCTCGCTTTCAAGTCGCTGATCCTGACCGAAGTAGAAGTACCCGACGATCGGGGCCATGCCCAGCCGGTCGGCCTCATCGAGGATGCGTGCCAGCCGATCCATATAGGCCCCGCGCAGCTCGCCTGTTGGCGTGAAGGCCGAGTTGTGCCACGGCTGGTGCCGGCTGTATCCCTGCGGGCTGCCGCCCTGCAGGTTGATGGTGAAGCTCAAGAGGCCCGCCGCGCGCCACGCCGGCATCGCAGCGACGAACTCGTCGGTATTTCGGTCGGGGTCCCAGGGCCCGGACCCGTTGGTCGCCTCCGGAGGATAGGCCCATAGGCTCCGCGTCTCAGGATTGAGATCGTCAAAGATGCCCTGCACCATCCGCGAATTGAGGAGCAGTCCCTCAATCTTCTTGCCCCGGTACCAACGCCCGGCATACGTGGGCGCGCCGTCGATCAGAAACGCGTCGCCGTCGATGGCGACCGTCGTCTTCCACTCCGCCATATCAATCTCCTTGGGAACCCAAAGAACGTTGACACGTTAGCACGTGTCAACAGCTTGTCCTACCGCAGTTCGGTAGGACTTGCCCTACCGCAGTTCGGTAGGACTTGCCCTGAGTATGTCTCAGGGTTCAGACATGCTGACGTGCCAACAGCCTGCCCTGAGCGCAGCGTAGGGTGTCAACGCTGACGGTACGCTTGTGGAACGTAGGGAGCTAGCTGCTGCGCAGCAAAGACTTGGTCGAGCCGCGCGAAACGCTGCCGTCCGTCCACCAACGGGATCGAAGGCCAGCCGTCACCGATCAAGGGGCGCGCATAGCGAACAAAGTCGTCGGTGACGTCCGTGCGTGATGGCGCGATCCACTTGTCGGGGAAGGTGCGCTCCGAGTTCGCTACGAGTTCCAGTCCCACCTTGTCGTATCGGACGCTGTAGATCTCGCCCGGCTCGCGCAAGATCGTGGACATATACCCCGACCCGTCCTCGACGGCAATCTGAACGGCCTTCCAGCCGACGCGGTAGGCCTCCTCCAGGTCGATCGTGGAAGCATAGATGATGTTGTGGCGCTGATCCGTGCCGGGCACGTTGCCCCGCGCCGAGCCGCGGGCTGCCAGCCCGGCCTCGTTGAGGTAGTTGACCACGATCTGCTCCACGGTCATCTCGCTGGACGAGAACATTGTGTGGCCGAACGAGTCCTTGCGCTCGCCGATATCGCCAACGTCGAATCCCTCGCTGACCACCACTACGGCGCGACCGCGCACCTTCAGCAGATCGTTGACGGCATCCGTCAGCGCCGGCAGGTCGAGGTTGGACTCCCGAAGGAAGATCAGCAGCGGCATCTCCCGGTGCGGATCGGCAAGCCGGGCAGCCGCGGGGATAAAGCCGATCTTGCGCCCCATCGCCTGGATCACCAGCACCGGATCCGAGGGTGACGAGCCCGCGTTCTCCTGATCTGCGTTCTGGATGTTCAGTGCCCAGTACCGGGCCACGCTCCCATAGCCGGGCGTATGGTCGATGATCTGGAAGGCACCGCCGTCTGAGTGCGCTGTCCCCCGACATCGTTGTCGATGGTCTTGGGTACGCCCGTGGCCACCAGGTCCAGCCCGCGCGCCTTCGCCAACTGCGCGACCTTGTGCGCGGTATCCATCGAGTCGTTGCCACCGTTGTAGAAGAAGTAGCCGACGTCGTGGGCCCTGAGCACCTCGATGATGCGCTCGAAGTCCTCGGTCTGATTCGCCTTCAGCTTGTAGCGACACGTCCCGATGGCACCGGCGGCAGGCGTTGTGCTGAGCAGGGCAATCTCCTCGTCGCGCTGGGCGGAAAGATCGAGGAGATCCTCCGTCAACACCCCCTCGACGCCATGGAACCCCGCATACACCGTGCCGAACGTGTCGGGATAGGCCTTGCAGGCCTCCAGCACGCCGCGCAGTGACGCGTTGATCACCGGCGTAGGACCGCCGGACTGGGCGACGATGACGTTCCTGGGTTTCGGCATAGGTTGCTCCTTTAGCTCCAACCAATTGGGTGGTGTGCCGGTCAGAGTGACCTGGACCGCCCAACCACCGCATATGCAGATGGCCTCGGGACTTGCTAGGCCTCCCCCGGCGGGACCTCCATATCCTCCCACACGGTATGGAACGAGCCGTCCTTGTCTACCCGCCGGTAGGTATGCGCGCCGAAGTAGTCGCGCTGGGCCTGGGTAAGGTTCGCGGGCAGACGCGCGCTCCGGTAAGCGTCAAAGTAAGCCAGGGCCGAAGAGAGTGCCGGCACAGGGATGCCGTTGGCGATGGCGTAGGCCAGGACCTTGCGCAGGGCGTCCTGGCGCGAGACGACCGCCTGCCCCAACGCCTCGTCCATCAGCAAGTTGTCGAGATCCGGGTTAGCGGCAAAGGCAGCCCGGATGTCTTCCAGGAGCGTCGCCCGGATGATGCACCCGCCGCGCCAGATCTTGGCGATGTCGCCGAAGTTGAGATCGTAGTCATACTCGGCACTTGCCGTCCGGAGTAGCGTGAAACCCTGGGCGTAGGAACAGATCTTGGCGACGTAGAGCGCATCCTCCAGCAGGTCGATGAACTCCTTCGCGTCCCCGTCGAATGCCGGCGTGGGCCCTGAGAGCGCCTCGGACGCCGCGACACGCTCGTCCTTGTACGCAGAGATGATGCGGGCCTCCACCGCGGCGTTGATGGTCGGCGTCGGCGCGCCGACATCCAACGCGTCCTGCGACGCCCACTTCCCGGTGCCCTTCTGCTTTGCCTCATCCAGAATCAGATTGACCAGGGGTTTGCCCGTCTCGTCATCGATCTTGGCGAAGATGTCCGCGGTGATCTCGATGAGATACGACGCCAGCTCGCCCTCGTTCCACTTGGCGAAGATCCGGTGGAGCTTCTTGGCCTTCAGACCCAGCCCGCGGCGCAGGATATCGTAGGCTTCACCAATCAACTGCATGTCGCCGTACTCGATCCCATTGTGAACCATCTTGACGTAGTGGCCCGCCCCGCGGGGACCGATATAGGTGACGCATGGCTCACCGTCAACCTTGGCGGCGATGGCCTCCAGCACCGGGCGCATCCGCTCCCACGCCTCGCGCTGCCCGCCGGGCATAATCGACGGGCCCCATAGCGCGCCATACTCTCCACCGCTCACGCCGGTGCCGATATAGCGGATCCCCATCTCCTCCAGTTGCTTGGTGCGCCGCTCGGTGTCGGTGAAGTGGGAGTTCCCGCCATCGACGAGCAGGTCATCTGGATCAAGAAGCCCCTTGATGTCGCCGATGACCGCGTCGACGGGCTTGCCGGCGGGCACCATCATCATAATGCGCCGCGGCTTCTCCAAGAGGTTCACAAAGGTCGCCAGATCGTTCGCCCCGAACAGATTGCGGTGCGTCCCATCGCCCTTCTCCGCATGGCCCTCGAAGGCCGAGACCTTCTCCGCGTCCAGGTCATAGCCCGCGACACGGAATCCATTGCGCTCCATATTGAGCGCCAACATCTGCCCCATCACGCCAAGCCCGATGAGGCCAATATCCGCCGTCTGAGGTGCCTCCACCGTCCCAGGTGCATCCGCCTTATTCATGGTACCCTCCTTCACGTACGAAACTGACTTCAGTTGAACGATGCCGCCATATCGATTCCGCCAACGCCGAGATTGCCAGGCCGCGTCGTCTGACACCTCTTTCGTGAATGTGGAGCCTGCGATCAGCCCCTTTAGCTCGGCCTCGTACGCAGCGCCGTCCAGCGGCAGATCGATGGGCCGACCCTTCAGCGACGAATAGAGCATCGTGTTCGCCAGCTCCACCGAGTGGATGCCCTCCTCTGCGGGCGCGATCAGCGGCTCTGCCGTACAGAATCGCATCCGCGAAGTTCTCCAGGATCGCGGCGTGCTGACCGCCGTGTCCGTTATACGGGATCTCGACGTTCCAGACCGGTGGACGGGCGAACGATGCCTTCGAGGTCCTGCAGGAACTCGGTCGCAAGGACCTCGTTGCGCGTATACGCGATTCGGTCTCCCTCCATCACCAGCTTCCCCTGATCCCCGGCAATCTCCAGCCGGTTGGTCCCCGGAGCCTCACCGGTCGAGGTCACGAAGAGGCCGGTGCACCCATCGGGATAGACCATGTAGGCCGTGACCTCGTCCTCGACCTCGATGGTGTGACGCTTGCCGATATCGCAGAATCCCCGGATCTGCAACGGCATGCCCACGATCCACTGGAGCAGATCGAGATTATGAGGGCACTGGTTCAGCAGCACACCGCCACCCTCGCCGGCCCACGTGGCCCGCCAGCCGCCGGAATCGTAGTAAGCCTGCGTGCGAAACCAGTTGGTGATGATCCAGTTGACACGGACCAGCTTGCCCAGCTCGCCCGACTTCACGAGATGGCGGACCTTCTGATAGGCGGGGTCCGTCCGCTGATTGAACATCGCAGAGAAGACCAGATCTTTGTCGGTGTGTGCCGCGATGAGACGCTCACAGTCGGCCTTATGCACCGAGATCGGCTTCTCCACGATGACGTGGTAGCCGGCTTGGAGCGCGGCGATGCCGATCGTCGTGTGGAAATAGTGGGGCGTCGCAACGATGACCGCGTCGCAGACCTTGTCGGCGAGAAGCTTGTCGGAATCGAAGTACGCCTTCACATCACGTCCGGCTGCGGACGCCCGTCCGGCGGCCGCTTTGGCTTTCTCCGGCACGATGTCGCACACCGCGGTCAACTCGACCTTCGGCTCCTTTTCGATATTGCCCAGGTGCAACGTCCCGATGTTCCCGATGCCGATGACTGCAATCCGAACCTTGTCCACGTAGATCCTCCTGCGAGTTGGAATGGTCGCTGGTTGAAGATATCCCGCTGCCGGCTGACGATTGGCGGGTGACCTGAAGGTGTCCGGTCAATCGTCACTCGTCATTCATCGCCCTTTAGCCTATACAGCAACTCCCCTGCCCTCGGGATGAACAAGATGCCCTCGTCCTCCCGGTCGCGCCATGCATCAAAATCGACTTCGGCGGGGTCCAGATAACCCAGACCGACCTGTTCACAGCGCTCCTTGGAAATCCCGGTGGCTAAGGTGACCTTGACTCGCGGGCGCTCGACACCGGTGTCAGGGTCGTACTCCCCCACCCCGCGGAGATGCGTCGAGTGTGCCAGAACGCCCCACGGCTCGCCCTTGAAGCGATCCCATTGTTTGACGAAGTAGTCGCGGACGTGGTAGCCAACCCGACCCAAGACCTCGCCGTGGGTGTAGGAGATCTCGTCGATGTGCGGCGCGTAGATGATCACCTCGCCGCCATCGGCGATGACGGGCTCGACCTTGTACATCCCCTTGGCTGCCGTCCAGATGTCATCGTACAGTTCGGGCATCACGGAGAGCACTCTCTTGAACGGGTGGTCCACGTAACGTATATGCAGCTTCGATGACAGGGAAACGGCATCCAGCCACGCCTCTTTGTAGTCGCCAAAGTAGAGCCCCGCCATGCCGTGGTGGGTCACGACCATATTGCAGAAGAGCTTGGGCGTACCGACGAAGGCGACCGCCCGGTCGATCACATTGCGCACCGGCGTATCGCGATGGCCGATGACGTGCATACTGGTGATGAGCGCGCCCAGCCAATGGGTGAAGTTGATCACCTCCGGCCCCGAGACCCCGGGGAAGAAATACTTGGTCCCCCCGGAGAACCCCACCACCTCGTGGGGAAAGACCGGGCCGCACACGATGACCTGATCGGTGTCCAGCACCCGGTTGTTCACGGTGACCGGCACGTCCATCGACAGCATCCCGTCGGTGATCTCCTCAATCTCCGCACGTGGGATCACGCCGGCGATGGTGAAGGTCGCGGGATCATCCCATTGGTGATTGTAGATGCCAACGGCTTTGTAGGTTGTCATGCGTTCCTCGGCCGTGATACCCACCAGCCGATTGAGCGCATCCTCGCTCATGAGGGGATGAGTCCCCAACGCCACGAGGAAATCGAGCTTTGCGGCGCGCCCTCGCAGCAACTCGGTGAACAGGCGGAACATCAGTGGAATGGGCGCCGTCCGCGTGCTATCGGGGATGATCACCACCACCCGCTCCCCATCGATCCGGGCTTGCCCCAGCCCCTTGAACAGGATCTTCCGCACTTCGTCTTCGCTCAAATAGCGATCTGTGTATCCTTCGCCGATCTTCATAGTTAGCCTCACTTATCGATCAACGACGTGACGGGTGACGATCCGGCGTCTGTCCAGACCCCTCACTTCCTCACGTGCATCTCCCCGTACACCACCCACTTATACGTCGTCAGTTCCTTCAGACCCATCGGGCCCCGCGCGTGGAGTTTCTGGGTGCTGACCGCGACCTCGGCGCCGAGGCCGAACTCACCGCCGTCATTGAAGCGCGTGCTGGCATTGACGAAGACGGCCGCAGAATCGATCTCGTTCACGAAGCGTGTCACGTGGTGCCAGTCGTTGGAGAGGATACCGTCGGAGTGGAAGGTACTATGCTCCTGGATGTGCGCGATGGCTTCATCGAGATCGTCCACCACTTTGACGCCAAGGACGAGCGACAGCCACTCCTGGTCAAAATCCTCCGGGCCTGCCTCCCGCACGACAGTGTCGTTGTTACCTGACAGGATATGCCACGCCTCACCTGCCGCCCTTAGCTCCACGCCGTCATGTCCCAATCGTGCGGCGACCCAGGGCAAAAACGAGGCAGCAATGTCCTTGTGAACCAACAGCGTGTCCAGCGCGTTGCAGACGCTCGGTCGCTGCACCTTGGCATTCTGAATGACATTCAGCGCCCCCTCCATATCCGCGGAAGGTTCAACATAGAGGTGGCAAATCCCGAGGCCCCCGGTGATCACCGGAATGGTGCTCTGCTCGCGACAGAGCCGGTGAAGGCCTGCTCCACCGCGGGGAATGATCATGTCGACGTAGGCATCCAGCTTCAGCAGCGCGGTGACCAGTGTCCGGTCCGGGTTCGAAATATACTGAACCGCATCGGAAGGCACGGAGGCCTTGGCCAGCGCATCCTGGATGACCTTGGCCAAGGAGAGATTGGAGCGCAGCGTCTCGCTGCCCCCTCTCAGGATGACGGCGTTGCCGGTCTTCAGCGAGAGCGCCGCAATATCGACCGTCACGTTGGGGCGAGCCTCATAGATGACACCCAGGACGCCAATCGGCGTGCGACGCTGCTGGATCTGGAGCCCGTTGGGCAGCACGCGGCCTTCGATCACCTCCCCCACAGGGTCGGGCAGCGAAACCACATCCCGGGTCCCTTCAGCTAGCTTCTCCACACGTGCATGGGTCAGCAACAGGCGGTCCAGGAGCGCATCACTGAGTCCCTTGGCGCGGGCAGCCTCAACGTCAAGTGCGTTCTGGGCCAATACGGTCTCGGATTGCGCCTCGATCTCGTCGGCAATCATCATGAGCGCCGCGTTCTTCTCGTCCGTGGTCAACGTCGCCAGGTGCCGGGATGCTGTCCTGGCCCGCCGCCCCATATCGACCAGATCCACCTTCATCTCCGCCATCGCTCTTTGGTTCACTACTACTCCTCCGTCGTGAGACCTTTGGGGGTTCTAGTCCCCCTACAACAGGATCAAGTCGTTGCGGTGTATGGCAACCGCACCATACGTATACCCCAGCTCGTCGGCGATCTTATCCGAGTGGCTTCCCTTGATGCGCTCAAGATCATCACTTGGATAGCGTGCGACCCCGCGTGCTATCTCACGGCCCATCCCCGCAGCAACGGGGCGCTCGCCGGTCTGCTGGCGCCGCCAGCAGCTGGCGGCCCGATCCGCGCACTCCCGTCTGCAGTATACCACCGGAAGCCCCCCTATGACCTTCACCGCCTTCCTCGAACACCGAGACCGTATCCCCTCGATCGAACGACCCATCCACCGCCACGATACCTGCCGGTAGCAAACTGCGCCCCTCGTAGAGCAGGGCTTGGGCCGCCCCGTGATCGACGACGATGTGTCCGGTATTCACAGCTCCTGCCAGAATCCAGCGTTTCCGGTTCTCGGGTGGCGTGTCGAGCGCCAGGAAACGTGTGCCCAACGACTCGCCTGCGGCGATGCGCGAAAGCACGTTAGGTTCACCTCCATCAGCGATGACCACCTCGGTCCCGGCGCGACGGGCGACGGTCGCGGCCTCAAGCTTCGTTACCATCCCCCCGACACCCAACCCCGTCTTGCTGTCGCCGGCGAGCGCGCGCAGATTCCCATCGATCACGCGAACCTCACTGATGAGCTCAGCTTCAGGGTCTCGCCGCGGGTCAGCGGTGAACAAGCCTTGTTGGTCCGTCAACAAGATCAGCAGGTCCGCATCGGCCAGCACGGCAACGAGCGCGGAGAGGTTATCGTTGTCACCGATCTTGATCTCCTCGGTCGCGACCGCGTCGTTCTCGTTGATGATGGGGATGATCTTGTGCTCGATGAGCGTCTGCAGGGCATCCTGTGCGTTAAGAAAGCGGCCGCGGCTGGCCACGTCGCCCTGCGTCAGCAGAAGCTGTCCGACGTTGAGACCATAGATCTCGAAGAAACGTTCCCACATCAACATCAGCCGGCTCTGTCCCACCGCAGCCAGCATCTGCTTTGTGGCCACCGACGCCGTCTGAGCGCGCTGAGGCGCATCCGCCGTCTGAGGCGCAGATGCCGTCCCAGGCGCGGACGCCGTCCCAGGCGCGCCCGCAACCCCCAACCGCTCGCGACCGGCAGCTATCGCTCCCGAGCTGCACAGGACCACCTCGTGCCCTTCCTGCTGCAGGCTCGCACATTGTCGGGCCAGATCCACCATGCGCGGCGGGCTGAGCCGATGGGTACCATCGGTCAGCACGCTCGTGCCCACTTTCACAACGATCCGTTTGTACTGTAATGCCACTTAGGCTATCGCTTCCACGGTGGCGTCTCGGGCAGCATCGCCTCAAACTCCTCAATCAACTCCGCCTCATACGATCCGGCGTATTCCTCGGCCAGGAACTTGTGGACAGCTTCCTCATAGAAGCGCTGCCATGAGGCCTCTTCGTCACCGGGGTTGACTGGGTAGAAGAGCGCATTGTTCGCCTTCGCGGCCTTCATGTCGCCCGGCGCATCGCCGACCATCAGCACGTGCGTCGGATCGTACTTGCCCGTGGCCGCCAACTCGAGGTGGAGCTGCTTCTTGCCCATCTCCTGCCCTGCGATCACCTCCACGTACTGGGCGATGTCATGCTCCAACCACTCCCGCCGCAGCGCCTCGACCGGGGTAGCGGAGACGACGATCATATCCGCCTGACCTGAGAGCAGTTGCAGGCTCTCGCGGACATAGGGAAACGGCGGCACGCCGTGGACCATATCGGCGACCGTGGCGTTGACCGCGCAAGTCCATTCCCACGCCCTGTCCAACTCGGGATCGGGGTACCTGCCCATGTAGCCCGCCAGGCCGTCGTTGCTCTTGGGCCACGCATCATCGGCGATGAAAGCACGGATTCGCTCCGCCCTCGGCGGCTCGACGTGGCGGGCCTGGACCTCAGGGCGTTCGCGCAGCAGGTCGAAGACCATCACCAGCGCGGGCCACCGGTTGATCCCGCGCCACTTGGAATAGAGGTTGACGAACTCCGAGGCCTCGCGCGCATACTTGGAGACAGCCTGGAGATCCCAGTACTTGATGATGTTGGGCGTGAAGCACTCCTTGTGCTTGATCTCCATCGTATCAAAGGCGCAGCCATCGGAATCGATCCCAACAAAGAACGCCTGGCTTGGCTGCATCTCCGCCAGCGGCCGAGCAGGCTCAGGATAGGTCACCATAAGTTGGTCTCCTTGAGAATAACGCTTCTACACGCCACTAAACGCGCTAAAGCCACCGTCTACGGGGACGACAATGCCGGTCACAAAGCTTGCGCCATCGGAGAGCAGCCACAGCGTGGTGCTGATCAGGTCCTCGGGATCACCGAAGCGTCCCATTGGCGTATGACCGATGATGGTTTGCCCCCGCGAGGTCAAGCCGCCTGTCGCCTCATCCGTCAAGAGAAAGCGATTCTGCTCCGTTAGGAAGAACCCGGGCGCCAGAGCATTCACGCGAATACCCGGAGCATACTCCTGATTCATATGCACCGCAAGCCACTGTGTGAAGTTACTTACCGCCGCTTTCGCCGCAGAATAGGCGGGTATCCGCGTCAGGGGCTGGAACGCGTTCATCGAGGAGATATTCAGGATGACGCCTTCCCCCTGGCCTGCCATCATCTTGCCAAAGACTTGGCACGGCAGCAGCGTTCCAATGAAATTAAGGTTGAAGACCCACGTCACGGCATCGGCAGGCAGATCGAAGAAGGTGAGGTCCGGTGTCGTGGTGGCCTCTCTCTTGTTGCCGCCGGCGCCATTGATCAGGATGTCCACCCGGCCAAACGCCTCGATAACTGCTTCGGCGGCCGATTGGACGCTGGTCTTGTCCAGAACATTGCACGTCACAGCGACGGCCTCACCGCCTGCCTCACGGACATCGGAGGCGACACGCTCGGCAGCCGCTGTGGCGATGTCCAGTACCGCTACCTTGACCCCCATCCGTCCCAATGCCCGGCTCATCGTCCCCGCCAGTACCCCGCCGCCGCCTGTCAAGACGGCGACCCGACCTTCGAGACCGAATAACTCAGCCAAATACGCCTGATCCATGTCGCCTCCTCTTGCTGATAGCAGATGACGAGTGGCGATTGATCTGAATCCGATCAATCGTCACTCGTCACTGGTTACTTCGCTACGTCCGCGAACGGTTCCAGGTGCCGGATGAAGTGCGCCTCCAATGCCGCGTAGTGTGCTTCCTCGTTTGCGTCCAGGGCTGCCTTGATCCGGTCGCCGTAAGCCTCGAGCGCCGAACCAAAGGTGACGTGAAGCACCTCCCGACCGTCGAAGGTATCCAAGACAGCGGAGAGGCGCCCGTCCTCCAGCGTATCCGGTGGCGGCACCTTTGCTGCGTCCGCCGATACGTGATAGGTCGCGCGGTCCTCGTCGTAGTGCGCGATGGCCAGCGCCAGGATCTCGCGGAAGAGCGCCGGATCGACTTCGGCGATAGCCCGAAGCGCTTCCAGGTAACTCGTGCCGGCGGTCTTGAGGTGTGCGGCGCCGCAGGTATGCTCGGCCATCAGCGGATAGATACTGAACTTGTCAGATCCCGAATGGATGCTGAGCTTGTAGGGACCCAATGCCCGCGCGATGGCTGCGTGTTTGGCGAACTCGGTCTCGAATAGGTCCAGATCGCCGATATAGTCCACGCCCTTCTCGAATCGCCCAACATAGCGCGGCGCCAGGCTCACCCATTCCACACCGAGGCGCGACAGCTCGCTGGCGATGAAAATGTGCTCCAGCGCCGACGTCGGGGTCGCGGTCTCATCGACGGAGACCTCGAGTTCGAACGGACGCCCCCCTTCGGCCTCCACCAGGTGCCGGTACATCCTGGAGGTGTGCGCCAGGGCAGCGCCGTACTTGCAGGCTGCCCGTAGGAGAGAGACCTCGTCGAAGGTCCCCATCCCCGCAACATACTCAGTGCCCCCCCTCTGGGTACCAGAGGCAATGTATCGGGCGCGCATCGCGTCCGGGTAATCGTGCAACTGGGCCCAGGGGAGCACCTCGAACTTGCCGTACAGCGTCTCAACGGGATCGGTGTGGGCGTCATTATCGACGTGGTCGCCGGGATCGATGGTGAAAAACGTATATCCCGCCGCCACACACAGATCGACATCATCGGTCGTCTTCAGATGGTCAGCGTCGGCGCCCCAGGGCGCCCGCCATCCCTCCTCGAGGACCCCCCACATCGCGTCGTCCATGACCTGCTGTGGCGTGCGCAGGGTCCGGGCGTTCTCGCGCATCGACTGCTGCGCAAGAATCGGCGCCACACCGCCGACCGCTCGCAGCGCACGGATATGTCCGGGCGTGGCAAGGCCCAACCTGTCCCCACATCCCCCGGACGTGTGGAGCCCAAGGAGGGTGGGACGCAGCCAGGGCAGGCGCTCGCGGATATGTTCCGCGTTCTCAGGTGAACGCGCGCAGACCAGCACCTCGCCTCGCTCCGTCCCCTGAAACCCTGCGACATCTCCTGTGACACAAAGTACCTTCTCCCCGCCGTCATCGCGGGCGAGGAAGTACGTCGTCCCACGCTGCTCCACAATCGATCTCGGATAGATCGTCTCGAACCCGGTCGACTCTCGGAGTTGCTCGACCATACATGGCTCCTTTCGAGACGGACGTTGACGCGTCTGAAACGCCAGCCGTTTGAACGTTCAAATCTGAAAACGTGCTAACGTTCAGACGCCGTCGAACCCGTAGGCCTTTTTCGCCAGCCCGTAGGCGAGCGCGTGGATCATCTCGACCCCATCCTGCATATCGATCAGCCCACGGACTATGAGGCCTGCCACCCAGTTGGCCGAAGCGCGGCGCCATACGTCGTGCCGGGCCGGGATCGAGGGGAACGCACGCGTGTCATCGTTGAAGCCGGCGGTGTTGTAGATACCGGCGGTCTCCATGATCCGGTCGAAGTAGCGCCGCATCCCATTCACACTGTCGTGGAACCACCATGGCGGGCCAATCTTGACCGTCGGGTAATGTCCCGCCAATGGCGCCAACTCGCGGGCATACGTGTCCTCGTCGAGGTTGAAGAGAATCAACGTCAGTCGGGGGTCGTTGCCGTACTTGGTGAGCAGCGGGTGGAGGTTACGCGTGAACTCCGAGGCGATGGGGATGTCGGCACCCTTGTCGGCGCCAAACGCCTCGAAGATCCCGGCATTGTGGTTCCGGTATGAGCCGACGTGCACCTGCATCACCAGACCATCCTCGATGCTCATCCTGGCCATCTCCATCAGCATGTGGCCGGTGAAGACCCGCGCGTCCTCCGCAGTAGCCTCGGCCTTGAGCGCGCGGGCAAAGATCGCCTCGGCATCTGCCGGGGGTAGCTCCCCGGTGTAAGCCGTCAACACCGCGTGGTCCGTGGCATGCGCCCCCATCTCCTTGAAGAAGGCCCTGCGCTCCTCCAGCGCCCGCACCAGCAGCTGGTAACTGCTGATCTCGTAGCCAACGGAGTCGGACAAGGCCTGAAGGTGCTCTCGCCAGCCGGCCGTGCCCAGGTTGACCACGGCATCAGGCCGGAAGGTGGGCACCACCCGTCCCGTCCAACCGGAGTCCTTGATCGCCTGATGGTAGCATTAGCGTATCGCTGGCGGCATCCGTCGTGCAGAGCACCTCGATGTTGAAGGCCTCGAAGAGCCGCCGGGGCTTGAACTCGGGCTGTGCCAGCTTGTCCGCGAGTTGGTCGTAGATCCTCTGGGCCGATTCGCCCCGCAACTTCTCATCGACGTCAAAGAGCTCGATGAGTTCCTGCTGAAGCCATGCACCGCTCGGCGTGCCCCGGAAGAGATAGAAGTTGTCGGCGAGGATCTGCCAGATTCGACGGGCACGATCCTCGCTCATCCCGGTGGCATCGCCTCCCAGCCGCGGCACCCCCTGGTCATCAAGCGATATGCCCTGCGAATAGAGCATGCGGAAGACGTAGTGATCCGGGATGATGAACATCTCCGCCGGTGACCCGAACGTGGCGTCGGGGTCGGCGAAAAGCCGGGGATTCACGTGCCCATGAGGGCATACAAGGGGCAGATCCGACACCTGCTCATACAGCTCGCGGGCGACACGCCGTTGCGTCGGGTCAGGATCGAAATACCGGTTGGGGTCCAGTGTCCACTCTCTTGCCATACTCACCTCCTCATCTCAATTCGCTCTAACCTTCGCAAGGTCCTGGACCTTGCGAAGGTTGGCATTCATCAACCCCGCGAGTTGGAAATCAGTCACGGCGCGCTCGCCCGGACCACGAGCCGTGGCTCCAGGAGAACCTCCCGGGTCAGCGTCGGCTCTCCCCGGATCTGGCTCAGAAGCGACTCGACGGCCCTGACCCCAAGCTCGTGACGGGGGATGCGGCACGTCGTCAACGGCGGCGTAACCAGAGCCGCCAAAGGGATGTCATCGAAGCCGACGACGGCGATATCCTGGGGGACCAACTTCCCGATCTCCCGGCAAGCGCCCAGCGCCCCCACGGCCACCAGGTCGTTGTAGCAGATCAGGGCGGTCAGCTCGGGGTGTCGAGCCAGAAGTCGCAGGGCCGCTGTCCGGCCCCCCTCGGCGACCGGGGCCCCGATCTCTATCCAGTCGGCGTCGCGTGGCAACCCTGTCTCGGTGAAAACGGCTGCGTAGCCCGCCAGCCGGCGTTGGCCACTGTGCGATCCCCGCGGCCCCGCCAGAAAGCCAATCGCGCGGTGCCCACGGTCGAGAAGGTGCCGCGTCGACAGCCGCCCCCCCTTCACGTCATCCACCAATACGGCCGCGCCGCCTCGGCCGGTCTCATTCACACTCCGGTTGACCAGCGCCACCGCCGGGTAGGATTCCATCACCATCTGCAGGTCACCGAGGTCCAACCGTGAGCTACAGAGCACGATGCCGTCGACGCGCTTCTCCTCCAGCGAACCCAGGACATCCAGCTCCCGCTGAGGATCTTCGTCGGTGTTGCACAAGAATACGTTATAGCCTTCGGCATAGGCGACTTGCTCCACCCCCCGGGCCACCTCGGCAAAGAAGGGATTGGCCACGTCAGGCACCACCAGACCCAGGGTCCCGGTGCGACGCGTCGCAAGGCTGCGGGCGATGCTGCTGGGTCGATAGCCGAGTCGCTCGACGGCCTCTAGGACGGCCTGTCGCGTCGCGGGGCTGACGTCGCCCTTCTCGTTGATGACGCGCGAGACCGTCATCATCGAGACACCGACCTCTCGGGCAACGTCGGCCATCGTCACGCGGCCGATGGGCTTAGCAGGCTCAGACACAGGCAGCGACCTCCTCGCAAAGGGTTCCCGGATGAGACGGAACAAGGTCATCGTCTCACCGTTAGCGCTAACATGATATTAGCTCAGGTGTGCCTGGGTGTCAAGCCATAGAGAACCCAGACATACCATCGGATAACAGGCACATCACAAACATCGGCGCCCCGGTCCGGAAAGGATCTCCAGATCGGGGCGCTACCACCAACACGATTCAGGATGCGTCACTCCGGGACAAGGTCTTGCTTGCGGCAGCCGTTGCCCCCCGAGACGCCCTTACGAGCTATTCACGCAGCCTCATAGTTACCGCAGTCGACCGGTATGCCGAGAGGACGGACCTTCAGGCCGTTGGTAGCGGCGGCTGTGAGAGGATTGCCGACCTCAGCCGTTGGTTGTAGATCTGTCAATAGAGTCATCCGCACCTGCCGGTGGGGCCGGCAGGTGCGGGTCAACTACGCCGTAGTCGTGCGCAGCTTCCAGAAATGCCGCGACGTTCTCCCAAGGGATGTCGGGCTCGCCGAGGTCATAGGCCGGAGAGAGGATGAGCCCCGCGCGCCCCAACGTGTCGACCCGCAGCTTCACTTCACGCCGGATCGCATCGGGGCTGCCGTAGCTGAATGTCCGCTGGTTACCTACTGTGCCCCAGAACGCCAGCCGCGGGCCATACCGATCCCGGATCTTCTCTGCATCCATGTGATCTGCCTGCAAGGGGTTGATGCCGTTCACGCCGATGTCGATCAGATCGGGGATGATCGGGGCATAGGCGCCGTCGCTGTGGAAGATGATCGCGCAGATCCGGCTTGATCGCCCGGGCCCCTTCGATGATCGCCGCCATCCGCGCCTTGAAAAAGCGCCGCCACGTCTCGGGGCCAATCATCATCGTCACCGGCGCCCCGACATCATCATCGAGCGAGAGCAGGTCGACCCCGGCGCGGGCGAGGGTCTCCGCGTTTCGACACGCGAAGTCGGCCAGCCGGTCCAGCAGGAAGTCCGCCCAGTCGGCCCGCTCCAAAAGGTCCAGCAGGAAGTTCTCGAGGCCTCTCAGACGCCAGGCAGCCTCAAACAACTCGCCGCCGAGATGCGGCAGGTTTCCCCCCGCCGCGAGACCTCGGTCGTGCAGCGTCTTGACCTGGTCGCGCAGCCCATCGACGTGATAGGGTGCGCTGACATCAGGAAAGGGGAAGGCCTGAAGATCGGCTAGCGTCTGCGCTGTGGCGAGCGGGTTGCGCACGGTGGGAGTCTCAGGCCGATACGACCAGTGTGCGTAGGTCGCCATCTGTTCGAACGTGCCCAAGCGTGTGTCATACGGAAAGGGACGCGCCGCCGCGCGGAACGCCTCCTCCTCGGGTGAGGGGGGGAAGTGCACAAACTGCACATCGATCAGCGCCTCCCAATCGTATCCCGGAGGCGCAAACCCGTCGAGGTTGACGTGGAAGAAGTTAAGGGCACAGGGCACCCGATCCGGTGTCCCGCCGTCCAGCGCCGTCAAGATACGGTCACAACCATCCATATCGGCTGCCTCCCTTATGACGATGAAGTGACACGAACGACGGATCGAACGCCCTCAACAGGACACTACTATCGGCTTACTGGCGCACCGCCCGTTCGCGATTATACAGGACCAGCAACAACACCATGATCACACCTTGCACAATGTTGCGTATGGGCTGCGACAGTGCCAGCACTGTAAGCCCATTGCTCAACACGATCATAAGCAGTGCACCGGAGATACTGCCGGCAAAACTTCCGATGCCACCGGTAAAGGCTGTGCCACCCACGATCACCGCCACCAGCGAATTGAAAGCATAGTCGTCGAAGATCTGGCAACGTGCCGTGCCCATATAGGCTGCGCCCAGCATGCCGGCAAATGCGGAGAGCATAGCCGAGAACACGTACATGAGGATGCGGATCCTGTTGACCTTCACGCCCGTGAGCTCCGCGGCCGTCGGGTTGTTGCCCATGATGAAGAGCTGCTTGCCAAAACGCGAGCGGTTGAGCAAGAAGAAGACCAACGGCATCAACACCAGTGCATACAGCGTCAGAGAAGGTAGAAAGCCCCAGATCTTGTTGATGACCGAGCTTACGAAATTCGGTGAGGCATAGCCACTCGGGGTTCCCTGCGTGAACACATATTCCATTCGGGTCACCACGTTGCTGATAGCCATCGTCACGATCATAGGAGGAAGATCGATCTTGACGGAGCAAAAGCCGTTGAGCAAGCCTATGATAGCACCCATCCCCATGGCAAGGGCGAACACAAGCGGGAACTTGCCGTTCTGCCCATTCATGACATAGGTGGTCAATATAGCAGCCGAGGACATTACGGCGCCCACCGTAAAATCCAACCCTCCGCCTATCAGCACCATCGTCTGGCCTGCCGAGGCGAAGCTCAGCAGTAAGGTCAGGAGCAGGATAGAACCAAGGGCGCTCATATTGAACGACTTGGGATTGATGGCAACAGTCGTGGCGAAGAGGAGCACAGAGATGATCACCGCCATGCGAGCGGGGCTGCTCTGTATGAAAACTCGGGCCCTATTGCTCGTCGTCATTCTATCTGCTAGTTTAGCCTGCAACGCGCTCACCTCCCTCTAGCTGCTTCATAAAGCCCCACCCGAGGGCGTAGCGCCGCCCATTTGCGGTTCAACAACCCGCTGATCCCCCTTGAACTGCCTCACAAATCCCTGCTTGAGAGCCTCGCGCTGCTCCTTAGCGGTCACGATTGTCATCAACAACCCCAGAAATATGATGATATCGGACACGAGGTTCTGCCAGTAGGAGGTCACGGTGAAACCAGGGATAAGCTTGAAAAGCAGGTTGAAGAAATAGTAGACTGCACTCTGGATCATCACAAGAAAGCCCGCACCAAAGAAGGCACAGGCCATAGAGCCCCAACCACCAAAGCCCAGACCTCCGATGATGCATGCAGACAGCGTACGGAGGCCGTAGGCCTCTGCTTGCAAAGGGTTGCCGGAGGCCGTCATAAGCGTCAGGGAGACCCCGGCCAAACCCGTGATGACTCCCTTGATCATGAATGCCTGAAACTGCACCCATACCGGGCTGATCCCCGCAGCGAAGGCATTCCGCGGATTACCGCCCACGGCATAGATGTTGCGGCCGAATTTGGTGCGCATCAGATAAGCCCAGACCAAGAAGACGACAATCAAGAATAGCACCGAGAAGGGAATAACCCCACCAATAAGCGAATCGTAGGTCTTGTAGAACACCTCGGGCACCTTGCCCTGCGGCTTGTCCATCACCAGGACGTTGACCCCGCGCACGATGTAGATGAGCGAAAAGCTCGCCAGCATCGCAGGCAGACGCACGACCGATACCAATGCCCAACACACCGCGGACACGATAAGAGACGCCAGGATGCCCATCAAGAAGCCCACAAGGAGCGAGACGCCCCACTCTTGAAATACCATGATGGATACGACGTTGACCAGCGCTAGCTGTATGCCGATAGAGATATCAAGCGTGCCGGCAATCAACAGCGGGCTCATCGCCATGGTCGCTAGCAGCAACGGCATGTTCTTTGAGAACAACGTGTTGAGGTTTCTGGTGCCAAAGAACTGCCCCGGGCCTTGCACGACGATATTGAGAACCAGCACAAACAGAAACAACGTAAATCCAACAAACGCGGGGGTACGTCGAAAACGTGCAAACGCCCGTTTAATATCGCCCACGCTCATGCAGCCTCCTTTGCCGCCTCGGTCTGTTCACGCGTCAGGCCCATCATGGCCGCCACCAGCCGCTCAGGTGTCTTGGAGGCGCCGGAAAGCAGACCGCTCACGCGGCCTTCGTAGAAGAGATACACGCGATCCGCTATCTCAAGCAGTTCATCATTCTCGCTGGACGAGAGAATGACCGTCATCCCCTCGTCTGCACACTGCCTCAATATCCTGTGTATCTCGCGACGAGAGTGGATATCCACGCCCTTGGTAGGGTCGTCGAGAAGCAGCAGCGTGGGGTTCATCGCGATCCACCGGGCAACGACCAGCTTTTGCTGGTTGCCGCCCGAGAGCGAGCTGGCCGGATGCTTGATCGAGCCAACCGTGATGTCATACTTATCCACGGCAGCCTGCGCAAAGTCCCGAACGACTTTGGAGGGCAGATACTTGAACAGGGCACCCTTTGCCGCACGGCCCGCGAAGATATTCTCCCCCACAGAGCGGTCGGGGAACATCGCTTCGCGATTGCGTTCGCCCGAAATGAAGCCAATGCCCTGATAGACGGCGTCCGCGGGGGAGTGAAAGTGGACCTCTTTCCCCATGTATACGATGGTGCCGTCGTCGGGATGCGTCACACCCAGAAGGGCGCGAATGAACTCCGGCTGCCCCTGCCCTTCTAGGCCACCGATTCCCACGATCTCGCCCTTGTAGGCCTTGAGGGAGATGTCCCTAACTTTGGGATAGAGCGCAATATGCTCTACGTCCAGCACGAGATCGCCGCCCTCGTGATCGAGCGACTCCGTCTCGTGGGCCGCCTCCGCATCGGGCCTCTGTCCGGTCATATAGAACACGATCTCGTCGAGCGTGACCTCGCCGGTGCTGACGTGCGCCACGGTTTCGCCGCTGCGCATAATGGTAGCCGTATCGCAGATCTCGTAAATCTCGTTCATACGATGGGTCACGTAGATAATTGCAGTACCCTGGGCTTTGAGCTCGCGCAATACGCCAAAGAGCAACTGGACCTCATCGCGATGCAGGGCAGCGGTCACCTCATCAAGCAACAAGAGGCGCGGCTTAAGGTAGACGGCCTTCGCCACCTCCACCATACTCTGCAGCGACGGCATCAACGTCTGCACATAAGCATAGGGGTCGCAGTCAATGTGAAATCGATCGAGAAGCGCGACGACATCGCTTAGCGACCTCTTCCGATCCACCATGCCCAGCTTGCCCTCGGGCTCACGTCCAAGCAGGATGTTATCCAGCACGGTCATCGTAGGTATCAGGCTAAGATCCTGGAAAGCTGTAGCGACTCCGAGACGACGGGAATCCTCACCCGAATGGATGGTCACCCGCTCCCCGTCGAAGCGTATCTCCCCGCCGTTCGGCTTGACCGTCCCGGCAAGGATCTTCACCATTGTGGATTTGCCGGATCCATTGGAGCCCAGGAGCGCTCGAATCTCTCCGGGCTCTACCTGCAGCGAAGCACCCTTACAGGCTACAACTGCGTCGTACCTCTTGTCAACTTCACGCATTTCAAACACGACTTGCCACCTCTGATCGATAATGACGGCACCCAGGGGGGTATGTCGAAACTGCCGGGCTTCGTACCTTCAACTCCATAGGACCGCACCTGCGATTGGCTTGGTCGGCGGAGAGTCTCCGCCGACCAAGCCCTATCCGGTTCTTGCTGTCCGACGAAAAGCCCCGTACGCCTACTGGAAGTACTCGGAGGCTACTTCGTCTATGGTAAGCCAGTAGGAGATCACATCGCCAGGCGCCATAGACTCGGCCATCGAGCGATACTCTTCCTGGTTATCGTAGGTGTACCACACCTTGGAGGGAAGGTAGATGCTGTTGTACTGAGGATTGGAGTAGACGCCGTCCTTGAGCTGCTTACCCATCAACAGGTTCAGTCCAAAGTTCAGGGCAGAGCCGCCCACGCCGGGAGGGTTCGAAACGACGATGTAGGGCAGAACTTCGCTGTCGGCGTTGATCTTGAGCATGCGCTGCATATACTCGCCGCTGTCGGCAAAGCCCAGGAACTTGGGCAGCGTGGCGCCTGCGGCATCATAAGCGGCGAGGATATTTTCAGCGCCCTGGGAGACCAGGATGCCGTCGAACTCCAGGCCCGAGTTGAGGATCTCGGTCATGATCTGCTGACCCTTCACCGAGTTCCAGTCGTGGTTATAGGTGCCCACGACCTCCAGACCCTGCTCCTCGATGCCCTTCTCAAAACCGGCCTGGCGGTCGGTGTTGGCGGCATTTCCGTCAAGGGCAGCAATCATCACGACCTTCGCGCCCGGTCCAAGCACCTCACCGGCATACGTGGCGGTCTTGTAGCCGAGATAGTACTGGTCGGTCGCGACATTAAGGATCTTGTCGGAGTAATACTCGCAGTCGACGTTGATATAGATGATCCCAGCATCAAGAGCCTTGTCGATAATCGGGTCGAGGCCAGTGGGAGCTACCGGGTTGACCAAGATGATATCGTAGCCCTCGTTGATGCTGTTCTCAAGCTGCTGCGACTCCGTTGCGGGGTCCCAGTTTGAGACGAACGACGCGTACGACACGTTGAGGCCATGATCGATGGCCGCTGCAGCAGCATCCTGAATATCCTGCTCATAGCGGACGCGATAGGCATTGCCTTCGATCACGGCGTTATGGGAAGCCAGCTTGACATCTGTAGGACCGGCTTCGGATCCCCCGGCGGGAAGTTCGGTAGGGGCAGGGGCCCCGCCAGGGCTCGCGCAACCGACAACCGAGACGGCCAACATGCAAACGACCAGCAAAGCAAACAGGGACTTCATTGCAGTTCCTCCTTGAGAGCCTCGATCAACGATGGACGGAAATCCGGACAGATATACTTCATACACACTCCTTCTGTCGGTCGATATGTGGCAAAGCGCATAGATGGGTGGCTGGCAGCGCCTGCCCTGAAGCAACAACACCGCGCGCTAAGCGCTCTCGATCAGACTGTGCAGATACCTCTGCGCCAACCCGATCTGCTTCTCAATGTATTCATAGCCCAGGATTTTCCCGTCTCGGAAGGGCATGTGGCAGAACTCGTAATTGATGTAGCCCTCATAGCCGATCTTCTTGAGCTCACTGATGAATGCAGGATAGTTCGTCAGCACGGGCTGAATGTTCGGATCGAAAGTAACCATGGTGATGGAACCGTCTGGATTCTCCACGAACTCGGCGTTAGCGTGCGAGATCATCTGCAGGTCGCCTACATCGCGCACTGCCTGTTTCACGTATGCATCGTCTTGTACCACCGCATTCCACCCAAAGCAAGGGACGTCAAGGCTGCACTTGAAATAGGGGGAATCCACCCACTTCACGAAATCCAGCATATCGTGATACGTCTGGATGATGGGGTGATGATTCTGCAGCGCCAACACGACGCCGGCCTCCTCCGCCCACTTCGCGCACTCCCTAAAGCAGGCTGTGGCACGCTGGCGAATCTCGTAATCCGTGGAGTCGTAGTAGGTGTGGTGCTTCGCGGTAACCTCATAGGTCGCGATACCATTCCTGAACGTGATGCCTCGCCAGGCCACGAACAGGCGCAGCACCGGCGCCCCCAGATCCTTGGCAACACGGATTTGCTCCTTCACCATCAGCAGCTCATTCTCGATATGCTCGGGAACCGGAGAGGTGAAGTTGTTGTTTGCAGCTACGCCGGCCATCTCCAGACCCTGCTTGTCAGCATAAGCCCTGATCTGCTTGCAGCGCTCTGTAGTGAGATCCAGCGGAGAACCATGAGGACGCTTGAGATCGATCTCTACACCCTCGTAGCCGTACTTCTTCGCAGTGTCGATGAATTCCTCGACGGTCAGGGCAGGCTTATCGTTGTACCAAGTGCCGGAACAAGAGATCGAATACAGACCGACTTTCATCTCGTAGTACCTCCTCATCGGCGGTGGATGTGGCTGTTACTTTGTTCAGATCCTAAGCGCCGACAGTCTTGACGTTCGCTCAGATTGGAAAATGCCGGGATGTGCCTTGTCGTTGGTACCTCAATTGAGGAGCTGATTTATCACTTTGCGTGTGCCGGTCTCTCTGCGGCGGGGCTCACCTGAACCCATCGTGATCCGCGCCGGTCTCGATCTGCCGGCCTAGACACCTCCTTCGATGCGAGTTAGCCCGTCAATAGTCCGATCATCTCTGACCATTGGATGGATTTTGCCTGGAAGAAAAACCGGAGGTACTGTGTAGTGTACAGCCATTGTAATATCATCCGGCTGACAGCGCTAGTGTGAAATCGATCGACTCCTACCAGTCAGTCTCGATAGGATCATCCGTCCACAAGATGCCCAGGGCTTCCTGCACACGGGTGAGGTACGCCTCCCGCATTGCCACCTCTGTCACGCCGTTGATCTGTACGTAGAGCCGTCTGGCATCGCCCGGGTAGAGCCCCATCACGTCCGGTTGCTTCTGCCCGTCGCGATAGTGATAGGTAAGCTGCAACAGCGGCGTCCCTTCCACTGCAATGTCATCAAGGAACGTGCCATCGTGGGCGGCACTGATGAGCAGGCCATACAAAGCACGGAAACGCTCGATATCCAATTCCTTCCCGTTACAGGTGACCTGTTTATCCGCGTTGGTCTCACCGGTGATGACAAAGTCATAGTCCTTGCCGCCGGTAGTCAGCTCGATCTCGCGCACATCTATCAATAGGGGCGAGAGAAACCATCGCACCGGCAGCTTGCCGTATTCGATATTCAGGAAGGCTGGCTCCTGTATAGCATAAATTACGCCATTGTCATTGCAGGTAAGATACGTGGCATCGTCCTTCTGCAGCAGTGCCAGGGAGTAGTGCTCCGCGACCGCATCGGCGCCGTTCTTTAGGTCGAATTCCACACGCATGGTGGGCTCGCCAAACCCAAAAGCCATGATCTCCTCCTGCGTAAGGCCATAGCCCACGATATCATAAGCGGATATCCCAAGAAGCGAGCCCATCATCTCCACACCGTAGGTCTGGTCCACCTCGTAGACGCCCTTGCCCCGCACGATGTGTGTAGGCGCGCCAAAGGATATTGCCGCCCGTGCTACGTCCGGGTCACCTGCAGCCACGGCCTCCAGCGTCACTGGCTCTGCCAACGACCCGCCGATAAAGGTCACATTCAGGACCGCTGAGAGCGGCGAGGACATCGCCAGCTTCGGCGTTACCAGATCCTCAACGTAGGCTTTCTTGGGAAGCAGGAAGTCGGCGGAGCGCTTCGATTCCATCAGATATACCGCTGGATCGCCTTCCACGCTGAAGTAGGTATTCCCCGATACCGGCTCCACATCGCCTATGAGCAACGTCAAAGCGCTGCCCCCCGAATACCCAATCTCAACCCGCGCGGCGGGCTCGCTCAGACCATAGAGATCCAAATCGCCGGACGCGGAGGTCACGATACGCATCGCATCGACCCTGGCGCAATTCGTCAGCAGATCGATGAACTTCTCCATATTCACCAGATCAGCTGGGATATCATCCACGAGATAACCCTCACCGGTGAAAGAGACATCGATCGTGTCATACTGGTTACTGATGAAGACGTGGACTACATCCGTAGGCTCGGCGGCCTTGAAGGATACCCCGCTGCCCTCTATCTTCTTGGGGTTGAGCAGCAACAGCGCCGATGCAATCGCAAGCAACGCCACTGCGCTTGCGGCGATCGCCACCAGCCTGCTCTCTCGGGTCATGTCACTGATACCTTCTGACGAGCCAGATCACGATGCCCGCTGCCAGAACTGCAAGCGGCAAGACCCCCGCTAGCAGGATGCCCAATGTGTTGCTCTGCGCAGTGGTGATGGAAAGCGTGTTGCCCGCCAAAGACTTGGGTTGGATATTCACTGCGTCGCTGCGTTCACAGAGCGTATTGAACAGATTGAGAAGATATTGGCTATTCGCCAGCGAGCTGTTTTGGATCGAGAAGGCATCGAGCATAGCGGTGGATGCCGACACCACCAGATTGGACCGGAATTGGGTCACGCCGGTCGTCCCATAGATGCGCTTGCTGGCCAGCACCAGTGCGGGCATAGGTCCCCATCGCTCCGCTTGGTCCACTGTAAAACTGTCGACGGCTTCGGCGGGGCGTACGCCGCTCGTCTCTGAATACTGGAGCAGAATCTCGTTATAGTTGCTGTCTCGCGTCTCAAAGAGCAGCTCCAAGGGCCGCGACAGGGGCATCAGCACGGGAGAAGAAGCGTCGATCAGCATGTCGCGGTAGCCCTCAGCCACGTACTCCGCCACCGGATAGTAGGGCTGATACTGATAGGTACGCGTTGCCGTGGTCTCAAATACCGCACCATCGCCAACAATGATACCCCATTCCTTGAGGAATGCCGCCAGGTTAGGCAGCGAGTCCTGGGTCACGTCGGCCGTGTAGAACAGCGTCTTGCCATAGACACCATCATTGTAGAGAAACGCGTCCAGCTTCTTGAGCGCGTCCTCGGAGAGATCGATGCGTGGGCCAAATAACAGTGCTAGGTCATAGGAATCGTCCAACGCATCCGTGGTGAGATTGACCGTGGAGAGCTCGTAGTTGTTCGCGACGAGTAGGTCGGTAAAGGCGGGCATGTCGATCATGCCGTTGCCTGTGAGTACGGCCACGCGCACCGGATCGCCGCTGACCACGTACAGGATGGCCGAGGTCAGTGCCTCCTCCGCCCGAGAGGATTGTATGGTCATATTCCCACTCTCGGCATAGGTATAGTTGAACAAGTCCGAGAGTTGCAGTTGCTTGACGCGATCATCGCAGGTCACCAGCACATCCCCCTGCGACAGGGTGAGGTCCGGATACCTTCTGGCAAAGGTAGGATCGGAAACGTAGTCGACATAGGTCAGGGTCACCCGAGGCGAGAGCGCGGGATATTGGTCGATGATTCGCTGCGCCTGGACCAGGTAGGGAGAGCCGCCGAAGGCATCCTCTGTGGCCAACACGTAGACGGCCACATCGCTATCAAGCCCCTGCAACAGCGCCTTGGTATCTTCGCCTACCTCATAGGCGGCATTTGCCGTGAGGTCGATCGCCAGAGGATAGCGTTGGCCCAACTGCAAGGCCACAAAGTTGGTCAGGAACACGCCCACGACCAAGAGAGACAGAAGCACCACGAACAAGAGCCGGCGCTGCCGCGATTGCGCGTGGCCCTTGGCTTTCGGCATGGCGCGGTGCCTTACGTGTTTGCATCCATTTCATTCCCGTCACCTCAGCGCCAGCTCTCTTTGTCGAGCAGAGCCACGGTCAATAACACGAACAAGGCGCTGATGCTTAGGAAAAAGACGACGTTGGGCAGGTCCACGATGCCCACCGTAAACGAGGCGTATCGATCGTTGAAGGAGAGATTGCGGAAGAGGGCCTGCAAGAAGCTGCTGTTGACCACCAGTGCCAGCGCATCCACCAACATCAGGAACAGACTCACGACAAAGCCCGCTACCGCCGCAATGACCTGGCTCTCGGTCAGTGCTGAGAGGAACATGCAAATCGCAATCAGCGTGATCCCCAGAAGCAGCAATCCAACGAAGTTGCCCAAGATAACCGGCCAATCCGGCGCAGCGAAAAATGACATCACCACGGCCTCAATCATCGTCGCGGATATCGCAACCAGAAACACCAATGCCGCCGCCCCATACTTTCCGAGCACAATGCCCATGCGTGAGATCGGGGCCGTGAGCAGCAGTTGATCGGTCTTCGAACGCTTATCCTCACTCATCAGGCGCATCGTAAGCACGGGCACCAGGAAGAGCACGACGGGGAATAGCAGCTCAAAGAGCCGGCTCATGTTGGTGGTGTTCCCATAGAGGTTATAGGTGAAGAAGTAATAGCCCGAGAAAAAGAACATGGCAGACACAAAAACGTAGCCCAGGGGCGATCGGAAATACGCCCTGACTTCACGCTTGAGTACGGCTAGCATCGCTCTCGTCCTTCTTGCGGGTCTGTTCTTCTATCAGCTGGAGAAAGACTGTCTCCAGGGAGGTCTCATTGCCGGAGGTGCTCAGCAGCGGCAGATCCGCCTTCGCCAGCGCTCGGAACACATCCGCCCGGATATCCTGCTGTTGGGCGCCCTCAATGAGATATTCGTAAGCGTCAGGTTCCTTCTGCGCCAGCATCCGGACCTCTTTGAGTCCGGGAACCTGGGTGAGGGCAGCCTGCACCTGCTCTGGCTCCCCCTGGATGCGGGCCATCACCCGGTGGGCAGCCGGTACCGTCTTGCCCAGGTTCTCCTGCGTGTCGTCGGCCAACAGACGACCATCATAGAGAACGATGACCCGTGTACAAATGGCCTGAATCTCGGACAGGACATGAGAAGAGATAATGACCGTGCTGGTCTTTCCGACCTCCTGGATCAGAGAACGAATCTCGATGATCTGGGAGGGGTCGAGGCCCCCGGTGGGTTCATCCAGGATCAGCACCTTGGGGTCACCGACAAGGGCCTGGGCAAACCCAAGGCGCTGCCTGTATCCCTTGGAGAGGTTGCGAATCATTCGACCGGTCATGTGAGCGATGCCCACTCTCTCACAGATACTGGCAACGTGCTCTTTGCGTCCCACCCTCACGCGCTTGAGATCGCAGACGAAATCCAGGTATTCGCGCACACGCATATCGGTGTAGAAGGCCAACTGCTCGGGCAGATAGCCGATCGCCCGCTTTGCCTCTATCGGCTCCCGCGAGACATCGTGACCGTCGACGGTCACCGTACCGCTGGTTGCGCCAATGTAGCCGGTCAGGATATTCATGACCGTGGTCTTTCCGGCGCCATTTAGGCCCAAGAGCCCCAGCACCTCACCACGCTGGACATCAAAGCTCACATTGTCCAGCGCCAGCTTGTCGCCGTACCATTTGGTCAAGCCTTGAACATGGATCAAGCCAGTACTTCCTTCCTCGTGACGGCTGACGCCTCACGCGTCAATCGTCACCCGTCAGCCTAACGACGCGCTGCTCCTCCATAGAGCGGTCAGCCGTGAAACCGATTCGATGTCCAGCCACGGAATCGGCCAAAGTGGTGGTGGAGATGGATGGGGCTTCTCCTCGCATGACTCGCACGAAATCCCTGACCAACCGGAAGTCGCCGCCACCGTGATTGATGGCCGCCGCGGATCTATCATCGTCGTTCGGAACCCCGACGACTTCCTCCGAGTACTCGTGGCCGGGACGCGGATCTATGTAGCGCACGGCGAACCGATCGTCCTCAAAGACGCCCTGGATCTCGCCCTTGGTCCCGATAATGTGAATAGCACGCGAGGGTTTGGCGGTCCCACCGACCATATTGTGCATTGCAGTGGAACCATCCTCAAAGTCGATGAGCACGGTCTGGTGGTCAACCACGTCCATGTCGCACTTCCAGACACAACGGCCATATGGACTGTCGCCCCTTAGCTGGGCGATCTTCTCCTCCAACGTGGGCTCGCGCGAGCCGTCGACGTTTCCCCACACGTAGACATTGTGGTGGTCCTCGTGGTCAATGTAGTTCTCGCGCGCCGAGTAAATGCAGTCGCGCTCGATCTCGCAGTCGACCAAGCATCGGGTGCCCGCGCCCTGGGGTGCCCTCTCCGGTCGGAACTGGAAGTTGCTGCCAAAGCTCGCCACCGATTGCGGTCGGATGCCACTCTTCATCCACGCGATCAGATCGAGGTCGTGACTGCATTTGGCCATCAGCATCGACGCGTAGCCGTGCTGTTTCCGCGCCCACTTTCCACGCACATATGATACCGCCATATGGCGATACGAGACGTGCTCGGCTGTGTGCATGCTGAGGATGTCGCCGATCTCACCGGCGAGCACACGCTGACGGATGGCGGTATAGAAAGAGGAGTACCGCAGGACGTGGCAGATCATGACACGTCGGCCAAGGACCCGCGCGGTTCTCACTAACTCGAACATCTCAGACTCCGAAACCGCGAACGGCTTCTCGAGGAGCAAATCATACCCGGCACGCAGCAAGGGGATCGACGTTGGGACGTGCTGATGATCCATCGTGCCGTTGATGGCGACATCGGCGAACTTGGGCTGGCTTGCGGCCTGCTCCGCCGTCTCAAAACAACGTTCAGGAGCCAGACCATAGAGGTCTCTCACGTACTCACGCCGGCGTACGTCGGGTTCCGCAACCCCTACAATCTCAAGCTCTTCCGGATGATGAAGGGCATACGAAGCGTAGATCAACGCCCGTTGCCCTGCCCCCACCACCAGGGCCCTAATTGGCAAGTGCATAAGCTGGTCTGACCAACACGATAGGTTCAACAACAGATAGACTGCAATGATTCAGAACCACAAAACAGACGCCGTGTGCGAAAAGCCTAGAGACCGAACAGACGGGCAATGTTGCCACCCATCACCTTCTCGGCTTCCTCGGCAGTCGCTTCGTATTTCAGGAGAGCATCGTACATAGCCCTGACAACGTGTGGCCTGCGGAAGGGACCATCCGACCCGAAGCAGACGCGGTCAGCACCAAGCGCCTCGATCGCATACATCACGGCTTTGGCATCGGTCGCGCTGCCGATCAAGACCATGTTGGGACAGGCCTGTGCCACCTCGACCACGGCGCAGTTCATGTCCCAATCGGTCATGCCCATATGAACCATCAGGATCGGCAGCTCGGGGTACATCCTGGCGACCTTCTCCGCACGCAGAGGATGCGTGCGCTCGTACGCATCTGGTCCGATATGAAACGCCAGCATCTTCCCGGTCTTGGCAATCTCCTCGATCACGGGCAGCGCCAGATCCTGATCGTCGATCGTGTAGTTGTTCTGTGCCCCATTCAGCTTGACACCATAGAACCCATACTCCTCGGTGCAGACTCGGACCATCTTCTTCGCGTGGGCGACACTGATGGTGGGATCCGCCCAGCCAAATCCCAGGATCTTGTCCGGATACCGCTGCGTGGCATCATAGACGTAGCGGCAATGGCCCTCGATACCCTCTCCCTCATAGTCGGGCTTGAGCCAGGTCAGGGTCTTGTCAACTCCGGCCCGCTCCATACGCTTGAGATGCTCCTCCAGAGAAAAGTCTCCGCCGGTCGGGGCAATATGGGTATCGGCGTCAATGATCAGCATGGGTAGCGCCTCCATTCATCCTTGTACGTACCTTATTCTCGGGGGCTGGACGTGCCCTCGGTGGTACATTATAAGTCATTTCAGGCCCCAGCGAACGACGAGCTACAGACCAAGCCGTGACCGCTTCACGCGTATCTTGTCTGCCTTCGCTTCAGGGCCCTGCAAGCCCGGCGTGTGAACAACGAAATGAAAGTAATCCGGCGAAGCAGCAAGAAACGTGTGGGCTTCACCGGGCTCAATCACGACCACGTCATTCTGGTCGAGACGGACCGTCTGATCCTCGATTCGCATCTCGACTGCACCACGAGCGACCAAATAGATCTCGGTTATCCGTTCGTGATAGTGCGGCTCGTCCACGCCCTCGGTCGCGAAACCCACGGAAATCTCAAGACTCGCGTTCCAGGGACCGACACACCACCCTTTGGGCACGTCACCTGCAGCTCTCTCAATGTACATGGGCCTCCCATCCATCGAGTTGCCTAGTGGACCTACTGCAAGGATACGTGGACCTCAACCTCCTTGACATCCCCGGCGGGCACCGGGACTACCGTCCCTGCGGCGGGCGATCCATCCACAACGAGCGCGACCTCGTTGCCCGGCCCCTCCCGTACCACCGTGATATGATACGTCACCCCACGAAAGATCCGTGTGGCCGTGAAGCCGGGCCATTCAGACGGTATCACGGGGGCCACCTGCAGCCCCTCGTAGGTCGGCCGGATGCCGAGAATCCACTGGGTAATCGCGACGTAGTTCCACGCGGCGGTGCCCGTCAACCACGAGTTCTTCGCCTCGCCGAACTTGGGTGTATCCCGCCCGGCGATCGTCTGGGCATAGACGTAGGGTTCGCAGCGATGTAGTTCACTGATGCCCTCGCGCGCCGATGGGTTGATGCGCCGGTAGTAGTCGAACGCCTGATCCCCTCGTCCCACTATCGTCTCGGCGATCATGATCCAGGGGTTGGTGTGACAGAAGACGCTCGCATTCTCCTTGAAACCGGGCGGGTACGAGCTGATCTCGCCCAGCCGAACCTGGTAGTCGCGAATACGCCGGCTGCTGCAGCAGGATGCCGTGCTCTGTCGCAAGCCGCTCCTTGACCGAATCCAGGCACGTCAGTGCCCTACCGTCAGCGACGCCCATCCCTGCAAGGATGCAGATGCCCTGGGGTTCAATGAAGATCTGTCCCTCATCGCACGTCGCAGATCCGACAGCCTGGCCGAAGGCATCGTAGGCCCTGCGAAACCAGGCGCCGTCCCATCCGTGCTCCCAGACTGTCGCCTCCATCGCATCCGCCGCGGAGCGGTACGTCGCCGCCTCGTCCGCCAGCCCGCGGGCATCGGCGATGTCCGCCAGCTCCTGGGCTGCCATGCTGAACAGCCCGCCGATAAGGACGGACTCGGCTACGGTGCCGTCCTTCTTCAACGGCGCGACCTGGAACGACTCGCCCGGCTCATCGGAGAAGACATTCAGGTTCAGGCAGTCATTCCAGTCGGCCCGCCCAATCAACGGCAAGCCGTGGGGACCCAGGTTATCGAGCGTGAAGCGATAGCTTCGCTGGAGGTGCTCGTAGAGCGGCTGCTCGGTTCCCGGCTGGTTGTCATACGGCACGGGCTCGTCCAGGATCGACCAATCTCCGGTTTCCTTGATATACGCCGCCACCCCAAGGATAAGCCAGGCCGGATCGTCGTTGAAGCCGCCGCCGACGGCATCGTTGCCCCGCTTGGTCAAGGGCTGGTATTGGTGATAAGCCCCGCCATCCGCGAGTTGCGTGGCCGCCAGGTCAAGGGTTCGCTCGCGGGACCGCTCCGGCGCCTGATGCACGAAGCCCAGCAGATCCTGGTTGGAGTCTCGGAAGCCCAAGCCGCGACCGATTCCCGACTCGAAGAAAGAGGCCGAACGCGACATGTTGAACGTGACCATGCATTGGTACGCGTTCCAGATGTTCACCATGCGATTGGTGTCGTCATCCGGGGTTTGCACCTGGTATACCCCGAGGATGCCATTCCAGTATCGCCGCAGCGCGCTGAAGGCTGCGTCCACGGTATCGACATCGAGATACCGTTCAATGATCGGCTTGACCGTCGTCTTGTTGACGCGCTGTGAGTCGGGCGGATCGAACTTCGCGTCCCTGGGATTCTCGTGATAGCCCAGAACGAAGATGATCTGTCGCGACGCGCCGGGCGCCAGCGTGACCTTCACGTGGTGGGACCCAATGGGCGCCCAGCCGAGCGCTTCGGAATCCGCCGATACGCCTTGCTGGACGACAGCGGGGGATTCCCATCCTCGATAGGCGCCAAGGAAATCCTCGCGCTGCGTATCGTAACCCGCCAGCGGCTCGGAGCACGCGAAGTAGGCGAAGTGATCGCGACGCTCCCGATACTCGGTCTTGTGGTAGATCACCTCGTCCTCGATCTCCACCTGCCCGATGTTGAAATTGCGCTGGAAGTTGGTCGCGTCGTCCGAGGCATCCCATAGACAGAACTCGACCGCCGAGAAGACGGAGAGATCGACCTGCTCATCGCGATGGTTGGTCAGTGTGACCTGCCAGATCTCCAGGTTCTCATCCAGCGGCACGAAGTAGCGCGTCTCAGCGGCAACGCCCTCCCTTGAAGACGAGATCACGGTGTAGCCCATACCGTGACGACACGTATAGGAATCCAGTTCGGAACGGGTGGGCATCCACGAAGGTGACCAGAAATCGCCGGTCCGATTGTCACGGACGTAGATGTAGCGCCCACCATAATCGAAGGGAACGTTGTTGTAACGGTAGCGCGTCAGACGCCGGAGGCGAGCATCACGGTAGAACGAGTAGCCACCCGCGGTGTTGGAGATCAGCCCGAAGTAGGCTTGAGAGCCCAGATAGTTGATCCACGGCAACGGAGTATCAGGGCGTGTGATGACATATTCACGGTTGTCGTCGTCGAAGTACCCGAAACGCATGGCGCCTCCTTTGTGCAGGTCTTGCTTCGTAGGCCCCCTTGGGATGACCCCATCTTACCACGATCCGGCAGGCAACCCAAGTTCGATCACGCGTCGTTCTGCCATCGCGCGATCGGCTGAGAAGCCGATCAAGTGCCCGGTAACCGAGTCGTCCAGGCTCGTCGTGGATATCGAGGGCGCCTCTCCACGAACGACACGTACGAAGTCGTCAACGAGCCGTAGGTCCCCTCCCCCATGGCCGCCAGATTGACCATCCCTATCACCGCCCGCCGAGAGATCGACGATTTCTTCCGCATACTCATGTCCGGGTCGCGGATCGATACTCCTTACGGCAAAGCGATCCTCCTCAAAGACCCCCTCGATCTCGCCCGTGGTACCGACCAGGTGAATCGAGCGCTGGGGCTTGCTGGCACCCCCGATCATGTTGTGTGTCGCCGTCGAGCCATCGGCAAACTCAATGAGCACCGACTGGTGATCGACCACGTCCATCTGGCACTTCCATACACAGCGACCATAGGGGTTGTCGCCCTTCAACGAAGCCTCCTTGTCCTCCAGCGTCGGTGCCTCCAGGTGCTCCAGGCTCTCCCAGACGTAGAAATCCCAACGATCCGGATGATCCAGGTAGTGCTTGCGGGCAGAGTACAAGCACTCTGCCTCGATGCGGCAATCCGTCAGACAGCGTGTACCCGCACCTTCGGGAGCCTTCTCCGGGGGGAACTGGAAGTTGCTGCCAAAGCTGGCGACCGCCTTGGGGGCGATTCCGCTCTTCATCCATGCAATCAGATCGAGGTCATGACAGCACTTGGCCATCAACATCGACGCATACCCGTGTACTTTGCGCGCCCATTTGCCTCGGATAAAGCCAACGGCCATATGGTGATAGGAAACGTGCTCGACCGTTTGCACACTCAGGATATCGCCGATAGCACCACTGAGGACGTGCTGGCGGACGGCTGCGTAGAAGGGGGCAAAGCGCAGCACGTGGCACACCATCACGCGGCGCTGATAATGGTGTGCCGTTCTCACCAGATCCCACATCTCTTCTTCGGAGGTGGCGAAAGGCTTCTCCAGGAGCAAGTCGTATCCGGCCCGGAGCAAGTGGAAGCGAGGTGGGGACGTGTTGGTGGTCCATCGTGCCGTTGATGACGACATCAGCGAATTTGGGCTGCTCGGCGACCTCCTCTGCCGATGCATAGCAACGTTCGCGGGGATAATCCATAAAGCCGCGCGATTTCGTCTCGCCGCGGCTCACAGGGTCGGCAACCGCGACAATCTCGAGTTCCTCCGGATGATATTGGGCGTACGAGGCGTAGACCATGGCCCGGTGGCCTGCCCCTACCACGATGGCCTTAAGTGGCGTAGTCATATGTGGATTGACCTCCTTCGTGCCTAGTGGATCGCGCGTGTCAGTGCCCGCTGCTTGGAGTCCACCTGTTAGATAGCGTCCATTCTAGTGCATTTCATGCGCGGATTGCTTGCACTATAGCACACAATGGACTAGAATGGACATGATCTACCAATAGCCTGTGGGTGCCGTGCGCTCATACATCCGGATTGCCATCGGCGACCACACATCCACTGCCGGGAGTAGACGACTGATGTTACCCGAAGAACGGCGTCACAATATCCTGACGGATGCTCCAGTGGCAACCTGCAGGGGAGCGAGTCTGTCGCCGAGATCGCTGATGCCTTTGGCGTCTCCAGGATGACGATCCGGCGCGATCTCAATTGGCTGCAGTCCAGGGCCCTGGTCAGGCGCGTGCATGGCGGCGCTATGGTCAGCGCGCTGCTCGACGACGAGAAACCCTTCAACGAGCGGAGTGCGGAGCTCACGCGCGAGAAACAGGAAATCGGGACGACCGCTGCTCGTCTTGTTCGGCATGGCGAGAGGATCATCCTGGATGCAGGTACCACCACCCGTGAAGTGGCGCGCAACCTCGTCGAGATCCATGACCTGACGGTCATCACCAATGCCTTACCTATCGTCCAGGATCTGGCGCGCTTTCCGCGTATCACGACGATCATCCTGGGTGGATTGCTCAAACACAAGGAGCTCTGTGCTGTTGGACCGATGGTTACCCGCGAGCTGGCGCGGCTTTCTGTCGACAAGGTCTTTCTGAGCATTGCGGGGTTCGACATCGAGAGAGGACTCACCGATCCCGATCTCCACGAGGCCGAGGTCAAAGAGGCGATGATCCACGCCGCTGACCAGGTCATCCTCGTTGCGGACAGCAGCAAATGGCACCAGGTCTCCCTTGCCCGGATTGCCGACCTCGACGCGATCGACATTTTGGTTTCCGACGACAACTTGAGCAGCGAGGCGATTGTCGCCCTTGAGGCCGAGGGCGTCCGCGTCGTGACCCCACAGCGACTCGCTCACCAACTTCAGGACTGAGATCATCAACAGGAGATACCCCTATGCCAGAAGATGAGACACTAAAGATCGGCATCGTCGGCGCGGTCGGACGCGGCGCAAGTTTCCGCGCACCCTTCGACGCACATCCCGCGACCACCCTGCACGCAGTTTGCGATATCCGCGCGGACGCGCTGCCTGAAGCGGCCCGGACGCTCGGCGTAGCCGAGATGTACACCGACTACGAGCAAATGCTCGACAAGTCCGGGGTCGACGCGGTCGTGATCGGCACGCCGATGCAGTTCCACGCACCGCAGGCCATCATGGCGCTGGAGCGCGACGTCCACGTGCTCTGCGAAGTGACGGCGGGCGTGTCGATCGACGAATGCCGGGCCCTCGTCGACGCGGCCAATCGCTCCAGCGCAGTCTATATGATGGCCGAGAACTACACCTACATCAAGTCCAACGTCCTGGTCAAGGCGTTGGTGCGCCAAGGGCTCTTTGGCGACGTCTACTACGCGGAAGGCGAATACCTGCACGAACTCAAGGAGCTCAACGAGATCACCAAGTGGCGGCGTCACTGGCAGACCGGCATCGATGGCGTCACCTACCCTACCCACAGCCTGGGGCCGGTCCTGCAGTGGATGGATGACCGCGTGGAGCGCGTGGCCTGCGAGGGCAGCGGGCACCACTATCGCGACCCGCGTGGCGATCTCTACGAAAACCAGGATAGCGTAGTGATGCTGGCCAAGACCGCGAAGGGTGGGCTGATCAAGATCCGCGTCGATATGCTCTCCAACCGCCCCCACGCGATGACCAACTACGCGCTCCAGGGCACCACGGGCTGCTATGAGTCGGCCCGAAGCCGGCTGGAGCCCAACAAGATCTGGCTGGACGGATCTATGCCCGGACCCGAACACCTGGATCGACCTCGATGATCTGGAGGATGACTACCTGCCCGAGATGTGGCGCAACCCGCCCGAGGCTGCGCTCAAGGCCGGACATGGCGGTGGCGACTACTTCGAGGTCCTCGATTTCGTCAACAGCATCGTGGATGGGACGCCATGCCCCATCGGCATCCACGAAGCGATGGATATGACGCTGCCCGGGCTCGTGAGCCAGGCGTCCATCCGGCAGGGCGGCGCATGGCTTGACGTTCCCGATTCGCGGGCGTGGTGAGCCGGAGGCGACGACATGCTCTTCGACGTGACACCCGTCGACAGGCAGATCTACGAAGAGAGACTGGCCGGCTTCCTGCCTGCGCGCATCATCGACACCCACACCCACGTGTGGCTCAAGTCATTCATCCCGGTGGAGCAGACGCCCGGAACGGCGCGGACAGTCTCGTGGCCCAACCGCGTGGCAGAGGACAACGCGATCGAAGATCTGATCGAGACCTACCGCCTGATGTTCCCGGACAAACAGGTCACGCCGGTCATCTTTGGCTCACCCACGCACGGCGTGGACCTCGCCGAGACCAACGCCTACGCCGGCAATTGCGCACAACGACACGCGCTGCCGGCGCTCTTGGTCAGCACTCCGGCATGGACTGCGGCGCAACTGGAGGAGCGGGTAGCCGACGGCGGTTTCCGCGGCCTTAAGCCCTATCTGAGCTTTGCGCCGGAGGGTATCTCCGGGGCCGACATCACCATCTTCGACTTCCTCCCCCGCGACCATCTGGAAGTGGCTAACGCCCACGGGTGGGTCGTGATGCTGCATATCCCACGCCCGGCTCGTCTGCGCGATCCCGTCAACCTGGCCGCGCTGATGGCGATCGAGCGCGACTACCCCGACGTCCGGCTGATCGTCGCCCACATCGGCCGCGCCTACTGCCGAGAGGACGTTGGGGACGCCTTTGATGTGCTGGCAGCATCGTCGCACATGTGCTTCGACTTCAGCGCAAACACCAACGCCTGGGCGATGGCCCGCCTGATCGAGACCGTCGGCCCGCGGCGGGTGCTCTTTGGGAGCGACTTGCCCATCCTGCGAATGCGGATGCGCCGCATCTGCGAGCAAGGCACCTACGTCAACCTCGTGCCACCCGGCCTCTACGGCGACGTGAGCGGCGATCGCCATATGCGAGAGGTCGCGCCGGCCGAGGGTGAGCAGCTAACGTTCTTCCTCTACGAGGAACTCCTGGCCTTCCGTGAAGCGGCGGAGGTCACAGGGCTTGGCCGCCTCCGACCTGGAGGACGTCTTCTACAACAACGCCGCACGGCTGTTCGACCTGGAGAGGAGAGGATGATGGACAACCCAAAGCCCCAATTGCAGATGCTCTGGCCTGACGCGCTGCTGGACACACCGCCCGAGCCCCGCCTGCAGTCCGGCTACGCGCTGCGGATCTACGACCCAGCCCGGGACCTTGAGGACTACCTGTCACTGGTCCACGAGGCGGGCTTCACCGACTTCGACAGCCAGCGGGTGGACGGTTGTCTGAACCGCGTGCTGCCCGACGGCTTCTTCCTGGCGGTTCACCGACCCACGAACGAGGTCGTGGCGACGGCGATGGCCACTCACAACCCCACGCCCCTCCACCCCTATGGGGGCGAGTTGGGATGGGTTGCAGGCCGTCCCGCCCACGCCGGCAATGGGCTCGGGATGGCCGTCTGTGCCGCCGTCGTCAAGCGTTTCCTGTCGGCCGGTTACCGGCGCATCTACCTCCTCACCGACGACTTCCGGCTGCCCGCATTGAAGGTATATCTCAAGCTGGGATTTGTGCCGTACCTCTTTGAGGAGACGATGGCCGATCGCTGGCATGCGATATGCGACACGTTGGCTTGGCCCTTCACGCCGGACCTTTGGCCGGCTGTCGCGGCCGCACGGGCAGGCGGATAGACCAGACAATGCCATCCGGTAGGCAGCTCCTCCTCGGACTGGACGTGGGAACGACGGCCACCAAGGCCGTGCTCTTCGATCTCCGGGGCACTGCGATTGCTGCCTCGACCGAGGCCTACGGTCTCATAACACCACGCGACGGCTGGGTCGAGCAGGACCCGGAGGCGCTCTGGCGCGCGGTCATCGCCGCCGTGCGGCGTGTCGTCGCGCAGATGTCCCCGACAGACCGTGTCGTGGCGCTGTCGCTAGCTTCCCAGGGCGGCACGACCATCCCGGTCGACGCCAACGGCCGGCCCACCTATCGTGCGATCAGTTGGATGGACGCGCGCGGGGCGCAGAGAGGCCGACCATCTCAGGGCCAGCTCTCGGGGCGGAGACGATCCGCAC
>CAVVUS010000028.1:0-23127 GCA_963751345.1 uncultured Chloroflexia bacterium
GCCACCGAGCGTTGCACGCCCCTGGATCGCGGTGCCGCCGATAATGGAGGCCGCGTCGATCAAGCCGGGATAGTGCCGGCACACCTCTGCATATTCCGTGAGCCCCGCGCAGGTCACCGCGGCGCCAATCGTCAGACCTTCATCGTCATCGTATGTCACCTGGACGAGCTCCGGAATGTGCTTGAGATCCACGAGCAGGTCGAGGTCGTAGCGGCCCTGACGTAGTTGCACCAGGAGATCGGTTCCCCCCGCCAATGGACGCGCACGCTCGCCGTGCTCGAAGAGCAAGCCAACAACCCGATCCACGGAGGTCGGGGCTACATAAGAGAATGGCTTCATATCCAGTCGTCCTCCCTATCTGAGTGTCCAGCAAGGCTATGTTATACCGATAAGCAGCCGTGCGCCAGCCACGATCGCCATACCGGCCAACACGGCACCGAAGAGACTCTTTGTCTTCCAGGCTACAATGAAGGTGGGAATCGCGGCCCAGAAGTAGAGGTTATTCCCACCGAGCTCGATTCCGTTCTCGGTGATCACCAGCGACGGCAACAGCATCGCCGATAGGACGGCGACCGGCACGTAGCGCAGCCACGCCACCACCAGCGGCGGCAACGATCGTGAGGTGAAGAGCCAAAGGGGCAGCAGCCGGGGCAAGTAGGTAACCACCAGCATGCCGACCATTGTGTAGAGGACCAGTTGTTGGTCGATCATGGCGCACTCTCCCCGCCCGGCATCGCGTCGGCGACCTGCCGCATCGGCGCCGGGGCTTCGCATCCGTTCTAGCACCACACCCGCCGTTGCCCCTGCGAGCGTCGCCAGGATCACGCTCCAGCGCCCCAATCCCCACAGCGTGAGCCCAACGGCAAGGAGTCCCGTCAGCACTGCCACGAGGACCTCCAGGCGACGCTTGAGTTGCATCACAAGGAGAGCGATGAACATCGCCGCAAGCGTGTAATCCAGTGCCAGTGGCCTGACATCGGTGATGCGCTCCCCGATCACGGCGCCCAGCCACGATCCGAAGATCCACGAGACCTGGGCCGTCAGGTTGAGCGCCCCGACCTCGACTTTGCTGGGCACGCCGGCGGGGAAGTGCGTGCTGTGGAGCGCGAAGGACTCATCGGTGAGTTCGTAGGCAAAGACGGCCAACTGCCACTTGCGCCAGCCCTTCAGGTAGGGCGAAAGGGCCGCCGAAAAGAGCATGTGGCGCAGATTGACGATGAAGGTGGTGGCGATGATCGAGAGTGGTGGGGCGGCGGCGGCGAAGAGCCCGACGGCGATCAACTGCGCGGAGCCGGCATAGACGATGGTCGACATCGCCAGCGTGTTGAAAAGCGAGAGTCCTGCCTGCTGCGCCAGCACGCCGTAGGCAAAGCCGATCGGCACGTAGCCCATCACGATGGGCAGCGCCCGGCTCGCCCCGCGCAACCACGCACGATCGTGGACCGCTGTCGCGGCGGTGGTCTTGTCCATAGGGGACAAGTGTACATAAATCGGGGAAAAAGCGAGGGGGCGCGTGCGCGCACAGAGGAATGGAGACCCACAATCCCTCTCGGGAAGGCGGTCGACATATCAGTCATGTGCCGAACACCTTCCCGCAAGGTTCGGATGCCCTGCGGTTTGCGAGACCCTGCTTGTGTCAGGCCAACCCCGCTGCAAGGCTTCCAGCACTAGGCGACGGTCTTGCCCTTCAGCAGCCACATCCGCGCGGCTTCGCGCCACTCCGAGGTCTTCGGGAAATCCTCGAAGCTGTGTAGGTCCGCCAAGAACGCATCGTCCCGCGAGACACCAAGCGTCTGCAGCAGCCGATAGTCCTGCAGGCTCTCGGCGAAGACCTCCCAGCGCAGCGAGTCGACGGGACCATCGGGTCCCGGATAGACCATAAACGGGTCGCCGTAGGCCCACCCGCGCTGCCAGGCCAGGCCGTCCTGGACGGTGTAGGGATCGATCAGGTTGCGGGTCTGAGATTGATACCAGTAGTTATAGCCCCAGTGCAGAAAGCCCTTGAAGGGCCAGCGGTAGAAGAGAAATCCGTGCATCGCGATCTTGGGAAGCGGCGTGTCCAGCAGCCGGTTGAGATAGTGCCCCCGCGGGCCACAGCAGTAGTAGCACCAGGACGGGATCCCCTCGGCAGCAAAGTCCAAGGCCGTACTGATGCTCGGGATCGGCATATCCATCACGCCCTGGCGCGCGAACGTGATGTCGCTCAGCGCATCCATCGTCTTAATCCAGGGCGCCAGCTCTCGCAGCATCGCGCGATCCTCGCGGTACTGCGGCAGATGCTCGCCGTGAGGCTCATCGGAGACGTGGAAGAACGAATGATCGAGGATCTCCTCCTGCACCAGGAAACGGTGGAGCTCGGGCAGGAACTGTGCCAGAAAGGTGCGATAGATCTCCGATGTCGCCGGGGTCTCCGGGTCCCAGAGCAGGCGCTCCTCGCGTCCCTGTCCCTCGTAGATGCGGATCGCGTGCTTCGCGCCCCACTGGGTGAAGAAGTGGCACCATTCGAAGTGGGTGATACCCGCGGCCTTCGCCTGATCGACGTAGCGTTTGACGTCGCGCCAGTCAAAGGAATACCTCGCGTCCGTCGTGCGCTGCACGTTCAGCAACTGGCTGGGGCGCTTTACCCCATCGAGCGGCGGGGTGAAGACGGGGACGTAGAGCGTGTCCTGCCCGTGTGCCACCACATCGCGGATGTAGGCCGGCAGGACAGCCCAAAATCGCGTGTCGAAGAGATCGGTCCGGTACCAGTCGATCAGGGCATCGACGTAGAACCAGTGCGTGATGTGGAAATCTCTTCGCGGTTCGAGCACCACATCGTGGACGTAGACCGTGGCGACGCGATCAGCTTCCGTGCCACGCTCCGGAATCACACGGACTTGAAGGTCAGCCATGCCGGCGGGCGTACCTGTGCCGGGAATAGCCGTCACCCAGAAGGCGTGGGTCTCTCTCTCCGGCAACAGCATCTCGTCCTCGTCGAAGAGCGGATCAGGGACAAAACCGGGGATGGGACCACTTACGTCCGTATCCTCATCGACGGGCGTGTTGTGATGACGGACAGGAACGTAACCGACCCGGCGTACGCGGACCGACCATCCGGGCGGCCCATCGACGGCGACACGTACGTGACGTCGTTCCTCGTCCTCCAGCCGGAGCACAACCTGAAAGCTCAGCTGCTCGTTGCGTGCGCCGTGTAGGACGAGCGGCTCCGGGCGCAACGGTAACGTGGACGGGAAATTCCGGACCAGCGACGGTGCCAGCCAGACGTGTAGAGTCATGGACGTGCATCTCCGATGGCGAGTGCAGGAGCAAATGTCTCGACCGAGGAAAGTATCCTATGGGGTATTCACGTGCCCACTGCCCACGCATCTGTTATGGCACTCAGGATGACCGCCGCGAAAGGTTACCGCGATCGGTCTACGCGTGACAACACAGGGCGTCCGCGACCGTGTCGCAGCCGAGGGCACGCAATTCGACCTCGCCGACACCGGCAGCGGCCTCGTGCACGATCCACGCGGCATTGTAGAGATCCTGATGCAGGGCGACAAAGACCAGGCGATCACCGGTCCGGGGCATCGGATGGGGACAGCAGCACGCACCAGACTTCTTTCGGTGGGATACGGAATCGGGCGTCCTGACTGAGGGCGAGGACAAGCCGGGAACCGACGGTGTCGGCGTCGCCTGGCGGTACGTGACCTGGGTCTCGTAATGAACACCATCCCCGTAGGTCACGCCACCCAGCGACTCGTCGAATGTCCTGCGGCGTCGTCGCCGGCTCGGCCTGCGCTACGCGCAGCGTCACGCCCTCAGCGTTCGCCTTGTAGTCGAGATAGGCCTGCAGTGCTGTCTCCCACGACGCGACGTGCCGGCCCGGAACTGAGCAAGATGCCCATCGCCAGGCCCCCCAACAGCAACATCGCCACGCCCGCAACACCGGTGATGACGATGAGACGTCGCTGCATCTCACACCTCCAGTCAAATCAGCGAGAGAACCATTGAGCGATCAGCTCCTGTCCGGTTCTCACCATCTGGCCTCCGGCTCCTATCTGTACGGCTCGACCGCCATCATCAACGCCTCGGCCTGGGCCTCATCGGCAAACGACGTCGCGATGTACATCCCTGCACCGCCCACGGCGTCCAAGAGCGGGACGACCTCCTCCGGTCGCACCCCGATCGCCTGGACCGACTTGCCGGCCGACAGGATCCTGCGATACATCGGATACCACGCCGGGTTGCCGCCGGTGGGCACTTGAGGGTCCGGCGTCCATTCGATCGCGTCCAGCGGCTCAATGTCCAGCAGCAGATCGAGGTGGGGAATGCACTGGTGTCCGTCGAGGTGGAACATCGAATGGTCCAACCACGCACACTGCTCGGTCAGTGCAGGAACGACGAAGGTCTCGAACATCCGCGGAGAAAACATCGCGGACGCGTCACACTGCACCTTGGCCATCTTGCCGGGGCTCCAGAGGCCAAACGCACAGAAGGTCGAGCTGCCGTCTGCCGCCCTGATGACGTCGTAAATACGGTCGTACACCTCAAAGAAGGCCCGGTTGACCTCATCGACTTTCCGGATCACCCAGTCGGGGCGCTCGATCATGTCCATCAGCAACATCTGCGGGTCGCGAAGCGCCGCAACGATGTCCACGTTTTCGATAACGTCCGGACAACCGACGAAGTACTTTCCCCGCGCAAGATTCGCGCAGGCTTTCAGCGTGGCCTCGGTGATCTGCCACCACCGGGATTCGGGTCTGAACCGGAGCGGCGGATACCCCTCGGGATCGAGGGGATCGATCATCGGCTCGTACCAGACGGTGTCCTCGGCGAGCCTCGCCTCGCCGCCCAGATAGAGCGCCAGCGATCCCGGCCCGACGTCCGCATTGGCGATCGGCAGAGTGTCCGCCAGGAAAGCGTGTTCGGCGAGGCGGTAGTGATTCCAACGAGCCTTCCACTCGGGCTGAGTGTAATAGTAGGTGATATCCGGCGCATCGCCCGGATGGGCCACAGCCTCGTGCGGCTCGTCCCGTGGCACAGGCGTTCCCCACAGGACGAGGCCGTCATGGTGCCACCAGTCAATGAAGTGCTGCTTGGCGGTGGGCCAATCGGGCTTCCAGGCACATATCATCGGCGCAAACTCCTTCGTGTCCCTTGCCATCAAAACCCGACGGCCTGGCCATCCTTACGCCAGTCGGTACCGGCGCAGTAACCGTCCGGCAGACGGTAGATGAGCTGGGCGCCGCCAAAACGTCCGGGCCCCGCATCGTCGTGGACCGTGTGGCCACGGCGCCGAAGCGCCTCCACGACCTCCGGGGCAAACCCGGGTTCTAGCCAGAGATCGCCCTGATCGTCCACAAACCACCGCGGCCCGTCCGAGGCGACCTGCGGATTCTGGCCATAGTCGAAGATGCGCACCATCATCTGCAGGTGACCCTGCGGCTGCATCGGCCCGCCCATAACGCCAAAGCTCATCACGGGGTGCTCGTCCTCCCCCGTGACGAAGGCGGGGATGATGGTGTGGTAAGGACGCTTCCCGCCCGCCACCTGATTAGGGTGACCTTTCTCAAGCGTGAAACCCGCACCCCGGTCCTGCAGTGAGATGCCGGTGCCGGGAATCACGATGCCGGAACCGAAACCGTGATAGTTCGACTGGATGTACGAGACCATCATCCCGTCCGCATCGGCAGCGGTAAGGTAGACCGTGCCGTGGTCCATAGGCAAGGCTGAAGTCGGGAAAGCGGCCCGTGTGATATCGATCTCTCGAGCGCGGCCCCCCAGGAAGTCCGGATCGAGCAGGGCCTCCGGAGGCACCTCCATCCACGCCGGATCGGCGATGTGACGGTGGGCCTCGGCGAAGGCCAGCTTCATCGCCTCGACCTGCAGGTGAACGCTGTTCGCTGAATCGACAGGGTAGGAGGCAAGGTCGAAGTGCTGAAGGATGCCCAATGCGATCAGCGCCGCCAGCCCCTGACCGTTCGGCGGAATCTCATGGAGGTGTACGCCCCGGTAGGCCTGCGCCATCGGCGTGACCCATTCGGCTTCGTGCGCTGCGAGATCGTCCTCCGTCATCAGCCCACCGGTCGCGCGTGCGTGGGCCGTGATCCTTTCGGCCAGCTCTCCGTGGTAGAAGGCCTCGCCGTGGGTTGCCGCGATCATCTCCAACGTGGTCGCGTGATCCGGCAGCCGGAAGAGTTCCCCGGGCCGGGGCGCCCTGCCCTCAGGCAGGAAGGTCTCGGCAAAGGAGGGAAACCCGGCGTAGCGCTGCTCGGCACGCTCCCACGCTCGCGCCGTGATCGGCGAGACCAGATACCCCTCTCGGGCGTACCGCACCGCGTCCGTGAAGAGATCCGGGAAGGGAAGCTTGCCCAAGCGATCGGACAGCGCCACCCACCCGCTCACTGCGCCGGGCACTGTCACCGAATCCCACCCAATGGCGGGCATCCGCTCCAGCCCCGCGAAGCGCTCCGGCGTCAGCAATCGAGGCGCTCGCCCCGAGGCGTTGAGCCCGTAGAGCTGCCACCCATCCCAGACGATGGCGAAGGCGTCGCTCCCGATGCCATTGCTCGTCGGCTCGACGACGGTCAGCGCGATGGCAGCCGCCAGCGCGGCGTCCACCGCGTTTCCCCCCTTGCGCAGTGCTGCCAGCCCGGCCTCAGCAGCCAATGGCTGCGATGTCGCGACGACGGACTTGGCCAGGATCGGCATGCGCTGTGATTTGTAGGGAAAGTCCCACGAAAAGGCCATACGAATCTCCTATACGAGTGTGGTAAGGTCGACGAGTGACGGGTGACGATTGATCCGTGAAACGATAGACAACGCAGTGTCAAGTGACTCGTTACCTATCGTGTCACGGGGTCAATCGTCATATTGTCACTCGTCAGTTGTTCTACACCTTCCGCAAATGCCGCCAGCGCCGGCTTCGGGCTCTGGTCGATCCCGACCAGGCCCCAGGCGGTCTCTGCGGGGCAGTCGGGCGCGCCGCACTGCCAGCATTGGGCCTGGTCTTCCCAGCGGTAGAAGAAGGCGCCTAGAAGTTTGTCGCGTTGCGCCCGGAATCCCTCGAACGCCACGCGCACGAACTTCGCCTGCACCTCGGGCGTGTGCCCGGCGTCCCAGGCATAGTACCATTTCTTGTATTGGCAGACGTAGGGATGCGAGGCCCGTTCCTCTTCGGTCAGCAAACCCCCGACCGACGAATATCCCCACTCGTTGACCAGGACCTTGGTCTGGGTCAGGGCGTAGAGCTCGGCGATACGATCGGACCACGCCTCCGGCCCGCCTCCTTGCCACGTCCCATAGTAGGCATCGACGCCGCAGTAGTCGAGCAGCCCTTCCTGCTCGGCGTGCAGGCGCCCGTAGAGGAAGTAGGCCTTGTCGCTGCCGGCGGTGTTGGTGCCCACGATCAGGCCGGGATCGCCCATCTTGAGCCCGCGGGCACCGGCAAGGATCAGATCGCTGGCCTCACGCGGGTTGAGCGGACCCGCGAAGATCGGGATATCGAGCTCGTTGGCGATCTGCCACATCTCGACCGCGCCGTGGAGGTCCTGGGCCAGGAAACGGCAAAGCTCGCGATAGTTCCGCAGGAACTCATTCGTCCCCGGCTTGCCCATATACTCGGGCACGTCAGCGTGCCAGACCGTCTGCAGCACCCCCCGTGCGTCGGGCTCCTGCTTTCCGATGCCCAACAGCGGCGAGACCCCCATCACGCGAAATCCCTTCGCGACCCAGGCAAGGGCAGCGGCCTTCGCCTCTCGATAGGCCTCCGTCGTCTCTCCCCCGACGCGGTCGACGAAGGGGTACGTGAAGTTCTGCCGCACCCATCCGATGCCGGCAGACTTCATCAGCGCCGTATCCGCGTTAGCGAAGGCGCTGGTGCCAATTATGATCTCGGACATTGAGCATCTCCTTCCAACGGCGAGGCCTACCCGTCACTCGTCAATCGTCACTCGTCACTGGCTGCGCGCCTCGTACACCCGCACGTAGTCGATTTGATACGTCTGCGGGAAGATCGAATCGTCCACGCCGTACTGTCCACCCCAACTGCCACCGATGGCGGCGTTCAGGATCAAGTACTGGGGCTGATCGAAGGGCCATGCGTTCACGCCCGTGCCGTCGTTCTGATAGGTGTAGTAGCGCTGATCGTCGACGTAGAAATCAATGCGGTCCGGGAACCACTCGATGGCGTAGACGTGGAACTCCTTGCTCACATCCGGAATAGGGACGCTGCTGCCCGTGGTCGCAGCATCCGCTGCCTCTGATGCTGCAGTGTGGATGGTGCCGTGGATCATCAGGGGATCGAACCCCACGTTCTCCATGATGTCGATCTCACCGCAGGCGGGCCATCCTACGTCATCAATGTTGGTCCCCAACGACCAGATCGCGGGCCACATCCCGATGCCGCGAGGGAGCTTGGCGCGCACCTCGATTCGCCCGTAGGTCCAGGCTGCCGTCTCTTTCGTCGTCACGCTAGCCGACGTATAGCCGGCACCCTCATAGGCCTCCTTACGCGACGTGATGGTCAGCACACCGTCTTGAACGTAGGCGTTCTCCTTCCGCGCTTCGGTATAGTATTGGAGCTCGTCGTTGCGCACGAACCCCACCTCGTACCCCCAGCGATTCGGGTCCGGGAGGCCCTTGTAATCGAACTCGTCAGACCACACAAGATCCCACACTTGTCCACCTCCGGTGGTAATGGCATAAGGCGTGGGCCGCATAGAGCCACACGCAGCAGCCAGAGGGACCAATGCCAATACGAGAAGCCACGTACGCAGTCTCATCCGCCGGTTCCTACTCCTCGTAGACATGCTCCCAGTACGTGCGCCAGTTGGCAGGACCTACCCACTGGGTACACTCGCCGGGGAAGGGGGCGCGCCCCTCACTGCGTAGCCAGGCCATGAGCTTGGGATGGGTACCCCTGCGGGCTGCTTCGGCAAGGCCGGCCTCCCGCAGATCCGTGACGATTCCCGGATAGCTCTGCGCGACGTCCTCCACCGAACCGTGCTCGAAGAGCCGGCACTCAGCAGGATCGGCCGCGAGATTGAGGTACCATTCGTGGCTGAACACGCTAAAAAGGGTCTGGCGTGGATCTCCGCGCCAGCTCTCCACACTCTGTCCCGCGATGGCCACCGCGCGCGGTTCGACTCCGACCCGCTCGACGGGATCGAGGAGGTCCCGCCCCACCCAAGCCTCAGGGCGCTCGACCCCCGCAATGCCAAGGAGGGTTGCGGCGATGTCCTGAGGTTGGACGATCACCTCGGAGCGACCGGCGGGCCCGGCCTCACCGGGCAGATGAATCAGTAGCGGAACGTGTGCCTCCTGCTCGTTGGCCACCGCGGTCTTGCCAAAGCCGCCGCGCTCCCCGAGGTTCGTCCCGTGATCCGCCGTCAGGACGATCGCCGTGTTCCGATCGAGGCCGGTCTCCTCCAATGCGCGGAGAATCTCGCCAAACCAACGATCCACCCATGTCACCTTGCCCGCGTAGTAGGCGGTCAGGCGCTCGCGCACACCCGGTGGAAAGACGCCGCCCTTGGGATTACGCACTGCGCTGTCAAAGGCGCGGATATCGACACGACCATCATAGCCCGGGCTCCGGTCATACCGCCGGACGAACTCGGGCGGGACGTCCCAGGGCTCGTGGGGATCAAAGCAATCGAGCCAGAGGAAGAAACTGTCCTCGCGCGTGCTGCCGCGCGTCGCGTTGTCGCGCAGGAACTCGGCACCCTTGAGGAAGACCTTCGCCGCGTTCCAGTCCTCCGGCCCGGTGCGATGCCGGTTGGCGCGGGCGTAGCTGAGGAGCATGCGCCGTGTTCCCCCAGACAATGCACCCTGGTTCTATGGCGTCGAAGAGCGGATCGTGGCCCCAGTTGGCCAGAGGCGTCAGGACCTGATCATCGATCCAGGGACGGTCCACCTCGGCGCCGTGGAGGAAAGTCCAGGCTGCGAAGGGATAGTCAAAGGCGTGCCCCCCATTGACGAGATGGGGCGTGTCGTGAATCAACTGGGTGGCATACCCATCCTGCGCCAGCAGCCGCGGCAACGTTGGCACGTCGAACGGCAGTGGCATCCACGGATGAAACGGCCCCCGATAGGACCAGGCGTACTCCCCCGTCATCATATCGGTGCGATGGGGTATCGTGGGATAACTGGCGGCGTAGGCGTGGTCAAAGGCCAGCGACTCACGGGCCAGCCGGTCCAGGTTCGGCGTCTCGATCCAGTCGTTCGCCCCGTTCGCACGAACGTAATCGTAGCGCAGCGTATCGATGATGCAGAGGATGATATTCACGTCGGTATACCTCCTTTGGCGCTCAGCTGGTAGCCGAATGCTACTCGCCCTCCATCAGCCCGGTCTCGACCAGGGTCACCGTCGCCGGATTCAGGCGCAGGGTCTTGATCTCGAATGCACCCAGATCCACAGGGACCGTGAGTCCGAGCGACGGCACCGACACGGAGGTCGATCGCGGCTGACCCGTCGGCTCGAAGAGCCGGACGATATAGCCCACACCATCTTCGGCGCGCTTGAACGCCGTCAACTGCACCACGTCATCTCCCAACAGCAGCCCCGGCCTCGGTGCCGTGCCCTCCCCCTGTGGGAAGAACGATAGGGCGAAGGGTTTCTCGTTGTGCACCAGCGCTTCACGGTCCACGGCATCCAGGCGCGTGCGCACGGGACCGGCGTTGATCCAAAAGCGGTAGAGCCGCTCGCCCTGGTCGATGCGCGGCGTGAACCGATCCTGGGGCACGACCGGTCGATCGAGAATCGGGTGCCCCGAATAGGCCGGGGAGCGCAGCAACGTCAGGCGAAGCGTGCCCTCCGAGAAGTCCGAGCCGTAGATCCCGTCGTCGATACAGGTAAGCGCTCGGTCCGCTTCCGCGTCCACGACCGCTACCCACTTCTGCGCTACCGCTTCGTCGCCGTTGCCGGGGAGATCGGCGACCCCATAGGCCACCTGACCTACGTACGTTCCCCCGGTCATCGACGTCGGCACGGCCAGCTTCAACATCCGGTCCTTTTCAAGCCACAACACCCGCAGATCGACCTCAATCTCCGTGCCCCGCTTGGGCAGGATGTAATGAACGCAGATCGCCGACCGCTCGTAGGCGAAGACCGCCTCGACGACGGTCCGCACGTCGCCATCCTCGATCACACGCACTGCCGGGAGTTCGTCCACCCGTACACCTGAGAAAGCGGCGCTCTCAGCAGGTGTCATCAACGCGAACTGCCCGACCACCTCATCGAACCGCCGCCCCCGCATCCCCCAAGGGTCTTCGGAGTCCGCCACGACCAACGCGGCGAAGGCGCCGGGCGCCAATACGTCGACCCCCTCTGCGCGGTAGCGATCAATCAGCCCTGTCGCCACATTGATATCGACCTCGAGTTCCGGCGCCTCGAAGTGGACGAAGTCCTTCTCCGGTGCAAGCTTCACAGGTGGCTTCTCGGGCAGCATCGAAAGCCGGCAATCGAAACGGTTCATCTGGCTGGGCGCCAGCATCGCCGCGAAGACGACACGCTTGCGCCAGTCGAGGTTGAGATTTCCGGCCTCCTTCTCCACCTGCGTCGGCAGCGGGACGCCCGCCTGCGTCGCCGTGACCTGGGTAAAGGTATCATCCCAATTCTGATCCGCCAGTTGGAACTCACACGTCACCGTCGTCCTCACCGGGAAAGGATGAGGGTTGTAGACCAGGATCGGGATCTCGCCCTCAGCCGCCTTGGGCTGTCCCTGAGCCAACGCGAAGAACGTCCGGGCTCGGACCCGTGACAAGGTCTCCAGCCCGTGTCCCAGGACACGCAGTGACATCTCTTCTACGGGCTGGATCGATGACCCCGGCAGGATATCGTGAAACTCGGAGAAAAGGAGATCGCGCTGTGCCGTACGTCCAACTCGCTCTCGGGATAGGCCAACACCCCTGCAGCGCTGCCGTGGACGCCATTTTCTCCGTAGCATAGAGCGCGTTCTCCAGCGCACGATGCTGCTGTTTGATCCTGATTTGTGAGGTATAGCAGCCCACGGCCCACGGGTTGATGTCACGCTCGTGACGTGGCAGTGATGCTCGACCACGAGACGCCGTGAGATCCGCGAAATATGCCTCCGGCGTCGAGTGCAGAATCTCCGCCGTCTCCGTCTCGTCCATGAGGGCCGCCAGATCCCGGAGATCCTTCCGCGAAGGTCCGCCACCGTGATCGCCTACCCCCCACAGGACCAGGCTCACATCACGGTCGGGATACTCCGCCAGGAAGGCCTCGACCTTCTCGCGTGCGCCACCCAGAGTCGACAGATACCACGTCATCGACCGGTGCCCGATGACCTCCGAGCCATCGTAACCCACCCAAAGGAAGTCGTGGTCAGGCAGATGGCAGTCCTCCTCCGCCGGGCGGCAGAAGAGATAGCTATCATAGCCGCCCTTGGCCATGATCTGGACCAGGCCCCGGGAGTGGCCAAAAGGGTCGAAGTTGATCGCCGTCGTCGGTCGCGCCCCGAACTTCTCATCGAAGTAACGCCGCCCGACGAGAATCTGGCGCACGAACGACTCACCACTGGGCATGTTGCAGTCGGGCTGGAGAAACCAGCCGCCCATAATGTGCCAGCGGCCTTCTCGAACCAGCCGCTGGATACGGGCGAAGAGCTCAGGCTCATAGGTCTCTACCCATTGGTAGAGCACCGCCTCGTTGTGATTGAAGACGAAACCGTCGAATGCCTCGCACAGATCCGCTGCAGTGCGGAATGTCGAGATCGCTTCCGCTGCGCCCTCTTCCCATTCCCACATCCACACCGGGTCAAGGTGCGCGTTGCACACCAGGTACACGCGCGGTTTCTTCACCCCCGTCGTCTCGTCCATCGCTCACTCACTCTAGCCCTCGACTCTCCTATCCAAGGAGGGCCTCCGCAATGGCGGTCGGGTCGCCGTTCGCGTCGACTATGCCAAATGACCCCTTGTAGTCCCAGTTTGCCCAGCCAATGTCATATTCGTCGAACACCGACAGCATGTCCCGGTACCACGCTATGCGCAGCGGATCGGGCGTCCGGTCGTAACATCCGAACTCGCCGCAATAGAGCGGCAACCCCAGCTCGTCGCGCACCACGAGGGGCTCGGCCAGATCCTCGACGATCGTCTCTCGGCTGAAGGGCCGGTTCCAACCCTGTGCTTCGATCTCCGCACGGAGCGCTTCATCCAGCCTCCTGAGATCGCGTCTCGCAATGGGGCGCCCCGGATACGTTATCGGCCCGGCATACGTCCCTCCTACGGCCCACCAGGGGGCCGTATGGTGGGTGACGAGCATGGGCCGGTAGTAATGGAACGTCAGGATGGTGTCGTCATCCTCCGGCACGTCCAGGCTGTGAAACGTCTGTGGCTGGTTGAACCAATTCGACCCCAGGACGATCGTTCGCTCCGGCTCCCGCTCCCGGATAGCCTGATAGGCCGCCATGGCCACCCGGTTCCACTCCTCCGGATCGCGCGCCACGGGTTCGTTCAGGAGTTCATAGGCCACAAGATCCGTCGAACGCCAGTCCAGGTGATCAGATATATACCGCCAGAGTCCACCAAAGCGTGTCTCTTCGTCGGGATCTGTGTACAGCCGCGGATCTTGCTCATCGAGGAAGTGATGCGAGCGCAGAATATGCAGATCAACCACCACGCGCAGCCCCTCGTCCTCACACCAGTCCAGCGCGGAATCAAGCAGCTCAAAGGCCTCGGTATCCTTCTCGCCGGCCTCGTCCCACAGCTGTTCCTCATCCACCGGCAGGCGAATGTGATCGAAACGACCGCCACCCATCGTCGCTATCCGATGGACATCGCGCTCGGTGAAGAACGCCAGCCGTTCTCCCTCCCGCCGCTGGCTCTGACTCAGCCAGTGCGAGATGTTGGTTCCACGCTTGATCTCAAAAGCCATCCTGCTCTCCTTCTGACACAAGGGACGGGCGATTGGGAATCGGGAACTCCGAGTCCCCGATCACCCGTCCCGAATCACGTCTGTCGCTACACCACCACCGCTTCGATCCCCAGGAACTTGCACACCTGCAGCAACGGCTGCGTGTAGTCCCCATGAATCATGCTGGCGTGATGGATGAAGCCTTCCTCGACCAGGGTGCGATAGAGTCGATCGTGGTCCGCCACCTCGACCCACGACCACGTCCCCGCGAGCGTCTCGTCGCTGGGCACGATCTCGCCCGTCGCGATCAGCATCTTCCACGCGTCATCATATTCTGCCAGGCGTACGAACGTCACTTTGCCCGGCTTGAGCTGGAACTGGCTCAGCCCTTGCTGCACATCGGTCTCCTCAGGCGCCAGCTCTCCCGTCATGTCGCGACGCGATCGCAGCGCCGTCGTGTCGTCCTCGCAGGCAAGGCACGTCGGCGCATTCCCACAGTGCCACGCCAGCAGCCGATTGGGATGCTCCCGGTGGCGAATCGTCCAGTCCACGAAGTGCGGAAGCGTCTGTCCCAGGGACGCCCGGTGGCAGACCAACATCGACAGCGCCCCGAGCACGTCCGCTTCACACGCGGTCAGCATCCCCTTCCCCGTCATCCGGCCATACGTGGTACACACCGAAATCCCCATCAGCCGTTGAATCGAGGGCCAGCACTGCATCGCCATCGCCGACAGATCGTTGTCCACAAAGAATGCGGTGAGCGCCACCTCCAGCTTGGAGGCGTAAAGTAGATACCGGTCCGAAACTGTGATCTCGTCGTACGACGCACGGAAATTCGCGATCGTCTCAAGAACTTCAGGATCGTCATCCGCCAGCGCGACCGCGCGATCGACGATATCTGATAGGTTAGTGTAGATCATGTTTTGGCCAAAGGTGCGGATCATCGCGACCTCATCGTAGCCGACGGTCTCGAACGTCGGGGGGCGCACGCCCACCTGTCCGATCCGCGCTCCCTTCAGCCCCTTGACGACCGCCACAGCCCGTACGAAGTCCTGCACCTCCGGCAGAAACTCCGGATCATCAGGGAAGAAGAGCCCCGCGTAGCGGAAGGCGATCTTCCGCCGGTAGAGGCCCGATGCCATCGAGAGATTCCCGCAGTAGGAATCGGAGACCCGCGTCATCCCCGGATCGTCCCGGCCTGGCGGCTCCTTGGTCGCATAGAGCAGCACCGGCACATCGAGCAGCTCCGCTACCTTCACCGCCGACCGCTCGTCTCCGAAATCCAGCGGGCAGAGTATCACACCATCCACCTTCTGACGCCGGAAGTACTCCGCGACAACCTCCGCCTGATCCAGCGTGGACACCGTGCCGTGGGGGGTCAATCCCTTCTCCGCGTCGAGCGTCGTGTCATCAGGCCCCGGCTGCGGCACAACGACCTCCATCCCCTCTACCTTTGCAAACGCCGCCAAACTGTCGGCCCGCATCTTCTCACACCAGGGCGTGAACCGGAACCGGTACGACGGCACAAACCCGATCTTTACTTGAATGTCTTTGGACATAGACCTCGCCTCACTTGAATGAGTCTACGATATGATGAGTGACAGGTGACGATTGACCGGAGACCTTCAATCATCACGCGTTCCTCGCCACACTTCATTTCTTCAGAAACGCCTTCACGGCGTCCATATAGGCCTCGAAGGCCTCGCGGCGGATATTGTGCCCGGCGCCCTCGATGAGGACCACCTCGATCTTGGGGTTGAGCTCCGTCGCTTCCTTCGCAAGCTCCTGCGTCACGATCGATCCCTTCTCGGTATCGGCCGTGATGAGCAGTGTCGGCGCGGTGATCTCGGCCGCAGTCTCCCGCCAGGGCTTGGGCCGGCCCTCACGCCCGCCGACGACGTAGGGGCTGAGCTGCTGCTTGGAGAGGGCCCAGGGTTCGAGTTCGGCCTCCGGCCACGTCGGGGACTGCTCGCGGCACAGTGCGATCAGCGCTTCCTTGCTCATCTTGTTGCGCTCGACAATCTCATCTCTTCGCTGCTTGAGCCATGCCTCACGCTCCTCCTCGGTCCTCGCCTGGCGGCGGCTGCCCTCCTCGAACCAGGCAGGATCCTCCAGCAGCACCTTGCCGAAGAGATCCGGGTACTGCGCCGCAGCCGCTGCTGCCGTAGAGGCGCCCATTGAGTGGCCCAGGATCGCGGGCTTTTCCAACCCCAACGCCTGAACGACACCGGCCACGTCATCGGCGCGATCGGCCGTCGTGTATCCGGTCTCGGGTGCGTCGGATAGGCCGTGCCCGCGGGCGTCCACCATCACAATATCGTAGTCGCCCTCCAGTGCCTTCGCGACCGAAATCCAGCAAAGCCCGTTGTCACTGAACCCATGGCAGAGCACAAGGGCCGGCTTCGTGCCGTCGCCCGTCCGCCAATAGTGCATCCGAATCCCGTTCGCCTGCACGTAACCATCCGGCCACATCGTCAGAATATCATCCGTATTGGTGGTCATTCGATTTCTCCTTGAGAATGAAGGGATAAGAACGTTGGAACGTTGCCACGTGTTAACGTTCAAACGTGAAAACGTAATAACGTTCAAACGCTCTCCCGAGACTCGATACGTTCCTCGTCAAGAACCAGACCCAGCCCCGGCAGATCGGGCAGCGTTACACTGCCGTCCTGCGGCACATAGAGCGGCTTGTGGAAGAATTGCTTGCGCGCCTGGTGCCGGATGAGGTATTCGACATAGGGCACGGTGCTTGGCGATTGCGCACCGGCAACGTGCAACGCCGCAAGCAGCGAATGCCCGTGGGCGATGACCGGCACCTCGAAGGCCGAAGCCAGGTTGCAGATCTTGACCAGTTCGGTGATCCCGCCCGTCCAATCCGGGTCGGTCTGGACGACGTCGACCGCTCCGGCCACGAGCAGCTCCTTGACCTGCCAGCGCGTGTAGACGTGCTCGCCGGTCGCCAGCGGCACCCCGGCAGCCTGGCTGAGCTTCCGGAAGGCACCCACCCGCTCCGGGGGAATGGGCTCCTCCAACCACCTGACGTTGTAGGATTCCAGCGCGCGCACCATCTCGGAGGCATAGCTGAGATCCCATCCCATATAGGCGTCGAACATCAGCGGGTAGAAGGGACCCACCGCGTCGCGCAGGGACTGCACCAACGCCAAGTTTCGCAGCTTGCCCGCCTCCCCATCGCCCGGGCCATAGCGGAAAAACCACTTTTGCGCGGAAAAGCCCTGATCCTTGAAATCCACCGCGACCTCGGCGGCGATCTCGGGGTCGATGGCATAACCTAGCATGCTTGCGTAGGCAGGCACGCTAGGCCGCGTGGGCCCACCAAGCAGCCGGTAGACCGGCTGGTTCCAGGCCTTACCCTTGAGGTCCCAGAGCGCACAGTCGATAGGGCTAAGTCCCGTCATGAAGATGCCGGACCGCCCGTGGCGATGGAGCCGGAGCATCTGATCGTGAAGCAGCTCCGTCGCCAGTGGGTCGCGACCGATCAGGTACGAGCGCAGGAACGTGCGGATGACATCGGCCTGATAACTGTCGATCGGGCCGAAGAGGCCGGAGATCCCCTCATCCGTCCGGATCTCGACGTAGATCTCGCTGACCGGCTGTGGCCCTCCCGGTCCGGCGGACCAGCTGCGGGCATTAAACTCGGGGTAGATGTCGACAGCCTGAGACTGCCGGTTGCCGGGCGGAAAGTCCGGGCTTTCCCAAGTCCCGTGTACTTTGAACAACACAACATCCGTTATCTTCATCATAGCTCCTTGATTGGCGGCCGCCTCTCAGGCCGAGACGGCCTCAGCACGCATGTCCAGCATATAGATCTTGCGCTCCCCATCGTGGATCGTGTCCACCGTCAGAAAACGACCATCGGCCGACCAGCGGGGATGCAGGTCGCAACGCACGTCACCGGTGGCGCCGGACGTCTTGTGAACAAACCGGCCAAGCTCGACGAGCTCACCACTTGTCACATCTACGAGCGCGAGGCGTTGAATGCCATCCGTGTTGGGATACGTGTCCGCGACCATCCAGCGCCCATCGGGCGAGAAGTTGAGATGCCCGGCGGGGCCCATACCTGGCGAGATCCGGTGCGCCCGAAGTGGGTACCGTGTCTCATCGAAGACCACATACTCGTGCCCCCGCCCACACCAGTCTGCATCGACGAGGATTTCGCCGGGGGTACGGCCCCAGATCTGGTGCGAGATCGCTCCCCCTCGCCAGTGTAGGTCGGAGAGACTGCACCGCAAGTCACTGCCGTCAAGCCGCATCGTGTACATGAACGTCCGCCAGGGCGACGGCGGATCCATCTGCGGTGCATACCGAAAGAGGACCATCACACGGCTCGCATCGCGGTTGAAGATCGCGTGGTTCAGCCACATATAGACGCCGCCCGGCTTCTGAGCCGCCAGGTCATAGGGCAAGGGATGACAGGCGATCAACTGCCTATAGCTGGCGATCAGCTTGGGTCTGCCTGTGTGTAAGTCCACTAGAAAGAGGCCATCGCCATCCATATCGGGGTCGGGCGCCTCGCGCGGCAGCGCCGCCAGGGCGTATGAATACCCTCGGCGCGGAATGCGGCTGAAGTTCAGGGTAACGCCCCACCTCGCATCTACAGAGGTCGTATAGAGAGGCACGTCGAGACTGCCGGTTATGCCTCGGTCGAGGTTGTAGATCCGCGTGATAGGGCGCCAGCCGTGCGCCTCCCGAACGAAGTCATTGAAGACAAAGGTCCGAGGCTCGTGCGCCAGCCAGAGCGTCATAGCGCCCTGTTGATGGCACCAGGCAAGCGTCTCCGCCACCTTATGAAAGACACGCGTCTCTCGATCCACGTATCCGACGTCGGCGCTCTCGTTGGGCTCGGGCAGACGCTCCTGTTGGGGGATGCGCAGTGCCAGATGGTAACGGTTTCCGGCATCCCACGGACAGCGGTCATAGTAACCAAAGGTGAAATGGCCGGGCTCAGGCGTCAGATTCACCCAATCGAACTCCGACGATATCTCCATTCAGGCTACCTCCTCTCAGGATTCTACTACCGGTTAGGTGGCACCACAAAGCAAGCCCGGCACAAGGTTGACAAGTCCGGCTCGCGGCGGTACAACATCAACCATATAGCAGAGCACGATGCCCCTCCACATCGAGAGAACCGAAACGCTTGACGGCATTGCAGACTTTGGCACGAGAACGCAGCAATCAGAGCACCTTGGAGGCGAAGTATGGCTGTCATCACGATATCGCGGGAACTGGGTAGTCTGGGCGACGTCATCTGCGATCTACTCTGCGAGGAGCTGGGGTACTGTCGCGTCGACAAGACCCTGCTTCTGCAGCTTGCAGAGGAGGCCGGCATCGACGTTGAGGCTATGTCGGAGTTGGAGAGCAGTTTCACCAAACGGTCACGTCTGGTCAGCGGCGAGATGACGTCGCTCTACCGTAAGCAGGCATCGGCCTTTGACAGGAAGGGTGTGATCGACGATGTCACCTATGCCAGCGTCCTCAAAGAAGCCATGGAACGGTACGCCCGTGAGGGCAACGCGGTCGTGGTCGGGCGGGGCAGCCAAATGGTCCTCCGCGATTGGCCCGGCGCCCTTCACGTGAGACTCTATGCCCCAGAAGAAGTACGGACGCAGAGGCTGATGGCTCGCGAGGGCATCTCTCAGGCTGAAGCCGCGCGTCAGATCGAACAGTCAGACGAGCAGAAACGTCAGTATATCCGCCGAATGCACAACAACGCCGATTGGCGCAACCTAAAATACTACAGCCTCGCCATCGACACATCAGCCATCGGGCCCGAGCTCGCAGCGAAGTTGATTGCCATGGCGGCGCGAGCAAAGGACGAGGAGGTCACACTGACCGGAATGCCACGCGTGGATCGCGATTTAGGGAGATGCGCCTGAGGCGATCCTGTCACCAAGTGCCGGGGACTTTTTGAAGAGTCCCCGGCACTTTCGTTTCAGCTATTCAGCTAATCCAGGGTGCGCATCATCTCCAGGGCCCCCTCGTGACCGGGTTCCTGAGCCAACACCTGAGCAAAGGTCCCCGCCGCAGCGGCCTTGTCACCCAGCCCAAGCTGCGCCAGCCCGATCTCGTAGGTCAGATGGACGCGCCGCCGCGTCTCCATATCCGCCTCCGCGAAGACGAACTCCGGCACGGAGGTCGCGAAGCCTCGCTCGGCTTGCGACGCCAGCCGTTCCTGAGCGGTCTTCAGCATCGTCTGCAGTTTCTCCTCGGCCTCCGCAGCCCGACCCATTGCGCGGAGGGCCAGCGCCTGATAGTAGGAGGTCTCGGCCGCGCGGAACCAACTCCTGGCCTTCAGCGCCTCATTGAAGCTCTCGAGCGCACCCTCCTCATCGCCCAGGGCCCGTTTGGCCAGTCCTGTGTAGTAGCTGACATCGGCATCCGGCTGGAGCGAGCGTCTGCGCTCGCCCAGGTTTGGCGGGCAGGGCGCCTGGGCAGTTTCGAGATGCGTTAGCGCGATCTCCGGCTTGCCGGCATCCAGCGCCTCACGGGCCAACCGGACATAGGCATTCACGTACTGCTGCGAGATCCTGCCTGTGCCACCCTCCCAAGGATGGAAGCGGCGAGACAACATATAGTCGAGGGCCACCTGAGGCTTCCCCGTCTCGTTGTAGAGCGTGGCAATTTCCACCGAGAGATCATCACGATCCCGTACCAGATCCATATGCCCCTCGAGCAGCGACAAGCGATCCTCGGGTGACACACCGGTGCGGCTGCGGAGCTGATCCAGCTCAGAGAGCACCCGCCCGTCGGCAGGGTTCAGCGCGAAAGCGCGCTCGTAAGGCGGATGGCCTTCTCCGGGTCGTGCTGGACGTTGTAGGCGGCGATGCCCAGGTTGCGCCAGGGCGTGGCGAAACTCGGGTCGATGTCCACGCTGCGCTCCCAGTAACCGATCGCGTCCTGATAGCGTCGCTTGTCATAATACAGCGTGCCCAGGTAGTAGGCGATCCTGGCATCGCTCGGGTCGAGCAACTGCCCGTGCTCCAGGATCAGCATCTCCTCCAGACGGACCGGGAAACAGTAGTCCGTGGGCATGTGCGACGCCCGCGCGTAGGTCTCGCGAGCCTCGTCCGCCCTGCCCAGCTTGTGAGCGAAGTAGCCCAGCGCGTAGAGCACCATCGGGAAAGCGCTGCCATCGTCTGGATCGACCAGCCGACCCAGCACATCGGAGGCTTCCTCCCAGAGCGCCGCATCGGCGTAGTCGAAGGCCATGTCGAGATATGCCTGGATCTCCGACAGCCGATCGGGCACGTTCATCAGGTCCACCAGTTCGGCCAACTGGCTTCCGCGACGGCGGGCTCGTCCTGCGCGCGGCTGACAGCACAGCCTCGTTGCGCGACATCATGTCCAGCGGATCGAGCTCCACCGTGCCACAGGTCATCCGGGCTGCATCCTCAAGGCGGCCCAGGCGCCGCAGCATAGCCGTCTTCAGGTTGCGCGCCTTCATGTTCATCGTGTTGGTCCGCAGCGAGCGGTCGACGTGGTCCAGCGCCCGCGCAAATCGCGTCGCGCGCAATCGATCTCGGCCAAGGCATAGTAGGCGGGGCCTGCCAGGCATAGCTCCAGATAGCCTTGTAGAGCGCGCCGTAGGCCACGTCCAGATCCCCGGCAATCTTGAGCGTCATTCCCAGATTGTAGAAGGGCTCGCCGTCGCGTGGGTTCGGATTGCGGCGGGTCAGTTTGTCGATGGCTGCTGGAAATGCTTGACCGCGATAGCGAACTGGCCACGGCGCTGGGCCACCAGCCCCATCGCGTTGTTACTGCGGACATCGGTTGGGTCCATCGCCAGGGCCGCCTCCCAGTAGGGCTCGGGTTCGATCGTGGGATGGCGGTATTGCTCAAGGTGAAGCCCGGTGAGATAGAGCTCCTCGATGGAGTCGAAGGTCTCCGGCGGCGGCGGTGGCGTCATCGCCTCGGGCAAGGGCGGCTCCTCGATGGCCTGAGGCGCGTAGCGGATGACTTCGTACCCTTGTCATCGCAGAGCGGAGCAACAAATCGGTCTCGGCAAGAGCCTCGGACAACGTGAATTCCGCAACAAACGGCTCGCCTGGCTCTAGATCCTGCGTCTCCTCCAGCAGCGTCTGGGTCCTCGCCGTGAGCGTCACGGTCGCGCCGGGCATCACCTCGGTGACGGCTACCCCGACTTTCGCCACGCCATCGGCCACCTCGAGGTTGACGGCAGCCCGACGGTTGGCGTTCTTGGCAGGCCCGATCTTCTGCACCGGATACCAGAACTGGCTGAAGGTCTTGGTCTCGTAGGGCTGCAGCCAGGAGAAATCGGGCTGGTTGTCGGTGTAGACGCCGGCCATCAGCTCGATGTAGGGGCCGTCCCCATCGGTGAGGTAGCCTCCCAGCCCTTGGCGAACTCCCCCGTGCCCCAAGTAAACATCTTCTTGCCCGGCGCGATGTAGCGATTCGCCACGTGGATGATGCCCGCGTGGCCCGGTGATCGTAGCCACCGAAGTAATCGTAGTCCGTGTCCCAGACGAAGTAGGATGTCGAGTTGGGCACGTTCTTGTACCAACTGATGTCGGTGCCCTGGCCGTCCTTGTCGTAGTCGACGCCGTAGTAGGTGCCCTTCGCAATCGGGAAATGCGACATCGAGCGCTTGGAGTGGTCGGTGACGACGGTGACGTCAGGCGGGAAGACCGCCTGGTAGTCGTCGTGGACGTGAACGCCCACATTGACCCACCAAAGGAAGGTCTGCGCCTCGGGCGTGCGATTGAAGAGCTGCACCTTCATCTCGTAGAAGGCCTTGCCCGGATAGAGACAGATGCCTACCATCCCCTTCATGCGCTGCAGCGGGTCGTGCTCGCTGAACCAGGCGGTGACGCTCCCGTCGGGGGCCTCCTCGATCAGATGATAGGTGGGCATGAAGGTCGAGGGGCGGTGGTGCTGCGGCCAGTTGTACTCGACGCCACCGGAGATCCACGAGCCGAAGAGCCCGATGAGCGCCGGCTTGACGACGTGCTGGCGGTAGATAAAGTGGTAGCCGTCGTCTTCTCCAGCTCGTGGATGCGCCCGCCGATCTGGGGCGCACCATCAGGCGGATATATTCGTTCTCCAGGTAGACGGCAGTGTAGTTCTTTGGCTCGCTCTGGCTGGAGAGTCTTCGAGAAACGGGTTGGGATAGACCCGTCCACTGGTGCCCTGATTCACCCGTTTCTCCAGGAACATCGGGTTCAGGTCGGGTTCAGGCGGGATGTACGTCGGCAAGGTAACGGTTGCTTCCCATGCTTTGACACCAGATTTGG
>CAVVUS010000029.1:0-27656 GCA_963751345.1 uncultured Chloroflexia bacterium
CCCAGACTGCGGTCACCGCGCCAGCGTCACCGGCATCCCGGTCTCGCCCGACTCGTAGGCCGCCAGGAAGACCTCCAGGTCCTTCCGCCCCTCCTCGCCGGGGATGTCGGGGGTGCGGCCCTCGAAGACGGCCTCGGCGAAGCGGTCGAAGTAGGTGACGTAGGGCTGCTCGTCAAACTCCCGTCAAGCGCGATCTGCGTCCACTCGCCCTTGGTCAACCCCTCGACGTCCCTGTCGGTGTAGACCAGCAGCCCCTCGTCCACGAAGACGATCTGCCCGGCGGTGCCGAAGATGCGGTTGCCCACGGCACGCGTCCCGCGCACGCCGCTCTTGGACGCGCCCGGCGCGCATGAGCCCGCCATAAAGGTACCGAGCGCTCCGTTCGAGTAGCGCAGGGTGACGACGATGAAGTCCTCGACCTCGACGGGCGTATGGTAAGTGTCGTACTCGGAGAAGACGCGCGTGACCTCCAGTCCCGTGACGTAGCGCAGGCGGTAGATGTCGTAGATGTAGTTCATGATCAGGATGCCGCCGCCGGCCTCGGCCTTCGACTTGCGCCACGTCGTCTGCACGCGCCCGGTGTAGCCGCCGGTCCAGTAGCTGGCGGGCTTGTCGGCCGCGCCGTAGACCTGGGTCGCCATGACGTCGCCGATGGCGCCCCTGTCGATCAGCGCCTTGGCCTTTTCCGTCGCCGGCTGGTAGCGCACCCCACCCTCCTTCGACGAACAGAGCACGCCGGCCCGCTTGCAGGCGGCGATCAGGGCATCCGCGTCCTCCAGCGTCGTCGCCATCGGCTTCTCCACCACCACGTGCTTGCCCGCCTCCGCCGCCCGGATGCCCAGCGGCACGTGCAGGTAGTGAGGTGTGGAGACGATCACGGCGTCGACGTCCGGATTCTCAAGCAGGTCGTCGAGCGAGGTGGAGCACGGGATCTCGAACTCGGCTTGGTAGGATGCGGCGATCTCCGGGACGGGGTCCACACCGGCGACCGCCTCGGCGTTGGCACAGCGTGCCAGCACGTGGCCCGTGTCCCTGTACGCGATCTCACCCAGGCCGATCAGGCCGAAGCGCAGTTTCTCAGTCATCCAAAGCCTCCATGAACTCGTGGAACTTGGTGATGTGGTGCGCGAGGACGGCCTCAGGGTCCTCCGGATCGATGATCTCGACCGAAAAGAAACCCTCGAAGCCATCCGCCGCCAGCAGGTCGAAGGAGCGTTGGTTGTCGGCGTCGGTCACGTAGGGATCTTCGAGAGCTGCGAAATGCACGTGGCGGACGTAGCCGCGGAGATGGCCGTAGGCCTCGTCGACGCCCTGCCCACGCTGGAGGTGGTGGCCGATGTGCCAGAGCACGCCGAGGTTGGCCGCTCCGGCCTCGTCGAGGATCTGCCGAGCCCACTGCCCCAGCATGTTCGTGTGGGTCTCGACCAGCACGACGACGCCGTGCTCTCCGGCCCAGGCGTCCACACTGGCGTACGACGCGGCCGCCAGCCCGATCACGTGGTTGCGCAGTGCGGAGTCGTCCTCGGGAAGGCCATCGCTGAAGGTGCGGATGTAGGGCGCGCCGACATCCGCAGCCAGCTCGACGTACCGCCGCAGCATCTCACGCTGCAGCACGTGGTCGGCGGGATCGGGGCTGTTGAAGCGGACGCTGGTCGCAATGCAGCTCGCTGCGATCCCCGCGTCGGCCAGCATCCGGAAGGTGGCGGCGCGCTGAGCCGGCGTCGTATCGAGCTCAACGCCGTGGGCGTGGCCCCACTCGGTGCGAAACTCGATGCCCTCGTAGCCATACCGCTGTGCCGTGCCGATCAGCTCGGAAAGAGTCTGCTTCGGGCAGACCGAACTCATGAACCCAGGCCTCATCTGTGACACCTCCCTTTCCCATACCCCTCTGCCCACGATCCCTCTTGGCGAGATGCAGCGCGACTCAAAGGGATGGTGCCGATCAGACGATCTCGAGCCCGTTGCGATCAGGGAGCAGGGGAAACGGCGCAGCGGGCAGCGTCTGGTACCAGTAGGCCACCGAACAGATGTCGTGCAGGCCCGGCAGATATCGCCCCTCGCTCCGCCAGCCCAACGCCTGGATCGTCACACGGAGATCCTGCTCGAAGCGCACGGGGTCCATCACGTGCCAACGATACATCGCGTGCCGGTGCTGGGCGCGATAGGTGCCGTCAGGTCGCAGGACCTGGTGCATCCCCATGAAGGGCGTCGTGTAGGTGACGTATTGGCCGTCCAGTTCCCAGTCGTAGGAGCCGCCGAAGTAGTCCTCGGTGCCGGTTCCGCAGATCGTGGGGAAGGCACCGTCCCCATCGATGTAGAACTTGACCTCGCCCTCGCCCCACCAGCGGTCGTTGTGGACTGCCCATCCCATCGATGTGCCGACGTAGTGGCCCTGCCCCTTCACGCCATCGAGGATCGTGTAGACCTCACCGTACGGAAGCGGGTTTGTGCGGCGAAACTGGGCATGGAAGTAGGCTGCATCGTCGGGCACGTCGGTCAGCGTGTAGTTGATCTGGTAGAAGCACGCCGCGCTCTCCGTCGGGTGCAGGTTCTCGAGCGTGACGCGGCAGTGCGTGCGAAAGGGCATCTCCCAGAAGCAGTTCATGCCCCGCACCGGGTTGACCGCGACCGGCAGCGAGTTGACCGGCGCGAAAGGGCCGCGCGTGGGCGCCCGCCGGTCCTGAAAGGCCCAGGGCGAGGCGAAGAAGTCAGGGACCGGGCACTCGATCGAGGGGCGATCCTGACCGTCCCAGTAGAACCGCAGGATGGACTCCCTGTTGATGATGGTCCCGCCAAACCACATCGATTGGACCGCACCGGGACCATCGATGTCGGCGAGGACCCGGGTCGTGCCGGGCGGGACCGGCACGTAGGGAGCGCACTTCCAGCCCTGGCCCAGCTCACGCGCCGGCCCGTTGGGGTCGGCCGGCGCCATCCCGCCCTTCGCGCTCTCACCCGTGGGATTCTCGGCCGAGATCGACCGAGTCTTCGCCTGTGAGAGACGGGAGAGGTTCCCCAGGTGCAGCCCGAGACCATTGAAAGCCATTATGTCATCACCTCGCACTCGGATACATGCCCATCAGGCCACGAACGCCCAGCGAAACCGGTTCGTAGCAACGATTCCAGCTGCTGTGCGACAGGCAGCGCTCCCAGAACCGATGAATCGGTTACAACGAACCCTCACGTCGCGCAGTCAGGTTCGGCAGTAACGATTTCAATAGTTCTGAGGTCTGACGTCCTTACCGCGCGCCGCACGCCTGAAGGCTGGCCTGGATGTGGCCGCGGGTCTCCGCGGCGATGACGCAGCACTGCTCCAACGTGTAGTCCTTGGCCTTGGTGCCGATGACCTCCAGGTCGACCGGTCCCACATAGCCGCGCTCGTGCAGCACACGGATGTAGCCCACCAGGTCGATATCACCACGACCGTTGGCCTGCATGTTGGGCTCGCCGGGACCGTGCTGCCGCCCCTTGCAGTCTCGGATGTGCACGTGCTTGACCCGCGAGATCACCGCAGCAATGGCCTCGACGGGGTTCTCACCCGCGCGCCAGATGTGCGAGGGATCCATATCGATGCCGAAAGCGGGCGATACGATCGCTTCCATCAGCCGTAGCGTCGTCGGCGTGTTGTAGATCGCCGCGCCCACGTGGGCCTTGACACAGAGCGTCACGCCGTACTTCTCAGCCAGCACAGATAGGTTACCCAACGAGTCCACCGACTGCTGGAAGCTCTCCTCGTCGCCCGACTTGCCGCCGGGGCCACAGTTGATGACGGGAATGCCGATCTCGACCGCGGCCTGGAAGGCCGTCTCCATCACGCCCGGGTCCTGCGAGGGCTGCTCCATAGCCAGGAGCTCCAGCCCATAAGCCTGCGAAAGCCGCTTGATCTCGGGGGCGAGCTCCTGCCACCGGTCGAGCACCAAGTGCTCGCTCATGCCGTTGATGGCCGACAGCTCGATCCCGTCATAGCCCGCCATCGCCGTGTACTTGAACGCCGTCTCCATATCGAATGCACCAAACAGAACCGAGTTGGCTCCAATCTTCATTGGGGGTCTCCTTTGCGTGAGTGGTTGTCTACAGCGGAAACGCGATCCGCCGCCCTTCCTTCGCCGAGCGATAGGCGCCCAACACCATCTCCACCGAGACACGGCCATCCTCGGCCGTGACCGGCGGGTCGAGGTCGTACTTGAGACAGTCGATGAACGACCGTGGGACGCCCGCGATGCGCTCGCCATGGTGAGGCGGGATCGGCATGCCCAGATCCTGCCACTGCGGGGCATCGCGCGTGTAGAGCTTGAGCGCGACCGCGCCGGGCGGCGCCAGATGCGTGGAGACGAGGTCGTCGTAGTTCTGGATGAGGACGCCCTGGTCTCCATAGACCTCGGTGGTGTTCTCTCCAGCCAGCGTGACCGACGAGTTGAGCAGCACCACCATCGCGCCACTCGCATACCTGTAGATCGCGACGCCCGTGTCATCGGGCGCGACGTCCGTGACCGTGTTCTCGATCTCGGCCATCACGCTCGCCGGGCGCCCCATGATCCAGTGGATGAAGTCGGTGGCGTGCGAGGCGTCGTCCATGAACATGCCCATGTTCTTCTCAGGCTCGATGTGCCAATGGGTCGGCCCATTGACAAAGTCGTCGTTGAAGAGCACAGGGATGCAGTGGCGGCGGCGCAACAAGCTGATCCTGCCCAGCACACCGCTCTCCACGAGCTCCTTGATCTTCTGGTTCGAGGGATCGTGCCGCATCTGGTAGGCCATGACGAACTTCACGCCGGCCTTCTCCGCCGCATCCGCCATCCGGTCGCAGTCCTCCAGCGTCAGAGCCATCGGCTTCTGACAGAGAATGTGCTTCCCGGCAGCCGCCGCGGCCACGGCCATCTCGGCGTGCCGGTTGGTCTCCGTGGTGATGATCACGCCCTGGATGTCAGGATTGTCGAGCACGTCCTCCACATGCGGGGTGTAGTGCATCCCGTATGCTTCTGCCGCGGCCTTTCCACGCGCCTCGTTGTCGTCCCAGCACGAGACGAGGGAGACGTCGTCGTAGCCGAGCATACGCCGGCAGTAGGCCTGCGAGTGCCCGTGCGCGAAGCTGATGACGCCGATGCCGATCTTTGCGGCCATGGGACCTCCAGACTAGCAGTCAGACTCTCAGTTAGCGGTTGTCGGTTGTCAGTTGGTCAACCTTGCGAAGGTCAGCGTCGTGCCCTGTAAATAGGGCTTCTTTGGGTACGGAGGTGCCTTGTTGTGAAGGCACAGCGTAACCTTCGCAAGGTTCAATCGGTTCAAGGTAGACCTTTGGGGTTTCCTTGTCCAGCACGTTTCTGATAATGAAGAAACCCCAAAGGTCTTCGGGTCGAGCACTATAGATGTATCACCGCCCCGCTGTCGAGCGAGTCGATCGCGGCCTGCAACACCTTCTGCGCCGCGAGCCCATCGGCGCCGGAGGCGTCGATCTCGTCCGGCGCCGCGCCCTCTGTCACCTGTTCCAGGAACCTGTGAATGCGGTTGCGGAAGGTGTCGTCGAAGTCGCGGTGCCCGCCGAAGACGGGATTCGTGAACTGCAGCTTGACGAAGTCGCCCGCCGGAAAGAGCGTGACCTGGCGCCACATGTCCTCCAGCACAAAGCGGCCCTTGGTGCCCGCGACCTCGCAGCGCTCCATCGGATGGCCGCGCTCGATGTCATAGGAGCCACTCAGGGTGCCCACCGCGCCGTTCTTGAACTGCATGTTGAAGGACGCCGTCGACCAGATCTTACGGCCCGGCGCCTTCGTGGCAAAGCACTGTACGGATTCGACGTCGCCGCAGAAGTGACGCATCACATCCACGGTGTGGGGATGCAATGATTTGATCATGTAGTTGGGCGAGCTCTCGTTGGGGTTCATGATCCACATCGCCATATTGATGAAGAGCAGGTGCCCGAGCCGGCCCTCGTTCTGCCACTGCTTGGCGATCTGGGCCGCCTGGGTGAAGCGGTGGTTCAGGTCGATCCCGTAACAGAGCCCCTTCTCCTTGGCCTTGGCGACCATCTCCTCGGCCTGCGGGATCTCGTTGCAGATCGGCTTCTCACCCAGTACGTGGCAGCCGGCCTCCAACACCTGCAGCGTCACCTCATAGTGATCGCTGCCGTTCTCGAAGCCGGCGGTCGCGATGCTGCAGACATCGGGCGAGAGCGCGTCGAGCATCTCTTGCGCATCGTAGAAAGCGGGCACGCCGAGGCGCGCCGCCGTCGCATCCGCGCGCTCCTTGATGATGTCGCAGACACCCACCAACTCGGCCAGCGGATCTTCTTTGTGCAGCGTCGCGTGCAGATTGCCGATCGGCCCCAGGCCGATAACGCAGGTTCGTAGCATTGTGTAGCCTCCCGGTTGTGCTACTCCAGACCTTCGCAAGGTTCGAGCCCGAGTCCCGGCGCAGTTCCCGGGCTCGACCCACCTCGCGAAGGTTGTCATCCAATACCTCGGTCGGATACCCATATTGCGCCATCGCGGGCGCGAGGAAGTCGAACATCGTGTTGCCGTCGTCCCGACGCCAGCGATCCACGGCCTCCGGTCTGACCACGATCCTCGCCAAGCGGAAGCCGAGGAAGTCCTCCAGCCGCGCGAGCGTCTCATCCTGATTGAGGACGAAGTCCTCGAACCGCACCTCGATCCACTGCTCGGGCTTGGCGGTCGCGCGAACGAGGTCGTACTGGTATTTCCACGAGATGGCCCGCCGGCGGCGCACATCCTCGGTCTCCGGGTACGCGATCCCCCACTTGGACAGATCGTCGGTGCCGTGTCTGGCCGAGGATGCAGTCGCGCGGGATTGCGCACCCAAAGGATGTACTTGGCCTCGGGGAAGAGCCGTAGGATCCACGGGAAGACGAGCGTCGTCTCCGGGATCTTCCACCCCTTGTGCTTGTCGGTGCTCTTCAGCACCGTCACGAGGTAGGTGTCGATAAGCGTCTTGAACTCATCCGGGATCTCGGCAGCATTCGCCGCATCCCAATCCCAGGTCAGGTCGCCGTGCCAGGTGACGTACTTCGCAAAGACCTTGCACGCGTCGTACATCGGCTGGGGCGGGAGCAGATCGCCGGAGCGGTTCAGCGGCTCTCCCATGAAGACGCCGCTGGTCATCAACGTGTGGGATATGGCGCGGGTCCCAGAGTGCCCGCGCCCGATGATGGTGATCAGGGACACAGATTCTTCCTCCTGACCTCAGGCGAGCAGCCTGGGGTCGCCGTGGACCGTGGGCAGCGGGTGCGGCTGGACGAGCTCGCCACCCGACTCATAGGACTCAATCGCGGCCCAGGTATACTCCAGGGCCGCCAGGGCATCTCGCCCGGAGGCGCGGAGTTTGTCCTTCGCCACACCGTTGGTCACATCCTCCAGGAAGGCGTGGATCCGGCGCGGGAAGGTTTCTGAGAAGTCGGTGATCCCGGAGTTGGTCACGACCGGCGCGGGCGCGGCGCCCAGCACCAGGTTCTCCGGCTCCGCCGCCCCTTCAGAGCCCGGCGACGGGTAGAACGTGATTTTCTCGATGCAGTTCTCGATGCAGAAGGTGCCATGGGTGCCCGCGACCTCCACGCTCCACCACCCGCCCAGTCCAAAGGTCGCGTCGCCGCGCTGGCTCAGCAGATAGCCCACCGCCCCATTCTGGAAGCGCATATGGATGCTGTTGATCGAGAGCATCACGTCGCCGGACGACTTACGGAAGCTCGGACGGTCCATGAAGGCCTGGACGTGGGTCACATCACCGCAGAAATAGCGCATCACACTGAAAGGATGATGCAGGAACGCCTTGACGTGGAAGTAGGGAAAGCCATCCGAGCGAGGCGCCTTCGAATACTGATACGTCCACTCTCCGCCCTGGAACCCCATTTTGTGCAAACAGTAGACGAGCTCGCCGATCTTGCCGCTGTCCATAAGCTCGCGCGCCTTCTCGGCGGGGGGCGTGAAGTAGTGATTCAGGTTGCATCCCAGATAGAGGTCGTCCTCGAAGGCCTTCTGCACCATCTGGCGCGCCTCACCGATATCATTTGAGATCGGTTTCTCGACCAGGACGTGCTTGCCTGCCTCCAACGCCTCCATTGCGGGATCGAAGTGCCAACTGCCGTTCTCGTACCCCCCCGTGGTCACGTCGACGACGTCGAGGTCCTCGTTGCGCAGCATGTCGCGCAAGCTATAGTAGGCGGGCACGCCGTACTTCTTCGCAGCGTCATCCGCGCGCTCCTCGACGACGTCACAGACTGCGACCAGTTTCGACAGGGGATCATGTGTATGCGCCTGGGCATGGGTGTTCCCGATGCCGCGCATCCCGACGAGACCAACTCTGAGTGCCATCTATGTGCTCCTTTGTAGTACCTAGTATCGTTAGCCTGACGAATGACGGATGATCAGAGATCAAGGACCTTGCGAGCCGTCAGGGCCGCCTGAGCCCGGCCCGCGATCGCGGATGCCTATTCACCGTCCTCGGATTGCTCCGCGTCCTCATCCTCATTGCCGGCCTGCAGCTTGGCGGCCTGCTGGGGATTGCCGATGTGCAGCGTGTCGTAGGCCTGCTGGGAGGTCTTAAAGGCCCCCACCCCTTCATGGCCGTGCCAGTCGCCCTGATGATAGATCGGGTTCGGTAGACCGGTCTCCATCTCGCGCTGCGCGATCCACCGCTCCATCCGGCCCCTCAACAGGTCGACGACGCCGGGCTCCGCCTCCGCGAGGTTGTTGTCCTCGTGGGGATCCTCGACCAGGTTATAGAGCTCGACCGGTGGTTTGAAGTGGAAGTCCGGCTCCAGCGCCACGATCAGCTTCCACTCGGGCGTGCGCCAGCCGTGCTTCCTCATCCACGTGCACTCGGTGATATAGAACTCACTGCGATGCGACACGACGTCGGCGGGCCCCCGTCCGAGGGGCATCATGGGGACCAGGCTCTCCCCGTCGAAGTCGATCTCCGTCTCCAATCCAAGCAGTTCCATCATCGTCGGGACCAGGTCATAGTGCTGCGCGTAGCCCGAGATCCGCTTGCCCGCGGGCACCTTTGCCGGATAGCGGATGATCAGCGGCACGTGCAAGGTCACGTCATAGATCCCGTGGTGGTCGAACCAACACTCGTGGTCGTAAAGCGTCTCGCCGTGGTCGGCTGTGATGATGACGAGTGTCTCATCCAGGACGCCGTGGGTTGCCAAGGTGGTGAAGATCGCCTGGATCGCCGCATCCATATAGGCGACCGCGCCGTCGTACTGGGCGATGACGTAGTCCTTGTCCGTGATCCCTTGGGGCATCCACTCGGCGAAGTAGTCGCGGAATGGCTTGAACGCCATCACCGGCTCCATCGACCTGTTCTTGGGGTCACATTCGTTGCCGTGGTAGAAGATGCGCTCGAAGGGGCCGGGCGGAAGATAGGGAGAGTGCGGGTCCATGTGACGCATGAAGAGCAAGAAGGGTTCCTTCTGCTTGACCAGTCGATCCAACTCGGGGATCGCCACCTCGTTCAGGTTCTCCGCCTTGTGCGAGCGTCCATCCTCCCCTGGCCCCCACCCGCTGAACTGAATGTAGTTGTCAAAGCCTCGCGAGGCCGGGTTCCCCTGAAATCCCACGCAGGTGCTGGTGTACCCGGCAGCATCCCGGAGAATCTCAGGCAGCGTCGCCACCTCCGGGCGCAGCGGCCCCACGTGACGCAGGGCCACGACCTGGGTGCTGAAGACATCCATACCCGTGAGCATATTGGAGTAGCCGCTGGTGGTGGGGATGTGCGGACTGTAGTAGCGCTCGAAGAGTGTCCCCTCCCGCGCGAACGCATCCATATGGGGTGTCGTCAACCGTGGGTAGCCATAGGTACTCATATGGTCCGCAAGCAGCGAGTCGATGCCGATAAACACGATATTCGGCGGTCTGCGTCTTCCTGATGGCATAAATGTCCCTCCTAGTCTCTTAAGATGGGAATACGATACGCAGGCGTGAGATGATGCCGGGGCGCCGGGCAAGGACAACGGTATCGCACATTACAGACACACACGAAACCAGAGTGCGGTGCGGCACCCGCCTCCCGGATTGAGCATCTGACTTCATCCATTCTCCACTAAGCCTATCATGAGATTAGGACAATTGCATTAAAAAAAGTGCCCGATAGTATAAGGAAATTGCCAAATCGATCCCCAATCCTATAATGGTGGTCACCATGAACGCGCAGGACATACTCAGCGACTCATTCTTCACGGAACCGGACCTGCCGCTCTCGCTCCGGCTCACCCATCAGACCGATCTCCGCCCCCATATGCACACCTTCATCGAGCTGGTTATGGTGGTGGGCGGCAGTGGCACTCACGTGATCCAGACCGAGTGCTGCCCGATCACGGTGGGTGACGTCTTTGTCATCCCTCCCTATACGCCGCACGGTTACACGGACACCGACGATCTGACCATCTACAACATCCTCTTCAAGGAGCAGATGTTCCGCCGTTTCCAGGAGGAGCTGGGGCTGATCCCAGGATTTCACGGTCTGATCTACCTCGAGCCCTACTACCGTTCGGTCCGCGGTTTCGCGGGCCGGCTGACGCTCACCCCCGACCAGATCGTGCAGGCGATGTCGCTCGTCACGCGTCTGGAGCACGAATGGAACAGCCGTTACGACGGTCGCAAGATCATGATCGAGAATCTCTTTATCGAACTGCTGCTCTTCTACTGCCGGAGGTTCTCCGTGGATGCGGGTCCCTCGACACGCGTGATGCCGGTGGCCCGTGCCATCGGCTATATGAACCGGCATTTCGCCGAACCCCTGTGCCTGGAGGACCTGGTCACCGTCGCCAATATCTCCAAGCGCAGTCTCATCCGTCACTTCAAGAATACGACAGGCCATTCGCCCATGCGCTATCTGCAGCGGGTCAGGGTCGCCAAAGCACGTGCGATGCTGCAGAGAGGGGACCGGTCGATCACACGGGTGGCGATGGATGCAGGCTTCAACGACCCGGCTTATTTCTCGGCTGTCTTCAGCAGGCACACGGGCGTCTCGCCCAGCCGGTACGCCGCCGTGGCGGAGCAGGGCCACCCTTCCGCGTCGATTTGATGTCCCGTCACGCCTGGGTGCGTATCACTCTCTTGCAGCTACACCGCTTGTCGTAGAGACGGGCCGGTGGCCGTCTTCCGGCGTGCAGACACCACTGGACGCCGATGTGATCTTCGTCGTGAGCAACCTGGTACCGACGGTAATGCTACGTCCGGATACGGGCCACCGGCCCGTATCTACGAAAGCAAGGGCCGACGCACACTCGTCAGGCCTCCTTCGCAGCGTTGGCCATCGCCACCAGGTTCTCCACCGAGACATTCGGCAAGAGTGCCTCGTGGCTGGGTGAGACAACATACCTAGGCCCAAAGACCTCCTTGAGCCGGCGGACTTCGGCAGTCACCTCCTCCGGCGTGCCGAAGGGCAGGAGTTGCTGGGTATCCACCCCACCGATCCAGACCAGTTCCGGGCCGTACTTGCGCACCAGGTTTTCCGCGTCCATCCCTCTGGCCAGTGCCTGAAGGGGATGCAGACCGTCGACGCCGGCATCGATCAGCGCAGGGATCGCCTTCTCGATGGCACCGCACGAATGAAGGACCACTTTGTAACCGTAGGATTTGGCCTGCGCCGTGAACTTCACAAAGGAGGGCAACACAAACCGCCGAAAGAGCTTGGGGCTGATCAGCAGGTCCAGCTGTGTCCCGAAGTCATTGCCGAAGAAATATGCGTCCATCCCGTGCCCAACGGCAGCGAAATACCGCCGGTTTGCCTCCAGGGTAAACTCGACGACATGGTCGGTCACGGCCTCGACCACCGCCGGGTCGGTGTACATCTTGACGAAGTAGTTCTCCATCCCGAAGAAGTCGGCCACGGTATGGAAGAAGGAGCCCCACATGCCCGAGAAGACGTAGAAGCCGTGAGAACGCGCGAGCTCGATGTGAGCCAGGACCTCGGTGAAGTCCAGGTCGTCGGGGTCGGGCCAGTCGAACGCCTCGACCACGCTGACCGTAGTGGCTTCGGCGAAAACGCCCGGCTGGCTGAGACTGGTGCGCGTTCGTCCTCCCAGAACATCGAACATCGGCCGCCCGTCGGGCTGGCTGCCAGCCCGCATCGGCGGGGATCCAGACGAAGTCGTCGCCCAGCGCGACGGAGAGGCCCATGTCGTCCTCCACGCCGAACGCGGGGTAGTAGATGGGCGTCGAGTCGGCGTGCGGGTTGCCGTGCCAGAAGCCACAGCGATCAGCACCACCGCTGAAGATCGCCTCCATTCTTTGTCGACCGCTCATCTCACTCATACCAGATTCCCCGTCGGCTACGTGCTGCGGATCGCTGCGATCCATCCGCACGATCGCTACGCGACCTCGGAGTACAGATGTCTCCCGATGATGTGGGATTGATACTCGGGGCTGAGATCGACGAAATAGGCGCTCCACCCCCACACACGCACGATCAGATTGCGATGCTGCTCCGGATGAACGCGGGCGTCCAGAAGATCTTCCACCCTGACCGCGTTGAGTTGTAGCTGCTGGCAACCCAACCGCGCGAAGGCACGCACATACATGGCAACAGACCGGATCGATTCCTGATCACTGAAGACCGTGTCGGAGAGCTCTACCGTGATGGGACCGCCATTGCAGATACGTCCATAGTCGATCTTGCTGAAGGACTGGAGGACCGAGGTCGGCCCGGAGACCCGCGCATTGTTTGCGGGCGCCAGGTTCGCACTGAAATAGTCGCCGCGCCGCCGGCCGTTGGCCGTCGCCCCCACGACAGGCTCGCGCATGCCCTCGCGTCCCCGGGCCAGCCAAACATAGTACATCGCCGAACCTGTTCCAGGTCGTACACAGCCGCCGCGACCATTGTCCTTCACCGCCTCACAGGCGTCGGCAAAGGCGTCATAGAGCCAGACCAGCTCTCGATCCGCGGCGTCGTCGTTGTTGCCGACCTTTGGCGCCCGGTTGGACAGCCGCGCCCGCAGACGCTCCGCATCGGCGAAGTCCGTGTCCAACGCTGTGAGGAGTTCGTCGGGGGAGACGCTGCGATCCTCGAAGACACACTGCCGTACGGCGGCCAGCGAGTCGGCGCCATCGGCGGACCCGGCGCCGTGGATGCCGTAGTTGTTGTATCGCAAACCTCTAGAGAGATCGCGCCCCTGACCGAGACACCCATCCATCAACACCGAGTAATACGGCGCGGGCGCCAGAATCAGGTTGGCATAGGCATCCGTGAGCGTGGCGACCTGGGCTCCGATGTCCGCGCGAACGCTCTCCAACACCTCATCGTATGGTCCACCGGACGCCAGCACTGCGCGGATGCCGGCATCGACCGCCGCCGGGAAAGAGACCGCCCCGATGTTGACGACTTCCATACCCTTGCCCGGGATGATGAACTCCCAGCAGGCCGCCACCGTGAAATCGCGGGCATCCGCCAGATCGTAGCCGTGAGCGACCAACGCGGGGATGACAACCGCGTCGTTGGAGTATTGGGGGAAGCCCAGGCCCTTGCGGGTCAGGTCGGTCGCGAGTTCCAGTAGCGCCAGATCCGTGTCGGGGTTGATGCGCAAGTTGATCTTGGGGTCGATCACGTTGGTCGCCAGCGCCACCTCGAGGGCCAACCATGTCAGCCCGTTGACGCCATCGCCACCATCGGGACGCATCCCGCCCAGCGTCAGTGTCTGACCGTTGTCGCCCTGCTGGACGCCCGGATAGAGGTCGCTGTCCTTGTTCAGCGAGAGGAAGAACTCGGCAAGCAGTTCGCCGGCGCTGTCCATAGTCTCACGGCCCGCCTCGAGGTCAGCCTGAAGATAGGGCCACATATATTGATCGAAGCGACCCAGGCCCACATGGTTGTGTCCGCTGAGCCAGACCACGGCCTGCAGCAAGCGGAGCGCCTGCAGCGCTTCCCAGAACGTGCGCGCCGGCCGCGCGGGCACCTGCTGCAAGATCTCAGCAATCTCAGGGCGGTTCTGCGCAATGGCAGTATCGGCGTACCGGGCAGTCAGATCGAGGACCGCATCGATCGTCTCGATGGCCCCATCCAGAAACGCCACAGCCTCTGCCCCCGTCCGAGGGGCGTCCTCCGCTCTCCGCTGTCGCGTTTCAAGAGCCAGCTCCCGACGCCCCAGCAACCCTGTGGAGAGAACCATACCCCAGTCGGCGCAGATGTTGCCGATGGTGCCCAGTTCGTGTACACAGCCATCGCACTTGATCGCTTCCCACTCCGCCTTGCTATAGACGGGAGGCACCGCCGGCAGCGTCCGCGTGAAGACGATCCTCTCGTCCGGCGCGATGACCGGGAGCTCGGCCTCACACATACGCCGGGTCAGTCGTGCCGATCGCTGCATCCCGGATAGGCCAAGGGCTTCACACTCCGAGAGGACGTCGGGCGATCGTTCTTGGCGCCACCGCAGATGGTCGCCACGCCGCACACGTTCCCGCATTCCCACCAATCGATCACTCAAACTGTACACGCTTGCGTCCTCCTACCAAGCCGGCACCCACCGGACAAGAGCATCCGGACAGGCGCCCTCAGCGATATCACGGGCAGACGGCCCGGAACCCAATTCACCAATGTCGACGTCGCGGGCACATCGACGAGACACGTCGATTGTACCACCGCGTCCTCGATCTGCCGGTCTACCACCGCCGGATCATAGATCCGGCTCGAACATACAAAACACCCTTCTACACCGTTCCCGGCGGATCTGCGATCCGCGGAGAACGAACGGTAGAAGCTCGGGACGCGCTACCTCTCACCAGCGGATCACGCGTTTGAGGCCAGACGCAGAACGGTGAAGGAGTACCCGGGGAAGACGTGCTCCAGATCGCCGCCATCCCATGCCACCACCCGCTCCTCCGGAACGATCCGCTCGGGCGCCTCAGGCGTGTTCTCCGCATCCAGCGGTCCGGTCAGCGTGGTCACGGAGACCTCTCCGGCGACGGGCTCTCTGCCCTGCAGTTTGAGCGTGCAGCCGACAGGCTCGGAACCCAGGTTGAGGACCTTGAGGACGACGACGTCCCCGGCCTCGCTGCGCGTCGCCACGACGTCGAGCGTGTCAGGTGCATCGAACGCCTCCGACTCCACCAGCAACGGCTGGTAGGCACGCGAGAGCATCTGTTGGGCGTAGTACGGCGGCATTCCCCAAACCTGTGAGGGTGTGAAGAAAAGCTGCCCCTGATCCCAGGCGTTATCGTTCTGCTGCCACGGCTGCAGGCAGTTGGCCGCACTGTCCAGCGCCACCAGCCTCAGACGCTCGAAGGTCATGATGTTGTGGGCGTGGCCGAGGGCGCGCTGCAGATCGTGGCGCCCGCCGTTCTCCTCGAGCACGCAGAGCCCGATCCGGTTGTCAGGGTCCGCCTCGTCGATCACCCGCCGGATGAGCGCGATCCCCTCCGCGGCGTCGTGGGCGTCCATCAGGTCATCCCCATTGACGTGGACGTCCCACAGGACCTCAAACCCGCGAACCGCCTCGACGACCTTGCGGATTCGCTCGACGTTCTGCGGGTCTCGGAGCGAGCCATCGCCATTCGCCCATAGCCCCGCGCCGAGGATCGGCACGATCGTGGGGTCCTTCTCGTGAAGGGCGGTAACGGTCGATCGGATCCGCGCGGCGTAGGCCAGATCGACCAGGGGCGGCAGCCCCGGCCCGCGGCGCGCGTGTTCCTCGTTACCGATCTGAATGTAGCGCAGACCGAAGGGCGCCGGATGCCCGTCCCGCGCGCGCAGTGCGCCCCAGCGGCGTGTCCACCTGCCCGTTGACGTATTCGACAAAGTCGCGAAGATCCTGGATCGTCTCCATCGGGTTGAGCGTCGGCACACAGAGAAAGCCCGCAGCCTCGCAGAACGCGATGTAGTCGATGATGCCGAAGCCATTGCTGTTGTAGCGGTAGAATGTGCCCCGGTACGGGGGGCGGTCGTGTCGCGGCCCGATCATCTTCTTCCAGCGGTATCCCGAGCCAGGCACCTGCTGCTCGTGCGCCCAATCGGTGTTGATCATGTAGCCACCGTAGCGAAGAAGCGTCAGCCCCTGGTCGACGAGGGCCTCGCCGATATCCCGGCGGACCGGCAGTCCGTGGAACCGTCCCCACGGACCGGGTTCGAGACGGACGTAGTCGACCCACACCGTAGCGGGTGCGCTCAGCAGAACCTCAAACTGCGCAATCTCACCGCTGTCAGTGCCGCCGGTGGTATCGATGGCGTACGACAGGACGTGCCATTGCCCATCCGCGGGCACGTGCACCACCGTCTCGCCAAAGGCGACGGTATCGGCCGTATCTGTGACGAGAGCAAGGCGCAGGTGGACGGCAACCGTGGCATCCGGGTCGCGATCAGGCATTTCTGCCGCGGCAACCAATGTCCCCTCATACCGGCGACCGGCGACAACGTGCAGCCCCCACCGGTTAAGCCCCCGGTTCTCGATGCCGACCTCGCCGTCGCCGCCGGCAAACTCGATCCGTTGGCTGCGCACCCCGCGCCGCGCCCGCAGTTGGGTGGCCTTAAGTCGTCCCCGTGCGGTGCCGCGCCGGAAGGGCTGCCAGGAGCGGATCTCGGAGCTGGTCCGAAGGTGCTCGCGCTCCGCCAGACAGCTCACCGTGCCCTCAAGGCCCTCGAAAGCAGGGACCAGATCGGGCCGGATGTCCATCGGCTCTTCTTCAAAACTCTCACCAAAGATCATCTGGCTGTAGATCCCGCCGTAGACCTCGTGGTTCACATCCTCCAGACAGGCCCCCGTCAGATAGCGGGATATCGTCCCGAGGACACGTTCGGGATAGACGTCAATTGTGATCAACTGTTTCTCCTTGACGTGAGACCTTTGGGGTTTCCTGTCTCTTGAAGACACTTGCTTGAGAGGGAAACCCCAAAGGTCTTCCCGTACGTTGCCGCCTTGCGGCAGTACTCCTCGAATAACCTGACGTAGATGCGGTATTCCTCCAGCGACACCTCGGGCGGTGTCTGGTGATCGACCGACGGTATGTAGCCGCCGGAGCGCATCACGGGCAGGAGCCGCTCGAACTCGGCGCGCATCGCTGCCTCGCTGCGGAACATCACCATCTTGTCGTAGCCCCCCATCATCAGGAACTCGGGATAGTCGCGGCGGATCTTCGCGATGTCGACGCCAGCCTGACGCTCCAGCGGATAGACGCCCTCAATGCCGGCGTCCAGCATCCAGGGGATCATCTTGCTGATGTCGCCATCGCTGTCGATCAGCACCTTGACCCCGTAATCCTTGATGTGCGGGAGCACACGGCGGTAGTAGGGCAGCAGAAAGGTGTCAAAGGCGCCGCGGGAGAGCATCGGGCCGTGGTTGTAGGACATGTCCTCCCCGAACCCCACCATGTCCGGGCGCAGCACGGGGAAGAGCGCCTCGACGGCCCTAATGCAGAAGTCGGCCAGGTCACTGTTCATCCGGTGCATCAGCGCGGGTTGGTCGTAGAAAGCGTAGAAGTGCGGCTCGATCCCGAAGAGCGTCCGCGGGAACCAGAAGAACCCGTCCAGCCATAGGCGGAGTATAACCTCGCCCCGTTCGTGCTTGGCCTTGAGAGCGCGAGCGGCGTGGATCGCATCCTCAATGATGGCATCCGTGTAGAGGTAGGGCAGGATCGCCTCGTAGGACGCCTCGTCAGTGATGATCGGGCCGCCGTGGGTGGTGGGGCCGGGGCAGCCCGCCCCGCGCGCACCGGCGTTGATCAGGAGCATCGGATCGAGGCCGAAGTAGGTCTGCGACGCCTCGTGGTCCATCCCAACGGGCAATCCCTCACCCTCCCACCGCTGGATCGTCTTGTCCCACCACGGCGCCCACTCCACCATCGGCAGCCGGTCGGCGGGCCGGCGGAAGTTGAGGACGTCAAGGAAGCGCTGTCGAGGCGTCATCGTCACACGTATCGCCCATACCGATGCGCCGCTTCATACATCGCGACGACGTTCTCGGTGGGCGAGTTATCCTGAATCTGGTGGGTGGGCGAGAGCGCGTAGCCGCCGCCGGGCATCATCACTTCCAGCGTCTGCGCGTACATTCGCCACGACCTCCTCCACGGTTCCGTAGGCCAACGGACCGGCGGTCGAGATGCAGCCGTGAAAGGCCAGCCGGTCGCCATAGCGCGACTTGAGATAGGCCGGCGCCATGTCCTTTGCCTCCGGCTGCAGCGTATCGACGACGCTCGATCCCAATCTCGATGAAGTCGTCGAAAGCCCAACTGCTGGAGCCGCAGGAGTGGATGGCCACGGGGATGCCGAACGACTCGCCCAGCGCCGCGAACTTGCGGTGCCAGGGCTTGATGTGCTTGCGATAGAGCCGCGGGCTGATCAGAGGGCCGCGCTGCGTGCCGAGGTCGTCGCCGAGCCACAAGACGTCGATGCGTCCCTTCGCCGACCTCCAATGTGCGCCGGGTGACCTCTAGCAGGATGTTGCTCTTGCGCTCGACATAGCGCAGAAAGACCGGATCATCGGTGATCAGATCGACCATCACCTGCTCCATGTTGCGGATCATCCCCGTGGCGTTGATCACGTCGGGCAGCCCTGCATTGCCCGCGACGATGCCGTAGCCGCGCCATCGATCGCAGGCCGTGACCACGGCGTCGTAGTCGTAGTCGTCGGGTGAGGGCATCGGCCAGGCCTCGACCTCCTCCAGCGTGGCGTCGCGGAGGGGAAAATCGCAGTAGTCCCAGTACCCGCCGGATTCGTGTTCGACGTACCGCGTGCGCACGCCCCAGCAGGGATCGACGTGGCGATCGGGCACCTCGGGGTGCAGCCGCGGCCCAACGTAAGGCGCGACCGACCGACCTGAAGTCAACGCCGAGGGCCTGGCGCAGCCCTTCGTCGTCGGTCGCCCCCAGGCCGAAGTGAGCCTTCAGCCGCGCGTCGATACCCGGATTGGAGCTTTCGGCAAACTCGATCCGTTGGCTGCGCACCCCGCGCCGAGCCCGCAGTTGGGTGGCCTTAAGTCGTCCCCGTGCGGTGCCGCGCCGGAAGGGCTGCCAGGAGCGGATCTCGGAGCTGGTCCGAAGGTGCTCGCGCTCCGCCAGACAGCTCACCGTGCCCTCAAGGCCCTCGAAAGCAGGAACCAGGTCGGGCCGGATGTCCATCGGCTCTTCTTCAAAACTCTCACCAAAGATCATCTGGCTGTAGATCCCGCCGTAGACCTCGTGGTTCACATCCTCCAGACAGGCCCCCGTCAGATAGCGGGATATCGTCCCGAGGACACGTTCGGGATAGACGTCAATCGTGACCAATCGGTTTCTCCTTACCGTGAGACCTTTGGAGTTTCCTGGCCCTAGCAGACACTTGCTTGAGCAGGAAACCCCAAAGGTCTTCCCGTTATGTGGCCGCCTTGCGACAGTACGTCTCGAAGAGCTCAACGTAGGTGCGGTATTCCTCCAACGACACCTCGGGTGGTGTCTGGTGATCGACTGACGGAATGTAGCCGCCGGAGCGCATCACGGGCAGGAGACGGTCGAACTCGGCGCGCATCGCCGCCTCGCTCCGGAACATCACCATCTTGTCGTAGCCCCCCATCATCAGGAACTCGGGATAGTCACGGCGGATCTTCGCGATGTCGACGCCAGCCTGGCGCTCCAGCGGGTAGACGCCCTCGATCCCGGCGTCCAGCATCCAGGGGATCATCTTGCTGATGTCGCCATCGCTGTCGATCAGCACCTTGACCCCGTAATCCTTGATGTGCGGGAGAACACGCCGGTAGTAGGGCAGCAGAAAGGTGTCAAAGGCGCCGCGGGAGAGCATCGGGCCGTGGTTGTAGGACATGTCCTCCCCGAACCCCACCATGTCCGGGCACAGCACGGGGAAGAGCGCCTCGACGGCCCTGACGCAGAAGTCGGCCAGGTCACTGTTCATCCGGTGCATCAGCGCGGGTTGGTCGTAGAAAGCGTAGAAGTGCGGCTCGATGCCGAAGAGCGTCCGCGGGAACCAGAAGAAGCCGTCCAGCCAGAGGCGGAGTATAACCTCGCCCCGCTCGTGCTTGGCCTTGAGAGCGCGAGCGGCGTGGATCGCGTCCTCAATGATAGCATCCGTGTAGAGATAGGGCAGGATCGCCTCGTAGGACGCCTCGTCAGTGACGATCGGGCCGCCGTGGGTGGTGGGGCCGGGGCAGCCCGCCCCGCGCGCGCCGGCGTTGATCAGGAGCATCGGATCGAGGCCGAAGTAGGTCTGCGACGCCTCGTGGTCCATCCCAACGGGCAATCCCTCACCCTCCCACCGCCGGGTCGTCTTATCCCACCACGGCGCCCACTCCACCATCGGCAGCCGGTCGGCGGGCCGGCGGAAATGAAGGACGTCGAGAAAGCGCTGTCGAGGCGTCATCGTCACACGTATCGCCCGTACCGATGCGCCGCTTCATACATCGCGACAACGTTCTCGGTGGGCGAATTGTCCTGGATCTGGTGGGTCGGCGAGAGCGCGTAGCCGCCGCCGGGCATCATCACCTCTAGCGTGTGGCGCACGTCTGTCACCACCTCGTCCACGGTGCCGTAGGCCAGCGGGCCGGCGGTCGAGATGCAGCCGTGAAAGGCCAGCCGGTCGCCATACCGCGACTTGAGATAAGCCGGCGCCATGTCCTTTGCCTCCGGCTGCAGCGTGTCAACGACGCTGATGCCAATCTCGATGAAATCGTCGAAGGCCCAACTGCTGGAGCCACAGGAATGGATGGCGACCGGAATGCCGAAGGAGGTACCCAGCGCTGCGAACTTGCGGTGCCACGGCTTGATGTGCTTGCGGTAGAGTCGCGGGCTGATCAGGGGGCCGCGCTGCGTGCCAAGGTCATCGCCGAGCCACAACACGTCGATGCGTCCCTTCGCGATCTCCAATGTGCGCCGGGTGACCTCCAGCAGGATGTTGCTCTTGCGCTCGACATAGCGCAGAAAGACCGGATCATCGGTGATCAGATCGACCATCACCTGCTCCATGTCGCGGATCATCCCGGTGGCATTGATCACGTCGGGCAGCCCTGCATTCCCCGCGACGATGCCATAGCCGCGCCATCGATCGCAGGCCGTGACCACAGCGTCGTAGTCGTAGTCGTCGGGTGAGGGCATCGGCCAGGCCTCGACCTCCTCCAGCGTGGCGTCGCGGAGGGGAAAATCGCAGTAGTCCCAGTACCCCCCGGATTCGTGTTCGACGTACCGCGTGCGCACGCCCCAGCAGGGATCGACCTGACGATCGGGCACCTCGGGGTGCAGCCGCGGTCCGGCATAGGGTGCTCCCACCGACCTGAAGTCCACGCCGAGGGCCTGTCGCAGCCCCTCGTCATCGGTAGCGTCCAGGTCGAAGTGCGTCTTCAGCCGCGCGTCGATACCCGGATTGGAGTAGTAGTTGATCGGCACGCGGTCCGGCTCCTGTCGCGCAAACGCGGTCAGCACGCGCTCCCTCGATGTCATCGTCTGCCTTGCCATAGGTCGACCTCCATGCCTCATTGTAGAACAGCGTAGTGGTATCACGGTTTGTCGGGATTGCCAACACCCGCCGAAACTGCGCCGACCAAGGTCGATGATCCGGACACCAACACCGTGGGGGCACACGCATACCCGCAGCGGGATCGGCGAGAGCGGTGACAGTCCGGACGGCGGCGGCCATCGTGACACCGCGCCGTCTTGGGATTGCGTCGTCTCGGAATTGTGCGTGGGAGAAGGGACGCTATACTCATCATTAGCGTCGACCCTCCACAATGAACGAGGTGACACGATGCATAACCAGTACCGAAGGATAACGGTGCAGGTGCCGACCGCCCGGCTGATCGGCCTCGGGTTGCTGGTCTTGGTGAGTCTCCTCTTCTCCTGCCGATCAGGGGAACCACCGGACGAAGGGGCCGGCCTGATGGCGCCCGTCGCCACACCTCCCCCTATGGCCACGGCTGCCGACATCGTAGCCACGGACTGCACCTACCACGTCGCCCCGGACGGCAGTGATGATGATCCCGGCTCAGCCGCAGCGCCCTGGGCCACCTTCGAGCACGCCGCCGAGGTCGCGGAAGCCGGCGACACGGTCTGCTTCGCGGGCGGCGACTATACCGGCGACGAGACCCACCTGGCCCGGTCGGGCACACCGGACGCCCCCATCCGCTTCGTCGCCTACCCCGGCGAGTCGCCGGTATTGAGCGGATACGCTCTGATCTTCGACCGCGGCATCTCCGACGTGCGGGTCAGCGGCTTCGCGCTGCGGGACTTCTCGGTGTGGGGCATCACCCTCTCGGGCGACAACCGGAACATTCAACTGGACCACCTGGACATCGGTGGCGGCGAGGCGGCCATCCACCTCACGTACGGCGAGGGCTCCGAGTCGCCACCGGCGGAAGGCCCGGTCGATCACGTCACGCTGGAGGACGCGCTCCTCCACGACAGCGAGTACACGGCACTGGACTGCACACCCGGTCCCTGCAACGAGGTGACCATCCGCCGGGTGGAGGTCTTCGGCAGCGGGCTTCGGGGCGACGACTCGTACGGCGCCGACGGCATCGCCATCACGCGCGGGTACCCGATCCTCGTCGAGGACTGCTTCGTCCACGACAACGGCGGCGATGGCATCGACCTAAACTCGCGCGACCGGGAGGGGAACGCGACGGACGTCGTCGTTCGCCGCAACCGCGTGGTCCGGAACCATCAGAACGGGATCAAGCTCTGGGCCGGGGGACGGATCGAGAACAACCTGATCTGGGGCCAGGGCAACACCGCGGTGTGGTCTGGCTCTTTCCCGAGCACGCTGGAGATCGTCAACAACACGATCGCCTACAATATGTGGGAAACCTCTTACGGTGAGCGCAACTATGCGATGGCCATAGGTTACCCCGAGGAGATGGAATCCCCTCCCGTGGCGCTGACGCTGGTGAACAACATCGTCGCCTTCAATGCCGATCCCTCCGATGGCGGACCGACCGGCGTCTATCTCGGGCCCGGCGTGACCCTGATCCGTGAGGGCAGCAACCTCTTCCACAGCCAGGCCGACGCCGAAATCGCAGCCGAGTTCGTCACAGGGCGCGACACGGACATCTCACGGGATGAGATCGCCGACGGCACATGGGCCGGCGCCACCGGTCAGGGGCAGGGCGACCTCGTCGCGGATCCACGCTTCATTGCGGGCTGGCCACAGGCTGACCTGCATCTGCTGCCGGACAGTCCCGCCCTCGGAGCTGCATCCCCTGACGTCGCCCCGCCCGACGACCTCGACGGTCGCCCGCGCAGCGGCCCGGCCGACCTCGGGGCGTACGACAGCGGGAACTAGACCCTACGCCGAGGCCGGCGGCGCCAGCAGCCGCTGCACGTTGCCGCCCAGGATCAGCGCCTTCTCCTCGTCGGGCACAAAGTCGCAGTGCTCACGGAAGGCGTCTAGCGCCTGGCAGTAGGTCACGTGGAGCGTGGCGACGGGGTAATCGGACCCCCAACACAGACGCTCAGCGCCGTAGCGGTCGTAGATCGCGCGGACGAGCCAGTGCGCCGCGGCGAAGGGGTACTCGTCGCTCCCCCCGGTCGCGTAGTAGAAGCCGGACAGCTTGAGATAGACGTTCGGGCAGCGAGCCGATATCAGGATCTCGCTCAGGTCCTCATAGGGCGGCGCCTCGTCAGCCGTGGGATGCCCGAGATGATGGCATAGCACAGGCACGGTCGGGAACCGATCCGCGAGCGCCCGGATCGCCTTCTGCTGGTGCGGGTAGCAACTCAGGCTCGCAAACAAGCCTAGATCCGCAGCCGCCGTAAAGAGCGCAACCCCATCCTCCGACCCGAGCCAGGCACCATCGTCATCGTGTGCCAGGTAGTGCGTGAAGCCCTTGATCGGCCAGCGCTCGGCGATCTCCCGGAGCCGCTCGCCGGCGCCAGGTATATGGTAGGTCGTCGACCAGGCACTATCAAGATCCGCAACCTGGTGGAGACGTTTCGGGATAGGCGGCGACGCGATCGGCGACGTAGGCATTGTTGTCAGGATTATGGTCGATCTGCGCACAGACGACCACCGCCTGATCGATGCCGTGTGCGTCCATCTCGTGGAGCAACTGCTCAACTCGGCCACGATGCTCCGGATCGGGCACTTCAGGCCGGTACGGCCAGTAAGACCACGCATGACAGTGACTATCGATAATCGGCATAATGAGGCTCCTTCGGAAGCAGACAGCTTTCAGCTTTCAGCGGGCGTAAGGAGTAGGAAGTAGGCTGCGAAACTTACTCCTTACTCCGTACTCCCTACTTCCGCCTCTCGCTGACAGCTGAAAGCTAACGGCTGACCGCTCTAACCGTACCGCTCGATCCATTCCTCCCGGATCTCCAGCCCGAAGCCGGGCGCGTCGTTGGGCACGAGCCAACCGTCTTTGGCGATGGCCTGCCCGGGCAAGCGCGCGGCCTCCTCCAGCGGCACGCCGGGCGGCGAGGCGACGAAATACTCACCCCACGGCGAGGAAGGCGTGGCGAAGGTGAAGTGCTGGCCGAAGGGCGTGACGGCCCCGCCATGCAGGATCACGTGGATGCCGCCCGCGTCGGCCGCCGCCGCGATCCGGCGGACGGTCGTCATACCGCCGCACCAGTTGATGTCGGGCTGCAGGATGTCGACGACGTGGTGGTTGATCGCCCACTGGAAGGGAACGTGGCTGTACCAGTGCTCGCCGGTCGCCAGGGTCTGCCAGGGCAGGCGTTCTCGAAGTGCCACGTGCGCGTCGAAGTCCTCCGGGATCAGGCACTCCTCCATCCACTTCAGCCGGTAGGGGCGCAAGACCTCGGCAAGGCGCACGGTGTACTCGACGTCAAAGGCCATCCAGCAGTCGAGCATCAGTTCGGCCTCGTCGCCGATGATCTCGCGCGCCTTCGCTACGAAGGCCTCATTGCGCCGAATGCCGTCCCACCCGTCCGCGGGCCCATACGGGCACGCCAGCTTGAATCCCCTGAACCCCAACTCCTTGTACCAGTCGACGTCATTGCCCGTCGCGTAGCAGAAGATGCGATCCTTCTGCGGGCCGCCGAGCAGGCCGTACACGGGCTGCTCGAGCAGCTTCCCCTTCAGGTCCCACAAGGCCAGATCGATGCCGCTGATCGCGTATGAAGCCAGGCCCGTCGTTCCATAGGGCTTGGTCATCCGGAACATCAGGTCCGCGTGGAAGTCGGTCGCCAGGCAGTCCTCGCCCACCATCTGCGACGCGAGATGCTCGACGACGGGCGCTAACGCCCTGGCATAGGAGAGCGTGCCGAGACCCCAAGTGCCATCCTCGGCCGTCACTTTGACCCAGGCCCCCTCCCAACGAGGTAGCCACAGACTGCGGTGCGCCTTCACCTTCGCATACCGCGACATCGGGTTGGCTACCTCGGCCTCTGTGTTCCACGAGGGGCGCCGGGGCGGCGTCTTGGCCTCGTGGCGGGGGAGATTGACGCGTACGACGCTGATATCGGTGATCTGCATGACGCAACCTCCTTGATAGGTGGATCTCCATTCTCGTCCAGAAATGGAACTTGCGCAACTCCACACTTCCTGGAACCCAAGCCGGATCGACGCTCTTGCCGCGCCTGGAAAGATCAGCATCCAATTGTGGTGCATCCGTAGTCTTCCCAGGCTCGCATTCCTCGAAGCCCACGTCCGCGATTCCAGATGAGCGGGTATACTAAACGTATCGCAATCGGTCGCAACGGGCGAGAGGAGACACCTATGGACGAGAGGATTCGCGTTGTCCTGGCCGATGACCACGTCCTCGTACGCGAGGGCATCCGGCAGTTCCTTGAAGAAACAGATGACATCCAGGTCATCGGCGAGGCAGGCAACGGTGCAGAGGTGCTACAGCTGGTTGAGGAAACCAGCCCGGACGTGGCCGTGCTGGACATCCAGATGCCCGAGGTCACCGGGATCGAGGCGACCCGCCGCATCAAGCAACACTTTCCCGACGTCCAGGTGTTGATCTTGACGGCGCACGACGATGATCCCTACATCCGTGCGCTTCTGCGTGCCGGGGCAGACGGCTACGTCCTCAAGACAGCCACGTCCGAGGAGTTGGTCAAAGCCGTGCGAGACGTCCACCATGGCCTCACCGCTCTGAGCCCGGCGGTGGCCACGGTGGTGGTGCGGCAAATGAGTCACGAGGCCCCACCGGGTGCCGCAGATCAGGTGGAGACGCTAACCGAGCGTGAGATCGACGTCCTGCGGCTGGCGGCCCAGGGCATGACCAACCGTGAAATCGGCCAGGAGCTGGGAATTAGCCACCGCACGGTCCAGGGCCATCTGGCGAACGTCTACGAGAAGCTGAACGTCAGCAGCCGAACTGAGGCCGTTACCGAGGCGCTCAAGCGCGGCTGGATTACCATCGAATAGTGCTCGCGATGACGAAGCTCTCACGCTGGGTGCGCTCACTGCAGGCGCAGTTGATCCTTTGGGCGATACTGCCGGTCACGCTCGTGATCATTGGCCTGGCCTTTACGGGTGTCTACTCACACCAGAGGGTGATGCAAGACTTCGTCATCGAGCGCGACATGCTGACGGCAAGGCTGATTGCCCTGCGCCTGGAGGATGCCCTCTCACGCGGCGACCTTTCTCCAGGAGGCGAGGACCTTGCAGCGTGGCTACCGATCACCGCTGATGAGCTGCCTGGGGCCGTATGGATCGTGGATCGCGATGGCCGCCTCATCGCGAACAGCGATGGGCCGATCGGCAGCTCGGTGGTGAGCGCACCTGGCGTGGCGGAGGCCCTCCGGCAGCCGGAGGGTGCTGTCATCGTTCCCAACTCCCCGTCAGGCCCCCTCATAGTGACGTACGCCGCCGTTCGGGGCGCCGAGTGGCACGTCATCATCCGGGAGCCCGCACAAGACCTTATCGGACCTATCCTCCGATTCTCCAGCCTTGGACCTATCGCAGCCGCTATCGCAGCAGGCCTCTCTGTCCTCATCCTCACCTTCGGCTGGCGGACCATTGTCAGGCCCCTGCAGCGCCTTTCCAAGGCCGCCAGCCAGGTATCTTGGGGAAACCACGCACTCATCGGCGAGGATCCCGGGGGCGTGGCCGAGATCGGGGAACTCCACCGCACGCTGTCGGAGATGGTCCGGCGCCTGGAAGGCTATCAGGCCGGTGTGCTCGACTATCTGGATGCGGTCACGAAGGGGCAGGAAGAGGAACGGGCGCGACTGGCCCGCGACCTCCACGACGGGCCGGTCCAGAGTTTGATCGCGCTCAACCAGCGTATCGAGATGGCGCGCCACCGGATCGAGCGAAACGACGTCATCGGTGCGGAATCGCTACTGGGTACGCTGCGGGAGGCCGAGGTCGGCGTGATTGACGACCTGCGGCGCACCATCAGCGCACTCCGCCCGGCTTACCTAGAGGATCTCGGCTTCGTGCCGGCCCTGGAAATGCTGGTGGAGGCCGCAGATGCACGCAGCGATAGCCAGGTGAGGCTTGAGGTGGGGCCCGACGCTCGGCGACTCCCCCCCCAGACAGAGCTCGCCGCCTACCGGATCACCCAGGAAGCCCTAAACAACGCGCTTCAGCACGCTTCCGCGAGCACATTACCGTCAGGGTCACGTGGTATGCGCAAGGAATGTCGCTGGAGATCGATGACGACGGCGTTGGCTTTCAGCCCGCCACCCGCCTGGATGCGTACACCCATGGGGGACACTTCGGTCTTGTCGGGCTGCAAGAACGCGTCAGGCAGCTCGGCGGCACACTCGAGATCCGGTCCACCCCCGGCGTGGCACCACCCTCTCGGTACAACTGCCCGACG
>CAVVUS010000030.1:0-428729 GCA_963751345.1 uncultured Chloroflexia bacterium
AGAAGCCATCGATCATATCGAGACGTGGATCGCAAGGAAGGGGCCGAACCCCGAGCGGGTGGTTAACTGGCCTGGACCAAGGGCTGTATGGCTGATTACGCAGCGGCACAGGCACTGTGGGCACAGCACTTGCATTTAGCGCATGCGTTGGCCGCTGAAATGACGGAGACGGATACGTTGATCGATACGGCTCTTAGATCGCTTTAACCCTTGTCGACTGTTTTGCAGCGGCGGTCTCCTCGCGCAGGCAGGCAGCGTTGCCGAAGACGCGTGGGCTCTCTGCCAAGACCTGGGTGATATCAGCCTCAACACGTCTCGGGGCGATCCCGACTGGCTGTGGATCCACCATATGGCGGGTCTCCCTCCTGGCAATGTGGCTCAGTTCCTCATCGACAAGTGGTCGCTGCGCGCCGGCGATGAAGCCGAGGGCTTGGTGCTCTGTCTTAGAGAATGGACTGAGCCATCTGAAGCGCTACTGGACGACTGGCTGGCTTGGGTGAAACGACAGGCCGTCGCAAAGAATTGGGACGTCATTGGGTGGATGCGCGGCCAGATCACCCGGGGCTTTCACGCGCGCGGCCTTCCCCGAAGCCCGCACGGCACTCTCCGAGGCGACGTGGAATCTGCTGACGCTCGCGCCGGAGGCCATGCGTGTGCCCTGGCAGTGGGAATGCTTTGACGTCTGGGCCTATCTTGACGTCGGCGACCTGGAGGGCGCGGCGAGGGTGGCGGAGCGTGCTACGGAGGCGATGGGACCGGCCTTTGGGGGACCACTTCAAATCCAAGTCGCTGCCGCACGAGGTGCTTCCACGCCGTCGGAACTCGTACGCCTGGTCGAAGACAACGGGATTCAGGCCGTGGACAGCTACGGGATGTCCGGCTGGTACCTGGTTGCCCGTGAGGCCGCGGCATCCGGGGACAAGGCAACGGCGGTCAACGCCCTCCGGCGCACGTTGAGCTACTGGACCAATCCACCCCTGGGCTTCCTATCGCTTTGGGAAAACGACTCCTATTGGGGCGCGGTGGCCGACGAGCCTGAAGTCCTAGCGCTCTTCGCGGAGAGACGTGCCCGGATTGGGCCGATTCATGGGTTGCTTCACTATTTCCCTGGTTGGTGAGCGGATATCTCAACCAGCGTGGCTCGATTTGGGACCTTTATAGTAGGCAATTGTCCCGTCGAGTCGCACAGATGGGAAACACGCAAGTTTCAAACCAAGGGAATCCCAATGACTGCAACGCAACCACTGCTAGCTTACCTTAGGACCACGACTCAAGCGACGCGTCGCACAACTCGGGTACTCACCCAAGCCATCCGGCTTCTCTGGGAGGCGAGCCCGACCCACACACTCCTCTCCGGCGTGCTCTATGCCGTGCAAGGCATTGTCCCACCGGTCAAGATCTGGCTGATGAAGGTGCTCATCGACCGGATTGCGGCTTCCATACAGGGAGCCTCGCTGACGGGCTGGCACGACTGGCTCTGGCCCGCGGCCTTACTTCTAGTCAGCAAGCTGGTCGAGATGTGGGCCCAGTCGGCCTCGCAGGCAGTCTCCGAACTGCTGGAGAACCAAGTAGTGCTCCGCACGCAATACCTGATCTTCAAGAAGACGGCGGAACTCGACATGGCCTTCTTCGAGAACGCCGCATTCTACGATCGACTCGTAAATGCCCGCAATGAGATCTGGCGGCTGCACAACGTGCCGTTCCTCTCCCTGAGCATCGTGCAGCAGATCCTGGCTCTGATCTTCACGCTGAGCTTGCTCATGCAGCTTCAGCCTTTCGCGATCGTCATTCTCTTCTTCACCGCGGTTCCGTACGCACTCCTGAAGAGCTACTTCCAGACCCAACAATTCAACCTGGCCGTTGGCCGTATTCCGGCTCAGCGCATGGTAGACTATTTGGGCTACCGGCTCCTGGGCGTGCGAGAAGCCGTCAAGGAGATCCGCATCTTCGGGTTGGAACCCATTCTCCTGCAGCGTTTCGTTGACTTCTGGCAAGAACGCATCGAGGAGCAGGCACGCCTTAGCCGAAGAGAGGTGCACGTTACCTCCATTCTGGCTCTGCTGCCAGCCGCGGGTGTGGTCTCCGTTTGGGGCTACGCTCTCGCCCAGGCGGCGGTTGGCACGATCACGATCGGTACGTTGGCCCTGGCGTTCCAGGCCGCCGAGCAAGCTCAAGCCGGGTTCAGGCTGCTCTTTCAACAAACCGGCTACCTTTACGGTCACACCCTCTACTTGACGGAGCTCTTCAAGCTTCTCAGCCTCTCGTCTGCATCGGTTCAGGGGGCGATCGAGAAGGCTTCTCTTGCGCATCCCGTGCCAGATCCTATCAAACAGGGCATCGAGTTCCGCAACGTCTCCTTTCGCTATCCGGGCAGCGAGACCTACGTGCTCAAGAGTGTAAGCTTCACGCTACGTCCGGGTGAGACGGTTGCACTGGTAGGGGAGAACGGTGCTGGTAAGACTACGGCAGCCAAGCTGCTCGCCCGGCTCTACGATCCTACCGAGGGCACAATCCTTTTGGACAACCGCGATCTGCGGGACTACGATCTCGAGAGCTACCAGCGCCAGATCGGGATCATCTTTCAGGACTTCGTGCATTATCACCTCACAGCCCGCGAAAACGTAAGCTTTGGTTACGTGGAGGCGATGGATGACGAGGCGAGAATCCTGGAAGCCGTAGCGCTGGGCGGGGCACAGTCACTCATCCACGATCTTCCTCAGGGCCTCGACACAACGTTGGGCAAGACCTTCGAGGGTGGGGTAGATCTATCGGGCGGCCAGTGGCAGAAGCTTGCCCTCAGTCGTGCCTTTATGCGGGCCGGCCAACTTCTGGTTCTGGACGAACCAACAGCCGCGCTTGACCCTCTGGCCGAGTATGAAGTCTACCAGCGTTTCGCCGACCTGGTGAACGGCAAGATGGCCATCCTAGTCTCTCATCGCTTTTCGACGGTCAAAATGGCAGATCGGATCCTCGTCCTGCGTGCCGGAACGTTGATCGAGGAGGGAACCCACGAAGAGTTGGTAGCCCTGCAGGGACGCTATGCCGAGATGTTCAGCAAACAGGCAGAAAGTTTCCAATGAGGGCGACAGATACCAATCGCTCTTTCCGTAGGGACATCACACACTCCGCCGCCATCGTGTTCTCCTGAAGAGAATACCTTCAGCTAATCAATTCTGCGGTCACGCCGGAGCAGTTCTGGTCTCCTGCATAGGCAGAAGCCACACCATGGAGTTGGACCTCTAAGGCAAGGCTATGCCTTTTGGGCCTATCACACCACTGTCACGCTCGCCGGCACCCATCAGAATCGAAAAGATTGCGCATCGTCACGGAAGCGGGCATCCTATTCTTCCATCACCGTGAATTGACCGCCCTCGCTGCGCCCAAAGACGTCCGGGAAGTACATCTCCGACGCCGTCGCCGGGAGGACATTGTAGACGCCGGGCACGCTGGCGCGCATCACGTAGCTGTACTCGTAGGTGCCGCGCGGGAGATAGGTCGAGAAGAGCGTCACCTTCTCATCGCGCATCTCGGCGTGAGAGAACCACCACCAACCCCACCCGTACCACCGGTACCAGTTATCCTCTTGCTCGGCGGTCAGGTTGCGCACGGTGGGCGCCTCGCCGACAACGCTCGTCGTGTTGAGCGTGACGTCCACGGCCTCACACCCGGCGGGGAGCGGGTCCTCGACGGTGACGTAGTAGAGGTCGGTGGGCGCCACGATGGTCAGCTTGACACGAATGGTGTCCCCGACCGCGGCCTGGCTCACGTCGGCATCGGGCTGATCCACCAGGCTGTACTGCCGCGCGACGATGATGCCGCGGTCCAGCGCCTGTACGTCCTGGACGGGGACGAAGTATCTGAGCTGGGCCGTGTAGTAGAGCTGCCCCTCGCCGCTCTGTTCGCCGGTGGGCGGCTGGCGCTCGATAATCAGCCGGTTCACCTGATCCGCGAAGAGCTGGGCGATCTCGACCTGCGCGCGCTGGGTCTCGACCCCGCTGTTCTCACGCCGGATCGTGTCGGCATTCACGTCGCCGCTCAGCAGCGTCTCGCCGTTGAGCGACACCGTATAGCTGAACTGCCCCTGTAGCTCCCCGGTCGCCCGCATATAGGCTACGAGCGCCATCAGCGACCAGGAGGTCGTGTTCGTTGACTCCCAGTACCCGGCCTGGCGCACGTCCATCAGCCACCGGACGACGTTGGGCAGCAGCTCGCTGTCAGGATTGTGGCGCGCCATTGCCCACAGCACGATCGCCGTCGTGCGAACGTCGGTGTTCATGTTCCAGTAGTCGGGCTCCGCCTCCTCCCAATGCGTGCCCGTTGCGCTCAGTACGGCATCACCGGCAAGGTTGGAGATGAGCGTATCCACCCGTGTCTGCTCCCCCGGCTGCAGCAGCCCAAGCGCCATGGCGACCAGTGCCTGGCCGTAGTGGTCAAGTTGGTCGCGCTGGCTGTAGAGGTTCACAGCACGCCCGAGCTCGCCCGCCGCCTCTGCCCCCGGCACCAGGTTGACGTACTCTGCCAGGACGTAGAGCTGGTACGCCAGCCGGTTGAGCTGCCAGCGGGAAGAATTCCGCGTGACTGAGACCAGGTTGTCACGCAGATACGCAGCCGCATCGCTCATCACACCTGGGTCAACGGTGAAACCCGCCCGATAGGCCTCCAGCAGTCCCTGGAGGGCGTAGGTCGTCAGATAGGGGTCGCTCTCATCGGTGACCCACCAGCCCCAGCCGCCATCGTAATGCCGCTCATTGTAGAGCCGCTGGAGCGCGAGACCTACCTGCTGCCGGAGGTCGCGCTCCAGGTCGGGGCGGGAGAGCCCCATCTCGTCCAGCGCCTGGAACGTCATCACGTTGGGCAAGAACCGGCTTACGGTTTGCTCGACACACTCGTAAGGATAGTGCTTCAGATAGTCGAGCGCATCAGCCGTCGCGCCGGTCAGCGAGCCATTCACCTGCACCGTGAGCTCGCCCTGCGCAGGATCGAATTCGTGGGGCAATTGCACGACCTCCTGGCGGAGCCCGGCCTCGGAGAGCCTGCCGGCGGTCGCAATAATCTCGGGCGTCGCATAGGCGTAGACAGGGAGTGCATCCTCCCTCCCGTCAAAGAGCGAACCCGCACGAGCTTCCATCCGGACGGTCACCTGCTCCCCCTGCAAGACCGTGACGGGCCACACGACCTTGGCCTCACCACCTGCGGGGAGCGAGGTCGTCTGCACCGTCGCACCTTCCACCGTCAGGCCCTCGACGGCGATCGACACGTCCGCGGAGACGTCCTCTGCGGTGTTGTTGTGCACGATCGTGGCGATCTCGGCCCGATCGCCGACGACGAAAAAGCGCGGCAGCACCGGGCGAACCAGCATGTCGAGCGTGGTGCGTATATCGACCTCGCTGCGCCCCACCAACGTGTCCGCCGTGATCGCGCGCGCCTGCATCCGCCACGTCGTCAGGTTGTCCGGCAGAGCCACTTCGACGCGCGCGTGTCCGGTGGCATCGGTCCGGACGACAGCGGCCCAATATGCGGTGTCAGCAAATCGGGTACGGATAAGACCCGTGTTATCCTCTCCACCGCCGCCCCCGCCCTTCGCGCCCGGCGCCAGGTCGCGGTTGTAGGCCTCCATCGCGATGGCCAGCGGCGTGCTGGTGCGCACACTCAATCCCCGCTCGCTCCAGAAACGCTCCATCAGCGTGGGCTCGGTCTCATCCGCCAACGCCAGCACGGCCAGATCGGCCAGGCGTAAGGATAGCTCTGCCTCGACCGGATTCCCCGCGCTGTCGGTCACGTGGACGTCGTAGACCGCCGTTTCGCGTGGGCGATAGGTCTCGCCTTGCGTCATGTCCCGGTCCGGGGTCAGCGTGACCTGCAATTGCTTGCTCTCGGTAGAGACCGGCAGCATCGCCTCGCCCATCCTGAAGCTGGCGAGGCGGTCCGGCGTCTGTCCCGCGCCCTGCATCAGGACGACGGAGACGAAGACGTTCGGCACGTAGCTCTCCTTGATGGGAATACGCAGGACTTCGGTGGTGCCCTGCAGCTCGCGAACCTCGGTCTCCAGAATGTGGCCGCGCTCAATCGTGATCAGGGCCTGGACCGTGCCACTGTAAGGCGAGGGGATCAAGATCTCGGCGACGTCCCCGATCTGGTAAAGGTCGCGGTCGGTGATCAGGTCGATACGACTGGTGCTCTCACGCCGCCAGGAGGCCTCGCCCCCGCCCCACACCCAGAGATAGGTGCTGCTCCGGATGACGTTGCCCTTTGCATCCTCGCCGGTGGCCCGCACGCGGTAGCTGCCCGATTTCTCCGGCGTGAACGAGATCACGGCCATGCCGGCGGCGTCCGTCCTGGCGGTCGTCGTGTAGACGGGCACATCCTCCGTCGTCCAGGTCCAGTAAGCGTTGCCATCGTCAGCCTCCTGGCGCACGCTGTACCAGCGATGCTCCATCACCACCACGTCCAGCGCCACGCGCGCCATCAGGTGCGCTCTCCCAGTCCACCGTCAGGACGTCCACCGCCTGGGCCTCACCAGCCTGGGCCACCCGCTCCTCCGGTGCAAGGCCGACATAAAAGTCTCCCTTGTGCACCACTGTCGTCGTACGCTGGCTCACGACTTGGTCGTTGATATCGGTGACATTGGCCTCGATGGTAAAACTCCGGCTGCTGATCTCCTCGGCAATATCCGCCGAGACCTGAAAGGTCGCACGTCCCTGGGAATCGGTGGTCGTCGATCCATCGGCGATCAGCCGGCCATAGCTGCCATAGACCTGGCCGTAATCCGCTCCGTACTCGTAGTCGGTCCAGCTATAGCGTGGGCAGGTCTGCCCGGTCGGGCAATCGTAGGTGAACTCATAGGGCGCACTCAGCACATTCCAGTCCAGTGTCGCATTCGCCACCGCGCCCCCGAAATAGTAGGACGCCTGAACCGTCACGTTGATGGGGTCGCCGCTCAGATAGCCGGCGCGATCGGTCTCGACGGAGACCTCAAACTCGGGCTGGCGGTATTCTGCGACGCGGAAGCTCGTGCCCGCGTAGAAGTCCTGGTCCGGCGATGCGGGATCCTGGCCCTGCATCTGCAGGAAGTAGGTGCCGAGGGGGGCTTCCTCGCCCAACGATAGCTCATCGTAGAAGGTACCCATCTCGCTGGCCTGCAGCGACGCGCTGTAGAGCTCCTTGCCCTGCGGATCGCTGACCGTGACGTCCAACAGCCCGACGTCGTAAGGGATCGTGTAGTCGGCATCGTCATCCTGGCGGAGAATCCCCTTGAAGTAGACGGTCTGGCCGGGGCGATAGATCGGCCGATCGGTGTAGAGATACGAAACGTACGGGCTGGCCCCGTAGTCACTGTTGAGATCGAAGTTCCACGGGCGGATCCCATTGTCCCAATCATTGAAGGCGACGGCGAAGTTGGCGTCGCCGGGATCGCCTGACGCCACGAAATACTCGTCCCAGAGGTCGACGCCGGTGAGATTGCGGGCAATCCACAGCCCGTTTTCGTCCGTGATCCCCTCCCCGGGCTGTAGCCGCCCTCCCCGGTAGAAACGGATCTGCTGATCGGCCAGCGGCTCCCCCGTTCGCAGATCGGTGGCCCAGACGAGGGACTCCGCCGACGCCTGCTTCACCACCAAGTTGAGACGACTTCGCACCAGCGTGAAGGTCGCGGGTCCGGCATCCGGATTGCGCGCCAGGACTTCAGGCGCGGTGAGTTGCAGATAGTAGATCCCAGGCGGCAGTTGAGCCTCGGCGGCATCAACGATATCGAGGCTGTGGAGGTAGGCCACGTTACGCGTCGCCTCCAGAGGTACCGACCACTGGCGGATCAGGTCTGCAGGCGACGGGCTGAACTCGTTACGATAGTCGTAGCTACCGTATCCGTGCAACTGCATGAACGTGGTAATCGACAGGCGGTAGAGCGCGACGTCCAGGCGCGTCACATTGCGGTGACGCACGTAGACGAGCGTGTCAGTGTAGGCATCGAAGGTGCCGATGGTCCCGAGCGTGCTCAGGCTTGCGTAAGGCGATAGATCGCCCGTGGTAAAGCGCAGCGTAAACGCCGCGCCCAGCGGTGCACCATAAGTGTCCGGCGTGTCTGCGTCCAGCGTGAGTCGGTAGGACGTCGCCGGCTCCTTGGGGAACGAGAGGCGGAGCATCGTGTCGGATTCGTGCCAGTAGGTGTAGACCTCTGTGGGCTTTGGCACGATCGTAAGGTGATCCAGGAGGACGTCCGTCTGCATAGGGCTGGCAAAGGTGATCTCCACGTCACTCAGCGGCTCGACGTCACGCTCGCCGTCATCAGGGGTAACGTTTACGATGCCGGGATCTCGCACGGTCCAGAAGCGCCAGGCCAGATCGTCAGCCAAGGTGCTCTGGCTGCCGCGGGCCCGAGCCGAGCCCTTGAGATTCGCGCTGACCATCACGTTGCGCAGGAAGGGCTGGTCCGGTGAAAACAACAGCGTCTCGCTATCTGTTGGATGGGTCCCGCCCATCCATCGCAAGGATCCCTTCACGTCTTCCCCATCGACCTGGAGTGCGAAGGCAGCCTCCGTGGACGCGTGATCCATCGGCTGGTTAAACGTGACGCTGATCACGTCGCCGGGCCCGACGTATTGGGCGTTGCTGCGCGGGGAAAACGCGGTGACCATCGGCCCGACGGTGGAGAAGCTCCACGTATAGTCCCCCTCCATCTCGAAGCCCAGCGTGTCCTGCAGCCCGGCGGCGATCGTCGCCTCATAGGTCGTCGCGGGGGCAAACCCCTGTGCCGGATGAAAGCGGTAGACCGCGGTGTTGAGCCATTCCCCTTCGCCGTCGACCGGCGGGTCAAAGGTCAGGGGGTCGGGCAGATCGCCCTGTTGGGCCACCGAGGTCAAGGGGACCACAGGGCGGTTGAAGACGACCGTCACGGTGGTGTCGGGGTCGATCTCCTCGCTGCCCGGTGCCGGCTGGACCTCGGCGACTTCCAGGAATCCTATCGTCTGGAAATCAAAGGAGACGGGCTCCAGGAGTTGGGCGCCTTCGGCGTTCCGGGCAGTATCGCCCACGATCACCTCATAGGAGGCACCTCTCTCAAAAGCTCCGGCAGGCGTGAACCGCAGCGTGCGTGCATCTGCCCACGTGAGCTGTCCCGCAACCTGAGGCTCGATGGCAAAAGCACGGGCTACACTCTGTTGGTCCATCGGCTGATCGAAGACCAGCTCGACCGGTGCATCGAGCGCCTGGGGTTCATAGGGCTCGGGAGTGCGGGAGAGTAGCTTCGGCGCGGGCAGCGGCGGGTACGATTCGGGTGTTGGCGATGCCGTGGCCTGCGGTGACCCGGACGTCGGCGTCGCCTCCTCGCGTCCGAGCGATCCAATGAAGTCACACGAAAGCGTGACGAGCAGCGTGATCACCAAGGCTATGCGATTGAGCGCCGTCCTCTTCTTCATACTGTCACTCCTCAGACCTATCGAACGAGGTAACGCCGGGTCCCGCGAGAGGCAGACCAATCATCATGTAGACGAGAGAAAGTGTAGCATTGTTCCCAAGGTCTGTCACTCCGCACGCGTGAAAATCGACCTTGACTTATCCCGCGAGGCTGATATACTGTGGAACATAACGATGCGGGGTAGAGCAGTGGCAGCTCGTCGGGCTCATAACCCGGAGGTCGGTGGTTCGAATCCACCCCCCGCTACTCAAGAGAGAGGCCTTTCGGCCTCTCTCTTTTTTGCTTGTATGGGGCAATGCCTACCGCGCCAGCTTCCTTTGGACCACCTCCCAGTCGTGGGGCGTGTTCACGTTGAAAAACGAGTCGCCCGATGGATCCCAGCGGCGGATCTGGCTCTCGGGCATCAAACAGACGCGCACCTCGGGATAGAATGCAACGACGCGGCGTCGACCACTGACAAGCGCCCGCTCGGCGGCCCTGGCACAGACGGTGGCTCGATAGAGCGCGTGGAGCGGCTCGAACTCCTCATGCCAGCGGGGAACGACCACGTCACACACGGCGGGATCGGCTTGCCGAGACATCGCCTGCAGCAGATCAGGGTTGAGGAACGGCATATCACCTGCTACCACAAATGCCCAATCGTCTTGCGCCGCATCGAGTCCCGCGTGCACACCGGCCAGCACCCCCATCCCCGGATAGCGATCCGCTACAACGTGCGCATCCAGACCGGTAAGGGATCCAGGATCCTGGGTCACGACGATGAGCTCAGTGACCAACGGGCGCAAGCGCGCCAACACCCATCCCAGCAACGTCGTACCGTTCAGCGTCAAGAATCGCTTATCGCGCCCCATACGCTCACTGGATCCTCCCGCGAGCACAACTCCGCTATAGGCCACGATAGCCTTCTTCGCTGCAGACTACGACTCGAGTCTTTCAACGCGGACAGCACTCACCTTGTATTCGGGGATCTTTGCCACAGGATCAAGGAATGCCCCGGTAGCCCAATTGGCGTTCCCCTCGGGGAAATGGAAGGTGCCAAAGACCAGCCCCAGGGCGACGCGGTCCGTCAGCCACGCGCGGGCGACGAACTCCCCACGGCGCGAGACGATCTTCACCTTGTCTCCCTCGGCGATACCCAATCGGCTGGCATCGTCCGGGTGTATTTCTACCCACGGCTCGGGATAGAGAGACATCAAGCTCTTGGAGCGCCGTGTCATTGTGGACTTGCCATACCCCTCTAGGAACGACCTCGGCGACAAATCAGTATGACCACCCATCGGATCGTTGAGCCGCTGTGTAGCCATAGCGACGCTCGACGATCGGGCAACAAAGACGAGGGGAAAAAGGGGGGTTGAAGGGTACCAGCGTTGTCCACGCTACAGTCTAGCAGACTCGACGCGTTAGGCTACCTTGTGGAGCTACGGGGCACAGTACCTCATGCAAAACCGTGCCGCATGGCGCGACACGGTACGCCCAATCGCCCTAGGGCCGGCCCGGAAAGCTGTCGGGGCGGCTGCCCCCTCTATCGCTGTCGCCCAACCCATTCAATGTCAAATCGGTTGTCAATTCTAGTTATGCTGTACCGCAATATCCACGACCTGGCTCGTCACCGTCCGGCCCTGTGCGTCGACGCCGCGGGCCTGGAAACGATGCGCGCCCTCGGTCAGCGGCCATAGTGCCTCGTACGGCGGCGCATCGAACTCGGCAAAGGGCACGCCGTCGACCAGGAGCGTCACGCGGTCGAGGGCCACGCCCGCTGCTGCCGCGATGCGGATCTTCTGCTGCGCCGGAGGCAACGTGGCATCGAGGCGATAGACTGCACCCGTGTCGGGACTCGTCAGGATCAGGCCCGCCTCAGGCGCGGAGACGCCGCCATCGGTCGGAGGCTGGGGGATGCCGTGCTCCCGGCCCCACGCCTGCGCCTCCGGAGGCAGCACCACGTAGACCTGGTCGCCGATCCGTTGGTGCATCTCACACGTGGTCGTGGGCTCGGTGCCTTCAAGGAAGAGCTCGGTGACGCGGTGGGGGCAGTCGGGATTCGGCAGCTCGCCCGAGAGCGTGCAGACCTCGACCTCCACCAGGCCATCGGGCCGCACGAAGTCGTGGACGGGGAGGCCCTTGTGCGCCGCCTCCATCACGTCCCGCCAGAGCGGCGCGGCGCCGCTGACGCCGGTGACGCCCTTCATCGGCTCGCTGTCCGCATTGCCGACCCAGACGCCGACGACGAGGTCGGGCGTGGTGCCCACGGTCCAGTTGTCGCGAAAATCGGTCGTGGTGCCGGTCTTCACCGCGGCGGGGCGCGTCAGGTTGAGCACACTGCCCTCGCCGAAGGTCGGGATGCGGGCGCGGTCATCACTCAGGATGTCGGTGAGCTGATAGGCGACCCGCGCGTCAAGGACACGGTCCTGCAGACAGGCGGCGGGTGAGTCACAGGGGCGCTGCCAGATCACGTGACCATCGCGCATCCGTCACCGAGCGCACCACCTGCGGCGCGACGGCATAGCCTCCGTTGGCGAGCGCCGCGTAGGCCGCGGAGAGCTCCAGCAGCCGCACCTCGCCACCCCCGAGGGCCACGGCGAGCCCGATGCGGTCGGGGTCGTCGAAGGTCGTGATCCCCATTCGGCGTGCCAGCGAGGTCATGTTCTCGATGCCGACAGCGTCGAGCACCTTGACCGCGATGACGTTGTACGAAGAGGCCAGCGCCTCGCGCAGCCGGACAGGCCCGCGGAAGGTAAGGTCGTAGTTGAGCGGCACGTAGGGCGTCCCCTCCCGCGTCACGAAGCTGGTGCGCACGTCCATCATCACGGTGGCGGGCGTCATTCGAGACCCGGACGCCGTCCGCGCGCCGGCGAAGGCCGCGGCATAGGTGATCGGCTTGATCGACGAGCCGGGTTGGCGCAGCGCCGTCGTGCCGTTGACGGCACCGTCGATCTGCGCTGAGAAGTAGTCAGGGCTGCCCACCATCGCCAGGACCTCGCCGGTGGAGGGATCGAGCGCCACGATCGCGGCATTGCGGACGTTGTAGCCACCCGGAGGGCACGGCTCCTCGTGGTCGCAGACGGCCAACTGGTCGAGCCGGTAGCGCATCATGTCGCGCGCGGCCTCGTTGAGATCGAGATCGAGCGTCGTATGGATCTCCAACCCGCCCGCCTGGAGCTGCTCCAGGCCGATCTCCTGCTCCAGAAGCCCCCGTACGTACATCACAAAGTGGGGAGCGCGGATCGGGAAGGGTGCAGCGGCGAAGTCGAGCTTCTCCGAGCGGGCCAGGTCCGCGGCGTCAGCCGTGACGTAGCCCTCTGCCACCATCCGATCCAACACAATGGACTGGCGAAACTTGGCGTCCTCAAGGTGCTCCAGCGGGTTCCACAGCGCGGGGGCCTGGGGTAGGATGGCCAGCATCGCGCATTCTGCCAGATCCAAGTCGCGGACGTGTTTCCCGTAGTAGGCCTGGGCAGCCGCTTCGACGCCGTAGGCCAAGTTGCCGTAGTAAGTCTCGTTGAGGTAGAAGCCCAGGATCTCGTCCTTGGAGTAGCGGGCCGTCACCCGGACGGCGAGAAAGGCCTCACGCACTTTCCGGCGCAACGTCTGCTCGTATCGCTCGCCGGGGGAGAGCACGAGGTTCCGGACGAGCTGTTGTGTGAGCGTGCTGCCACCCATGGGGCGGGCGTCCTTGTCGCGGCTCAGATCGTACCAGACCGCCCGCATGATCCCACGCAGGTCAAAGCCGGGGTTGGCATAGAAGTCCTTGTCCTCCAGCGCGATCGTGGCCTGGACCAGGGCCTCCGGGACCTCGTCGAGCGGCACGGGCGTGTGGCTACCGGAATAAGGAGGGGGCATTTCGAAGAGAAGACGCCCGTTGCGGTCGTAGATCTTGCTGCTGGGTGCCGCCGTGTATGCACTGAGATCCTCAGGCGAGGGGAGGTCGCGGAATGCCCACAGATAGAGGCCCAGGACCAGGGCCGCCAGGAGCAAGAGGGGGATGCCCCAGCGGAGGAGGGGCGTCTGAACCACGGATTTAGCGGATGACACGGATTTCACGGATGACTTCGGTGGATCGCGGGCGTCTCGCCTGCTCTGCTCTGTGTGGGCTGTGTGCGCAATTGGAATGTTGTCTCGTGAGGTCTAGCCCGCGCTTGCGGGCGAGACGCCCGCGGTCCGTCCGACTCACATTCTGTTCCGTCGGCTTCGTGTCTAGCTGAATCCGTGATTCAGACGGCTCCCTACGCCACGACCTCATTCACCACCGTCGTGCCGGCGGACACCTCTGCACCGCGGAGCAGGATCGCATCGCGCACGGTCACGCCATCCTCCACCTTGCAGTTGCGCTCGATGTAGACGTTGGGACCGATCACGCAGCCCTTGCCGATGACCGTGCCCTCCTCAATATGAAGCGGCGTGATCAGTTGCGTGCCCGGGCCCACGGTCATCGGCGCCAACTGCGGCTGGCCATTGCCGTGGATCAGGTACTCTCGATTGAGCGCCAGCAGATCGGCGGCATTGGTCAGGGTGAGACGGCGGTCGACGACGATGCCCCCGACGCGACCGTCGCGCTCGATAAGCATCTGGATGGCGTCCTGTAGCTCGTATTCACCCCGCGCGGACACCGGCACCTCCGGCAGATAGTCGAGGATGCGTCGCGAGAAGGCGTAGAGCGGCAGGCTCGATATGTTGGAATGGACCTCCTCGGGCCGAGCCTTCTCGACGATACGCGTGACCCAGGCGCCATCCATCTCCACGATGGCCATCGTGCCCATTCTGGCGGGATCCATAGGCAACAGCGCCAGTGCGCCGTTGGGCGCAGGGTCATCCTGCATAAAGGCAACCAGCCGCCCCACTGCCGCACTGGAGACAAGGTTGTCGCAGGCCGAGAGGACGAAGTCCTCCGTGATGAGAGGGGCCGCACAGCTCAACGCGTTTGCCATGCCCTTACGCTCGGGCTGGTAGACGAAGCGGATATCCACGTCAAGGGTGAACTCGCGGCGAAAGTGCCGCGTGATGTCGCGGTCCGCGGGGCTGACGACGAGGATGAAATCGTTGATTCCATTGACGACGAGCAGCTCCATCACTCGTTCGACGATGGGCTTGCCGAGGATCGGCAGCATGGCCTTGGACCGGTCCAACGTGATCGGATGGAGGCGGGAGCCCTTGCCCGCAGCCAGAATAACGCCTTGCATAGGTCAGATGTCCTCCAGTGCCGGCCTGCGGCAGCGCGGGCCGGAGTTCGATAGGATACGAATTAGCGGCTCAAGCCCAACCAGCGGTAGCCGTAACGCTCCAGCGATAGCGCTAAGGTTCCGGACGCAGACAGCTCCAGCTCGGACCCGGTGAAGAGATCGGTCAGCGCTCGCCCGCGATAGGCACCCAAATCCAACGTCACCCCCTGCGGTTCCGATGAGAGATTGTTGACCACCAGCACCGTCTCATCGCCATAGGTTCGAGCGTAGGCAAGGATCGCAGGCGGCGTGCTATCAGACCCGACCAGCGCCAGGCTCCCACGCCCGAAGGCTGGATGCTGCTTCCGCACGGCCAGCGCCGCCCGCGTCCAGTTCAGGAGCGATTCGGGATCGTCGACCTGCGCGGCGACGTTGACCTTGGTATAGCCGAAGGTCTCGCTCTCGATGACGGGCTCGTAGAGAAGCTCCGCAGGCACGGACGCGCCGGTGAACCCGGCGTGCGGCGCGGCACTCCACTGCATCGGCGTGCGCACGCCATTTCGGTCGTCCAGCCATATGTTGTCGCCCATGCCGATCTCGTCGCCATAGTAGAGGAAGGGGGAGCCGACAAAGGTAAGGAGGATCGAGGCAGCACATTGGATGCGGGCCATATCGTTGTCCAATAACGGTGCGAGGCGGCGGCGGATGCCCAGATTGAGACGCATCCGGGGCTCGGGCGCGTAGAAGTCCCACATAAACGTGCGCTCTTCAAGCGTCACCATCTCGAGCGTGAGCTCATCGTGGTTGCGCAGAAAAGTCCCCCACTGACAGGCAGCGGGCAGGTCGGGCGTCCGCGCCATGATCCACTCGATCGGGGAACGGTCCCCCTTCGCCAGCGCCATGAAGATGCGGGGCATGAGCGGAAAGTGGAAGTTCATATGCATCTCATCGCCGTCGCCAAAGTAGGGGCGGACGTCCTCCGGCCACTGGTTGGCCTCAGAGAGCAACATCGTGCCGGGGGCGTAGGCATCCACAAACGCGCGGAGCCGCTTGAGATAGGCGTGGGTCTCGGGCAGATTCTCGCAGTTGGTACCCTCGCGCTCGAAGAGATAGGGCGGCGCGTCGATCCTCAGCGCATCGGCGCCTTCATCGATCCAGAACTGGACAATCCGCAGCATCTCGCGCTGCACCTCGGGATTGTCGAAGTTGAGATCCGGCTGATGGCTGAAAAAGCGATGCCAATAATACTGCCCGCGAAGCGCGTCGTAGGTCCAGTTGGAGGGCTCGTAGTCGATGAAGATGATCCGCGCGTCGCTGTAAGCCTGGTCAGTGTCGCTCCAGACGTACCAATCGCGATACTTGGCGTGCTCCGGGTGATGGGGATCCCGCGACGCCTGGAACCAGCGATGCTGGTCCGAGGTGTGGTTCGGCACAAGCTCGACGACGATCTTCAGACCCTGCTTGTGCGCCTCCTCGACGAGGTGCCGGAAGTCATCGAGCGTCCCGTAGTCGGGATGGATCGAGCGGTAATCGGCGACATCGTAGCCGTCGTCGCGCAGGGGTGACGGAAAGATCGGCAGCATCCAGATGGCGTCGATGCCCAGGTCAGCGAGGTAGTCCAGCTTGGAGGTCAAGCCCGCCAGATCACCGATACCGTCGTCATTGCTGTCGGCGAAGGCTCGAACGGAGACTTCATAGAAGACAGCATCCTTGTACCATCGGGTGTCCGCTTTCGTATCGCCGGCCATCTGGAGCCTCCTTTCGTAGCTTTACCTTCCGGGTTGCGCGCCTCAGACGGCGCGCGCCGTCTGAGGCGCGCAACCCGGAAGGTCAGAACGAGCTTATCTTAGCACCAAGGAGGCGCCTGGAAAATGTCACGACCTGCACTACAATCGAGACATGGCCGAAGGGGATCGCCTGGAGCACTACCGGCATCGCTATGCGGCGCTCAGACCCGGCTGGCGTTCGGCGACGGCACGCTTTCAACATCGGGTCGCTGCATCGCTAACGGCAGAGAGCCGCGTCCTGGATCTTGGCTGTGGCCGCGGGGGAATCGTGGAACGCCTGGGGGCCCTGGGAACGTGGGTCGGCATCGACCCCGATCTCGTGTCGCTGCAGCAGCATCGGTCCGCAAGACTGCGGCGCGGCTGTGCCGATTCTGAGCATCTACCCTTTGCCTCAGGGACCTTTGACATCGTGACAGCGTCGTGGGTGCTGGAGCATCTGCCTCATCCGGCAGCGACGTTCGAGGAGATCACGCGCGTGATGCGGCCGGGCGGTCGATTCTTCTTCCTGACGCCCAACGCTGCACATCCGCTTCCCCGTCTGAGCGCTGCGCTGGCACGCCTCCAGAACGTGCAGGACCTGGCTGTAGGCAGCGTCTATGGGCGCTCGGCGGACGACACCTTTCCGGTCACCTACCGGGCAAATACGATTGAGGCTATCGAGCGCTTGGCTATCCGGGCCGGCCTGAGATTGGTCGACGTGTCTATGGTCGACGACCCTACCTACTTCGCGTGGAATGACTTCACATTCACTGTAGCGGCCATCGCAGAACTGTTGTTGCCGGCCGGTTGGCAGGTGCATCTGGTCGGTGAACTCAGGATGAGATGATCGGCAAATGAGCAAATCAGCCAATGGAGGTGAATGATGTCCCCAGTCGACGGCGATCAACTCAGTGCGTTACTTGTACCGGTCCTCATCATCCTTGGCATCAGCATCGTCGCCGTCGTGGGATGGCTGATCTGGGCGCTTACGCACCCGAAAGGAGGCGAGGCCTCAGACGCGATGAAGACATCTGTAGTCGCGAGCGATGTATCGACGCCCTGCTTCGTGGGCATCACGCGTGGCAACCGGGGCGAGTGGAAGATCAGCGTCGAGGGACGACCTTATCCCAGACTTGACGCCGTTCCCAACCCGGACACGCGCGCCCAGGTGACGAACGCGATCAGGGCGCTGGCGACGTTCGCGGGATACGCACGGCAGCCCTCGGAGTCGCCGGCAGCGGTGCAGGCCCCCGACATCCAGGTTGATGTGACGACCGGCCCAAGATCGGGCCCGCGCGCGCGTGCCTCTGCCGCCGCGGCTGTGACGCCGGTGCGGGGCGGGGCTGCAACACTGGCCATCGACTTGGCCGATGAGATCGGGGAGATCATCGGCGAGATGATGGCACAACGGCCCGACCTTCGCGGTCACGCCGTCACGCTGCAGAACCGCACAGAGCAGGGCATTGCCTTCGTCGTAGATGGTACGATCTATCAAGAGATCTCGGATATACCCAGCCCCGAGATCCAGGCGCTGATCCGCGACGCCACAAAAGAGTGGGAGCGGCGGTAAGGCCATACATATGGGACCTCTCCTTGACCCGACCCCTGTGTGCGGTAGAATGCCACGGTTAACCTTGCGAAACCAGCCCTCCTGCTGGCTAATCTTCGCAAGGGCACTGTCAAGGAAAAATGCGATATCACATCTGGACGATCGGCTGTCAAATGAACGTCGCCGACTCGCAGCGCGTCGCCGCCGGGCTGGAGCGCCTGGGCTACACCCCGGCTGAACGCGCGCGCGATGCCGACGTGATGGTGCTCAACACCTGCGTCGTACGGCAACAGCCGGAGGATAAAGCGGTTGGGCGACTGAACCAACTCAAGCGACTCAAAGAAGAGCACCCTGATAAGGTGCTGGCCCTGATGGGGTGTATGGTCGGCGTGAAAGACGCGGCGCCATTACAGGCACGGTTTCCCTGGGTCGACCTCTTCCTGCCCCCTTCCGACCCCACGGAGCTGTGGGCGCACCTGGCAGCGCGCGGCGACCTGAGCGAAGCACAGACCCTGATTGCCGATGCAGAGGCGCGCCGGCTGGCGCTGAGCCGGACGGACACGGTGCTCCCGCCCTCGGAGAAGGAGACGGCGGTCAGTGCTTATCTGCCCGTGGTACTGGGCTGCTCGCACGCCTGCACCTACTGCGTGATCCCCTACCGGCGCGGTGCCGAGCGCAGCCGCCCGATGACTGCGATCCTGGCCGAAGCCGAGCAGATGGCCGCACAAGGTGTCCAGGAACTCACGCTTCTGGGTCAGATCGTCGACCGCTATGGCTACGACCTGCCTGAGTTTGCGGACGCGAAGACGACACCTCTGGTGACGCTGCTACGCCGCGTTCACGACATCGATGGCTTCAAGCGGATCCGCTTCCTGACGAGCCACCCGAACTGGATGAAGGACGACCTGCTGGATGCGGTCGCCGAGCTGCCACGCGTCTGCCCGCATATTGAGGTGCCGGTCCAGGCCGGAGATGACGAGGTGTTGGCCCGAATGCGGCGAGGGTACACGGTCGACGACTATCGCAAGTTGGTCGCCCGGCTCCGCGAACACATCCCCGGGGTCTCCATCGCCACGGACGTTATCGTGGGCTTTCCGGGTGAGACCGAGGCCCAGTTTCAGCACACCTACGATCTCCTCAAAGAGCTCCGGTTGGACAAGGCCCACATTGCCCGGTATTCCTCGCGGCCCCTGACGGTGGCAACGCGCCAGTTCGAGGACGCCCTGTCCCACGAGGAGAAGGAGCGTCGCCGTAGAGCGCTGGACGACCTTCAGGCCGAGATCCTGGCGGACCTCAATGCCCGCTATCAGGGCCGGACCGTCGAGGTACTCGTCGAGGGATGGCACGCCCGCAAGCGACGCTGGTTCGGGCGCACGCCCACAGACCGCCTGGTCTTCTTCGAAGCGGATGGCGATGATTGGCTGGGCCGCCTGGCACAGGTCGAGGTCACGTGGACCGGGCCATGGTCGCTGATCGGAACAACAGAATCATAGAATGCAAGAATGAAGAATCAAGGAATACAGATTCTTCCATTCTCGATCTTGATTCTTCATTCTCTGGCCACTCGCACAAAGGATATCCCTTAATGCACAATATCGGCATCATCGGGGCCGGGGTCACCGGCATGACCGCAGCCTATGATCTGCTCAAAGCAGGGCACCGGGTCACAATCTACGAGGCCCGGCCCTACGTGGGTGGATTGGCCGCGGGGTTCAAAGATGATGCCTGGGAGTGGCCACTGGAGCGCTTCTACCACCATATTTTCACCAGCGACCACGATATCATTGACTTTGCCAATGAGTTGGGCCTGGGCGATCTAGTCTTCTTCAAGAGCCCCGTGACCTCCATTCTAAAGGATGGACACCTCTATCCCATCAACAAGCCGATGGTCGGCCCGTGGCTGGAACGCCTGCCGATGGGCAAGACACTGGCAAGCATCAGCGACCTCATCACGACAGGGCTGCGAGTGCTCGCCTTCAGTCCGATCTCGTTTTTCGACCGGCTGCGCGTAGGCCTGGTGACAGCTTATCTCCGCTTCAATCCCAACTGGATGCCCCTGGAGAAGGTCACCGCCCACGAATGGCTCTCCCGCGCGGTAGGCCGGCGAGCCTACGAGGCGTTCTGGCAGCCCATGCTCGTGGGCAAGTTCGGGCCCTACTATGAGCAGGTCAACATGGCCTGGTTCTGGGCCCGCGTCACGGCCCGGACCCCCAAGCTAGGTTACTTCAAGGGTGGCTTTCAGGGCTTCTTGGATGGTCTGGCAGAGAAGGTGCGGGAAGCGGGCGGTACCATCCTGCTGGAGCACCACGTTCGCGGCGTCTTCCCCGAGGTGGATGGCCGGATCAGACTCGAGCTTCGCGACGACGACCAGGTGCACGACAGGGTCCTGGCGACCTGTTCGCCGCGGATGCTGCGAAACCGTACCCCCGCATTGCCTGCAGACTACACAGCCGCGTTGGACGAGATGGTCTCGATGGGGGCAGTGGTGATGATCCTGGCGCTCAAACATCCCGTCACGCAGGATCAGTATTGGATCAACATCCCCAAACAGGAAGGCTTTCCCTTCCTGGCCTTGGTGGAGCATACGAACTACATCGACCGGTCCCATTACGGCGGGGACTCGCTGGTCTACTGCGGGGACTATCTCCCGCCCGATCACGACTACTTCGAGATGCCCAAGGAGGAATTGCTGGAGCTCTTCATTCCCGGCATCCAGCGTATCAACCCGGACTTCGACCCGGATTGGATCCGTGCCTCCTGGAAGTTCACGGAGATCTACGCACAGCCCGTGCCCTTCGTGAACCAGTCGGCAGCTATTCCGCCGATCGAGACACCTATTCCCAACCTCTATATGGCGAATATGAGCCAGGTCTATCCCTGGGATCGCGGCACAAACTTCGCCGTGGAAATCGGCCGGCGCGCAGCGCGCCTCGTCGACCGGGGCAGCCCGACCGCAGAAGACAGCTAGAGCTAACCCAACCTCCCCAAGTGACGAGGACGGGGCACGCGAGCACGCCCTGGAAAACTCCCGGCACCTAGAAGGGTGACATATGGACCAAGAACGCATCGTTGCAGCCGTCGCAGCCGATCTGGAGATCTCCCTGGCGCGGGTACAGCCCGCCGTCCGGCTGCTGGATGGAGGAAACACAATCCCCTTCATCGCTCGCTACCGGAAAGAGATCACCGGATCGTTGGATGAGGAACAACTCCGCGGCGTGGCCGATCGGCTGGGATACCGGCGGAACATGGAGGAACGGCGTGAGACGATCCTCCACAGCCTGGTGGAACAGGAGGTGCTCACCCCCGAACTCGAGACCCAGATCGTAACGGCGGACACCCTGCAGCGCCTGGAGGACCTCTACCGGCCCTTCCGCCCCAAGCGCCAGACGCGAGCGACGCTCGCCCGCGACAAGGGGCTGCAGCCGCTGGCGGACCTGATCCTAGCCCAGCCGCTGGATGGAAGTCGGGCGGAGTTGGTGAAGCCCTTTGTCGGCAAGGGTGTCGGCTCTCTTGACGAAGCCTACCAGGGGGCGCGTGACATCGTAGCCGAGACCATCGCGGATGATGCCGAGGTCCGGGCGGGGATGCGACGCCTCACCCAACGGCATGGGGTCCTCTCCATTGCCGAAGCAGATCGCAGCAAGGACCCCAAGGGCATCTACCAACTCTACTACGATTTCTCCGGCGACTTGCGCGGCTTGCGCCCGCACCAGATCCTGGCCTTCAACCGCGGCGAACGTGAAGGCGTGCTGCGGATCACCCTGGAGGTGCCCGAATCAGAGGGGCTGGGGATCCTGGCGTTGCGCTACCCGGCAGATGCGGGTAGTTCGCTGGCCGAAGACCTGCTCGAAGCGCGCAAAGACAGCTATGCCCGGTTGCTCTTTCCGTCGATTGAGCGCGAGGTCCGCCGGGACCTGACGGACGTGGCAGACGAGCACGCCATCGGCGTCTTTGCGACAAATCTGCGATCGCTGTTGCTGCAGCCGCCTATGCGAGGCCAGACCGTGCTGGGCATCGATCCGGGATTCAGGACCGGATGCAAGGTAGCCGTGGTCGATCCCACGGGTAAAGTCCTTGACACCCGCACCATCTATCCCGAGCGCGACCGCGCCCAGGCCAAAGACACCCTTCGACACCTCGTCAGGCGGGACGCCGTCACCGTTATCGCCATCGGCAACGGCACGGCGAGCCGGGAGACGGAGGCCTTAGTCGCCGAACTTATCGGCGAGAACATTGACGCCAGATACACGATCGTGAGTGAGGCGGGTGCGTCGGTCTACTCGGCCTCGCGGCTTGCACGAGCAGAGCTCCCCGACCTGGATGTCTCCATCCGCGGCGCGGTGTCCATCGCGCGCCGGCTGCAGGATCCCCTGGCTGAGCTGGTGAAGATCGAGCCGAAGGCCATCGGCGTGGGGCTATACCAGCACGACGTCGATCAGAAAGCGCTCGCAGAGGCCCTGGACGTGGTCGTCGAGTCGACGGTCAACACCGTCGGAGCAGACCTGAACACGGCTTCGCCGGCGCTGCTGCGCCACATCTCCGGCATCGGCCCAAAGGCGGCGGAAGGGATCGTGGCCTTTCGGAATGCTAACGGGGCCTTCCCCACACGCGAGGCCCTGACCAACGTGTCGGGTATCGGGCCCAAGACGTTCGAGCAGGCCGCGGGCTTCTTACGCCTGCCGGCAAGCCAGGTCGCGCTGGACAACACGCCGATCCACCCTGAGAGTTATGACGTGGCTTATGCCCTTCTGGACCTCATTGGCCTGCCGCTGGGGCACCCCGATCTGCCCGAAACCATCCGGCAGCTTCGGCGCGAGATGGATCTGGATGGCCTGGCTCGCGATCTCCAAACCGGGCGGCCCACCCTCGATGACATCCTTGAGGCACTGATCCGGCCCGGACGCGATCCGCGAGATGACCTGGAAGGGCCGGTCCTGCGCAGTGACGTGCTCTCGATGGAGGATCTTCATGCCGGGATGCAGCTAAAGGGCACGATCCGCAATGTCGTGGACTTCGGCGCCTTCGTCGACATCGGCGTCAAGCGCAACGGCCTGATCCATGTCAGCCAGATGGGCAATGAGTACGTCCGCAACCCACACGACAAAGTGGCCGTGGGTGACGTCGTCGAAGTCGAGGTGCTCAATGTGGACGTTGAGCGCGGCAGGATCGGGTTGGCGCTGATCGACTGATAGCGGGAGTGACACAACCCTATGACGGTTCGGACCCAAGCCTCGCGCCGCAAGGTTGGGCACTCGGCGTATACCACCCCGATGCAATAAAATTAGCGCCTATTGACTGTATCGCTAGTTTGATCTACAATGGATCATGGTGCAGCTTTTATCTCATGTAGCATGACCAGACGCACGGTGATCCATGCACGAGGACCTTGAGGAACTCGCAGGGCTTCTACAACTAGAGAAACGTCGGTTCGCGGCTCTGGCAGAACACAGCCGCGATGGCATCATCGTGCTGGACAGCGACGCGCAGGTAGTGACGATCAACCCCACGGCCCTACACCACCTCGACCTCGTGGATCATCCCGACAACTGGATCGGGCACCCCTTCCTCGACGTCGTACGAGAGGTTCGCGACCGCATTCCCGAAGTAGCGACCCAGACTTTGGGGGAACTCCGTCGCGTTCTATATGGAGACGTTCAGCCCAGCGAGGGTGAGTACCGCATCGGACCGCGGAGCATCCATTGGCTCAGCCTCCCGGTTCAGATTAGCGGCCTTCAGGTGGGACAACTCGTGATCCTGAGCGACGTGACCGAGGCGAGACAGCTCAAGGCACTACGAGCGGATCTCACCCAACTGATGGTGAACGATCTGAAAGGACCCCTCGGCGACCTCGCGACATCTCTTCAGACGCTCGACCGGGCAATTGGGGGGCAAGTGCAGCAGGATCAGCGTCAAGTCCTGCAACACTCTGTCGACTGCGTGCAGGACTTGCTTTCGAGCATCACGGTGTTCATTGAGATCAGCGCGTTGGAGAGTGGGCGGATGCCGCTCAGTCCCAGTGCATTCTCGTTTCCGGAGTTGGTCGACCACGTGCTGGAGATCGAGCAGCCGCTCGCGGAACGGCGCCAGTTGCAGTTGGAGCGCCACATGTCTCACAGTCTGCCGCTTACGTGGGGCGACCGCAACTTGATTCTGCGCGTACTCCAGAACCTTGTCTCGAACGCGGTACGATTTACCCCTCCGGGCGGCAAAGTCGACATCGAGGCCGGTCCGAAGCCACGCGACATAGACAAGATCCAGGTCTCCGTCACCGACACGGGCTGCGGGATTCCCTACGCACTCACCGACCGGCTCTTCGAGAAGTTCGCGGCAGGGGGCCATGAGAGTGCCGGATCCGGGTTAGGTCTGGCCTTCTGCCGGCTGGTTCTCGAGGCTCACGGCGAGAGAATCTGGATCTCCCGTTCCTCCACCGCAGGGACCACGATCACCTTCACCCTGCCGCAGCTTGCCGATCCCCTCAGCAGCATCTATCCGGTTCAATAACCCCGGCTGCACCCCACCGCCATCGCCCCGTGGCAGAGCGAGGCGTTTCGTGCTACACTCCTTGCCATGAGCATACTCAAGTTGCCCCGGCGACTGCAGGACGTCCAGACCCTCTTGCGGTCGCTGGACTGGCACGCCATCGAACAAGAGGTCGCGCAGGAGACCGCGTCGCGGCTCGTCATCGTTGGCCCCGTCAACAGCGGAAAGTCCACACTCTTCAACCGGCTCCACGGGCGACAGCTCTCCGCGACGAGCGCTGTCCCCGGGACGACGACCGGTATTGTGGAACACCCGCTGGGTCCGTTTCTGTTGGTGGATACGCCCGGCTTCGGCGAGGTGTGGGGCATCGACAGAGCTTCCGTGGCCGAGGAGGCCGCCTCCCACGCGGATCTCGCGCTCCTGCTCCTCGATGCGGGCGCGGGGGTGCGACAGACTGACCTCGACCTCTATCAGAAGCTCCTGGGAATGAAGATTCCCGTCATTATCGCGCTCAACAAGATCGACCTGATCCAGAAGGAACTGCCCTACGTGCTGGAGAGTGCGGAGCGACTCCTGGATGCCCGCCCGGTGCCCATCTCCGCCCAGACGGGCAGCGGGATCGTGGACAAACTAATCCCCGCGATTCTGTCTGCCGAACCCGGCGTAGCCGTCGCCATGGCCAGGGCGCTGCCTGCGGTTCGCATCCATATCGTCAACCGCATCATCCGGCGATCTGCAGGGACGAGCGCCCTGATCTCTCTCGAGCCCATTCCCGGCCTCGATATACCTCTGCTGTTGATCTCGCAGACGCGTCTGGTCCTGCGCATCGCCGCAGTCTACGGTCAGTCGATGTCGGCTTCTCATGCAAGAGAACTGCTCACAACGATGGCAGGGAGCCTGCTCTCGCGCTACCTGGGCCTGGAATTGGCAAAGGTGGTGCCCGGCCCCGGCTGGCTTATCTCGGCGACGCTCTCGGCAATGGCCACGTGGGGCATCGGCCAGGCTGCGAGGCGCTATTTCGAGGCGGGGGGCCAGATCAAAGCGCCCGACTTGCAGGCCTTGTACAAACGGATGCGGCGGCTCGCACCGGATCGTCTGTTCGCATCGAAACGACGAAAAGCATCCACAACCGAGGATTGAGCGAAGACCCAGCCTTAGCCTGAGGCCGCGTCGGAAAGATTCGGGGGGCTGAGACGCCAGGTGAACGAGAAAGCTACAGACTCGGCAGCCCGTGAACGCGTGCGCCGGGAAGCGGAGGCCAGGGCTCGAGCCCAGGCGCGTGAGGAGGCGCGAGCCGAGGCCTGGTCGCAGACCCGCGCCCGGATTCGCGTCGCGGTTGCCGGCACCGTCCTGGTGAGCTTGTTGGTCGGCATCCTGATCGGAGCCTACGGCTTCCGACCTCACGTGGGCCGCGACGGGCAGGACATCCTCCCACCTGTAGCGTGGGACAGGTCTGGAGGGGCTGACGTGGCCCTCACGCCGTGGCCAATCCGCGTTTATGTAAGCGGCGCCGTCGCGGAGGCACGGATCGTCGAGCTGCCGCCGGGCAGCCTGGTTGCCGATGCCCTGGATGCAGTCGGTGGCACCAAGCCAGACGCCGACCCGGAGGCGCTGAACCTCGCGGCGCCCCTCTCGGACAACCAGCACGTGGTCGTGCCAACGCGCGGGGCCACCACACAGGATGGAGATGCAGCCGCGGCGCCATCGCCCATCGACATCAACACTGCGACGGCGGATGAGTTGCAGGCCCTGCCCTCCATCGGCGTCACCCGAGCGCAGGACATTGTGACATATCGGGAGGCCAATGGACCCTATCAGCGAATTGACGATATACTCTCGGTGCCGGGGATCGGCCCGGTTATCTTCGAACGCATTGCCCCGTTCATTACGGTCGAGCCGTGACGAATGGCGGCGACGGTTACCTGGAATGATCCTATGCTTCTATCGATTCTGACGTGGTACGTAGCCCTGCAGTCGCTCGCTCTAGCCGGGCTGCCTGTAGCCTTTGCGACGCTGAAACGGCTTCCCTCACGGGGCTATGCAACCGCGAAGGCGCTGGGGCTGCTCCTCACGGGCGTCATCTTCTGGTGGGGCGGCATCCTGAGGCTATGGCCCAACACCGGCAGCGCTGCACTGGCAGCCGGGGGCATCGTCTTGGTCGTGGGCCTGCTGCTGATGCGCGGGCAGTGGGGCGACGTGCGTCCGTGGTGGATAGCTCACCGCCGATACGTGGCCGTGGTCGAGGTCCTCTTCCTCGCCGCGCTCGTCGGATGGGCGTGGGTTCGATCCACACAGCCCGAACTCCAGACGGCAGGGGGCGAGAAGTGGATGGAGATCGCCTTCCTGAACGCCAATCTCCGGGCCCCCACGATGCCGCCCCAGGACCCCTGGCTGTCGGGGTTCGCCATCTCCTACTATTACCTTGGCTACCTGCTTCTGGCCCTGGTCACGCGCCTCACGGGCATTGTCTCGACGATCGCGTTCAACCTGGGCAACGCGGGGTGGTATGCCCTGGTTGCCGTGCAGGCTTACAGCATCGTCTATGACATGCTGCCGAGGAAGCACCCTGAGGAAGGAGGGTACGGTGTGCTGCGGCCCCTCCTGGCCCCACTGATGCTGCTGGTCACGGGAAACGGGGAGGGCCTGCTGGAGGTATTGCACGCCCGCGGACTCCTGCCGGCGGCGTTCTGGCGATGGCTCGACATCGGCGCGCTCAGCGAGGCGCCGCAGCCCCCCTTCAGTTGGGTGCCGCAGCGCTTCTTCTGGTGGTGGCAGGCCTCTCGGACGCTGCGTGACACCACGCCCTGGGGCGACCCACAGGAGATCATCGACGAGTTCCCCGCCTTTAGCTTTATCCTGGGCGACATGCACCCGCACCTGCTGGCCCTTCCCTTTGTACTCGTCGCAGTCGCGCTGGCGCTTCACGCGTATCGTGCCGCCATCAACACGCCGTGGCTCACCACACCGCTCCCTAACGACGAGAGGGCCCGGGGCTCGCAGAAGCTGCTCCGGAGGTGGGCACCGCATTGGGCGGGGCTGTCCCCAAGGGAAGTACCCCGCGCCGTTGCGACCAGGCTGGGCGGCTACGCGATCGTGCTCGGCGCGCTGGGATTCCTCAATACGTGGGATTTCCCGATCTACTGGGCACTGCTGGTGGGGGCCTGGGTGCTGGGCCGCTACGCACAGGTCGAAAAGTCACCGGCGGCCTTCTTCGACACACTGCTCAAGACGATACCTGAAGCCGCGGTGCTGGGCGTCCTGAGCGTCGTATGTTACCTGCCGTTCTGGATCGCGCTCCGGTCGCAGGCCGGCGGCATCCTGCCCAACCTGTTCAACGCCACGCGACCCCAGCAATTCGCCGTGATGTTCCTGCCCCTCGGCATACCGGTGACGGGTCTCGTGCTGACCGCCGCTCGGCGGAGGGGAATCCGCTGGTACCAGGCCGTGGGCCTGGGCGTGGCAGTGATGGTCGGGATCGCGCTCATCGGTCTGCTGGTAGGATCGGTCGCAGCCTATCCCTATCTGATGGTCATCCTGCGCGGCGAATCGGTGCAGGGATATGCCCTGCCGCCGGAGACGGCGATGGCCGCGTTGTGGCGCCGCCTGGCGGATCCATGGACCGGCCTGCTGCTCGCGACCGGCGTCGGCGCGGTGCTGCTCGCGCTGATCCGGGCCAACCGGAATCGGCATTCCGGACAGGAGGCCGGGGAAAGCGAGGTGGCGATTTCCCCGGAGCCCCTTCCCCTGTCCGATACGTTCCCTTTGCTTCTCGCGATCCTCGGGCTTCTGCTGACGCTGGCGCCGGAGTTCGTCTATCTCAAAGACGTGTTCATGACGCGGATGAACACGATTTTCAAGTTCTACTTCCAGGCGTGGGTCCTGTGGAGCCTGGCCGGGGCGTGGCAAATCGCCCGATGGCTGGGGCCAACGAGGCGTGCCGGGGCGCGGCCCGTCTGGCGATGGATTGGGGTCACGACATCCGCAGTGTTGATCGCCGTCGGGCTGGTCTACACCGTCCTCGCCATCCCCGAACGGGGCCGGGAGCAAGGGCTGCCCGGGACGCTGGACGGCGCGGCGTGGCTGCAGACAACGCATCCCGAGGACAGTGAGGCCATCGCGTGGCTCAATGCGAACGTTGAGGGAACGCCAGTCATCGTCGAAGCACCGGGAGACCAACACCGCGCCTACATCTACGAGGGCCGGGTCTCGGCGCTGACGGGGCTCCCCACGATCCTGGGGTGGAGTGGGCACGAGCTGCAGTGGCGTGGCAACTATGACGAGCCCGCGCGGCGTGAGGCGGATCTCGAGCTGTTGTTCGCCTCCCAGAACCCCGACGTGGTGCGGGCCATCCTGAGCCGCTACGATGTCCGCTACATCTACATCGGTCCAACCGAGCGCCAACGCTACCCTGCCGAAGAGCTGGCGAAATTCGGTGACATGTTCCCCGCAGTCTACGATCAAGACGGCGTCGTCATCTACTTCGTAAGTGAGAACGTTTGATCTTGTAAGCACTTTTGGTACTATTGAAGGCCATGAGGGAAGGAGTGTGGCCTGATGAATGACGCCAAGAAAGACTTCGACGATACCACAAGCCTGAGCGACGAGGAGCTCGACGCGCTGGCAACGGACTTTATCCGTACCGCCGTCGTGGAGGACATCCGATCCGGACGCTTTGACCGGCGGGTGCACACGCGGTTTCCGCCCGAGCCCAATGGGTACTTGCATATCGGGCATGCAAAAGCGTTGGCCATCGACGCCGGGGTCGCAAGAGACTTCGGGGGCAAGTTCAACCTGCGCTTCGACGACACCAATCCGGTGAAAGAGGAGGAGGAGTACGTCGACGGCATCGTGAACGACGTGAGGTGGCTGGGGTGGGACTTCGGCGACCAGGTGCTCTTTGCCTCTGACTACTTCGAGCAGATGTACGAATGGGCCGAGCAGCTCATCCTCCAAGGGCAAGCCTACGTCGATGACCTGAGCCCTGACGAGATCCGCGCCTATCGTGGCACGTTGACCGAGCCGGGCGAGGATAGCCCCTATCGAGATCGATCCGTCGAAGAGAACCTTGACCTTTTCCGCCGCATGCGCGCCGGCGAGTTTCCGGAGGAGTCCCGCGTCCTACGGGCCAAGATCGACATGGCCTCACCCAACCTGAACCTGCGCGATCCGGTCATGTATCGGATCCTGCACGAGGCTCATCATCGACAGGGCGAGGCTTGGTGCATCTACCCCATGTATGACTGGGCGCACGGACTCGAGGATTCTATCGAGGGTGTCACCCACTCGCTCTGCGACCTCGGCTACCGCGACCACAGACCGCTCTACGATTGGTTCCTGGATCAACTCGGCATCTACCACCCACAGCAACTCGAGTTCGCCCGGCTCTACATGACGTACACGGTGCTGAGCAAGCGCAAGCTGCTCCAGCTCGTTCAGGGCGGCCACGTCCGGGGGTGGGACGATCCCCGCATGCCGACCCTCGCCGGCATGCGACGCCGAGGCTACACGCCTGAGGCCATCAGCGACTTCTGCGACCGCATCGGCGTCTCCACCTCAAACAGCGTCGTCGACGTAGCGCTCCTGGAGCACTGCGTCCGCGAGGACCTCAACGAGCGGACGCCACGCGTGATGGCGGTTCTCGATCCCCTCAAGGTGGTGATTGACAACTATCCGGAGGGCCAGGTCGAGTGGATGGAGGCCGAAAACCACCCGCAGCATCCGGAGATGGGTGTGCGCCAGATTCCCTTCTCGCGAGAACTCTATATCGAGCGCGACGACTTCGCGGAGAATCCCCCGCGCAAGTACTACCGTCTCGCACCGGGGCGTGAGGTGCGGCTGAAGAATGGCTATCTGGTCACCTACAAGGATGTCGTCAAGGACGGCGCCGGCAACGTTCTCGAAGTGCACTGCACGTATGATCCTGAAACCCGTGGTGGGGAGGCGCCCGACGGTCGGAAGGTGCGCGGCACGATTCATTGGGTCTCTGTGGCCCATGCGCTCGACGCAGAGGTCAGGCTCTACGATCGCCTCTTCCAGGACGAGAACCCCGAGGATGCTGAGGAGGGAGAGAGCTTCCTCGATAATCTGAACCCGAACTCGCTCGAAGTGCTTACCGCATGCAAGGTCGAGTCCACACTGGCGGAGGCGAAGCCGGGAGATCGCTATCAGTTCATGCGAATCGGCTATTTCTGCGCCGATCGCGACTCGGCCAGGGGCCGGCTGACCTTCAACCGCACCATCGCGCTCCGCGACACGTGGGCGAAGATCCAGGCGCAAGGCAGATAAAAACGTTTGAACGTTTCCACGTTGGCACGTTTGAACGTTCAAACGTGCCAACGTGGAAACCTGCAGACGTGCAAGCGCGGCTTCTACTGGAGGATCCACCTTGACCGACATTGAGACCATCGCAGCCCAATTCGAACCTGTCACAACGGCAGGCGTCGCGCGCGTCGAGCCCTTTGGCTCGGGGAACATCAATGACACGTATTTGGTCCATGTCTCCGCAGACAGCGACACCAGGTTCATCCTCCAAAGGATCAACCAGAATGTCTTTCCCTATCCCAAGCTCATCATGGCCAACATGCGTGCGCTGACCCAGCACGTCGCCAGGCACTCCGGCGCATCCACGGCCACAAGATGGGAGCTTCCCGCCGTCGTGTCGACCCACAGCGGGGAGGATTATGTGATCGACGATAAGGACGGGTTTTGGCGGGCCATCACGTTCATCGAGGGTGCGCGGACATACCCGAAGGTCAAGGATGCCCGGCACGCCGGAGAGGCCGGCTTTGCCCTGGGAACCTTCCAGCGGCAGATCAGCGACCTCGATGTAAAGACGCTGCACGACACGCTGCCGGGCTTTCACCTCGTACCGCACTACTTGCGCCAGTACGCCGAGGGACTGCAGGCCTTCTCCGGCAATCGTGACGCTCCTGCCATTCGCTATGGCACGAAGGCTATCGCCGACCGCCGCGCATGGGCGACGGTGCTCCAAGATGCCGACGCTGCGGGACGTCTTCGCGAGCGCCCCATCCACGGCGATCCCAAGATCGACAATATCATGATCGACGATGAGACCGGATGTGCTGTGAGCATCATTGATCTCGATACGGTAAAGCCCGGCCTCGTCCAATATGACATCGGGGATTGTCTGCGCTCCAGCTGCAACCCCCTCGGCGAGGAGACACTGGAGATCGATCAGGTGAGATTCGAGCCGGATCTGTGTGAGAGCATCCTGAAGGGGTATCTCCCGGAGGTCAAGGAGTTCTACAGCCCCGAGGATTACGCCTATCTCTTCGATTCGGTACGGGTGCTGGCCTTTGAGATGGCCCTGCGCTTCTTCACCGACTATCTGAAGGGCGACGTCTATTTCAAGACCCGCTACCCCGAACACAACCTGAACCGCGCGCTGGTGCAGTTCCATCTCATGGAGAGTATCGAGGCGCAGGAGCGGCAGATCCGGGAGATGATTCGCTCACTCTCGGGGGCCGCCTAGGCCTTCTCCTCTATGTTAGCTATCCCATCCTCGCGCACCGTGCGTTGGGCCTGGGCCGCGATCTTGACAGCGGCTGTGGCTACACGGCTCCTCGGACTCGCCACGCCCTTGCTCTCTCCTGATGAGGCGACACGGGCATTGGCCTCTCTGGATGCCGCCCGAGGAAACGGTTGGCCGGCGTTCGCAGAGAGCCCCTTGCTCTTGGTAGGTAACGCCCTGCTTTTCACGCTCCTCGGGCCCGGGGATGCCATTGCGCGACTCCTGCCGGCCATGGCCGGCGTTGCCCTTGTGGCGCTGCCCCTGCTCTGGCGACGGCGTCTGGGCGACGTCGGAGCCCTCACCGCAGCAGGCCTGCTGCTCATTTCGCCACTGACACTCTTCGCGGCTCGCCGGGCAGATGGTGCGGCGTTAGGCGCCCTGGGAAGCGCGGCTCTCATCACCTGGCTGTTCGCGCCGCACGATGATGCCACGGGTAACCGTTGGTCGGAGGGATTTCTTGCCTTCGGCATTGCCGTGGGCGTGATCGGCGGGCCCGGGTTCTACGACCTGCTGATTCCCGGCCTCGTCGCGTGGCTATTCTTGGTGCGTGGGACACCACAAGCGACCGCGCGCGTGACCTGGCGACCTGTGGTGATAGGGTTGGCGATCGCCGCTCTCATTTCGCTGGCTTTCGGACTGAGATGGTCAGGATGGGCCGGCGTCACGGATGGCCTGCGGGCATGGCTGGAGGCGTGGAGCAGGTCCGGTGGGCGTGGAGCGCCGGCACTTGAATCGTTGCTGCTCTACGAGCCCCTCCTGCTGCTCCTATGGCTGGCCGGAATCATCCTTCTCTTTAGGCGCCCGCCCACGAGCCAGCCCGTGATGTTGTGGCCGGTCGTCCTCTGGGGGTGCCTGGCCATCGCAATCGCCATCCTGCAGCCCGGAAGTTCTCCGGAATCCCTGAGCACGGCACTCTTGCCGCTAGCCCTACTGGGAGGTTATGCCGTTCAGCGCATTGTGTCGGAGGCACACCCCGGCGCCCTGCGCTGGATGGGCCTGCACGCACTGCTCGCGTTCTTCTTCTGGCTCCCCGGCCTGCTGGCGCTCGCACAACACGCCGGCGGGTTTGCCTTCACCGACCAGGTCGCACTGATCGTGCTCGGCATCGTGGTCCTCTGTGTACTTCAGATCCTGCTGGTCTTTGTCTTCACATTGCTCGTGGCGCCCGGCGACTTGTGGCGGAGCAGCTTCCTGGGTGCCGCGGCCGTCTTTTTGCTGCTGCAGGCGAGTTTTGCCACCAGCTTGGCCTACGTTCGTCCGGACTCGCCCATTGAACCTGCCGTGAGAGCAGCAACGTCACAGGATGTATCTCACCTGGTCACGATGTTACGCGACATCGAGTTCCTGCGCGATGAGCGTCAAGATACGCTCCCCGTCGTCGTGATCGACGGTGATCCACAACTCACTGCAGTTCTTCGCTGGAACCTGAGGCAATACACAGAACTGAAAATCACCCAGGCGTGGCCGGACGACGATACGGCGCTCGTGATAACACCCGACGGCGAAGCTGAAGCGCAACCCCCGGACCCCGGAGCGTGGAGAGGTGCGTCATTCGTGTCGACGACGACCTACCAGGGCGGGATCCCGCGCTGTGAAGCGATCCTACCCCCACGATGTTCCGGCCCTCTTCAATGGTATCTCTACCGGACCATCCCTGAGGCCGTCGAGACCAACCACCTGATCCTTTGGCAAACGGCCACCACCGCCGGGTGGTAGCCTTGCCGGGCTGTGCGGCACCTGCTCGAGAAGCTACCAGGCAACGCGACAACACCTCGCTAACCCGGCATCTAGCGTAACCTTGCCCAGGTCAAACGTTCTGCTGGGCTTGCCCTTCATAAGCCATCGCTTATAATGCCGTGCAGATGCCGGGGCGTATCCGGTCATATTCCCGACAGGGATGTCCCTATAAGGATACCGGTTGGGCCGCTCCGCAAGGGAGAGCAATGCCCGCATATCGTAAAGCAAGTATTCGAGAATTGACCCAGGCTGCGTCACATATCGATGGCCGGTTTGTTCAAGGCGTCCTCCACCAGGATTCCGAGAAGGGCTCGTGGTTGGTCGGTGGCACACCCCTCAACGATTGGCTGGCTCACCACGAAGGCGAGGAAGTTACCCTGATTCTAGTGTCGATGGACGAAGAGCGTCCGCTGGAAAAGCGAACGTGCAGAACGTGCGGACGTGAATACTACGGTTTCGAGTGCCCGCATTGTCGAGAAGTCCGCTATCGTCTGCGCGGACAGTAGGTACGTAGCGGGCGTTGCGCCTGCAGCCAGGCGTCCGCGCCCGCAGCCGGGCGTCTGAGCCCGCATATCCTCAATTGCTCCTGGAGGCATAGGTGAAGATTCAGGACTATATTCGTGTTCTCCGGCGTCGTGGCTGGATCATCATCCTGGCCACGGTCGTCACGGCGGCGAGCGCGTTTGTGTTTGGCAAGCTCCAAACACCCATGTACCGCTCCAGTATTGTCGTATCCATCCAGCTTGCCCGTCCGGACCTCAGCTTGACCCAATCGGCCAAACAGCTTCTGCGCTCTTATGCCAACGTGATGCTGTCCGAGAAACGTGCGACGACGGTGATCGAGACCTTAGGGCTCTATATGGACCCACGGGATCTCAAGGGTGACGTGGCAATCGTCGCAGATGATTCCATTATGGCCATCAAGATCGACGTGGACAACGCCGACGGCGAGGTAGCCAACCAGATCGCCAACACCTGGGCTCAACTGCTGGTCCAGTGGCGCGAAGCACAGAACGCCAAACAGAACAAAGAGGACCGCGTTTTCGCCGAGATTATCGACCTCGCCTCTTACCGGTTGCTGCGACCGAAGATGTCCATCAACGTGGCAGCAGGTGCGGCCCTGGGATTTGTGTTGGGCACGTTCGCGGTCCTGGCACTGGAGTGGCTGGAGACCGGTATCATCCGCGACCCTACGTCGATAGAGGCGGATACCGGGTTGACGCTGATCGGAATTATCCCCCCGGTACAGCGGTCGTCAGGCTCGCGGTAGGGCCCGTTTCCACATTACCCAAGGGAGTTCATGCATGGATGTTGATCTGATCACCGTGCGCGAGCCACAAAGCGCGGCAGCAGAGGCTTATCGCGCCCTGCGGATGAACCTCGCCTTTACCAGCTTGGATCATGAGCTGCAGACCTTGGTGGTAGCGTCGCCGGCAGCAAATGACACCGATCACAAGGTCGCCGGGAACCTCGCCGTGGTCATCGCGCAGTCCGGAAAGCACGTGTGCCTCGTCGACGCCGACCTCCGCCGGCCGAGTCTCCACGCCCTCTTTGGCATCTCTCAGGAACCTGGGGTGACTACCTTTATGTTGAGCCGTGAGGAGCGTCCAACCGTCACGTGCGTCGAGACAAACGTGCCCGGACTCTCTTTGCTGCCATCAGGCGCCCTGCCCCCGAATCCGGCAGATATCCTGGGCTCCAACAAAATGAGCCTGCTACTGGATCAGCTCAAGGCAAGCGTCGATGTTGTGGTATTGCAGGCACCGCCGGTGACCGTCGCCGTGGACGCTTCGGTGCTGGCAGCCCTGACCGACGGGCTGCTTCTGGTCGTACGGACAGGGCACACGCGGCGGGATCGGGTAGAGCAGGCCAAAGAGCTGCTGGATCGCTTCAGGGTGCGCATCCTGGGTGCGGTCCTGACCGACGCACCGGAGCGGGGGCTGCTGACGGGATACTAAATGCGGCTTCGCGGTTACGGCTACTCCGTGGGCTCCTGTGTTTCATAGGCATAGACGTCAAACGCAGCCTCGAACGGCGTCCCTGCGATCTCCAGTGTCACCGTATACGCGCCCGGTGCCAGAAATGGGTTATCGGGCTGACCGGTGAGGCTATCCCAGACGACACCTTCCGATGCTCCCTGCCAGGCGCCGCTCGCCTCACGGATGAGGGCACCCTCATGCCACCAGGCACTGCGCCACACGGTGCCGGGCACCAGGTTCCGGCACGTACTGCCCGCATAGACCACCTGGGTATACCAGTCAAAGAGCGTCAAAGGCAGGAAGGGTTCCCCCTCTGACGTCACACCGGCAGCCGTGAACAAAGGCTCGCAGGAGACAATCTCGGGTGTCGGGGTCCGCGTCGGCGCCGGCGTCGCGGCAGCAGGATCAAGTTGGATGGCGAAGTCCAGTACCCGCGTGACCTCGCCCATCAGGGTCATCTCCGCCTCGTAACTTCCCACCTCAAAGAGACGTTCATCGCCAAGATAGCAGGCCATCGCGCCCGTCCCACCGAGTGTGTCCAGAACACCGCTCGTGTTGCAGACTGTCGCGCCTGCACGATCGCGGACGGTCACCCAGTACGGCGCACCGAGGCACCCTCCCTCATACGCATACCCGACGTAGAAAAGCTCGGTATTCGGATCGAGGCGGGAGACGGCCTCCCCATCCGGCACCCTGCGAACCGCGAGATCGGTGATCGCAGGCGACTGTGGGCTGACGGAGAGATCAAGCTGGCCCAGGTCAACCTCCTGCCAGGCCAGGTCGAGGGTATAGGATCCGGAGGGCAGGGGGCGACCGTCAGGGAAGGCAACGATGAACGTCCCGTCGCGAAGCACCCAGGTCCCTTCGCCAACTAACTGCCCCGCGGCACCGGTCAATCTCCAGGTTGCAGGCGACTCGGCCGGCCAATTCTCCGATGTCTGGACGCGAACTCTGATTTGGGTCGCGCTGCCGCAGACCACGTCAGGAGCGTCTACCAGTTGCACATCGGGGACGCGAGGTGCGATAGCCGTTGGCGCGGGAGCACGCGAGCAGGCCGCCCAGGTCAAGGCCAGGATGCCTACAAAGGCACGCTGCCAACCGGCGCGTCGGGTGTCCATTCGACAAGCTCCTTAATCATGCTCTCGGCGTATTCACGCCAATGTGGATGATCACCTTCCACCAGATACGCGCGGAAGTCGGTGAGCGCTTCCTCATACTCTCGCAACTGTTGGTGAGCGATCCCCCGATTGAACCTGGCCTCACTCAGGCCCGGATCCAGTTCGAACGCCCGGGTCAGGTCAAGAATGGCGCGGCGCGGGTGATCCACTTCCCGCCAATAGAGGATACCCCGCTCCATATAAGCACGGGCGAAATCCGGCTTGTAGCTGATGGCGCGGGTAAAGGCATCGATGGCCTTCTCATACTCCGTTAGCAGCCCATACTTGTTGCCGAAGTGCCGGTAGCTGCCGGCAAGCCTATAGTGGAATTGTGCCAGGATCAGCGCAAACAACTTCCGAATGATCGTCATTTTCCTCACACCGGTGCCAGAACCGACCGATAGGTCGCCAACGTCGATCGAGCAATCTCTGTCTGGGTATAGTGACTCAGCACCCGCTCGCGTCCTTGCCGCCCAAGGTTCCGGCGGAGTTCGGGCTGATGGATGACCTCATCGAGGACGCGGCTCAACGCGACGGCATCCGCCTCAGGGAACACGCGTCCGGCGTCCCCAATCACGTGTGGGATTTCGCCCGTGTCGGATCCGATGACCGCGACCTCACACGCCATCGCCTCGATCAGGACGCGCCCGAATTGCTCGGTCCAGTTCGTGCGACTCAGCGAGGGAAGCACCAGGACGTCCGTCTCGCCATAGAAACGTGGCATCGCGGCTGACGGCAGCCACGCCCGGAAGGACACGCGATCCTCCAATCCCAGGGCCGTCACCTGCTCATGGAGGGCGCCGGCGAGCGGGCCACTGCCCAGAAGGGTCGCACGCCATCTGCCAGGCGTGCGAGCCAATGCGTTCAGCAGGACATCGATGCCTTTCTCAGGGACGAACCGACCTACATAGGCGATGTGGACGGGTGCGCCAACTCGCGGTCCAAGCGGGGGGAGGAAGTCGTCCGGGTCAACGCCAAATTGGGGGACGACCGACAGCGGGCCGGCATAGCCCTTGTCCCGCCAGACCCGGGCAGATGTATGGCTGCCAACGATGGCGTGGTCGATCCGGGTGAGATTATAGCGCTCGAGCCAGGAGAAGGGTGGTGGGTAGCGGCGTGCCAGGTTCTGCCAGGAGAACCAGAGGGTCCGGGCACCGGACCGGCGAGCAAGGACGTTCGCATGATAGGTAGCGAAATTGTAAGGTTCCTCGTCAATGTGCACCAGATCGGGTTGCACACGACGGATGAGACGGTTAAGGCCCGGATAGAAGTGCAGGTGGAAAGAGCCATTGAAAAGGATGGGCAGCACCTCGAGTCGATATCCATGCGTATGGGACCGTTCCAGCCGCGTGGTTCCCCGTTCGTCCCGCCACGCTGGCGGCACGACGACGGTTAGTGAAAGGTCGGGAGACGCCTTCGCCATGGCCTCCAGCTTTTTCTGATATGCGCCGACGATACACGCCTTGGATACCATTACGACGCGCAACTGTCACCCACATGTTTCCCATCTGAGCATAAACTGTAGTATAACGCCAAGGGAGTGCTAAGCAATGCACCCCCCGTTTAGTTAGGATTTGGATGGCTTTACACGGTTCTCAAACCGTGCTATACTGAGAAAGCTGTCAGATTATGCAATATCAATGTGCGGGCCTGGCACAGCCGAGCAGGGACGTGGTCTCGTGGTTCTTTCTGAGCGCAGAGCGAGGATCCCAGTGGAACATAATGCTTACCTCCCATCAGCCCTCGTGCTCTGGTTTGATGATCTGCGGGACCGCCAACTGGGAGACCTGGCCGGCATATTGGTCAAAGTTCTTCGGCTGTGGGGATTCGCAATCAGCCAAATCCTCTGGATGTTAACGCCCCTCGTCGGGCAGTCAAAGGTGGCTGCCATAGCAGAAGCATTGGAGGATCCCGAAGCGATGGACGTCCTCTACGCCCACGTAGTCGAAGGACTGCCGGTGATAGGCAGGGTCGAAGGAGAATAGCATGGGCACCCAACTCGTCGCACTGGGTATGGCCTTCATCGGCACCGTTGCCCTCCTGCTCTACGGTCTCCAGCGGAATCGCCGCCAGCGCGATCGGACCATTGTCCCCGCCTTCAAAGCGTTTTCCGGCGAAGTCGGGCGCGTCGCGGAGGAAGGCGCCGTCATCCACGTGGCGTTGGGCAGCGGCGGCCTTCTCGGTGAGGACAGTATGGTCTCTGTCGCGGCCCTGCAGGGACTCAGTGGCCTGACCGAGCTCTCGGCTGCCTACGACACGCCTCCTTACATAACTACGGGGGATCCCACCCTTTACCTGCTGGCCGACAACCAGATCCGCGCGGCTTACGCCCGACTGGGAAGCATGGATCACTACAAACCCGGTTTCGTTCGCTTCGTGGCCCCTTCCCCCATTCTGTATGCTGCCGCAGCCGCCACGCTTACCGGCGACGAGCCGGTGGGTACCAACATCAACCTTGGCAGCTTCGGACAGGAAGTCAGCCTTCTGTCGCACGCCGCGTCCGTCAGCAACGTCAAGATGTACGGCGGCGTCACGTCAGCGACTGGATCGGCGGCTCTCTATCCCGAACTCGACGACACCCATCTGGCCATCGGCGAGGAGATGTTTGCAGGTGGGGCTGAGGTCACGGGCCGGTCGATGTTCTGGGCCGGACTGTGGAGCCAGGATTTCCTGCGGTGGCTGATTGTCGTGGGTATCGTGGTCGCGGCAGCCGCCGCCCTGCTGGGGATCGGAGGCCTATGATGCTCAGATGGTTCATCCCCACCGTCGTGGCCGTCGTCGTCGGCCTCGTAACACTGCTCGGTTTCCTGCTGCCGGTCTCGGCTTTTGAATCCTTGCGCGTCATCCTGGTCCGAGGGGCTACGGTCCTGGCCGCGTTCGCGTTCGTCCTGGCCTATGGCAACTTGCTCCGCGTGCACGCCGCACGCGTTCTGAAAAGACAGGCCAAGCATCTGATTCCGAGCCTCATATTGATCGTTTCAGCGGTGGTGAGTCTTGTCCTGGTCCTTGTGCAGGGGCAGGATGGCCCGGCGGTGCGCTATCTCGTGCAGGCCGATACTCGTCCCCGGAGAGTCCGCGCTGCTGGCGCTTACTGCCGTGACCCTGCTATTAGCAGGCATGCGACTCTATCGAAGTCGGCGCCACGTCAACAGCGTGCTCTTCATCGTAGTTGCGCTTCTCACGTTACTCAGTGCAGCCCCTTTGATCTATCCCCCACTTGTGAAAACCGTGATGGATTTCGTCAATGCGGTGGCTACCGGCGGCTTGCGTGGTCTGCTCCTTGGCGTAGCACTTGGGACGGTCGTCACGGGTCTGCGCGTGATCCTGGGTATCGATCGACCGCAGAGCGGCGGATAAGATAGGCCTGGATAGAGATCATGATTCGTTGTACATCGTGCGGCACACTCAATCAGGATAACCGGAAGGCATGTAGGAACTGCGGTAGCGTCCTTCCCCAGACGAGGTTGCGCTGTCCAAAATGCGGCACGCTCAATCCCGTCGGCAACCTCTTCTGCGACAACTGCAACACGAGGCTTGTCCACCCTGAGGATGCCCTTCCCCCTGAACACCCCAGCACGCCTGAGGACGATCGCAGCAGTGCTGCTGTCAAGGGGATTTCATTGCCGACACGTTCGGCCCCATCGGAGGGGAGTGAGGAATCACCCATCGGATTGCCTGACTGGCTCTCAGGTCTCATCGATGAAGACGCGGAGTTCGGGACGACGAATGCCGAAGCCGAATCGGATGAAGATCTCCCTCTCGGTCCAGATGTGCTTCCCGATTGGCTGAAGAGCGAAGAGGGTGAAGAGCCGGAAACCGCAGAAGAAGGCGAGCCGGCGGCTCAGCCACTGCCCGACTGGTTGGCAGCGATGTCTGGAGAGACGGGCGGCATCGACGAGCCGGAGGAAGATGAGACCGAGCTCCCCGATTGGTTCGCTCAAATGGCCGCTTCGGTGTCGCCTGAAGAACCGGCGTCTTCAGAGAACCAGAACCTCGAAGAGACGGAATCCGATGAGGAGACCGAAACTGACACAGGGGAGGCGGACTCTGAGCTCCCGGACTGGCTCCTCGACATATCGGATGAGGATACCGACCAGACGGAGCTGCCTCAATGGCTCACGGATCTGACTGAAGAAGCTTCACCGGAAATTACCGCGGAGCCTGAGCAGGTCCCGGAACTCGCCGCAGACGAGGTCGAGGAAGAAGAGAGAGCAGAAAAGCCCTCAGAGCCGGTCCAGTCCGAGCCGGAGTTGGTACCTGATTGGCTCGCAGGGCTCGACCTCACCCTCTCTTCAGAACCCCAGGCTGGACATCTTCTCAGATGAAACCGCAGATACTGAGGAGGCGGAGTCTGAGACGGTGGAACCGCTGCTGACCGAAGGACCCAGCTGGCTTCAAGGTCTGAGGCCCGAAGAGAGCCTCACAGAAGATAGCCGTGGCACGCCGGCCTTCCTGGAACAGGAATCTCCGGAAGAACCTGAGGAAGAGGCCGCCGAATTTGGCCTGGAAGGTCCCGAGGAGATACCCGAGTGGCTGCAGGGCTTGGACTTCACGGCACCAACCGCGGCACGCCTCGAAACACCCTCATCCCTGATGGGTGAGCTCGCCCCTGCGGAAGTGCCTTCGTGGCTCCAGGAACTAGCTCCACCCGAGGCAGCCGGGATAAGCCCAAGAGCTCAGAGCGTAGAGTCGTTCGGCGATTTGGCGCCTGCCGACATACCTGATTGGGTCCAGGCACTGCGTCCCAAGCCGCAGGATGGCCAGGAGCCCCCGGCCGAACGGGCGGCCTTTCCCACCCCGGCTGAGCCCGAGGGACCTCTCCAGGGCATCCCTGGGGTCCTGCCCTCGCTGATTGCAGTGGATGTACCTTCCGACGCGAAGCTCTCTGTGGCCACTGCGATACCGGATTCGGTCATCGCGCAGGCCCAACTGTGGCAGCAATTGCTTGAACAGCCGCGCAGTGCGGAGCGCCCTGTCCCACAGGAACGACTGCAGATGCCGGCTAACACCCGCCTTACCCGATGGCTCGTGGCTGCCGTCCTGCTTCTCGCGACCTTCGCCGCATTCTGGCTCTTGCCTGAGGGCGTGTCCCTCTCAAAGATCCCCGGATCCGAAATCGCCCCAGGCGTGGCGCCCTTTGTCGATAGCCTCAACCAACTTCAGGCCGGGGACCGCGTCATCCTGGCCATCGAGTACACACCGGGCTATGCCGAGGAAATGGCGCAGATCGCGGCGCCGGTCCTGGACCAACTCAATGCGCTGGATGCCGAGGTCCTGGTCGTGACCACACTTCCCCAGGGCATTGGCCTCAGCTACGCGCTATCTCCGCAGCCCCGTAATCGAGTAGCGCTGCCTGGAAGCGGCTATGTTGCGGGCAACGTCACCGGCATTGCGGAGTTCCTGGCACGACCGGAAGCGCAGGCAGCGAGCCATTTGGTGGTCCTGACGTCGGATCCGCAGCGGCTCAGATGGTGGATCGAGCAGAATATGCTTACCAGCCACCAGGGTGGCGCATCTGAATTGCCTCTGAGCGTCGGCGTGAGCGCTGCCACAGGCGCACTCGTCACACCCTATCTCCACACCCAAAACGTCACGGGGTGGATTTCCGGATTCCCACAGGCGTTGGCCTATCGCGAGCTGACCGGGATCGGAAGCAACCAGGCCTACGCCCGGATCCTCGACGTGCTTACGTTGGCACAATGGGTCGTCGTCGGGCTGCTGTTGATGGCACTTGTTTACCACATGGTCGAGCGGAAAGGGGCGAGTTAGCTATGGATCTCCTTGGGCTGATCACCGGCGCCGTCCTGACCCTCGTGATCTTCAGCTATCTCCTCCGCGATAACCAGCTCTATCGCTGGGCGCTGGCACTCCTGGTCGGTACGGCGTCCGGGTACGCGACGGGCGTCGCAGTAAGGTTTGTATTGCGCGACTGGATCGCCCAGACGCTGTCCGGACAGGATCCCGTCGTCAAGTTCGTCTACCTCATCGCGCTATTACTGGGTTGTTTCCTGTTGCTGAAAGGTTTCAAGCCGACCCGCTTCGTAGGCTTGATCATGACCATCAGCGACATTCCCCTAGGATATCTCGTGGGCGTCGGCGCTGCCGTCGCCGTCTCCGGCGCTCTGACGGGAACGCTCCTGCCCCAGATCCTGGCAACGGGCGCGGGAGTTCGGATTGATCGTGGCGTCATTGGCATCCTACAGGGCGTCGTGGTCCTCTTGAGCACGATCGTTACGCTCCTTTCCTTCTCCATCCGCTTCAACGATCGGTCCGCAGAACATCCGAGCAAGTGGGGACTCGGAGTACGGCGCACCGGTAGGGCCGTCTTGGCGGTAGCACTGGGCACGGCTTTCTCCGGGGCAGTCACCTCTGCCCTGACCGCGATGGTTATGCGCCTGTGGCAATTGGCCGATCTTCTCAGTCGGTTGTTCAACCTGGTTGGAGGATAGGTGGCAGAGGCACAGAACATCGAATCGGTGTTGGTGGCCGACTGCGGCACAGTCATCACGAAACTGTTGCTGGTCGACCGTGTTGCCGACGGCTATCGTTTCGTCGCGCAGGCGGAGGCCCAGACAACAGGCAAGCCGCCCTGGAACGATTTGAGCGTGGGGGTCACCCAGGCGGTCCAGGAGTTGGAGTCCATCACGGGGCGCAGACTGTATGAGCGCGGTCGGATTATCACACCGAGGCAGGATCTTGAGGGCGTCGACGCGTTTGTCATCACGCTCAGCTCGGTGGCCCCCTTGCGGGTTATCCTGGCAGGGCTGGTGCGGGAGATGAGCCTGGAAAGCGGCAAGCGAGCGGTAACAGGGACCTATGCATCCGTGGAGGCCATTCTCTCCCGCGAGGGAAATCTCCGTTCCCCACAGGAGGCATGGGCACGCACGGTCCGGGATCTCATGCCCGATGTGGTGATGCTGGTCGGCGGTGTCGATGGCGGTGCCCGCCGCCCGGTACTCGAACTCGCCGAGGCCATCGCGCTGGCGACGTCGATGTTGGAGGAAGACCTTCGGCCCATCGTCCTCTATGCAGGCAACAGTGCTCTGCGCTCGAACGTCTCCCGGCTGTTGAGCGACATCACCCGAGTCGTGATCGCGGACAACGTGCATCCGACCGCCGGCACCGAGCACCTGGGGCCGGCACAGGGTGCGCTTGAGGAGATCTATAACGAGGAGCGGCTCAGGAAGGCGCCGGGAATGGAGAGCCTGAGCGCATGGAGCCGCCTGCCCTTCTTGCCCGTCGCCACGACATTTTCTCGTGTCGTGGATTTCCTGTGGCATCGTGAGGGAAACGTGGACCGGGGGGTCTTGGGCGTCGATATAGGTGCGGCGACGACAACGATGGCCGTCAACTTCGAGGGCCGCCCGTACGTCACAGTATACGAGCACGGCGTCGCCCACGGCCTCGTGGACTGGGCCGAGGACCACGGGACGGACCGTCTGATGCAATGGATTCCCGAGGGTTTGGACGAAGACACCTTGATGGCAATGCTCTACAATGCCGAGCTCCATCCCACGACCATCCCGCAGACTTCGCTGGAGTTGTGGGTAGAACTCGCAATAGCGCGAGAGATGCTGAGGGCAACCTACGACATCGCGCGCCCGACCTGGGATATCAGCGGCTCGGAGTTCAGTGAGAGCGAGGCTATGCCGCGGGTGGATCCGATCCTGATATCGGGTGGCGGTATTGTCCGCACACCACGACCGGGTCTGGCGCTGCTGGCGATCCTCGACGGTCTGCAGCCGGTCGGCATCTCGACCGTGCTATTGGACGTGAACCGTGCAGCGCCGGCCATTGGGGCGATTGCGGGCGTGAAACCCCTGATTGCCGCCTCCGCCCTGGATGCCGGGACGCTCGTCTCTCTGGGCACGGTGATCTCACCGGTGGGCCAGGCGCGGCCCGGTGATGTCGTGATGCGGGTGCACATCACGTACGACAACGGAAGCGAATTGGACGTGGAGGCGCACTACGGCGAACTTGAGATCTGGCCGCTCGCGGCCGACCAACGTGCTACGCTCGAAGTCAGGCTCCACCGGCGTTTCGACATTGGTATGGGACCAGGGCAGGGCGGAAGGATAGAGGTGCTTGGCGGACGGGTAGGGCTCGTCGTCGATGCTCGGGGGCGCCCGATCACGCTGCCGAGGAACACGGACCAACGGCGTCGAGTGCTCAAACGCTGGCTTTGGGACGTTGGAGGCTGATATGTATACGCCCTATGCCATAGCCAATCCACTGACGACGGTGCGCATCCCAAGACTCCTCCCTCAATCGGGTGAAGTCCTGGTGAGGTCGGGCGATTCGGTCGAGCCCACTCAGATCGTAGCCCAGGCCGTCAAGCCCCCTGATTTCCGCATCGTGGAGTTCGCGCAGGAACTCGACGTCCTGAGCAAGAACGCCAATGCCTATCTGAAGGTGAAGCGCGGACAAGCCATTTCGGAGGGCGACATCCTCGCCACGAGGGGAGGGTTGAGCGATCGAGCCTGTCGCGCGCCCATCAGCGGAAAGATCATCGGGGTTGGGCGCGGCAGGCTGCTGCTGGAGGCGGAACCGCAAGTTTTGCGGCTCAACGCATTGGTACCGGGCTACGTCATCGAGGTACGGGCCGGAGAAGGGGCGGTGATCGAGACGGTAGGTGGGCTGATTGAGGCGGCCTGGGGCAACGGACAGGAAGCCTACGGCCTGCTCCGGATGGTCGTCCGGGACCTCAGCCATCCGATCCGGGCCACTCACATCAACGCATCGTCGCAGGGCGCTATCCTGGTAGGCGGATCCACCGTTGAGGAGGAGTGCATCGCGCAGGCTGCGGAAGTGCAAGTTCGGGGTATGATCGTCGGAAGCATTCCGACATCCCTCATCCCGAAGGTAAGACAGGCGAACTTCCCCATCGTAGCTACCGAGGGGATAGGGACCGCGCCGATGACCCGGCTGGTATTCGATCTGCTGCACTCATTGGATGGTCGGGAGGCAGCGCTGAGCGGGGACATCGGGAGCCGTTGGCACGAGAAGCGCCCTTTTGTGCTTGTCCCTATGCCCACGCAGGCAGCACGCCCTATCGATGTCAATGCGCCCGTGGCGACCGGCCATCGCATCCGTGTCCTCAGGGGAGATTACAGGGGACGCTCCGGCACGATCTCACAACTGCTCGTCAAGCTGATTGTCCTGGAGACGGGGGCGCGGCTGCCCGGTGTCTTGGTCACCCTCGACGACGGCGAACAGGTGCAAATCCCTTATGCGAATCTGGAACGCTTGCTCTAGCCAAGGAGAGGTCTGAGTCGACATGCCAATTCGCAAACTACTCCGTGAGAGCGCGTTTCATTTGGCCCGCAAGGATCTCGCGTCTTTCCTGGCCGACCATGAAGAGGACCTATTGTCCATCTTTCGTGAGGAAATGCAGATCCTCGACGATGAGATACCGGAGGAAAGCCTCTTCATCGACATCAAAATGGTGCCGCTCGGAGAGGCGATCCTGAAGGCAGCTCTCCACGCCATAACGCGCTTCCTCACCGAGGAATTCCCATCTAGCTCGACCGGCAAAGCGAAGGTGGTGATCGAGGAGCAGGAGGAAGGAAAGGGGCTTATCCTGAAAGACTCGAAATCTTGACTTCCCCTTCGACAAGAGCATTGGATGATCACTTGTGTCTTTTCCGTCTTCTATTTACAATAATCATAAGCAGCCGCTCGATCTCTGCAAAGGCGTGGCTCCTGTGCGCCTGATGGGCACACGCAGAAAAGGAGGAGAGGATCATGTCGGATGACATTTTCGAGGCCTTTGGCGACGAGGATACGTACCAGGAAGAGGAAGCCGAGGCTCAAGTAGACCAGACTCAAGGCCAGAACCGCGTCTTTATCATCGCGGTGGCCGTCTTGGGTGGCCTCCTGGTGTGCGCCTTGATATCGTTTGGCGTCTGGGCCCTTGTCCTCAATCGGCCACAACAGGCAGCTCCGCCGCCGACTGAGGTCGCAGCTTCCCCGACCGCTGAAATGGTGGTGGAGGCGACGTCAACACCCGCGGCGCCGGAGGCCACGAATACGCCGCAACCAACAGACACGCCGGAGCCCACATCGACACCCGTACTCGGCCCCACCGCAACACCCACAGCCGAGGGAGGCGGAGACGACCCACTGGCTGTAGGAGGGGCTGCGACGGCCACCGAGCCGGCAGAGGAAGCCACGCCCACGGCAACGCAAGAGCCCCGACGCACGCCGACGCCGACACGCACGCCAAGGGCTACCGCCACACCGCGTGTAACCGGTGCGGGCACGAGCCTTGGCGGCAACTCGGGCCAGCTCTCGCAGACGGGTCTGGGCGAGTGGCTGTTGATCGGTGCGGCTGTCCTGCTGGTCGGGGTGATGATCACCGCGCGCAGGCTTCGCCGCACTTGAGACTGCGCCGATCGACTGTCAAAGATACGCACGGAGCCGTAGGGCTCCGTGCTTCTTATTTGGCCGCCTTGCCGGTTTCCGCACGAACAGAGTTCGTCCAAGATGAGCACCAGATGCCATAGGTTGTCACTGACCTTCTCAGCCATCGCAGTGGTTTGTGCAGCGATGGCAACCATACTGTCGGGGTGCGCCCTGCCGCTTGCACCTCAACGCCGAATTGTGACCACCAACGTCCGCGTTGGCACCAACGTCTGCGTTGGCAGCACCGGCGTCTGAGTCGGCACCGACATCTGTGGCGCCAACATCCCCGGCCACAGCCACGCCGGCTTCCAGCCCCGTGCCCACGGCTACGCCAACCCTCGTGCCGACGCCCGATCCGGAGCTCGTGCAAGCTGCCGCCGACGAAGGACTGGTCCGCGCGCAAGCACTGGCAGGAGAGGACGAACTGGTCTGCCTGCGTTACGAGGACACCGACGCCGACGGAGCGCCGGAGTGGGTCGCCCTGGTCCACCAATCCACTGACGTAGGCGCTCGCCTCGCAGCTTACGTGCTGGACGGCGAAGCTGTCTATGCCCTCGAACCCGCACAGCCCAAGCCCGGCGCGGCAGATGTCGGCTTCGGGCAGTACGCCACCTGTGATATTGCCATCCGAGACGTCAACGCAGATGGTATGCCGGAGCTGGCGATCTTCGGCTACGCCGAGGGGAACCAAACGCTGCTGCATCTCTTTGCCTGGGAAGGGGCCGACTCCGACGCCGGTGGCGCGTACCGGCGGTTGGGCTTCTTTTCGGGGGACGCAGGCATCAAGTTCGCGGACGCCGACGGAGATCTCGAAGAGGAAATCTGGGAAGGCTATCGGGTCCGGGGCGCCCCAAGCCTCGCGTTTTACATCGTGTTCACGTGGGAGAACGAGACGTATGGTTGGACCTCGGAGCACTACGATTGGTATTTTGCGGACCGACCGCAGACCTATCCCACCGGTGCGCCGGAGTTCGCCGTCGTCTCTTTTTACCTGGCGCTGAACGACCGTGACATACCCGGTGCTTACGCGCTCCTCGCCCCGTCGTCCAGGCCCGACTATGATAGCTGGGCATTGGGCTATGCTACGACGCTCCGGGTGAGCGTCGGTGGGGTGCACACGATATCAGGCTCAACGGGAGAGAACTACGCGCGGATCGCGGCTATGGTCACCGCGTGGGATAATGAGGGCGGCGTGATCACGGGACGGCTCTGGGACGTCGAGTGGGACACGATCGGCACCGACGCGGGATGGCAACTCGTGTCGTCGACGGCAGATCTGCTGGAGACGTGGCCCGTCACCTACTGGCGGTAATCCCCCTCCCCATCCTTCCCTGCAGGGAGAGGAAGCCCGCAGGTGGGCATCACGGCGTTTCGTAGACGAAGTTGTTATCCGCCTCGCTGAGGCGCGGCTGGACCGCATCCCGGGCCGATAGCTCGGGGGCTTGAATCGGCCACTCGATCCCGATCTCGGGATCATTCCACAGAATGCCCCGCTCGTGCTCCGGCGAGTACTCGTCCGTGACCTGGTAGATCAGGTCCACAGACTCACTCAACACACAGAATCCATGGGCGAAGCCGGGCGGAACGTAGAGAAAGTGGTGGTTGTCGCCTGACAACACCTCGCCCACCCAGGCTCCGTACGTCGGCGACCCCGCCCGGATATCGACGGCGACGTCGAAGATAGCGCCGGTGACCACAGTCATCAGTTTCCCCTGGGCGCGTGGTGATTTCTGGTAGTGGAGGCCCCGTAACACTCCCCTGGCCGAACGCGAGTGATTGGCCTGGACAAAGGCGCCGGATATGCCGGCAGCCTCAAACTCCGTCCGTTTGTACGTCTCCATAAAAAAGCCCCGCGCATCACCAAATACCCGCGGCTTGATCAGTTGTACGCCAGGAATCCGGAGCGTCTCGAATGTGAAAGGCATAGGTATCGTCTCCTCACTCAGTGGGGCCAGGCCCACACCAGGATGAGCGCGGCAACGAGCCAAGTCAGTGTGGCGCCCAAGAGAGCTAGTGTCAGGCTCACACGGTCGACCAGGACGTAAAGCGCGCCCATGTAGGCACAATACGGCAACAGGGAGACCATGCCAAATCGGATCGTGGCCTTCAGGTCGCCCACCGTCCGTTGTGTGCCGACGATGTAGTGCGATATCAGCGTGAACGTCGGAAACAAGGGAACCAAGCCGGCAAGATAGGACCGCTGCGACCGGGCTACAAGCTGGATGATCACGACAACGACAGCGCCGAAGAGTGCTTTGAGCAGCAGATCCATGGCTCGCCTTTACCTGGTCGCCGAGCAGCTAGCGGAGGCCCCGGTAGAATCGGGAAGCGAGTGGATAGAGCGGGTTCAGCGCGCGTTCCCACAAGCCCAGTGTAGCGCACAACCTCACCGCCGAACCCCCGCTTGAACCGGTAGACTCCCCACAGACCGTCGCTGCGCTCTGTGAATTCCGCTTCCAGCGTCTCCTCGTCGGCATCGGGTATGCCCCATAGGTCATACGTCGTGCATCCGCGCGCCCTTGCCCAACGAATTGCGGCCCATTGGACGGCATAGGCCGGCATGAGATTTCGATGCCGGTCGGATGAGGCGCCGTAGATGTACCATGACTTCTTCCCGACCGCAAAGACCATCAGCCCGGCCAGCGGTTCTCCTTCGTGCTCGGCGAGGAGCAGGGCAACCTCGCCCTCGGGTGCAAAGAGTTCGAGCGCTTTCCTGTAGTAGGCCAGCGTGTGCACCCCGAATTCATCCCGTTCGCCGGTTACCTCCATCAGGTCGTGGTACGTCTCCACATCGGCTATCGAGCCCTCTCGGACGGTGACCCCCTTGCGCTCTGAAAGCCGGATGTTATAGCGGGTTTTTGACTTCATCGTCATCAGGATATCCTCCTCGGGAGGGGAGATATCCAATACGATGGTCCGTCGCGGCTGTATGGTGCGGACGGCTCGGCGGTAGCCGATATCCGCCAAGAAAGCTTCGGTGTGCGGCAGCGATGCAGGATGGGCTGATGCGTTGCCCACCTCGGGCTCGATCCAGCAGGCCCAAGCCCTGCGCTTGCGCGCAGCAGCATGGAGTGCCGCAAAGAGCTCGGTGGCCGCCGTGCGGTCCGACCAGTCGACGAGCGGGCCGCGTGGCACGTAGGCCAGGGTGCCGAGACCTAACGGCAGCTTGCGATAGAGCACGATGGCCCCCGCCCTGGGAGCGTCCTTATCACCAACAGTGACCAGTTCCCAGTCCCACCCAAAGCCCGCCTTCAGCCTTCCCCATTGGGTCGTCTGGAGCAGATTACCGCAGGGGTGCGCCGCCACAAATCGGTTCCACGATTCGAAGCGGACACCCTCCGTCGTCGTCCCCAGCCGACCCACAAAAGCCATAGCCGACCTATCCACCCTTCTCGCCTACAACGAGCAGTCCGCCCCCAACGCCATCCGCCGGAACGTCCGCCGTGTAGGCCTCTCGCCAACGCTGCCCCAACGTCCGCACGACCCATCGTCTGATCCAGCGCTGATAGCCGAAGCGGCGCAGCCGGGGAGACGCAAGCCAGCGATAGAGGGTGCCACGCTGCAAAAGGCCCGAATGCGCCCCCGGGCACACTCCGAACGCCGTAGGCGGTATTACCCTGATCCCACAGGGCCATCACAGCGGGGGGCACGTAGTAGACCGTGCGGACGAGCCGCAGCCCCACACGCTCCAGGATTGCGCCCCATTCCTCCGGGGTAGGATAGCGGTAGTGTGCGAGCCACGCATCGACGCCCGCAGCGTAAGCCTCAGCCCCTGCCATATCTCCGGCAGCCGCTCGATCGCGGTAGCCAGCCAACAGGCGTCGAAACGCGTCACTCGGTACGGTGAAGATGACCCGACCACCGGGACGGACGACACGGGCAGCTTCGCGCAAGACCGGGTCGAGATCCGGTATGTGTTCGAGGACGGAGTTGCTGAGCAGGGAGCCAAACGCCACGCTGGCGTAGGGCATCGCGTCGCCCATTGCCTGCTGGACCGAACAATAGGCACGCGTTGCGGGGGCCTTCCGCACTTGATCAAGCCAGGGGTCGAAGCCTACTTCGATCGGCGGGTCGCCGCCGAACAGCACCTGTGCGATGAGGCCGTCCCCACATCCCAGATCCAAGATCGGGCGAGGGAATTCCTCGGCGGCCAACGTACGCAACTCGATCGCCCGCCACAGTGCGACCGGCGGTGCAAACCAGTACTGGTCGAGCAGCAGCGTCAGATAATCACGTGATGGGTCGGGCATTTGGGATATCGGCGATCCTAATCTGGGTTGGCACTACGTCATCCACGGTAGCACGGGCGCCACCGATGCCGTGCGCGCAGGTCGTTTGTACCACGAACGTGCCGGAACACAATTCTGCAAGGGGTAGCAATGCGTCGCACAGGCCGGGCGCCTCGCGAGGATGATGGGCCCGCCAGAGCCTAGACGTCAATATCCCGGGCATGGGGAGCAGCATCGAAAAGCTGTCCCAGCATCCATCGTGTCAAGGTCAGGACCAAGGCCACCGCGAGCCCCAAGCCGATGGCGAGCCCGATGAACCCGGCGAGCACGTACCCCCCGGCAGCGAAAGTGAGGGCGCCCAGAACCGTGCCTCCAAGCGTGATCAGCCCGACGACGCCATGACGAACTTCCCGGCGAATGAAGAGGCGGCGCGCTGTGCGCTGAACTGCCTGGCAATATGGACACCTGATCCGGCGCCGAAGTTCGCGCTCCAATCTGGGCGTCACCATCGTCACATCCATTGTCCGGCGGCCTCTGCTGACGGCGCCGTCGACGCCCACCTGGAAACCATAGCTGAAAGAACGTCCACACAACTCGCAGACGACATCACGGCGCATCTGAAGCCGCACGTCGTGCCAGCGCCCGGTGCCGTTCCCGCCCGTCTGCACGCCGGCAATCGAGAACCCGTACAATTTCATCAGATCCGACAGATAAGGGTCGGGCAACATACATCTATTTCCGGTCTATCTGCAACTCTACGATCGGACTTCTCTCGTCAGTCCAGGAGGCGGAGCAGGCCTGCGACGGTATCGCCCCACCCAACCATATTCAGCGCCAGCGGCAGCAGCAAGACTCCCATAGCGTTCATGCGTCGAGCGCCCCACAGGGCCGGGATGAGCCCGATACCGGTAGCGACGGCGCAAATCCCCAATCCCACGGGCCCCGTCACACCCACAACCACGAGCAGCAGCAAGGCCAGGGTCGCCCAACTGATCACCCGATAGGCCACGTGAGACACCAGCGCCATCACGGCCCGCGCCAAGCTCAGCGATAGCAGAAAGGCGATCACGCCCGCTACCAAGGCCCCAGCCGTTGCCCTCAGATACTGCCTCGGGCGTGGTGGCAGTATACCGCGTACTGACCATCCAGGCCATACCCCCACGTGTGAGATGGAGCCCGGGGACAAAGAAGAGCAGAAAGCCACCCACGTAGTAGACCATCTTTGCCGCTCCCTGGGCGATCAGAAACGTGCGCTCGTCACGTTGGCCGGTCGCCTGGCCCGCAAGGAAGCCACCGATCCCCCCGGTTACTACCGGGAAGAACGCCGCAAAGACGCCGCCGAGGGTGCCGGACGCGACCCCCTGGACTACGTTGAGCCACGAGACATCCACGCTGCGCGCCGCAACCTGTGACGGCAGCGCCACTCGCCCCACCAGATTGAGCACGACCCAGGGCACGGCAAAGAGTCCCACGAACGCCGGCAGAAGGTTTTGATAGGCCACCTGGACGGGCACCGGAGACCGGTAGAGGAGGATGAGCCCTAGCGCTCCCGAGAGCACAAAGGTCGCCAGACCGGCCACCAGCGACCGCCATCCATCCCACCATCGCTGCCAGCGACCGATCGCCGCATGGCTGTCTGCAGCCGCACGGTTCGCCGCAGCCGCACGGCCCGTCCCCTTGGGCCACTCGGACGCCAACATAGTAGGCGATGACCGCCCATAGCAGCCAACCCAGGTGCGGCTGCAGGATCTGACGGATGGCCGGTAGGACTCGCGACGCGACAGGCGTCCAGGCGACCAGCGCCGCCAGCCCCCCAAGGCTCCCGAGGCCCGTCAGAACTACCGCCTCATAGCCCCTTCTCTGCAGCAGATAGGTCTGGCCGGGCAGGACCACGAAGATCATACTCTCGTCGGGAGCCGAGAAAAAGACGCTCGGGATCGTGTTCACCATCGCATAGCCGGTCACCATACCGAGGAAGAGAAAAGCCAGCGGCTCGCCGCCGATGGAGAGGCGCCCGGACCCCACGAGCAGAAGGAGCAGGCCCGCCACATTGTAGATGTGCAGGGCGGGGATCAGGGCCAGCACGGAGGCACCCACGGCGCCCGCAAGGGCCCACAGGAGCAGACTAGCCATCGGGTGGCCTCACACGCCAGTCATAGAGAGAGCGGGGAATCAGCTCCAGTGCCTCGCGGTAGACATTGAGCGTGCCCACAATCTCGGCCAGCTCGCCGGCTTGCGGGACCGGGTTCAGCCCCGTGTAGAGATCCGACCACAGAACCACCGTGATCTCACCTGTACCATCATTAAGCGGCACCATCACCCCTGCGGAGAAGCCCCGCGGCTCGCCGAGTACGCCGCGGATCCTGACCACACGTCCGGCGTCACCCAATGTGAGGCCGGCAACCTCGACCCAGGTCGCCGGCTCCGCCGCGACGAGAATCAACACGTCTGCGGCGTCTGCCGGAATCACCTCCACACTTCCCTCGTAGATCGAGACGATCCCGAGCGCCTCGACATCAGCGCCGGCATCAAAGGCCGTCGGCACAGCCATGGCCTGATACACGTCATTCCAGAGCAGAAGTGTGATCTGTGCGGTCCCGTCATCGAGTGCGGCTTTGACACCTCCCTTAAGCCCTTCGAGCAACGCAATCCGCCCGCGCACCCTCACCATCTGACCCTCGAGCTGCGCATCGACCTGGCTCAATGGCAGCACCGGGATGGGTGTCGGCTCAGGCGTGGGCTCGGAGGTCGGCGTGAACGTCAGGGTAGGAGGGACCTCAGGCACAGCCTGGGCGACGGGTGTGGGACCACCCTCATTCTCAGGTGTAGGCACCGGTGTGGGACCCCGCTCATTCGCGGGGGTGGGCACAGGCACGACCTCCTCCGCAAGGGCGAAGGTCGCAGGCAGTAGCTTGATATCGGCGACACTTGCGGGGGCGATCTGCGGCGTTGACCCATAGAGTGTGATAACGCCCTCCACCTCGGCGGTCTGGCCAACGGTGCACTCGGGAAGAGGACCCGTCAACGATGTCACGACGTCATCCACGGCGACGACAATCTCCCCGCTGTCGTCGCCAATCGTCCATAGAACGAGGCCGTCATAGGGTTCGTAGATCCGCCGCACCTCACCCGAGAGCCGTACCCGTGTGCCCTCATCCAGAAGGGTGACGTCACCGGCTTTGAACGGGATCGCGTCAGGACGATCGAGTGTCACATGATCGGCCACGTTGATCGTCAAAGAGGTATAGTCCTCGCGGATCCCGAGGGTCCCGGCCACGGACACCTGATCCCCAATGGCAGGCGGGGTCCCACGGGCCAGCAGCTCTGCCGTGACATCGCGATATGCGTTGACGTAAGCTTCCCCGGTGCCGTCATCCAACCAGAACCCAAGATAGCCGCTCTCGGCGTCGTAGCTGAGATTTCTGGAGATGCGGCCCTCCAGCCGTACATAGGCGAAGTTCATGGCGCCGGTAGCCTCGGCGACCGAGATGATGGGTACCTCAACGCGACGTGCCTGCCACCACAGCAGCGCCAGGCCGACCGTCGCCATCAGGAGGGCCATCGCCTTGACCACGCGGATCTGCAGCCGTCCGTGGATGCGGGCGCCACAATAGGGGCAGCGTTCGTAGGGCCCGACAAAGCGCCCGCAACTGTCACACAAAGCAGAGCGAGGAGAGTCTACAGGAGGGTCGGAGTCAGAGGGGGCGTCCGGGAGGGAGGATCGGTCGTCAATCGGCGGCTGAACGGAATCCAAGGGCACCTCCTCAGATCAGGTCACCTCGTGGACGGGCCAGATCATCTCGTGTTGTCGCTGCCAGACCCGGTAACCCACCGCCATGTAGGCCGGGAGCAGCGGATCATCGGCCGGTACGTTGACGGTATGCCCCCCAAAGTCAGGCCGTGTGCCGTGGAGTGCAGAGAGGAGCTCCCCGGCGACCTGCAGACGCCGGGGATGCGCCGGATCGACCCCCAGGTCGAGAACCGCATAGGCGTCCGACTGCGGCTGATAGAGCAGATAGCCGGCCAGATCCGGCCCCTCCCGAAGGGAGAGGCCCAACAGGCGCCCCGCGCGGTGAGTGAGCGAGGCGAGGTCCCTCTGCCAGGAGGGATCGACTTCGTGGAAGCGGCCATGCGCGGGCAATAGCCGGCTTGGCGGTTCTTCCGATACGTCGTGTGTTGGTGAAGTGAGTGGCACCCAGCCGGGCTCAAACGTCAACACCAAGAGGTCCCGGACCTTGACGAATCCGAGTCCCTCGTAGAGCAAGATAGCCGCGCCATTCTGCTCCAACACCTCGAGGCGAAGACGGTCGAAGCTGTCTTGCTGTGACACCCGTTGGATCCACTGAATCATCTGCCGCGCGATGCCGCGGCGCCGCCAGATGGGATGAACGCCAACACCGCTAATCCACCCCTCGGTCCCCCGGCAGGAAAGCAGGGCCAACCCTACCGGGAGCTCGCCCAGGGTCCCGCCCGGGGCCCTGCCCTGCATCGCTACGACAGATCGCTCGAGGTCAACATCCATATCGTCACACATCAGCTTGAACTGAAAAGGATCAAGCCTGACCGGGACGAAATAGTCGGCGTACGCCTGATTCAGAAGCTGGGAGAGACGCTTGGCAGTCAAGGATGCTGCAGGCGTCAAGGTCAACCTGTCCATTGTCCACCTCACTGGCCCATCATAGCATGGCTGGGGGAACTACACAACACTTTGTTGTCTGGCGCCACCCGGCAAAGGAGCCACACTCAGGCTGGGGCCTCTCGATAAGGACCCTTGTCATGACCCTTGACGTAGCTATACTGGGCGCTGACGATAGCGCACAGACATACCATGACGCATCTATGAAACAAAGAGGGTTAAGATGACACTTCCCACGGTCCCGATCGACGAGACGCTGGATTTCCTGGTCGGTCTGCTCAATACCCCAAGCCCAACAGGTGACACAGCACGAGCCTGTCTCTACGTGCAGACGGCCCTGGCAGAGTTGCCCCTGACGGTTTCCCACACCCGCAAGGGCGGGTTGGTGGTCACCTGGGCAGGCGACAACAGCTGCCCGCGCGCCCTCACGGCTCACGTTGACACGCTGGGCATGATGGTCCGCCAGGTCAAGGCAAATGGACGATTGATGCTTACCCAGATCGGGGGCTACGATTGGCACTCCGTCGAGGGCGAGGGATGCACGGTCATGACGGGCACCGGAGAGATGATCCGGGGCAGCATTCTGCCAACCAAGGCCTCGGTGCATATCTACGGCAACGAGGCTCGCGAGCTGAAACGCGAGGCCGGGAACTACGAGGTGCGCCTGGATGTCCGCACTCAGAGCAAGGATGAAACCGAATCCCTGGGGATCGGCGTTGGGGACTTCGTCTTCGTCGATCCGCGGGTGGAGGTGACGAACGGTTTCGTCCGCTCGCGACACCTCGACGACAAGGCCGGCGTCGCTGCCATCTATGGCGCACTGATGGCACTGCACCAGACGGGTCGAGCACCCCGTTACCGCCTGGACGTATTGATCTCCAATTACGAAGAGGTCGGCCACGGCGGGTCCGTGGGGATCCCCGGTGACGTTGAGGAGCTGGTTACCGTGGATATGGCAGCCGCCGGAGAGGATCAGAACTCGGACGAGTTCTCGGTCGGGATCTGCGCCAAGGACTCGGGGGGGCCCTATCATCTGGGTCTGCGACGGCGCCTTGAACGGCTTGCAGCCTCCAACAGCATCCCATATCGTACGGATACGTACCCCTACTACGGCTCCGACGGTGAGGCTGCATGGCGGGCAGGTGCCGACCTTGCGGTCGGCCTGATCGGGCCCGGCGTCGATAGCTCTCACGCCTATGAGCGCACGCATCTTGACTCGCTGGACGCAACCATCCGGCTGCTGCTGGCCTATCTCCTGAGCGAGTGACGATGGCCGATCTGGACGCGCGGCTTGACTGGCAGGTACCGTATCTTACGGAAGATCTGCCGGGAATTGGAGGGGTGATCCGCGACGAGGCGGAGGACTTCGTGGTGGACGAGGTCCCGGCGTACGAGCCCTGTGGCGACGGCGAGCACACCTACTTTCGCGTCGAAAAGCGCAACGTCGACACGATGCGGCTCGTGAGAGAGATCGCGCAGAAGTTGGACCTACCTCCACGCGCCATCAGCTACGCAGGGCTCAAGGACGCCCGCGCCGTCGCGCGGCAGACCTTCTCGGTGCAGTTTGTACCGGTCGAGACCATCGAGTCGCTCCAGCTCGACAACGCGCGCATTCTATGGGTGTCGCGCCATCGCAACAAGCTGCGCATCGGACACTTGCGTGGAAATCGCTTCACCCTTCGTGTTCGCGAGGTCGAAGCCGACGCGGAATCTCGAGCGGCAGCCATACTCAAAACGTTGATGGCGCGCGGCGTCCCTAACGCCTATGGACCTCAGCGATTCGGCAACCACGGCGACAACCATATCGCCGGATTTCACCTGCTTCACGATGACAAGGCGGCGTTGGCCGAAATGGGCATCCGTCACCTCTCGCGCCGTTTGCACGGGCTGTTCATCAGCTCGCTGCAGTCGGCGCTGTTCAACCAGGTCGTTGCCCTTCGCATTCGGCAGGGCACCCTGGACACCGTCATTCCCGGCGACATCGCCCGCAAAGAGGACACCGGTGGGATCTTCACCGTGACCGATGTCGCCGTCGATCGTCCGCGTGCAGCGGCCTGGGAGATCTCTGCAACGGGGCCCGTCTTCGGGGATAAGATCATGCAGGCTCAAGAGGAGGCCGGGGAGATCGAATCACAGATCCTCGCCGCTGCAGGCCTGAGCCTGGAAGATTTCCGAGCGAGCAAGGAGCACGGGGTGCGGCGCCCTTTGCGCTTCAACCCCGAGGGCCTGACATGGCACGTCGAGGATCGTGATCAGTTGGTGGTGAGTTTCTTCTCGCCCAAGGGTTCGTTTGCGACGATGCTCCTCCGCGAGTTGATGAAGACCGGAGACGTACGATGACCAACCTTCGCAAGGGTTCCGGATCATCGTGAGGTGAGTTGACCATGGCTGACCCGCCCACAGGAGAAGAACGTGACGTCACGCCCCGCGGGGGAGCGTCGATTGATGGCGCATCCCTGGCCCTTGTCATTGTGTTGGCGGCTGTCGTCGCCGCCCTATCCTTTATTCCTTTCTCGGTCATGCTGGGGTCCGCCGGTAGCATTGAGATGTCCGAAGGCGTCTATCCCCTGGTGGGCTGGATTCTGGGGCCAATTGCGGGAGCGGTCGCGTCGGGTATTGGCCGGCTCGTAGGCGTCTTCCTGGCGCCGCAGACGGCGGGCGTGCCGATTGTGTCGGTGCTAGGCGCAGCGATCGGCAGTTTCGCCGCCGGATCGATGGTTCTGGCGGGGCGGCGCAAGCACTGGTGGATCTGGTTGACCATCCTGTTCGTCATCGAGTATCTGTTGTTTGCCGGGCGGGCAGTAGTGCAGAACGGCGTGGGCCTGTGGCCCGCCATCGGGGCGTCCTTCATCGATTGGTCGGGCATCCTGCTCTTCGCGCTGCCCACGCGGCGTTGGGTGGCGCGCTGGCTCAAGAGTCCGAATCTCGCGTGGGTGGCTGCGGGGCTCTTTCTTGGCACATGGATGGTCTCAGGGCTGACCCACCTCGACTCAGGCGTCATCACCTATTTCATCTACAATTGGCCGGAAGCGGTCTGGTTAGTCCTCATCCCGATCATCCCGGTCGAAAACCTCTTCCGCTGTCTCATCGGCACCGTCATTGGCACGGGGGTCATCGCCGGTCTGCGTGCGATTGGCATTGTCAAGCCCCGTGAGGCCGTCTACTGAGCCGCGATCACGTTAGCGCGGGCTTGATGGCGTCCATCGCGACCCTGGACAACGTCTCCTACCTCTACCCACGATCCGACGAGCCTGTGCTCAGGGACGTCTCGCTGGAGATCGCGCGGGGGGAGTTCCTCGGCCTGATCGGTCCGACGGGCGCAGGAAAGACCACGCTCTGCCTCACGCTGAATGGCATCGTCCCGCAGTTCTACGGGGGGCGGTTTTTCGGTCGCGTGACGGTAGCCGGCCTCGATAGTCTCGACCACCCCATCAGCACGATGGCGCAGCACGTCGGGATGGTCTTCGAGGATCCGGAGACGCAGATCACGGCGACCTCGGTGGAGAATGAGATCGCCTTCGGTATGGAAAACCTCCGCGTACCCCGCGAGGAGATCGAGGCACGCATTCCCCGGATACTGGAAGCCGTCCGTCTCACAGGCAGCGAGAAAAAGCGCCCCGACGAACTCTCAGGAGGTGAGAAGCAGCGCCTGGCCATTGCCGCCGCACTTGGCGTTGCAGCCCGACCTCCTGGTCCTCGACGAGCCCACGTCTCAACTGGATCCCGTGGGATCCGGGGATATCTTCGCCACCTTACGCGAGCTGAATCGTCAACTCGGCATAACAATCGTCATCGCAAGCCACGCGGCCGAGGAAATGGCGGAGTACACAGATCGCGTCGCCCTACTCTCACGGGGAGAGCTGATCCGCGTCGGCTCACCCGACGACATCTATGGTGACGTCGACCAACTCCATGCGCGCCGGCCTGCGCCCGCCCCAGGTGGCCGAGACATTCTTCCTGCTCCGCAGCCGCGGCGTCCCCGTCCCCACCATTCCCATCACGCTCGCCGACGCCCTGCCGCTTCTCGACGATCTTCCTACTCCCACCAACCTTCGCGAGGTTAAGCCCGAGCAGCCTCGGGCCGAAACCTTGCGAAGGTTTCCGGACATCTCGCCGGGCACAGCAACACCGTCAGTTGACGCTATTCGCCCTTCAAACCGGGCTGCTGACCTCGCGACGGTTGGCACTGCCTCTCCTGTGCCCGATCCCCGATCACCCAGTCCCCAATCCCTGGCCCTATCGGCCCGCGACTTGCACCACGTCTACCCCGACGGCACCCACGCGCTGCGCGGCATTTCGGTCGACATCAGTGCGGGAGAATATGTGCTCATCGCCGGACAGAATGGCGCCGGAAAGAGCACGCTGGTCAAGCACTTTCTCGGGCTGCTGCAGCCGACATCGGGCCAGGTGCAGGTCGGCGGCATCGACAGCCGGAAGCTCTCGGTCAGCGACCTGGCGCGGACCGTCGGTTACGTCTCTCAGAATCCCGACAACCAGATCTTCAATGCCACGGTGGAGGAGGAGGTGGCGTTTGCCCTCAAGAACCTGGGCTTTCCGAAGCGCCAGGTGGAATCCGCGGTCACCGAAAGCCTGGCGGAGATGGGGCTGCTTGACGTCAGGGACCGGCATCCCCTGGCGCTCCCAAAGGGCGACCGCGCGCGGGTGGTGATCGCAGCCGTCCTGGCCATGGACCCGCAGATCCTCATCTTCGACGAACCCACCACGGGCCAGGATGACCGGGGCGCGAAATCCATCCTGGAGATCACCCGCCGGCTTCACAAAGAAGGCAGAACCGTCGTCATCATCACCCATCACCTTTACCTGATGCCCAAGTACGCGGAGCGTATGGTCGTCATGGGAAAAGGCATCAAGCTCCTCGACGCACCCATGCGCCAGGCGTGTCACGAGGCAAAGGTGCTGGCATCGACGTATCTGAGCCCTCCTCAGGCTGTGCTCTTGGCGCAGGCGCTCGACCGGCGAAAGTACCCCGAGGCCGGTCAGTTGATCACACCCGAGGAGGTCGCGGCCTACGTTGCGGGGCAGGATAGGGCGCCCACGTTATGACGCCCCATACGTTCCAGAGTGTCGACCGCGCTTCGTTCTTCACCCGGATGGACTTTCGCCCGAAACTGGCGCTGATGACCTCATTGACGATCGTCGCATTCACTTGGGAGAGCCCCACACTGGGGGGACTGTTGGCCCTGGCGGTCATCCTTGGCGGGCTCGCGGCAGGCGTGAGGCCAAGCTACGTCCTCAAGGCGTTTCTGGCGATGCTTCCCTTCTACCTTTTCGTTGTCGTGACACAGGGATTCTTCGGCGGCGAAATCGTCCGCGCACGCACGGGGCAGACGACGCTGACGCCGCTGTTTACCTTGCCGAAGGGCTGGTGGTTAGTCGGCGGGGCCACGATGTCGGTCGAAGGGATCAAATATGCCCTGAACATCGTGTTCAAGGCCCTCACGATGACAATGGTGATCCCGTTGGTCGTCTTTACGACGGACGTCAACGCGATGATCGTGGGCCTGGTGAAAGCGCGTATCCCCTACACGATCGCCTTTGTCTTCTCGTCGACGCTGCGGTTTTTCCCACTGCTGGTGGCCGACCTGCAATCGATCATTGAGGCGCAGCGATTGCGCGGCCTGGCTTTCGAAAGAATGGGTCCCATCCGTCGCGCCAGGGTCTACGCAAAGGTCGCCGTGCCCCTGATCCTGGGCGCGATCGTGAAGTCCCAGATGCTGGAGGTCGTGCTACAATCCAAAGCCTTCTCCGGCTCCCCCGACCGCACCTATTATCACGAATCGCGGTTGGCCTTCGCGGATTACACGGTCTTTGCCCTCTCCGCCCTCTTCCTCCTCGCCGCCGCCGTGCTCTATCTTGGTCTCGGGATCGGCAAGTTCGGGGGTCCGGTATAATAAGGGGAGCATACCCTTCCGGGAAGCTGCTTTCGCCTCCCGGAAGGTAACCTGCAGCAAAGGAGCCCATGACGACTCTATCATCACGCAACGGAACCCTGCGGATCGGCCCCGGCGTGCCGATTGTCCTGATCAGCGACCAACTACGCGTCAAGCCGCAGAAATCAGGGGAGGTCGAACCCACGGAGGACCTTCTGGCACATATGGTGGAACTCGCCCGCAGCGGAGCGACTGCCGGTATGGACGTGATGGATATCATGACCTCATATCCCGGCGTGGACGAACTCGCGCTACTCCCACAGATCGCCGTCGCCGTTCACGAAGCCGTCGGATGCCCCATCTCGCTGGACTCCCGCCATTCGGATGCCCTGCGGGCGGCCCTGACGGCATTGAGACCTTACAAAGCCCTGATCAACTCCGTCACTGCGGAGGCGCCCGTTCTGGAGGCACTGCTGCCGATCGCCGCGGAGTTCGGTGCCGCGATCGTCGGGATGCCCATTGGCGACGTGCACGGGCTGCCGAAGAATACGGAAGGGCGCATAGCCGAAGCGGGCGTGATCGTCGATCGCGCCGCCGCCTACGGCATCCCCAGAGAAGATATCCTTATGGACGCCATCTGCCTGGCTTCATCGGCCGAACCTGGCTCGATGGCGACCACGCTGGAGACACTCCGAAGATACCACGACGATCTCGGTGTGGCCACGATCCTCGGTATCAGCAACGCCGGGCACGGTATGCCCACCCCTTCGCACATCGCCCTGGCCTACCTCGTTGCCGCGGTGCCCTGGGGATTGGACGCCGCGCTCGTCAGCCCGCGCACGCCCCAGTTGATCGAGGAGGTGCGGGCGATCGACTTCCTGACCGCTCGCGATCCCTACGGGAAACGCTATCTGCGACACTACCGAACGACACACGACAAGCACGTCTCGGGGAGATCCTGATGCAATTGACCTTTGTCTTGAACGGCAAGACCGTCACCTTGGATGACATCCCCCAGGATATGCTGCTGGTGGACCTATTGCGCACCACGCTTGGCCTCACCGGGACCAAACGCGGATGTGAAAGCGGCACCTGCGGCGCATGCTCCGTCCTCGTCGACGATGCCCTCGCCCGCTCCTGTAGGACCGCGGTATCCGGCATTGCCGGGCATCACGTGACGACGATCGAGGGACTCCAGGGGCCCGACGGCAGCCTGAGCGAGCTACAGCAGGCATTCCTGGCCCAGGGCGCCGTACAGTGCGGGTACTGCACGCCGGCGATGGTCCTCGCCGGGGAAGCACTGCTCCGCCGCAATCCGGCGCCCACCCGCGTTGAAATCCGGTCCGCCATCAACGGCATCCTCTGTCGCTGCACGGGGTATATGCAGATCGTCGACGCGATAGAGGCCGCGGCAGCGTCTCGCCACCGTCTGGGTGCAGGGGAGCCCACCCCATGACAACTCTCACTTACGTGGGAAGATCCTCCCTTCAGAACGTCGATGGCGCCGACAAGGTGACCGGACGTGCGCGTTACGTCGGCGATATGAGTGTGCCCGGTATGCTGGTCGGAAAGGTGCTGCGGAGCCCGCTGCCACACGCGCGCATTATCGAGCTTGATGTGACCCCGGCGCTCGCCGTCCCCGGCGTCAGGGCGGTTATCACCCACGCCGACTTCGTCGACCACGGCAGCTTCGGCTGGCCCATCCAGGACGCTTACATCCTGGCCTATCGCAAGGTGCGCCATGTCGGTGAGCCTGTCGCGGCCGTGGCAGCGGTGAGTGAGGAAGCTGCCCTCGCGGGTATCGCGGCGATTCGGGTCTCCTATGAGCCCCTGCCGGTGGTGTCGGACACGGCCCAGGCGCTCGACGCCGGTGCCCCGCTCATCCCCGAGGTCTCGCCGACGGGACGGGGGAATCTCTGCAACACCCACCTCCTGCGCAACGGCGACCCGGACCCGCTGATCGCTGGCGCTCCGGTGGTCTTCGAGGTCGGCTACGATCTACCCCATCAGGAGCACGCCTACCTGGAGACCGAGGGTGCCCTCGCCATCCCGGAACTCGACGCCGGTGGCCCTCAGGCTTGGGGCGTCACCGATCTACGCTAACAGCCAGAGCCCGCACGTCAATCGGGACACCGCCGCCCAGGTGCTGGGACTGGACGTCGACCGGGTCCGCGTGATCCAGCCGCCCGTCGGAGGCTCTTTCGGCGGGAAGGACGACGTACTCTACCAGACCTCGGCACAGGCCGCCAAGCTGGCGCTGCTCTCAGGCCTTCCGGTGCGCATCGTCCTCACACGGCCCGAGTCGATGGCCGCCTCCTACAAGCGCCAGGCAATGCGCAGCCGGATCACGCTGGCGGCGGAGCACGATGGCACGCTGCGCGCCGCCAAAGCCCGGCTGACGATAGACAACGGTGCCTATGCCGCGGCCACGCCCCTGGCGTCGTGGCGTGCGACGATGCACGCCGCGGGCGCCTATCGTTACGAGGCCGTGCACGTGGACACGCAGGTGGTCTACACCAACAATGGCTATGCGGGCGCCTTTCGCGGTTTCGGCAACACGCAGGCAAGCGGCGCGGCGGAGCTGGCGATCGACGAGTTAGCAGAGCGACTGGGCCGCGACCCGCTTGAGTTCCGGCTGCAGAACTGTCTCAGACCGGGAGATCGCACGATGACAGGCGACCGGTTGGGGGACTCCGTCGGCCTGGCAGCGTGTCTCGAATGGGTGCGAGATCGCTCCGATTGGGCACGCAAGCGAGCGCTGTATACTGCGCAGCCCGGCGACGCAGACAGTCGCCGCGGCATCGGCGTGGCCTGCTACTTCCACGGGAGCGGGCTCGGCGGCGAGGGCCTGGACTTTGCCACGGCGACGATCACCATCGAACACGATAACGGGATCACATTGACCTCCGGGCTGACCGACTTCGGGCAGGGGAGCCGCACCGTTTTTGCCCTGCTGGCGGCCGAGACGCTGGGCGTGGAGATGTCGCGCGTCCGCGTCCTGCGCCCGGACACCCAGACCGCGCTCGACTCGGGGCCCACGGTGGCCTCCCGTGCGTCAATCGTCGGTGGCAATGCCGTGCGCGTCACAGCCGAGAAGATCGTCCGTGTCCTGGCGCTGGCGGCTGCCGACCTGCTGGGCTGCACGCCGGAGCAGCTCATCCGCGACGGGGAACGGTATATCGGCCCTTCAGAGGAGCCCGCATCCTTTGAGACCGTCGTCGGCCACGCACGCGAGATGGGGCTACAGCTCTCGGCGGAGGGGCGGTGGCAGATCCCCACCATCGATTGGGACTTCAGCCACGGCACCGGCAAGCCCTATGCCATCTACGTCTTTGGCGCGCAAGTGGCCGAGGTAGAGGTCAACGGTCGCACAGGGCGAACCCGCGTGCTCAAGATCTGGGCTGCCCACGATGCCGGGACCATCCTCTACCCTCAGGGGGCGCTCGGGCAGATGTACGGTGGCATCGCTCAGGGGTTGGGCTATGCGCTGACGGAGACCTTCCGTTTCGTGAACGGCGTCCCCCAGGCGTTGGATTATGACCGGTACCGGATCCCCCGCGCGATGGACGTCCCGGAGATCGAGGCGACCTACATCGAGACGAGTGCCCTTAAGGGTACAAGCGGCTCCCAGGGTCCCTACGGTGCCAAGAACCTCGCGGAACCCGTGATGATCGCGACGGCCCCCGCCATCGCCAACGCCTTTGCCCAGGCTACCGGACAGCGGGTGCGCACGCTACCGCTTCCGAGGCTGCCATATTAGGCTTGGGGATTTGGATTGCCGTCGCGCTCAGAGCTGTGCATCCATGGCCGCAGATATAGGGTCGCCTCGGGGCCGTGCGGCCCATTCGTCTGCGAACGCCCGTTCGTCTGCGAACGCCCGTTCGTCTGCGAACGCTCGATCGTGCGCGTGAACAGGCTGTGCATGCGTAGGTGTCCGGTGGTTGGGGCAGCGACCGCGTCGGCAGCTTGCCAGTCCGGCAAGAGCACGTCGGCTACGGCGCGAAAGGGAGCACTGTCCCAGCCCAGCGACTCGATCCAGACTGCCACCCTATGGGCCGTCTCCTGAGGCGTGAGCATCGGCGGGGGAAAAGCCGCGGTAACGGTCAGTTCGCGCACGAGCGCCGCTGGCGGGATCCAGGCGCAGCGCGATGCCGGATCTGCTCTTGGCAGCCAGCGATTCGCGCAGGATGCCGGGAATCTCAGGGACCACTGCTTCGGGATCGGCGGGGAGACCCAGGGCGGCGAGCAGCTCGCCCACAAAGGCGCGGCGCCAGCCGTGGAGTTCATAGTAGAGCTTACAGGCTATCCGACCGTCCTTCCCCAGGCCGAAGCCTAACTCCTGTGGGAAGCCAACCGCGTCCAGCCGATCGAGAGCGGCCCGCGACCAGCGGCCCCAGGCTGGAGCGGGATACCCGCGGCTGCCAACGCCGCTTCGAGACGAGCGCGCCCACCCCCACCCAGCTCGGTATCCATCAAATTCAGGTATATCTTGAGTATGGGCTGCATCGGGGCCTGATCGGTTCCAGGGGCAACGTCCAGCCCGCCCCACACCCAGAAGCGGGTCGTCTCCGGCACGGGCAGATCGGGGGAAACCAACTGGCTTATCCCGGGCATGATCCGGTCATAGGCCTGGGCGTAGCCCAGTTCCTGCGCCAGCTCGGCCAGGCTCTCCAGAGCCGAGAGTGCCCGAGGGTAGGGCGGCAGATACGGGTCGCCCACCTCAGCGGCACAGCGCAGCGCCGGGCTGGCGGAAGGACCAACATTGACCGAGAACTCCAACGGTAGCCCACCTGCCAGTGTCGAGAGCTGTGCGGAGGGAAAGGGGCACGGCGCAGCCAGGCTGCGTGCTGTCAGACGGTCGACCAGGTGCTGCGCCTCATGAGCGGCCGGGGGCGAAATCCGACTGCCAGACGCCACACCTTGCACCAGATTCGCGCCAGGCCAGAGGACACAAATGCTGCGGTATGCCCCCCGGCGTGAACCTCCATAAGTGTCTGGACGAATCTACCGGGTCTGTAGAGCAGACGGCGAGATCGGTCGCCAGAGGCTTTCGTCCCGCGCAGGATGCCGATTGGGGGACAGCAACGCTCCCTCAACCATCCCGGCGTGCAGAGCCAATGCGCGGAGGGCGCTGGACGTCGCAAACAGCCGCCTGGCGTCTGTGGCCTGCAGGTCGTCGAGCCCGCGCGCCCCCGGATGAGAAGGGGGAACCCGCAGCACCGGTGCAGAGGGCCAGCCGCCGTCGCTATCCTGGCGAGAGAGCAGGCGGCGCGCCAGGCGGTGGACAGCCTGCTCATCGCCCAGCAAGGCATAGGCGTGCAGGGCCCAGGCCTCGTCAAATGCGGTCAGCGGCATCCGGCGCAGCCGCACCGGGCGAGCCAGTAAGGGGGAACCGGACTGCGCCCGAGCTTCCAGCGCCATTCCGGTAGCGTAAGCAGGAGAGGTCCACCAATATCCATCCCAGCCACCATCCAGCCTCTGGGCCGGGACCAGCAGATGGGCCCACTCTGCCGCCAGCTCAGCACGGGAGAGGCGCCCCAGATCGAACAACGCCCTGAGCGCGGCAGCGGTTACGCCGGCGTGTGGCTGCGCCCACGGGTTCTCCGGGTCGGAGAAGGTGTAGGTGCGGAAGCCGCCGGGTGCAGCATCCACATCGCTCCAGGTGCGGCAGCTCAACAAGAATGCAATCGCCTCGGCCGGTGCAGGCAGCCCCAGCCGAGCCAGCAGGGAAAGACTGTGGGCGGTCGAGTCGGCATCCGGCGCCACCTGGCTGTTATATCCCCAGCCGCCGTGTGGACGCGGCTGGGCCAGCAGCCAAGCTGCAGCGCGCTGTGCTGCAGACAATGCCTCTTGCCGGACCTGCGGATCGAGCACAGGGCTTCCCGAGGCGGCATGCATCCCCAGGCCAACGAAGGCGGTCGCCCAGGCATCCGAAGTGCCCACCGGAAGCCAGAAGTCAGTCCAGGCGCCAGAGGACGCCTGCAAGCGCAGCAGATAAGCAATGGCCGCCGTCAGACGGCGGCCAAGTTCCCGATCAGCTCCCATAGATGCCCCGATCAGATCTAGTCAGACTCCGGGGGATTAGGGAAGACGAATACGTTGGTCCCCTCGCCGTCTTTCTCGTCACTCCACTGGCCTTCGTGATCGAAGTACACGTTCTGGACCTGATACTTGAAGGTTGCCAGGGCGCCGGCCTGCTCCCCCAGGATTTCCTTCAGATTGCGCTGCAAGGTCACCTGAGCGGATGCTGCTATCCTTGCCCAACACCACTTGCTCGGCGGCAAAGCCCGCGCGCAGGAGCTTCACCTTCAGGCGAAACAGGTTGGCGAATTTGTCGGGTAGAGTAGCCTGCTCAAAGACTGGGCACTCAACGGTTACCTTCTGGGCCAGGCTGGTGTTGGGGAAGATCTCGTGAACGCGGTCGAGCACCCGGCTTGGAGTTTCGGTGAGGTTCTGCCCTGCCAGTTCGGCCTGAATGGCATTCCACACCTGGGAGGCGTCTTCGCTGCCCGAGGAGCTGGCGGATTTCGGTTCCAGATCAACCGTCAAGGTGCCTTGGGCCGCCAATGTGGCGGGGAAGTCCGGTGCGACAGCTTCGGCTTCGTACACCTCCAGTGGCGTGACCGAGTTTGTATCGTACTGGAGTAGGCGCGGCAGACAGCCGCCCAGGCTGACCTCCAGTGGGGCCAGGTTAGTGATCTCTACCTGCCGGGGCGAGAGTGAGTCGGGAGGCAGATGCACTTCCAGCGGTAATCCGGCAAGGTCGTCAAACGTCAGGCGTACGGGCACGCGCCGCTCCAACACCTGTTCCGTCCCGCCTTCGCTAGCAGGTGGGCGGGTTTCCAGGCGCACCTTCACCTCTCCGGTCAGGCCGGGAGAGTTCTCACGCGTCAGCAACTCCGCCAGGAATCGGTAGAATTCCAGGCTCAGATCGAGCGTGACCTGGAAGCCGTTCTCCAGGCTGATCGCCACCTCTTCCCCATCCAAGGCCTGAATCTGCTCGGGGAAAGCACTGGTCAAGCGCAGGCTTGCGCTTTCATAGCCACCCGTCACCACGCTAGGAGATGCCAGGGCGCCGCCGGTCGACACCCGCAGGAAGTCGCGCAGCCGCACCAGTTGGACCGGATCGTGCCAGGGCATCGCGCCCAGGGTCACGCGGACGCGCACTTCGTCCTGGTCGCTGCGGTACAGGAACGGGATCAGATAGGGGGTCCCCATCTCGACGTGGAATGCCAGCCGTATCTCGTCCGGCAGGCGATAGACCGTGTTCGGGAAGTCCGCCGTGCGCACCAATCCGAAACCCGAATCTGTCCAATGCTCGGTGATGCCGGAGGTGCCCAGGAGCGCGGCGTAGATCGGCCGGTTGGCCTGCAAGTCAGAATCGAAGGTGAACGGCAGCCGGCGGTCAAGGCTGGCGGTATGGAAGTTGGGTTGGGTTCGGCGTTTGCGTTCCGCGTCGACGACCATCTTGAGCCGGTCGGCCATCAGCAAGGTGGCGAATCTGTTCCTGGGCACAGCAGCCCCGCCGGCGCCGGCGAACGTCGCGATGAGGTGCGGTGAAAGGGTGTGAGATGCTGCTGCCGGGTGGCCGGAGGACGGCTGTGCCCCGGCGGTGTGCAATAGAGTAGCCGCAAGATGGGCCTCGTGAGCGGCGATAACAGGGCCATGGTGTATGACCGGGCCGACGACACCTCCCGAACCCGTGTGGCCACCGCCCGACTGCGGATCGTCGGTCCAGTAACCGAACGACAGGACCACCTGCAGGGACGCGGCGGAGTCTGCCCGGCTGAGGGCCTGGAAAAGCGGCTCGACCTCGCCCGAATCCAACTCACTCCCCACACGAATGACGAAGTTGGACTGCGTGCTGTCCTCCGGGTTGTCCGTGCCCATAAGGGTAGGCTGATCAAAGACGCGCTGGTGGTCTTGGCCCTGTGCGTCGCGCCAATGCAGGGTGACGGAGTCGACCCGCACGTTGAACGGTTCGGCATCCGCCGGTAGCCCTGGAAGAGGGGACTCTTCCAGGCTGAACTGCAGGCGCACGTTTCCATCCGCGTCCTTGAGGAAGCGCACGTCGGGGCCGGGGAGGTCGCCGGGGCGCCGGCTAATACTCAGTAACGGGCGGTAGTAAAGATGGCCATCCTTCGCAGTGTAGGCGCGCCCATCTTGGAGTGGCTGCTGAGATGGATCGAAGTGCGGAGCGTTCTCATCTCCGGCGATCCCCGCAATGTAACGCATCTTGGCAAAGGGCATGCCCACCGCCAGCCTGGGTTCCACGGCAGTGGTCGTGACTGCGGCGGGCAGTGCATTGATCTTCAGAGTGTTCTTTTCAGGCATATCTATCGTCTCCAGTTCCGGGTGGCGTTCCAAGTCCCCCGGTATCCGAGCCGCCTACTGCACCACCAGCACCGGTTCCTCAGTCGGCTGCCAATCCTCTTCGCGGTTATCAGCAGGGTCTTGTGCGATTAGCCGCAAGCGGTACTGATAACCTTTCTTGGATGCGTCACGCAACAGCACCTTCCAGGACTGATCGGCTGAGTTCACCTCGTTGAAGGTGAAGTTCTTGGTCTGGTGAACGTCGTTGGCGTCATCGTCGTACTTGAGCATCACGATGGCGATCTTGTACTTGCTCCAATCCACCAGGCTGGCGATAACCGTGACCTCCAGGGCGTCCACCGCTCCCACGCCAACCGGGATGGTCTCGTCCAACTTACCTTTCTGGGCGGGCTTCTCCTGCCGCGAGCCGTTCGTGAAGACGATGATCACGTCATACTCGAAATCGAGGCTGTTCGGATCGCGAAGGCCTAGGGTCCAGGCGCTGGTATCGCCGTTCTTGATCAGTTCCGCGTGGAACGTCCCGGTGAGGTCATTCGCGGCGTCCGTATAGCGCGCATCCACGATAATCTTGTCGACCACGGCGAAATCGGCTTGGGCCAGAAAGCGGGTCGTGGTAGTGCGCTCGAACGGGTCAGGGATGGTCAGGATCTCAGCCTGGCTGCTCTGTTCGGGCGTATCCATCTTCTGTCCATCTGCCAGTACGTACGTAAGCTGATAGCGGTAGGGATCCGGCTCGCCGGTTTTCCCGGTGTAGATGAAGTACGTAGCGGTCGGCTTCTCACGCGTCAATTCGAACTGCTGTTGGGCACCGGGCGTCGTGATGCCGGGATAGCGGATATTAGCATTGACTGACGTCACATTGTCTGGTAGGGCGCCCAGGGTCAGGTTGACCTTGACAAACCCCAGGCGCCGATAAGAGATCACCAATTGACGCTCGCTCGACTCCAACGCCCCACTGGAGGGAATGCGAATGCTCTGACCGGTATCCTTGTAGGTTAGCTCGCTCCAGTAGTGATAGCTGTCCTTGGGAGCGCCGTCACTGCCTTTCGCCATGATCACCCGCCAGCGCCCAATCTGGTCAGACTGTCTGAAGAGGAAATCCTTGGCACGCTTGATGTGCTCGTTGCGGATCTCATCCTGTTGGTCGTAATCCAATGAAACCTTGAGGGCGAAGACCGGGTCGTCGGTGAAGTTGACGTTGGGGTAGACGGTGACGTCCAGCTCCTGGAAGAAGGTCTGGCTGAGATCCACATAGACGGTGTTAGCCTTGATTTCCTCTGGCGTAAGCGCCTGGAACAGCAAAGCGTTGGGGTTGCAGACCTTTTTCACCAGCTGTGAACGCGTGATGGTCATATCGATGTGCCCGGTGAGCGACTCGTGCACCGGGATCATGGCATGGGGATCCTTGATCTCCTTGGCAACGTCCTCGAAGGCCTTTTCGAAGAACGCCGGCAGGATGTTGGTCTGCACGATCTGGAAGGCCATATCCTGAAGTTTGTCGTTCATCTCGCTGCGTTCATCGCCGGGCAGGGAGGTGTCGTCGACATCGATCGTCAGGTTGTGAAACTCATTGCGGAAGCGGCTGATGCTCGACAGTTCATTCCATTCCACCGTCCAACTACGTTCGGTCCAGGTAATGCCCAGGAACGTATCACGCTCGACGTGTGTCCAGCGGTGGCGAACATAGTTCTTGACCTCATCGTAGAACGCGCCGCGATCGCCGTGAATACGAATGGTAATCGCCGGGATCTTGGCGGCGAACGACAGGTTGTACCATACACCGGAGGGGTTCTTGCCCTTTTCCACCGACTGGCGGAACAGCTCGGCACCGTCCTGGTTCAGGTTGGCCGTAAAGCTGGCGACATTGGTACCGATGAGCGACGGCACACTCGAACCGGCAGACTGGATGACCATATCGTCGGGCACCACCCGGAACTCCACTTTGCCGTCCAACCAGAGCGGCGGATACCCCAGCTCCGGCTCTGTGTTAGTGACCCGGTTGCGCAGGAAGAAAAAGCCGCGATTGCGCTCTTCCGCCAGCTTCTGGCGCAGGAAGTCACGGATCTTATCCTCGGCATCCTTGGTGACCGCTGCCTGGGTCGTCATCGCCACATAGCCGCGCTCGACCTCAAGCTGGTCGGGCGGCAGGGTGTCGGCATTGCGGGCGTAGAGAATGAACAGGAAGATCGGCTGGTTCTCATCGTCGCGGGCCACCGTGGCGCGCTCTGAAACCATGTAGAAGCGGTGAGGTACGTCATCATCGCGGTAGATCTTGACGTTCGGAACCGTCGGGACGTCAAACGAATCATAGAGAGTGAGCATTGACTATCTCTCCTTATCGGCGAACTCTTCGACTACGCTAACTGCGATCGCATCGTTTGCCTGCCCATCCCTCACAGTACGATCTCCTCGACCCCGGAACGCAGTTCGCCTGCTGTAAGGCCTAACGGGCCTTGCGCCTCAACGGGAAAAGGGATCGCTTGGGTGAAGGAAGCATCATAGGTACTTTGAACACTGTAAATGCTGCTGCTGCCGGCGGCGCTATCATCGTCGAAGACCTCGGTCGTGCCCGTATACCGCTCTTGGCGGGCGGCCTCGGTCTGCAGGTCGTAGCGGATGGTTGCATCGGGCAGCCCCTCTTTCCACAGGTGCTGAAGCTGCCGAGCCTGCTCGGCGTCCAGAGACAAACTCAGGGCCGCTTCATTGCGCGCCCAACAAGGAGGGCTCACCACGCAATTCCAGGTCGGCGCCGAGGCGAACGATCACCGCGCCGCTCGTCCATGCCGGAGCAACCAGGTCGATCGTTACCGGCGCGCCAGGCGATAGCTTCTCTTCCTGGCGCCGGAGGGCCTGCAGGCGCCGGCGCAGCAGGTCGGCCTCATCGGCACTCAGCGCGAAGCTGGTCGCCAGATTCAAGTAACCGCCGGAAAGCTGAAAACCACCGGCGGTCTTTCTGCCATACAGCAGCAGAGAGATGATAGGACCACCGTCAGGATCGCGTGCCAAGCGCGGGGCAGACGGGTAGGCGTAGAAACGCTGCGGCTGCCGGTCATCCCGGTAGACCGTCACGTCCGGTAGAACGGAAACTGGCTGAGCAGGATCGAGCATCAGGCCTCCGTTACGTCAACACCAGAATTCGGTTCGCAACTCAGCTCGATCCACCGCCGCCCCCACCATCGGAACCGCCACCACCGCCAGAAGTCCCCCCTCCCCCCCCGGAGATCGAGGTAGAGCCGCTCATACTCATCACCGCCTTCACCAGGTCTTCACCCCACACCTGGGTAGAGTCGATGTCCAACAACTCATCCAGTTGGAGATGATCGTCGCTGGTCAGCGAGGTCTCCCGGAAGAAGCTGCCGGCTGGGAAGATGGGTGCTTGCCAGAAGAGCAGCGGGTTGGTGGCCCCCGAGCCTTGCATCGGGATGGCAAACCAGCGGGCGATGAACGCGCTTAAGCTGAGTGGGCCAGGCGACTGCAGATGGAAGTTCCATAGCTCCGTGCGGTACGCCGCCACTTCGGCGCCATCCTCGTCCATAAAGGCCACGGCGTGCTCGATATCGGTGTAGAGGCTGCGGCGCATCGCATTGGCCGAGCCAATCAGCGCCCATTGATCGTCGATGATGGTGCTCTTGGTGTGGATCAACCGCCCATTGCCGAAGACCTCAGCGGATCGGTCCAGAAACAACCCGACGCGAGCCGCCTGGGAGGCACTTAACCCGTTCAGCAGGACGGTGTTGACGCCCACATGGAAGGCCTTGGTCAGGGCCTGCGGGGAAGGGGCAGTCGGGTCGTCGGCGCCCGCCACCAGGATCACCTTCAACTCATTATTGGCCTTGATCGCCTGGTTGATCCAGCCAAAGATCTCCAGCGACGAGAAAGCCTGGTCCTCAATGTAGATATAGGTGCGAGCCGCCAGAATCGCGTGCTTCCACACCGCTTTGATCTCCTGGGCGCCGGAAGGCGCAAAGGAAAGGGGAGCGTTGCTGGGAATCGACATGCCGAGGCTGCTGCCGGAGTAGAATCGCATCTGGGGAAGAGTGCGCGCGCTCTGGACGTGCATGTGCCCACCACTGCTGGTCAGGGTGCGGGCAGGCAGGTCGGGCATCGACGTAGTGTGGCTATCGAGGGTGATCCGGGCACGGGTCGTGCGCGAGACTGCCGAGAGGCCCGGTGAGACCGGACGGCTGCGAACCTCGTTCCACATCGCGCGGAACAGGTCGAACAGCCCCTGAACGGCGGGGCCTGTCACCTGTGCCTGGACGTCATGCCAGAGGCGCTGCATGTGGCGGACCTTCTCCAGATCGATGCCCCCCGTGTACCCCTCGGCCCACGTCGTGCCGCCTACGATGGACATCTTGGTGTGCACCGCACCGGCCGGATGGGCCAGGATGTTCAGCACAGCTTTGTTGCGCAGCGTCGCTTCGGCACGCAGCAAGTTGATGAACGTCATCGTGTCGCCGTTGATATCCAGACCGAACAGGCCGGCGCCGGCGCTCTGCACACGTGGATTATTGAGCACCTCGGGCGCCATCACCCAGCCCAGGACGCGCACATCCACCCCGGCGGCAGACTTGGCCTTGAGTAAATCGGCCAACAGGTTACTGCTGGTCGGGCCATCCAGCGAGAAGTCCGGCCCCAACCACCACCCGGCGATATAGACGAAGGTCAGGTCAGATCGATTGAGAGCTGCCTTCAGGCGGTCGAAGTAGACCTTGTCGCCGGTCGAATTGTAGATGAGGTGATTGACCCGGCTGTTGGTGAACGAAGCCACCGCCGGGGAGGTACCGGAGTACATATATCGAGCTTTCAGTTCGCTAAAAGTTGGCATATGTCACCTTGTCAGAACTGCGGCATGCGGAGAAGAAGATGGTCGCGAGTGTCTTCGGTAAACTCGGTGCTGTTCTCGCTTCCATCATCCATCATCACAGTAAGCTTCCATTGTGTAAGTGCGGGCCAGGGCATCCGGCAGGCGGATCTTCCACTCCTGGCGCTGGGTGGCCACATCGTCGCGGATCAGGATCGAGGTGCTCTGTTCGAAAAGCGGGTCGCCCTGTGGATCCTTGTACTCCAGGTCGACGACGAGGGCGCTGACGCCCATATCTGAGAGATCGGGGCCGATATACTCGACCACTACGTCTTTGACGCGCTCGGCTGGGATGCCGACCCGAACGTTAGCGGAGGGCGACTCTTTCCACGGGAACTCCTCCAGCCCGCCATCCTTGAACAAACGACGCTCGCGGAAGCTCAACACCGGGCGCGGCGTCGGCTGCGGCAGGCGAATCGAGAACCGCTCCGGTTTGAGCGCTTGCGTCAACTCCAGGCTGCGGCTATCGAGCAAGTTACTGTTCTGTTCTGTCTTCAGATCCACCAGCGCGCTCTGCAACTCACCCAGCGGGTCCTGGAGGATCACGTCGCCATCAAGACGGTTGGCCGGCGGCGCGCTGACCACCACCACACTGCCGTCCAGGTTGGCGTCGGGGTCGGGCAGTGTCTGGGCGGGCAAGTCCTGCTGGGTGCCATCCGCGAAGAACAGGCTGGTCTCTACGGTATAGGTGTCGGCAGGGTCTGCCAGGCGGATCGCGACGGTTTGGGCCGGGTCGCCGGGCTTGAGGTGCAAGGTCGCCGCATCGTCGACGCCATTGGCAGGGCTGACGTAATGCAAGCGCACGTCAGCCTGGCTCACGTCAGTCGGCAGGTTGGGCGCCGGCTGGACCGTCACGGAGCGGACACGCCCCAGCACGGACGGATGGACGCGCAGGCTGCGGTCCTCGGTGGTCACCCAATCGGTCTCCAAACGTGGCGCTTTGAGGCCGATGCCGAAGTCGGTGCGGTAGTCGGCAATCAGTTTGTACTCGTACGACTGGGTCAGGGCCTTGTCGACAAAGAAGGTGAAGTCAGCCTTATCGTCAGCGGAGCGCAGGATGGATTCGACGCTGTCCTTTGGCTTGGTGCCATCCGGGCGGGTGCCGTAACGCAGTTGGACGGTCATCTGGGTCAGGCCTTCTGCAGTGAAATCCACACCCGCAGCACTCACATCGATGTTGATGCGCTGGAAGAAGGGGTGGTTCAGGTCAATCGCCTGGATATGGCGCCGCAGCTCTGCCGGACTGGCGAGGAATTGGATGAAGCTCTGCGGGGCAAAAGTCTGTTTCTGGGCGGTGACCTGGGTCAGGGAGTACGTGATCGTGCGCTGCTCTTCCTGGCGCAGTGATTTGAGGGCGTAAGCCGCCTGCGGACGGCCCAGGCGGTTCCACAGGTCCGTAGCGGTGTTGCCTCCGCCGGATGCCGGCTGACCGCCGGTGGGTTGGGTGCCGCTGGGCTGCGCCGTGCCCGAGCCGACCCGACGCCGCCGTCTGCGCCCCTGCTTGGTTGCGATATACCTCGCTCAGCCCTGTGGCCACCGCGGGCGCGATACCTTGTCGCAGCGCGGCAAGGGCGGGCGGCTGTCCGGCTGAGGCCGCTGCATCGGAGGCGGAGAGCGTCGTTGGCTGCGTCTTCGGCTGCCCGGGGGTCAGCGCCGGATTGAACAGCGCCCCGGTTGCCAGGTCCTTCACCACCTGGTCGATGTGGTTCTGGCGCTCACGCACCGCCTCGGGGGTGGAAAGCTCCAGGGTTCGAGCTGTCTCGCGGATCTTGATCGACTGGTTACGCTTGAGCTGCTCCAGGATGTTATCCACCTCGGTCTTGAAGAACAAGGTATTCAGGCTGAAGCGGTTCTGCATATAGGTGTAGGCCGACTTGAAGTCGATGGTGATCTCCAAATCGTAAGCAGGCAGCAGGCCCACGTACTCAAGCTCGTAGATCACGCCCACCGGGCGAGCCGTGACCGAGCCGCTCAAAGCCCCCAGGAAGAAGGCTGCTCCCTCCTCGCTGAGTGAGAAGGAGAAGATAGCGCGATTGGCGGCGTCCAGGGAAGGCGTGCCCGCGCCGAGGATGTTCTGGATGAAGCGCGGCCCGCTCGCGACCACCGGCTGACCATCGGGCGTAGTCTCTGAAGCCACGCCCCCTTTGAGGGCATCGCTGTCCTCACCCAGGGCAATCACGCGCACGGTGCCCTTGGTCAGCGGCACTGAGGCCAGGGTAACGTTGTCGCCAAAACGCTCTTTTAGCTGACTTTCAATGCGATCCTTAAGGGTCCCAATGCCCGTCTCCACCGCCATGTTGAGGAAACCGCCGGAGAGGGTCGTCCCGGACGCGCCACCACGATTGTAGGTGAAAAGGTCGAAGAGCGGATCACCACCTTCACGAGCGATGTGTGGCTGACCGGGGAGATAGTAGAACTGATCCGAGGCATCGGTGTCTTGAAAGACCGTGATGCCGAGAATTTCCATTCGAGATTCCAGATTGAGCATGCTCCCTCCTTCGGGAAACGAGCCCTCAATGACCTACAGATTCACCACCTGCAGCACGAGCAGGGTGGTACTGGACTCTTTCCACTGCGATTCCTGCATCGTGCCGTCCTTATGGAAACTGATCGTCTGGTAACGATAGTGAAGCGGGACGGACGGCGGCAAGGTCAAGTCGACGGTGTCGCTCGTCGCCGTACCATCAAAGAGAAGGTTGACCGCCTCGTCGGGATTCCCCGGCGGCAGGCCAGGGGCGACGGGTAGGAAACGCACCTGCACGCCGTCCAATCCTGCTGCTTCCAGGGCCGGGCCGAGAAGTTGCACCTTGACCCGTCCGACTTTGTGGGCCTCGGCACCGACGGTGATAGACGGTCCATCCTCGCTCTCCCAGTCGCCCTCGCTGACCATGCCCGGCTCCTGAACGGTGACCCGGTAACGCACGGTCTGCTTGTTGCGATCCAAGATGGGCCAGGTCAAACGGACCGCTGCAAAGGGAGGATCGATGTGGACCATCCGGCGGCGGTGGTAATCGGCCTCCCGGTCATCGTACTCAATTTCGACGGTCAGGCCCTCGACCGTCGCGCCCGAAGGGATGACCGGCTTGATGGTCAGCTCGCGTTCGCCGGCAAATGGGGTATCCACTTCCAGCAGCCGCTCGCTTGAGCTGAGTGGCGGGGCGGTCCAGGTACCATCGTCGAAGGTAAATGTGTAGGTCGCGGTATAGGGATTGAGATCGGTAGTACGGGTGCGCACCAGCCAACGCGGCGGGGTGGCGGGCGGCTGGGAGGGCGTCAACCGGAAATGCTCCTTGGCACTGAACTTTGCCGTCCGGTGAGCTGTATGCCAGATCGACGTCCACCTGGCGAACGTCGGCGTGGATGCGCCCCAACTCGACCTCCACCTCCAGCACGCCAAAGTCTGCTGACGGGTTGATCGCCAGCGACCGCCCTGTGCGCTGGAGAGGCGGAAGCTCGTAACGGAAGCTGTCGCTGTCGGCTTGATCACGGGTGAAATCATAGGCCAGGGCAAGGGTGTAAGCGAGGCTCTGACGCCCATTACGCTGAAATGCGACCACCTTATCACCGGTCGAGTCGGGACGGAAGAGCACCGACTGTGTCTCGGCTGCCCCATCGCCACCGTACACCAGGGTCGCTTCGATCTGCCGGATGCCCAGGGCCGTGAACTCCTCCTTGGGTGGTCCGCTGACCAGAACCTCCAGCAGCTCGAAGAACGGGCTGCCGAGCGAGACGTGATGGATATGTTCCTGCAGCTGGCTAGGGGAGAGCATAGCCGGCATAAACCCCTGCGGCGCGTGCGTGCGCTCCTCCGGAGAGCGCTCACTGTAGTCGTAGGTAGCCTCCTTAAGCTCCTCCTGGCGCTTGAACTGCAGCGTAAGGTTGACGGGCGCCGTGCTGCCAACCGTACCTCTCGCCAGACCACTCAGGGCTGAGGCCAGGTTGGTGGCCTGGTTAGGCTGGGTAGGCGGCGTGGGACGGAACAGGTTCTGGATGATATCCTCTTTGAACAGCGACATGGCGCGGTCCTCGGCCTTCTGAGCATCCTCGCCCACCGCCTGGCTGATCAGCTCGACCTCGACCGCGTGCTGCTCGCGCAAGTAATCCAGGCCGGCCTCGACCTCTGCCTTGACCCATTTGAACTGCAAGCCCAGGCTGCCGCCGAAATGGGTATAGATCCGTGAGAGGTCAGCGTGGACGCGGGCCTCGACAGAAGGACGCAGGCCGTAGTAGTTCAACTCGTAGACCACGCCCACCGGTGCGGCGCCATCGGCGTACAGGCCCTGCAGGAAAGCTGCCCCGTTCTGACTCAGGCTGAGCGAGAAAATCGAGCGCAGGTCGCCCAACAATGAGGGCGTGCCGCTGCCCAGGATGGCCTCCACGAAGGTCGGGCGATTGTTCAGCGGTGCATCCGACGCCGCACTCGCCGGATCGCCGGCAGGAGACTTGAACTGGTCGAGGGCCAGAACGCTGACCGTGCCCTTGTGATAAGGGAATGGGGAAGAGCTGGATCTGGTCTGACGAGAGGCCGGTGGCTCCCTGCAACCCATCCAGAACGGCGCTGCGCTGAGCGGGGCTTAGCGGACACTCGGTCGCCATCGTCAAGAATCCGGCACCCAACTCGTCGGGGATGGTGGTGCCCGACAACACCGAATGCTTCAGGTCCACGGTGTAGGTCATCAGGTCGAAGATCGGTCGCCCGGCCTGGCGGGCGATGACAGGGTTAGGCGCGGCATAGAAGAACTGGGTCGGAACGGCGTGATCACGGAAGACCGCGATGCCGGAAAACGAATAGAAAGGAGGTTCGAGCGTTAACATCGTTATGTGCTCACTGTCTTCGTGTTCAGGTGCACGATGAGCAGATCCGCCTGAGTCTGGATAGCGGGCAGATCGGTGACAAAGCCGTTGTTGTCGACAAACGTGGCCGTGACCTGCACGGAACGGGCAGGTGGGTCGCCCAGCAGATACTCCCAGGTGAGCGGTTGGGCTTCCTGTCCGGGAGGAATCGAAAGCTGGGTGTCCTGACGCGGCGGCCCGCCGTCCGGATCCAAGACCTGTAGATGCAGCGTCGCCGCGTTGAGCTTATTCTGCGCCAGGCTGCCACCCAACGTGCGCACGGTGACGCGGCGGCTGTCGACCAGCCGGCGGTCCAGCACCAGGCGGTCATCGTCGGTTTCGCGCCACGAGCCCTCCATCAGCGACCCGTTGGTGAACAACAAAGTGAGACGGTAGGCCAGGGTGCGCGGTCCATGAGCGTCGATCGGATAATCGCGGCGCAAAAACGGCGTACTGCTATCCAAGTCGATCTGTTCTTCATAATGGATCCCGTGGGCTTCGTCGTCGTAGCGAAGCTGGACAAAGGCCACCGACAGATCGCTCCACGGCAGGCTGGTGAATAGGTTGAGCGTTCGTTTGACCGGCATCGGATCGGGCACCGACAACCATTTGTCCAGGTGCGGCTGCCAGGGGATGGTAATCGCACCACCTGCCTGGGGCAGGCGGTGGTAGGTCAGACGGTATTCGCAAGGCTGCGGGCCCGAGCCAAAAGCGGCATAGCGCCAGCTGCCCTGCGACTGCTCCACCTTCAACTCCACCCGCCCGGTCTGCGGCCCGCTGCCCGCCTCTGTGTAACGCAGCTCAACCGTCACCGCAGGAAACTGTTCGAACGAAAACGTCGGCGCCACGGCGACCGTCAACTCTTGCACCCAGTAGACGTCGCGCGGCTCAACGTACAGATCCGCTGCGTTGCTGTCATTCCAGTCGGACTGCAGGGCCGGATGCGGGCCAAACGGCCCTGCGGGATCGAACAAGATGGTCGGGCGAAAACGGTAGGGCCGGCGCAAATCGGCGGGCGCTTCGCCGAGCAGGTTGACCACGTAAGGAAGCCGCTGGGCAGCAGAACGGAAAACCAGCGTCTTCTGATCGTGGCCCGCGTTGCTGCTGTCCAGGCGCTCCAGCTCCACCTGGACTTGTGAGAGCCCGTCCGTCGCAAAACGATCCTCCACGCCCACCTGCACCTCCAGGCGGGGAAAGCCCTCCAGGTTCACCTGCGTCAGCAGGCGAGCGCGCCGGGCGGGCCAGTCAGGGCGAACCTGACCATGCTCGTCCACCCGATAGTGATTCAACATACCGCCCAACGTGCCCTGCGGGATGACCTGGTGAGTCTCAGCCACGGCTTCTTCCATGCGGGCAGAGAGCAGGCGCAGCTCGGTCTCCTGCAGATCGCGCAGCCGGTATCCAACGCCCGGCAGCACGCTGCGCACCAGGCTCCACACCGTATCATCGATCACCTGTCCAATGGAGTTGGCAGTCGCCGCAGCAGGGTCCGCCTGCGGGGCGAAAAAGTGCTCCAGGGTCCACTCGACCAGTTGGTTGCGGGCACGCTCGGCGGCTGCCTGAGCGCCGGCACCGGTACCGAATACGTCGGTCTGCACTCGGATGCTCTGCTCCTGGAGGGTTTCCTGGACCAGGCGCTCGGCGTCGGCGGCCACGATCCACAGGTTGGCCTTGGCCTTATCCTGCAGCGAATGGTAGACCTTGCTCCAATCAGCCTGGACATTGATCTCATAGGAGGGCCGGAGTGCGGCGAACGTCAGACGATAGATAGCGATCAGGGGCAGATCGGGAGCCTCAAGGGCGCGCTCGACGAGCTCGGCAGCGGTTTCATCCAGCAACAACTGGAAGACTGCGCGATTGTCACCACCCAGGGAAGGCCGCCCCGCCCCCAGGAAATGGATCTGGAAAGGGCCACTGCCCGCCCCCGCATCAGGGAGCTGAGGTTGGCTGGGCCCGGTCGATACACCGCCCTCCGATGTGCCTCCGGATGGAGCGCCGGACGTGCTCCCCAGGGCAATAAGCTCGACCGTGCCACTATCATAGAGGACCGGGGCCAAATGCAGCGGGCCGGTGTTGCCTCCCAGGCGGCTGGCGAGCCTGCCCGCCAGATCAGCCAGAGTCGCTGTGGGCACGTCGAGCTCGGTGGTCAAGGTCAGCAGGCCGCCCGAGATCCTTTGGGCACCGGCGCCTCCCCCCAGGTACTGCACCAACGAAAACGACGGGCGCCCATCCTGCTCTTGCGCCAGGGAAGGCGCGGGCGGGAGAACGTAGTATTGGCGCGGATCGGCATGGTCGGGGCAGAAGAGTGTAGCCCTGGATCACGTGATAGGGCGGCGTTAGGGAGATCATCTTAGTCCGGCTGTGTTGGCAGGAACAGGAAGTCGTTGATGGCGCTGATGTGTCCGGCCTGCGCTCGCGTCGAGGCGCCACCGCCGTCCGAGGCGCCCAGGCTGCGGTGCGTGCCGTCACTCATGATGTACTCGACGTTGTAGGAGTAGTCGTTCACATTGGCGTCTTGGCGGGCGATCGTCCAGGTCTGCGGGGTGGCATCTTTGAAGACCAGGGCTTCACTGTCCACGAAATTGTGGGCTGCATCGCGGTACTCCAGACGCACGATCACGCGCTTGACCTTGGTGAAGTCGATGTCGGAGGGATCTACCGACATCGTCACTACCCCGCCGGGCGCATTGCCCACGACAAGTGCCTGGGCATCGGTGTCGCGCTCTTTCCAGTCATCCTGTTGGACAACGGCGTTCTTCATCAAGAGCGTCTGTGCGTAACGGTAGTTGCGTCGCTTTGGGTTGCGAAGCGGGAAACGCCAGGCAAGGGGATTCTTGGCGGCTTCCGAGAAGCTCTTGGAGGTTGCCATACGGTAATCGCTATCCGGATCGTTATATTCCAGGTCGACCACCAGTTGAGCCACCTCTTGCCAATCAACAGCAGGGATGATCGTCAGACCGAACGTCTCGTCAAAGGGCGAGTTGACGGTGACGAACTGCTTCTGCCCGTTGCTCGAGTCCTGCTGAATCCACTCACCGGTGGAACGGTGCAGGTCGCCGGCCTCATCGGTGAAGACGTACGTGGCACGATACTGGTAGGGTTGGTCCCACGGGGCGTAGATCACGCGACGATAATCCTTGGTCGGGTGATCCTTATCAAGCAGCAGCGTCTCCGTGACATCGGGGACCTTGCGCTTGGGATCGGCGTAGCGCACCTCTACCTCGACGCTCTGCAGCTTATCCTCGAAACTGGCAGCGGCGGCGGCGAAGTTGAGTTCGATCACGCCGGGATTGGGCACGTCGAGGGTCAGGTTGCGGACCATCGTATCGAAGCTCTGCAAGGTGGTCTGCAGCACCGGACCGGATTTGTAGTTGACCTCCAGGTCCACGTGATAGAAATCCTTGCCCACCTCCGCGAGGCGGGTCTTGAACTCCTTTGGATTCCGGTCGTCGGCGGTGAACATGACACTCTCACGCTTCGTCAGGCGGGTACCGTCGGGCCTGGTCTGGTCATAGCTCAGATGACCGACTACGCTGTGGATGATGTCGCCGTACTGCTCGAAATCCAGGTTGGTATCAACGGTGACCTCCAGTGTGTTGAAGTACCAGGGAGCGTTGCCCAGATCGATGTCCATCACCACCTGGTCCAGCGCCGCGCCGACGAAGTCAGGGTTCACCTGAGAGCTGGGATTGTACGGGCGGGGAACGACATCGCGGTACGAGACATTCAGGTCAAAGCGTTTCTGAATGTCCTGTGAGAGGAATGACATCCACTGGCTCTCGCGGTCGGCAGCGGTCTCGATCGTGCCACCCTTGAGGAAATTGTTCTTGATGAAATCGTCCATTGCTCGGAAGGCAAAAGACTGGAGCGATTCCATATCGTCGGCGGTGAGCGATACGCTGCCCTTGAGGATGGTGAGTTGGATCAAGCCCTGAGATTCCATCGTTTCGGCTATGGAGGTGCGGTGCGCCACCTCGTGGCTTTCCTCGTTGCCCCAGGTATCATCGGAAGTGACCTTCTCACGGGTGTAGCCTATGACCGCGGTCTTGACTTCCTTTGAGTCGACGTGCCCAAGGATAGTGATCGCCGGCAGCCGTACGGGAAAGGTCAGAGAGTACTGAATGGCCCCAACACTGCCGCCGCCCCTGAGGGCCTCGCGGAAGAGCGTAGCGCCATCCTCGGGCAGCTCGACGGCGACCGAAGCGGTGTTGTCACCAAAGAGCGAGGGCTTGCCCAACGTGACCTCTTTGACGAAGCGCTGATCCTTGAACGTGATCAGCGATATCTCGCCATCGGTGAAATCCACCGGCGCCAGCGACACCTGTAGGGGCACAACCTCGGTGGGGTGCTCGGTGCGGTAGCGCGACTGCAACACGGTGCGGATCTGCTCTACCAACTGCGGGTCCTCTTTGAGCACCGTGGTGAAGGTCAGATAGCCGCCACCTTTTTCATTCGACGGGCCGGGACGGTCGACTGCGAACTGGTAATACAAGAAGGTGAACTGCGGTTTGCCGGAGGGATCCACCGCGATACGCGGTTGCCGCGGTAGGTAGTAAAAGCGGGTCGCGTCCTCATCGTCACTAAATATCGACAATCCCTGGATCGTGTCGAAGATCGGAATAGTGATCATAAAAATCCTCCCGAAGCAATTTCACTCAGCCAAGACCCGGCATGCTTTGAAGCCACAGTGAACCACTTCGCGCAACCGATACCCGAACAGCACAACAGCAAGTGTCTAATTCCAGCGGAGGTAGTTGAGGAAACGTATCGTCGGAGATTGATACCAGCCCTCGACGACGAAGAATACTTCACGATGTTGAGGGCTGCTGCCCACTCAGCTACCCCTAGATATATAAATATATAAGCACATATCTTCTAAAATGTCAATCATGAGTAATCTGTTTCCGACCTTGCCATTAGAACGTTTGAACTATATAATGAGAGCACGCGCCCAACCGGGACAGGCTGTCCTGCCGTTGCGCGTAGCATCCATCGCAACAACTGACAAGGGGATCGCATGGGAGCCTCAAAGCCCATTCGGCTCGGCCAAAGCGTAACCGATATCGCCGTTCGCGCCCAGGAGCGCCGCGCGCGAAAACTGATGCTGCAGGGAGATCTCGACGGTGCCATCGCGGTCTACCGTGAGATCGTGGCTCTCGACCCGGACGGCAGCGGTGCCCACTATCAGCTTGGCCTCTGCTACCGCCAACGCCGGCAGTGGGATGAGGCCGCGGCAGCGCTGGCCCGAGCGCGCGATTTGGGCGAGACACGGGCCATCGGGCTGCTCCATGAGATGCGCCGGATGCTGCCGAACTCCCAACACCTACACGCCCCCGCCGACGATGAGATGGCTCCAGCCGTGGTTGTGGGCGGCAAGATTCTTACGCAAAGCCCTCCGCCGGCCACGGCACCGGGGCCCGACGCTCCCCCCGACGAAGCCGAGGGAAGCCCGCGCGTCGCCGAATCGCCCGCGGTCTATGTAGTCGAAGAGCGCCGGTCGGCGGGATCCAGGGCCGACATTGAGATCGCCGGGCGCCCCATCGTGTGTCCCCCGGTGGCCTCCGTCTTTGCCCCCGGTGGGACGCTGGCAAATGCTCTTGGAGATCGCTTTCGGGCCCGCGCAGGCCAGGCCAAAATGGCCGACCTTGTGCGGGACGCCCTCCAGAACCGCCACCACGCCATCCTGGAAGCCGGAACGGGGATCGGCAAGTCGTTCGCTTACCTGGTCCCGGTGCTCTGGTCGGGCGCGCCCGCGGTCGTCAGCACGTCGAACAAGGGGCTGATGAACCAGCTCTGGGAACAGGATATTCCCCGGCTTCAGGAGATCGCCCCCCGCCCGACCAAGGCGGCATTGCTCAAGGGCAGGGGTAATTACGTCTGTGCGATGCACCTGGACCGCTTGCGCCAGCAGGTGGGCCTGCCGAACCAGAGGACGTGGCTCGCCCTGGTTGCTCGGGGACTGGAGACCGTGCCCACCGGCGACATGGAGACCATGCGCCTGCCTCCCGACCTCGTCGCACGGCTCGCCGTGGGGGGGCGGGAGTGCAGAGGCCATCACTGTCCGCAGTTCGACTCTTGCTTCTACGAGAATGCCAAGCGCGAAGCCGCGGAGGCAGACCTGGTGGTCACCAACCACGCGCTGCTCTGCTATAACGCACTCCTCGCCGACAACCATATCCTGCCGGTCCGCGCCGTCCTCATCATCGATGAGGCCCACCAACTGCCCCGCTACGCGGTCGAGGCCCTTACAATGGCGCTGGGACACGACGAGTTCTGGGGTCTGGTCAACAGCCCACCCGTGCGATCGGCGCTCCCCGATGCCGACCTGCTCACCGAGGCACGAACCGCATATGACGACTTCTTCGGTGCAGTCGAACGACAGCGACCGGGCGACACCCGGTCTGCCACGCGTCCGACACGTTGGCAACTCACGGGTGAAATCCAAACCGGCCTGGCGCTTTGGGATGTCCTGGAACAGCTCCGGCGCACCCTCACCCACGCTGCCCAGTTGGACGATGGGGACCGCGAGGCTGCATTGATGCAGACCGCGGAGGTCGCCGAGACGGTGCATGCCCTTTCGCTCCCCGAACCGGAAACCCACATCCGGCTCTGCGAGACGGAGGATGATACTTCGTTCGGTACACCCGGCGCCTTCCACGCGCTCTATCGCCCCTTGGAGGTGACGGATCCACTCAGGCGGATGCTCTTTGATACGTGGCCCCGCGTGATTTGCACCAGCGCGACGCTCGGCGTGAACAACGATCTGGGATGGTTCGGCCGGCAAATCGGGCTGGTCCCGAGTGACAACCACGCGTCCACTCGTGGCACCCGCCAGTCTTCTGGCGACACCCACCAGTCCGCTGGCCGCACCCGTCAGTCCGTTCCTGGCACCCTCCAGTCTGCTGGCGGCACCCGCCAGTCTGCTGGAGGCACCCGCCAGTCCGCTGGCGGCGTGATCTTCCAAGCGCTCCCCGGCCCCTTTGACTACGCAAAACAGATGCTGCTCTACACCCCCGAGATCCTCATGCCCGTCTACGACGAAGAACGCCAGGCTTTTTCAGGGGACTACGTCGACGAACTCACCGCGGAGGTCGGGCGGCTCTTGGAGACCAGCCGGGGGCGAGCGCTGGTCCTGTGTACCAGTCGCAGACGCATGATGCAACTGTACGACACGTTGGCCCCATCGCTCAACCCTCGCTATCCCTGTTATCTACAGGGCGACGCTACCCAACCGGAGCTTGTAGCGCGGTTCAAGGAGGATGGCAACGCGATCCTGTTCGCCACCCGCGGGTTCTGGGAGGGGCTGGATATCCCCGGCGAGTCGCTGGCGCTGGTGATCCTGGACAAGATCCCGTTCGTGCCGTACGACGATCCCGTCATACGGCGACAGGAGGAACGCATCCGTGCTCGTGGCGGCAATTCATTCTACGAGTTGCAGCTCGGCTCTGCGATTCTCAGCCTCCGCCAGGGAGCCGGGCGGCTGATCCGCTCCGAGACCGACCGCGGCGTCATTGCACTGTTGGATGCCCGCGTCCTGAGCAAGCGTTACGGACAGCAGATCATCCGGTCGCTGCCGGAAGGCTGTCACACCACCGATTTCGCAGATGTGGCGGCGTTTCTGAGCTAGGCAGCCGATAACGACCACGGCCCGGTGCGCGCGCACCGGGCCGTGGTGGTTATAGAGAAGGTGAAATCGGCACTCTAACGATGTGCCAACTCGTGGCTCAGATCCAGATACAGCTTCACCGCCTCCGGTGGCGTCGTCCACGTGAACTCATTGCCGATGCGCATGAAGTACCCGCCGGTCATCTGTGACGTCTCCACCATGCTCTCCACCATCGCGCGAATTTCCGCGGGGTTATTCCGCGCCAGGATGCGCGTGTCCCCCTCGCCCGTCAGATAGCAGTCCGGGTGCTTGCGAGCAATCGTCTTGTAGTCATTGTACGGCTCACCGAGCAGGCCGCGCGCGCCACAGGCGAAGACGTCATCCACATAAGCGTCCATACAGCCGTCGGAGATAAACGTAACCTCTTTGCCGGCATCTTTGACGATGCCCCAGAACTCCTCGTACCGGGGGAAGATGTACTTGTGCATCCACTTAGGCGAGCAGACCGGCCCCCGTGTATTGACGATGTCATCGTGACAGTGCACAAAGTTCACGGGCAACCGCGCAAACGCACGAAACAATCGCCGGTTGAGCTCCGCAAACTCGTCCATGACCCGCTCGAACCGCGGATCGAGACAGGCTTGCATAAAGAGCTCCCACCCGAAGGTGAGCAGCGGCCACATAAACATCGTCTGGTATATGCCCACATGGGCCGGAGATCCCTCAGGGGCTTTGTCGCCCCATTCGGCGGGATAATCCTTGCGGAAGTGCTGATAGAGCGTCTCCTCGCTGGTGAAGTCCCAGGTCGTGACGATGTAGCTATCCGTCCAATCCGGCTCCGCCAGCGGCGAAAAGGCAAAAACATCTTCGACAGTTTTGAACCTGGGGTCGCTGTCCCAGTGGTGGGTTACCCCATTCCCCCAGCGAACCACACGCCGCCCTTGCGCGTCCTCGCCGATGGTGTCCTGAGTCAACCCCAGGCCGGGACGCTCAACCGGGTCGTCGGTCTCGGGGATCTCGACGTTGAGTTTGGGATACATCTCCGCCAGTCGCTGACGGCACCGGCGAGGATGGTCGAAATAGTCGATGCCCGTGATGTAAGTCTCGGCTTGCGGGCAGCCCAGATACTCCCAATGCGGAATGTCCTTGGGAGCGAGTCCCATTAATGCCTGGTAACAGATATCGTCGTATGCCATGGAGTCCTCGATGTCTTGCGGAAACCTTGCGAGGGTTAGGACGGTGCCCGTCTACGACGGCGCGTCACTAACCCTCGCAAGGGTAGCGTGATATTGTTATCCTTCCGCGATGATCCGATCCACAACCAACTGCCGGAACTCAGGCGACAACCGGTTGAAGTACGCGCTGAATCCCGTCACCCGCACGATCAGATCGGGATAGAGTGAGGGATCCTCGTGCGCGGCGAGGACCTGCTCCTTGTTCAGGATGTTCATGTTGATCTGCGTGCCACCGAGCTCAAAGTGCGTCTTGATGAGCTCCACCACATTCTCGACGCCATCTTCGTCGCGGACCAGGCCCGGGTCGAGGTCGATCTGCATAGGTGCCGAGTTGCCCCATCCGGGGTTGACGTCGGCAATGGCGACGGCCATGGCCGAGGGGGCGCCGTCCTTCCGGAAGCCAGGGTCGGGGTTCGCACCGTGCGAGATAGGAGCCCCCGCAAGCCGCCCGTTGGGGGTCGCTTTCAGACCCCTCCCGAGACCGATTGTGTTGGCCCACGAGAAGAGCCCGGGGATCATGTTGTGCCCATTGGGGGTCGGCCCTGCTTTAACGTACGAGCTGAAGGTATCCTCGATGCGCTTGGCCCAACTATCGCCAAGCGAGCTTCCACTACCGAACCGGGGGATGGACTTCATCATCAGCCGGATGCGCTCGCCCTCAGGGCCCTCATAGTTGGTATCAATCGCGTGCTTGATCTCCGCCCAGGTCAAGCGCTGCTCCTGCTCCACGCGCTGCTCCAGCGCTGCGAAAGAGTCCGCCACGGTGGCCAACGCGGCCCCGTCCACGCAGAGGTTCATGTACTCGACACCGCCGTGGGAGGCGTCCACGGCGTTCTCGATCGGCCCGTAGCAAAGCAGATCGAGCACCAGCTCCGGGAAGACCTCGTGCATATGCTCGACTTGGAAGTCGAGGCTTTGGGCGATCACCTCAACGGCCCGGTGAAGGTGCTGCTGATAGAGCTCCCACAGGCGGGCGATCAGAGGGTTCCCCGTCTTCAGCATAGAGATCCTCGAAGGCGGTCTGGAAGACCGCGCCGAAGTTAATCTTGACGCAGTCATTGAGCGTGTACTCACGTCCCGGCAGTGCGCACCAGTGACAACCCGAATAAGCCCGCTGGGTTGCCAGCTCCATCGGATAGCCATTTCTGGCAAATCCCTTTGCGAAGTTATCGATGCCCAGGAACTTCGGCACACCGATCTTGTCCTCGAACATGATCTCAACGCCACGCCGCAACAGGGCGGGATCGACATCCGCGCCGACGGAGACTGCGACGTTGCAAGGAATGCGCAGCCAGTGCGCGGCCTCCAGCGTCAGGAAGGAGACCTTGTTCGTCACATCCTTGATCATACCGTCCGGACCACCCAAATGAATGTAGGCGGTATCTCGCAGCAAGAGGCAGGCAATGTGAAAGGTAGCTTCCTCATCCGTCAGGATGCCCGCGGCCATATCGCGCTCGTAATAGGGCTGAAGGATAAGGTCAAGCTTGCCCAGCGAGCCGCTGCCGTTGTACATGCGCGCTGCCATCTGGTACCAGACCATCCACTGGCAGGCCTCGCGGAAAGTCTGCGGCGGCTCTGCCACAAGCCGTTCATTGATCTCGGCAATCGTGAGAAGGTTCGCCCGCATCTGGGGGCGCACTTCAGTCTCCGCCATCTCGCGAGCCATCGCAGCGTTGCGAGAGATCCAGTCCTGCATCCCCAACGCGATTGCCTCCAAACCATCGTAGAAGTCCTGAGCTTCCTGGGAGGTGTTGACCTCGCGATACTGATGGATCTTGTCGAGGATGCCGCCCCAGCCCAACTCCAGGCCCAGGGTGAGATCCTGACAGAAGTGCTGGGGCGCACCGATCCCCCCGATCAACTGGTACTTCTTCCAATCAACAAGAAGGTCGCTGAAATCCAGTTCCGGCTTCCACCCGCCCTTGCGGTACGATCCAAAGTTGGTCATATAGGCCCCGGCCAGAGAGCTCATCGGATCGACAAAAGCGGGGTGGCTCTTCAGAAGCGATGCGTAGTTCTCACCGCAGGCCTTGGGGCCGAAGAATCCGCCATTGGGATGGTTGCTGGTGATCTCGACGCCGTCCAGTATCACGTCGGTGATCGGCACGCCCGACCCGCTGATAGCCTGAACGACTTTTCGCCGGTCCTCAGGAGGTAGAATAAACGCCAGATCATCGCTATTGAGACACCCGGTCATCTCCTGTTTTTCGTTATTCGACTTCTGCTTGGCTTCCCGGAGCGCGTCAATACGCTGCTGGTAAGTGAGCGTTTCGGCCATAATCCTTGTTGCCATTTTGCATTGTCTCCTTTGATGGATCCGTTTGGCACCAAATCGATGCTAACAACATAACGAGTGACAAACAACGATCGAGACGCCGTCATCTGCATTGGCGCTCCGAGCCCGTCGTTGCCCGTCACTCGTCAATCGTCACCCCTCACTTCCCCTTCTTGACCTCAATCCCATATCCGCGCGCGATATCTCGCAGTTCATCCATATAGGCGAGACTCGGTGCCTCCAGATTGCTTGCCTCGTAAGCGAGCCCCAGGCTGCGATACTTGTCCGCTGCCAGACGATGGAAACGCAGCAGATCCAGCTCCGGTGGCGGTGCCGGGACGGCGTCGCCCTGGGCCTCGCGTTTGTCCGCCAGGTGACGCACGAATGCGGCGATCTCGCCAATCGCTTCCGGCGTATCGTTGACCGTGGGAATGACGGGCGTGCGGAACCAGACCGGCTTGTCGGTGGTCATCAGTCCCTCAGCGATTTTCAGGATGCGCTCGTTGGACACGCCGGTGACCTCGCGATGCACCTCCGGGTCCATGAGCTTGATGTCCATCATCACCAGGTCGATCAACGGCAGCAGCTCTTCAAGATCGGCCCATCGATAGTTGCCACAGGTCTCAATGGCCGTGTGCAGCCCTTCCGCTTTGGCGCGTTCAAGGAGTGCCTTGGTGAATGCCTTCTGAAGCAGAGGTTCTCCTCCGGAGAGGGACATACCACCGCCGGAGTTCTGGTAAAACGCCCGGTCGGCCAGAACCTCCTTCATAACATCCTCGACGGTCATCGTCTCTCCGGTCAGTTCCAAAGCGCCGGAGAAACAGTTATCGACGCACGCGCCGCACATCGTGCAGTTATCGCGCACATAGATTCGGACGTCGTCTTCCAGAACCTGCGCCCCATACTCACATGCATCAACACACGCGCCGCAGCCGATGCACCGTTCGGGATAGAACTGGATCTCCGGCTTGGAGCGAATCCCCTCGGGATTGTGACACCAGAAACAGTGAAGCGAGCATCCCTTCAGGAAGACGGTCGTTCGGATGCCGGGCCCATCGTGGACCGAGAACCGCTGGATGTTGAAGACAATACCTTCCACCGCATCCCTATCCACAACCCCCGGTGCATCCGCCACAAGCGCCTTCGACCTTCGTATCGGAACTCAAATCTCAACCTCCTCCCCAATGCTTGTCTTTTTTCGTCTCAATACCGTTCACGGACACGGCTCTGTGGGTAGTATAAGACAATGCAAGGGACTCGTCCACCATGAATACACCGGCAATTGCCGGGGTTGTGACACACTTAGGGGGCGCTGCACATAGCAGCGCCCCCCTTCCTCAGAGCCTGTCAGGAATGATCGAGGCCCATCCTGGTGCGTCGTGGCGTGATGCCCGATCTTATCCTCCTGACGGAAGTCTGCGTTCGGAAGGCACTATGCCTGCCGTGACGCCAGCCACTCAGCGTGAGGGCCGGCTTCCCATTCGGCGAGCTTGGCCTTCGCCCGTGCCAACTGATCGGAGAACGTCGCCTCATTCTCGGAAATCCAGGTATCCAACTGCTCCTGGAAGACGGCCTTGACCTCCTGGCGCCCGGCGTCATCGAGCGCCTTCTTGTACGCTGCGATGCCGGTTGCGGGATCCAGCTGACCAGCGCTGAGGGGCAACACCGCCTCCTTGGCGGCCGCATCCATCTGAGCCAGCTCCGTCTCGACGACCTTACGGTCGGGCTCGTAGAGCTCGAGCGGGTTGGGCAGATGGTACTCAGGATTGGTGATGTACTCCAGCATCGCGAGGAACTCGTCGGAGGCATCGCGCGGGCACGCGCTCGAAGCGACCGGGCACACCGGCAACATACCAGCGGCGGCGGTAGTTCGTCGTGCCGTCGACGTCGGGGAGGTCCTCATATCGAAGGTCGGGCAGCTTCTTGTAGTTGACGCCATCGATGCCGAAGAGCCAGATGTCGATGTTGTCCTGGTCCGCCAGCAGCCAGTCAAAGAACTCGAGTCCGGACTTGGTGTCTTCCAGGGCGCTGTTAGCATTGAAGACCTGGAAGTTCCACTGTCTGAAGACGGCAAAGGCGATGCTGCCGCCCTGGCGGAACTGACCCTCGTCGAACCCGGCCACTTTGCCCTCAGGCACATAGGTTTGGAGGGCCGGCTGGATCTGCAGCCGGGCCTTGAGAATCGCCTCATTGTAGGTAATCGCCGCGCACTTGCCGGGGTTGAAGAACTCGTCGAAAGCGTTGACCTCCAGCAGAGAGAGCATGTCCTTGTTGACGTAGCCCTTCTCATTCCACTGCCGTGCACGCTCGGTCTGCGCGCGGAAGCTGTCCTCGTCCTCGGTATCGGAATAGGTCAGCTTGTCGTGAAGGAGATCCTCGACCTGACCACCGATCATCGCGCTGCCGGGATTGTAGCCGTATTTCGCCGGATACTGCTCGGGCTGGTACCAGCTCCACGGTGCGCCGCCCAGGTAGAAGGTGTTGAATGTGGGATCCGCACCGAAGGGGATCATGCCAGGCTCGTTGTTCTTGACCTCCTCCAGGAAGGCCTCGAGCTCGTCCATGGTCTTGAGAGGGTACATCCCATACTTCTCGGCGAGGTCCTGCCGGTAGACGACGTGACCGGCTGAATGGGACGCGACATAGTACCCGGTCGGCAGACCGTACAGATGGCCGAGCATATAGTTGTACTCGACCACCTCAGGCGTGATCGCATCGACGATGTTCTGATAGTCGCCGATCAGGTCGTCCAGGGGGCGCAGATAGCCCTGGTCGCGGAGCGCGTTCATATTCTTCCAGGGGGCATCGAACGCGAAGGTAAAGTCGGCGCCACTTGCATAGAGCAGCGGGTACTCATTGGTGGGGTCGTCCAGCAGCAGCACCTGCAGCTCCAGATTCACGCCCTCACTCTGCATCTTCTCCGACAGCGCTTTGGCGATGGGATCGATCGTCTCCCGGTACTGCGGCACGCCGAATCCGGCGGAGTCCACATAGGTGATCATCTTGGGCCCTTCAGGTGCGGGCACGGCGGTGACGACCTTCTCAACCTCAACCGTCGTCTCAACCTCGACGGTTTTCTCAACCTCCACCGTCTGTTCGACGGTCTGAACGATGGTCTCGGGTGTAGCACAGCCGGCCAGGACACCGGCACTGGCCAGCCCCATCAGGCGCAACATTTCACGTCGCGAGAGCTTCATAGCCATCTAGATTCCTCCTCTTGCATCACTTGAATCAACTCGGATAGGGAGCAGGTCCACAATTCTGTCAGCGCCAAATGGTCATCGATTTTCCAGGTGAGCTGTGGTTCCTCCTTTCCTTTTCCTTCGTATCTCTTACGTCCGGGATCTATCCCTTGATGGATCCTACGGTCAGCCCCTTGATGAAATACCGTTGTACGAAAGGATAAAACAGGATGACCGGGCCGATGGTGACGACGACAATAGCCATACGGATGGACTTGGCGGGAATCTGCGCAGAGCTCAGGGCAAGGGTGTTGCCCCCTTCCATCGCCATGGCCTGTCGAATAGCGCGAATGCTGTTGATGATGCGCAGGATGATCACCTGAAGGGGCCGAAAGTGGGCGAAGTCAAGGAGGATCACGCCGTGCCACCAGTCGTTCCAATAGGCTACCGCTACGAATAACGCAGTTGTCGCCAACACGGGCAGCGACAGGGGCAGCACAATCCGGGCGAGGATGGTCCAATCCGAAGCCCCATCGATAATCGCGGACTCCATGATCTCGCCGGGCAAGCTGTTGAAGTAGTTCCGCAGGATGAAGATCCACCACGGATTGATCAACATCGGGACGATCAGCGCCCAGATGTTATCGTAGAGTCCCACCATCCGGCACGTGATAAACCACGGGATCAGGCCGCCCGAGAAAATCATCGTGAAGTAGACGTAGAACGAGAGCGGGTTCCGCAGCTTGAATTTCTTGACGGACAGAGCGTAGGCCACGCCGCACATCAATGTCACACTGAGGAACGTGCCCACAACCGTGACAAAGGTCGAGACTTGGTAGCCGACCAACACCTGTTTGCCGCCCAACACCCACTTGTAGGCCTCAATCGATAGCTTTCGCGGCCACAGGGAATACCCGTCCAATTGCAGGACCTGCTGATCCGTGAACGACGAGATCACCAGAAGGTAGAAAGGCAGAAAACAGAACAAAGTGAACAACGCCACTACCGTGTAGTTGAATCCGGCAAACAACTTGTCACCCAGATTGCCACGCCTCATACACACCTCGCCAAGGACGTCAGAAGTCCGCCACAAGAGATCGACATCGCCGGATTACTTAGAAGAGCGAATAGTCTTCGCCACGACGCTCGGACCATTTCTTAACCAACCAATTGGAGCCAAAGACGCAGATGAAGCCCAGCACTGATTGGCTTAGGCCAACAGCAGTGCTCATCCCGAAGTTCGTCGTGGTCTGTAGTGCACGGATGATGTAGGTGTCAATGACGTCGGTCGTAGGATAGAGCAGGGCATTACTGCCGATGATCGCATACAGCATACCAAAATCACCGTAGAAAATGCGCCCGATAGAAAGCAGCGTCAACAAGATAATGGTCGGCACCAGAAGCGGCAAACTGATGAAACGGATCCGCTGCCACCGGCTGGCGCCGTCCATCTCGGCTGCTTCGTAGAGTTGCGTGTCAATACCCACGAGAACCGCGAGATAGAGAATGCAGCCACTCCCGGTACCCTTCCAGATATTCAGTACGGTGAGAATCGTCGGCCAAAGATTAGGTTGCTCGTAGAACGAGAATCGTTGCATCCCCAGGGTCTGAACAACGTTGTTCACCATGCCGGATTCATAATCGAAGAACCCGTAGAGGATCATGGCCACCACAGTCCAGGACATGAAGAACGGCAAGTACATGATCGACTGGGAGAGCTTCTTGAAGAGCGGGTGCATGATCTCGTTGAGCATCAACGCCATACCGACGGCAGTGATCGTGCCGAAGGTGATAAACAACACGTTGAGAAAGAGGGTATTGCGCACAATGCGCCAGAGAACGGGCGAGCCAAAAAGCAGACGGAAATTGTCCAATCCCACCCAAGGGCTGAAAAATCCGGTCTGTGCTCGGAAATCCTCGAAAGCCACAACGATCCCGAACATAGGGACGTACTTGAGCAGGAAAATCAGCGCGACGCCCGGCAGCGCCAGTAACAATATCAACCGGCTCCTGTAAAGACTACGCAGCAGTTGCCAGATGGGGCCCTGTTTTGGCTGAGGTGTCGGGGTTGTCAGTTGGCCTGGCCTCGATCTCGATAGTTGGATCATATCTGGAGTCACCTTTGGTGATATGAGTATAGGGCAAGCGAAACAGGAAACTGGGAGAAATCCGGCACAAACCGACAGAGGTTGAACCCTCGCTATCTATCCAGTATAATCGACCTTGACTCGGATTTGGTATGGAAATCGGACAGCCACAGGACAGCTAGCGGACATGGCAGAACAACAGGACACGGATTTGTTCGAGGAGGAGCTGCGCCATGCGCTACAGTCTCTGTACGATCCATCCGAACTCCGCAAGAGCCGGTTGCTTGGCCTTCTCCAACTCGATGATGGACACAGCCCCCTCACGCAAGTTCGGCGAGCGCTGGCCGAGTCCATCGAGGCGCTTCACCCGGAGAGCCACGTCCCCCCTGATGCCGCCGCCTGGCGCATCTACAACGTCCTCACGTATCGCTACATTGAGCAGTTGGGCCAAAGGGAGGCCGCTGCCGATCTGTGTCTGAGTGTACGGCAATTGCGTCGTGACGAACACGCCGCGATACGAGTCCTGGCCGATCACCTCAGGCATCGATTCAACATCCGGCCCGAAACACCCCAGGCGGACGACGGGATGGCAGGCAAATCGGACACCTTTCTCACCGGAACAAAGCAGGAACTGGATTGGCTGCGCCTCACCTTTCCCCAGGAGACCGTCAGCGTCCACACAATCATCGAAACTGCCCTGGCTACGGCGGCCCCCTTGATCAATGCCTCGCGCGTTAAGGTCAGCTATGACCTTCCGCCGGATCTTGCGCCTGTCGTAGGGCAACTGAATACGGCCCGCCAGGCGCTTCTCAACGTCTTATCCGCCACTGTGCCGGCAGCGGCAGGCGGGGAAATCGAGATCAAGGCAGCAGAACTTCGAGACCGATCGCAACAGACCGAACTCACCATCTGCGCACAGCTAGAGGACGGCACGCCGGTCACGAAAGACGTACAGATGGCCGAGGCGTTTGCGGTCAGCCGGCAGCTTCTGGCGTTAGCGGGCGGTGCCTTGCGGATCGACAATGCCTGCTGCGAATGCCTCGTCACGCTCTCCCTTCCAACGGCACTTCCACAACGGGTACCCATTCTCGTGGTGGACGACAACGTCGATACCCTCCAGCTATTCCGCCGCTATCTTGCGGAGAACGCCTTTGACCTCGTCAGCGTTTCAGATCCCGAGATGGCCCTAAGTCGGGCGGTTGACGTTCAGCCCGACATCATCGTCCTCGACGTCATGTTGCCGGGTATCGATGGGTGGGAACTGTTGGGCCGGCTCCGGGAACATCCCGATACCCGCGAGATTCCCGTCATCATCTGCACCATCCTGCCCCAGGAGAAACTCGCCATGGCCCTGGGCGCGGCGGGTTTCCTGCAAAAGCCCTTCAGTCGGGAATCCTTGTTTGCCGTTCTGGCCGATCTGGTAGATCAGACGGACTCTCCCGAGTCCCTGATGGAACAGCCATAGGATCACCAGGCGTTCGGGGCATGCCGGGGGACAGCATCGTCGTCAGCATCTTCAGCGTGGTCAGAATCTGATTGACGGATAGCCCGTTCGCCGAGGTGACGGCGAGCGAATTGCTGACAATCGGATGCCCCAAAGGATCGCGGGCAGAGATCAGGATGATCGGGATATCCTGCCACGGAGCACCTTCCCTCAGCCTGAGGAACTCAAATCCATCCATCTCCGGCATCGTCAAGTCCAGTAGAATCACGTCGGGAAGCTGTTGTTGGAGGATCCCGATGGCCTGATGGCCATTCCGCGCCCGTAGGACCCGATAGGGCCTTTCAGCAGATGAAAGCATCCGGCGGAAGAGCATTAGAGCTTCACGCTCGTCATCGACAATCAGCACAGTCTCCACCGGGGGATCAAGCTGCTCCAAAGCCGACAGCAGAGACTCTCGGGAGATGGGCTTTACCAGATATCCGGAAACGCCGAGTTCGTTGACCGCTTGCTCCACCCCGGGTACCGAACAGACAATGACCGGAACACCGTAGGGCAAACGGGGCTGATTGTGCATTCGCTGAAGCATCTGTCCCACATCCAGTTCGTTGATGAGGAGCGCCTGACTGGGTGTCGTCGTCAGCGCGCCAATCGCGGCCTCCATTGTCCGAACGGATACCAGGTCAATCCCCTCCAAATGCCTCGCCAGCAGGCGCCGCATGGCGTCCCCCCGTTCGAGGATGACCCAGCGCGGCTGCACTTGCACCCGGGGGAGCCTGAGCGGACGGGAACGAGGCTCATAGGGGTTGTAGGGGCTCATCCAGCGCATGAAGCTATCGTCAGAAGGGGACGGTGAAGTGACAGGCAGGCTGAATGAAAAGACCGTTCCCTTCCCTTCCTGGCTCTCGACCCACATCTTTCCGCCATGAAGCTCGACAAAGCTCCGGCTGATGCTGAGTCCCAGACCCGTCCCACCATAGCGCCGGCGAATCGTGCCGTCCAGTTGCTCAAAGGGCCGGAAGAGCCGGGCCTGCTGCCCTTCCGGAATCCCAGGCCCGGTATCGGCGATGCTTACCACAAGCTGAGCCCCGTCTTCCCTGACCTTTATCTTGACGCCACCCTTCTCGGTAAAGCGTCCCGCATTGCTCAGCAAGTTCAGCATCACCTCACGTATACGAATGCGGTCACAGAACACGGGGAGGAGATCCGTGGGCACGTCGATGTCAAGGTAGAGCGCTTTCGACTGGTAGAGAGGTCGTACGGCAGTCACTGCCGAGTTCAGGATCTCCTGGAATCCGACGTGCTCGCGGACAAGCGCCATCTGTCCCGCCTCGATCTGGCTGAGGTCGAGCACATCGTCGACTAACCCCGAAAGATGCTGGCTGTTCCGGAAGACGACATCCAGATCGGCAAGCAGCTTGGGAGACAGCGACCCACCGTAAGCTTCCGGCGTCTCCATGATCATCTCGCAGAAGCCTACAATCATATTCAGGGGAGTCCGCAACTCGTGGCTCACGTTAGCCACAAACTGCTCTTTTGTGCGGCGCTCTTCGTCCGCCGTCTGGCGCAATGCCTGGGCGAGCCGATTCAGCCTCATCAACTGAGCATTTGCCTCGGTCAGGTCCTCCAGGGTCTCGTGCAATTGCTGCTGGTAGGTCCGCGCCTCTTCGAGGCTCTCACGACCGCGCTCGTAGCCAAACCACGCCCATTCCACAGTCCTCAAGAGTGGGCGCAGCGTCATGACCAACGCACCCTCGATCGACCATATGGTGACTATGGCAATGGCGCGCAGGCCAACGTCCACCGGTGGGAGTGCTCCGGATGGCACGACCAGCAAGAGCGTCGCTAACATCGATGCGGTCAGGCCCAGAGGGATGCTGATCAAGATCGTGGCAATGGCAGCCGGCAGCGCGAGAAGACAGACCAGAGGGGCATAGGCCGTCCAATGGATGATGAGCCCCAACAGAGCGGCGGAACCCAGGGTGAGCAGCCAGGCTGCCGCATCGTTCCGCCAGCGACGGGCAAAAAAGGCAAGCGTCACCACCGCAAATGCCAGGGCTGCAGAGACCAGGCTCCGCCCGACGGCAAGGAGTTCGTCAGGCACCCGCAGCAGCAGCACCCCGATGCATGCGATGGCGACCATCACAGCATAGAGCGCATCTGTTTGGAGTTGTTGAAGGCGCGCTTCCAACTCAGCCGTCAGGTCGGGAGCAGGAGGCGCAGACTCTGTGGTCATCGGACGCTCAGTTCTCCACCGGCGAATGAAAGGCAACGGCCCGAGCATAAGCCCGGGCCGCCTAGGCTGGGGCGGTAGGATTCGAACCTACGATACACGGATTCAAAGTCCGTTGCCTTGCCAACTTGGCCACGCCCCAACACTGATTCCATTATACCGTAGGATCTGGCAGCGACAAGCGACAATCGAGCTCCGCGGTCTCAGTTCATAGGTGTCGAGCTCCGCGGTCTCAGCTAGCGATAGGTGGCGATGCACTCCAGGCTTGATCCGCATCGGCATCGCGCACCACCGCGGGGACCGATCGCCAACCGAGTTGCTTGCACGCTGCAACCCGCATGTGACCGACTACGACCCGATAGGCCCCACCCGGCACCGGGCTGACGACAACAGGTTGGATCAGCCCCTCGGTCTTGATCCGCTCGGCCAGGTCGTCGATCTCGTCCTCGTTGGCCCTGAGATAAGCTTTGTCTTCCTCGCCAAAGACGATCTCGCTGAGCTGCAAGTCGATGGTGGCCTTGGACTGCTCGGCCTCACCGAAGCGCGCCGAGGCCTGCACACCCTTACGAAACGAGTAGATATAGGGAATCGCGAAGTCAATCTGCGCGTTCTCCTGGAAGCCCTGGAAGATCAGCTTGATGATCTGATAGCTGATCCGGGGGCGATCCGTCGCGCTGGTCGTATAACGGAGTCGCATATAGATGCCGTAATCGTACATATCCGCGCGGACGTATGGCTCATGCCCCGTCTGCTCAATGATGTTCGCAGTCACCTGACGCGCAGCCGAAAGAAGGATCTCCTCGGCCAAATCCCAGTTCGTGTCATACGTGATACGGATCACCACCTCATCCAGAATGAAGGCGGCATCCTGCCGCGCCGTGTAATTGATCACCACATTGCTGAAGAGCATAGCGTTGGGAATCAAAATCGGCCGGCCGACCGCCTCTTCGCTGCCCACCGCCCCGCCTACCTGGTTGAGCTCGGTGTACATCGGGCTCAAGTTGACGACATCCCCAACCAGGCCCAGGGAGGGCAGTTGGATGCGATCGCCGACCCGGAAGGGCCGCTTCAGCGAGATCATGATCCAAGCCGCCATACCGCTGACCGGTGCCTGCAGGGACCAACCCAGAAGTAGGCCGCTGAACGCTCCCACTGCCGTGCCAACGGTTTGGAGCTGACCGAAAAACGCGAGGAGCAAGGCGATCACAGCAACACCCGCGACAAGGCGGAGAACGCCGGAGAGCATCGTAACCTCCCCGGGGGCCCCCTTCTTGACGTGCACGCTCCCCTTGATCATCAGTACACCCAATTGATACCCCGCCAGGATCGCGAACAGAAACATTAACCCCTTGCTCAACGAGACCCCATTGGGCAGGGATGCAAATCGGATGCCCTGGGCGTCCAAGATGCCAAATAGGGCAGCCAACACACACCACCCCGTGAGTATCAATAGGTTTCGCTTATAGCGCATAGGGTCTCCTTGCATCCGAACCTCCGCCAACCATGCCGCCGATGCTGCACTAGGTATGATATGCGGCTCGCCGCTTGGGACAAGCTCTCGATGCCCTGATGGCCCTGCGTAGGCTGACCGTATGGAACTTCCTGAAGGGGATGTGCGTCTTAGGTAGTGAGAGGCACAAGACAGTCGGCCTCAAACATACAGTGTCTGACACCGTCAGATGAGAGAAATATCAGGAGGACAGGAATGAAGAAGTTGCATTGGCCCTTCGCAGGCCTAATCGTAGTGGCTGTGGCCGTCGCACTGAGCGCGTGTGGTTCGCTCTTACCCCCAGCTACGCTGGCATCCAGTCAGGCTGCACCGCTGGCCGGCGGCGGCACGGCGGCCGTAGTCAACGGGCAGTACCAGGAAGGCGTGGTCGTCTCCGGGACGGGTGTGGCCAGCGCGGACCCCGAGATCGCCCAGGTCACCTTTGGAATTGAGCTCCAGGGAGCGAATCCCGACGAGCTCGTCTCGCAGGCCGCAACGAAGATGGATGCGGCGATGGCGGCAGCGACGAGCTTTGGTATCCTTGAGGACAAGACCCAGACCGTAACCTACAACCTTTGGGTCGAGACCGTCCGCGATCCTGACACGGGTCGCCCTACCGGAGAGATCGTCTATCACCTGTCCCATCAGGTGCAGGTGACGACGGATCGCATCGGCTCTGTCGGTGAGCTTCTGGCCGGCGTCGTCGATGCGGGGATGAACGTCGTCAACGGTGTCAACTTCACGCTTCAGGACCCCAGCGCTCTTGAGGAGCAGGCCCGGAACGCAGCGCTGACTGACGCCCAGGGGAAGGCTCAGCAGATGGCCGATCAACTGGGGATCACGCTCGGTAAGCCGGCCCTGGTGATGGAGACAGGGAATAACGTTCCGGTCTACGCAGCTCAGGGCATTGGTGGCGGCGCGATGATGGAAGCGGCCGCTCCCAACGTTACACCCGGATCGTTCTCGGTTACGGTGAGTGTGCAGATCGTCTACACCATCCAATAACGGTTGAGCCTGACGCCGATAGCGTGGGACAACACAAGAGGGCCTGCGGTCATCAAGATCGCAGGCCCTTTTGGTTGGGGCCGACCTGGGCTACAATGGCACCCATACCGCACATAAGGAGGCCTTGTGATAGTCACACATCTGGAGATCACGCTGCACCGCCGTGAACCGAATCCCAATCCTATCCGCGACGCCCTGCAGAGTCTGCCCGGTGCCGGTTCGGTCGAGGTCACCGTCCACACGGACACGTCCGTGCACGGTATGGCCATCACCGGCACCGGTGAAGCCGGGTTCGGCCGCATCGCCGGGGCGCCCGACGCCTTGGCTGCTCTCATCAAGCACGAACTGGAGCCCCTGGTGGTGGGTACCGACCCCGCTTTCGTCACGGCGACGCACGAGGCGATGGTACGCGAGACCGAGTATCATGGCACCTTCGGCCTGGCGACCTTTGGCATTGCTGCGATCGATACGGCCCTGTGGGACTGCCAGGGCAGGGCGCTGGATGTTCCGTGCTGGCACCTATGGGGCGGCGTCCACACGCGAATCCCCGCCTACGCGATGGTCGGTTGGCTCAACTTCGAGGTCGATCGTCTCAAGGACATCGCGGCGCAGGCCGTAGATCAAGGCTTCCGTGGGGTGAAGATGAAGGTGGGAGCGCCTACTCTCAAGGAGGATGTCGCTCGGGTTGAGGCCGTGCGCGCCGTCATCGGCGATACCACCGACCTGATGGTCGATGCCAACCAGTCTCTGTCGACCGCAGAGGCCATCCGCCGAGGTCGCGCCTTCCAGGATCTCGGCTGTCTGTGGTGGGAAGAGCCCATCGCGGCGGACGACGTCGACGGCTACGCGGCACTCGTCCGCGCGCTGGATATCCCTATCGCGACCGGCGAAAACCTCTATACGCGGGCGGACTTCGCCCGCTTCCTCCGCCGCGATGCGGTGGATGTGATTCAGCCTGACCTGCGTCGCGCCGGGGGCCCTACCGCGATGCTGCAGGTCGGGACGATGGCAGCGGCATTCCGTCGTTCCTACGCTTCCCACGGCGGCGGCCCCGTGCAGCTCAACGTGATGGCGTCTCTGTCGAATGCGATCTACCTGGAGACAGGTCTCATCGGCCCCAATTCGCCCTTCGAGCTTGAAGAGGGGTGCGCCCCGGTGCCGCAGGGGCCGGGGTTTAGCTGGGCGTAGGGAGAGAATAAGAGGGGATGAGGAAATCAGGGGATAAGGAGAGCTCGCGGCTTGCCCCCCTTATCCCTATCCGTAAAGTACGCACCCAATGGTCGTAGTCGGGTGTAAGCCACGGCGGGTCCTCCTCATCGAAGATGTCGGGCCGCATCGCTTTTCGACCGTGTGCTTCGTTCACCATAGGACTGATAGCCGGAAATTGGCAACCCCGCGAGCGGACTGACCGCCGGAATCTAACCATAGAGCCCGTCGAAGACGATCTGCAGATCGGCGAGCATCCTAGGGTCAATGGGGTGTACCGGACCGCGCACCACACTGGTCCGGATGACACCCCGCTGGCGCAGAATCTCCTTGTGGACACTGTAGAACGCGCCCCAACCCTGCTCCGCGACACGGTTAATGGGGACGATGTTGCGGTAGAAGACCTCAATGGCTCCCGGCTCATCGCCGGCGCGATACCTCTGCCACAGTTCGACAAAGGCTTCGGGATTGGAGCATCCGGGCATGGTGCCCTGCGACCCACGACGCAGCTCTTCGATGATGAAGTGCCCACCGGCACCGCCGAAGACCGTGAGGACGTCGGAGGCCGTCCGCACGACCTCATCGACCATCACCGGCGTGGGATGGCTCTCCACCTTGATATAGCGCACCTGGGAGCACGCCTCGGCGATGCGCCGCGCCGTACCCGCCGAGACGTGTGCATTGCTCACATCCTGGATAAAGATCGGCAGGTCAACAGCCTCAGCCACAGCCTCGTAGTACGCCACCAGCCCTTCTGCTCCTACGTCGGAGGAAGGAGGGATGATCATCACGGCATCGGCCCCGTTTTCCTGGGCCTGACGGCTGTTGTGCACCGTGATCACGGTGCTCGCGCCGCCGGTATTCACGACGACGGGCACCCGACCGGCGACGCGCTCGGTCACAGTGCGCGTCACCAACACGCGTTCGGCCTCGGTCAGCATCATCACCTCGCTGCCCAGGGCGATCCCCATCCCGTGTACACCTGCCGCCAACAGGAAATCCACGAGACTCTGTAGGCTATCGATATCGACACGTTCATCCGTGTCAAACGGAGTCAAAAGGATCGGGAACACGCCTTCCACAGGGTGTTGGGTCATCACCATTGATCTCCTCCCAGACGCTGCCCGGATCGTAGTGGCTGTGCAATTGTGGCATCCTAGTGGTCGCACTATAATGTCATGTTATTCATACTTTCGGCATAGGCAAGTTCGCGCTTTCTTGATCTACACTTCATAAAATGGACAATGGCATCGCGAGAGAGTACAATGCCTTGATTCATCCCCTCGGGGCTCCGCTCCCGATCGAGGGTTCGAGTGGCACAAGGAGATACGCATATGCCGTTGACTAAGATTGTCTGTACCCTGGGGCCGGCCACAGAAGACCCCGAAGTGATTCGAGCCATGATCGATGCCGGAATGACCGTGGCGCGTCTGAACTTCTCCCACGGTACCCCAGATCAGAAACGCAGCACAGCCGAGATGGTCCGGCGGGTTGCGGCCGAAGAGGGCCACTACATCGCGTTGATGGGCGACCTCCAGGGACCCAAGATCCGGGTAGGCACGCTCCCGGAAGATGGGGTGCTGCTGGTCGAGGGCAGTGAGATCATGCTCACATCCGGCACCGTCCACGACCCGCAGCGAGAGATTCCTTTTCCACATCCCGACATTATCGAGGACGTCAAGGCAGGAGATCATTTGCTCCTCGATGACGGAACGTTGGAACTGGTGGCTGTCGCTTCAGATCCGCCCCGGCTCACGTGCCGCGTCGTGGTGGGTGGGATTCTGACGTCACATAAAGGTGTGAATCTTCCCGGTGTGAAACTCAGGATCGAGGCACTGACCGAAAAGGACAAGCAGGATGCCCTCGTCGCCCTCGAGCTCAAGGTGGACTACCTGGCGCTCTCCTTTGTTCGCAGGGCAACGGATGTCACAGCGCTGCGGGATTACCTGCTCGCGCACGTCGATGCACCCACGACACGTCACGTTGGAGAAGACCCCCACCAGATCCCGGGGTTGGTCGCGAAGATTGAGAAGCCCGAGGCCCTGGACGATCTTGAGGGCATCGTGCGTGCCTCGGATGGTGTGATGGTCGCGCGGGGCGATCTTGGCGTCGAAATTGCACCCGAACGAGTGCCCCTGGTCCAGAAACACCTCATCCACCTGAGCAATGTGCTCGGCAAACCCGTCATCACCGCGACACAGATGCTCCAGTCGATGATTGATCTACCGCGCCCTACCCGCGCCGAGGCCTCGGACGTGGCAAACGCGATCCTCGACGGCAGCGATGCCGTGATGCTCTCGGGGGAGACCTCCGTCGGCAAGTATCCTGTCGAGGCAGTCCAGATGATGGCTCGCATCGCCGAGAACGTCGAGGCTGCCGAGGACTTCCCCTACGACCAGATGCTCGATCTGCCTATCGACGGCGACCAGGCCAACGCCGAGATGGTCACAACGGCCATCAGCAGCGCGACGGTGGCCCTTTCCAAGACCGCCAGAGTCGCCGCTATCCTCTGCTCCACCGAATCAGGACGCACGGCCCGCATCGTCGCGCGGCACAGGCCCAGAGTGCCCTCTATTGGGGATCACGCCCTTCCCGACGACGGCCTGCCGTATGCAGTTGATGTGGGGGGTGATCCCAATCGTCGTTGCAGCTTTCCATACCACCGATGAGATGATCCAACGCATGGTCAACGCCGCCAACCAGCGTGAGCACGCCAACGTGGGCGACAATATCGTGCTTGACGGCCGGCATCCCGCTTGAGATACACGGCGTGACCAACATGATCAAGGTGCACACCATCCGCGAGGCCGATCTCGGCTAGACTCAAACCCAACAAAAAGACACCGGGACTTCAAAGTCCCGGTGTCCGTACAAACTGACCTGCGCAGTTGCTTAAGCCTGGATCGGGGCCTCAGGCTCCGGCGCGAGATCAACCTCACGATCCATCACAGGCTCGACGACCTTACTGCCTTGTGAGGTACCGCAGTAGGGGCAGATGTTCCAATCGAGGGCCAGGACCGCGTCGCAGGCGACGCACTTCTTCTTCAGGTGTGTGTGGCAATAGGGGCAATAGATGAAGTCGTCCCGGATCTTGGCGCCACAACCGGGACACACCTCGGGTTCTTCGATGGCCTGAAGCAGCGCTTCCTGTTCCAGTGCGTGCTCATACGCCTCGGCGAGCGTTTCACGGGGGCGGATCAGGAAGTAGACAATCAGACCGGGCAACGTGAGCACGCCGACCATGAAGGTCGCCATAATCTGGACCACGATATCCCGGGTGCGGGCGCGAATGTCGCGGAAGGTCCACAAGACCATGCCCAGCCACAGACTGGTGACAAAAACCGCGGTGACCAACGTAAGGACCGTCACCACCTGCGGCAGGATTTCCAGAAGTTGGTCGATCATTTACTAAGGACTCCTTCGGCCGAATTAGGGACGCAATGAGACCCCGGCCAGGATATTAGAGGCGTTGCGCTAGCTTAAGCGCAGAAAATTATACCATCGCCCATAGGGGAGGCAAGCCGATGAGCTATATCACGGTCAAAGAGATGCCGATCGAAGAGCGACCTCGCGAGCGTCTGATGCGTGCGGGACCTCAAGCGCTCTCCACCGCGGAGCTTCTGGCGATCATCCTGCGCGTGGGCGTTGGCGGTGAGAATGTGCTGACTATGGCAAGCCGCATCCTCGCCAACCACAATGGGCTCAGCGGACTTGCGCGGGCTGACTTCGCCCAGCTTGCCGCCGAGCGGGGGCTTGGTCCGGCAAAGACGGCGCAGATCCTGGCAGCCCTCGAACTTGGCCGGCGCCTGATGGCAGAAAGCCCGGAAGAGCGCTGGCAGATCCGGGCGCCCAGCGATGCTGCGCATGTCCTGATGCCGAAAATCGGCTTCCAGCAGCAGGAACACTTCGTCGTCCTCTACCTGGATACGCGCAATCGCGTCATCGACCAGGAGGTCCTCTACGTGGGCAGCCTCAACACGTCGTTGGTGCGCATCGCCGAGGTATTCCGCGGCGCGGTTCGGCGCAATTGCGCAGCCGTGATCGTGGCCCACAATCACCCGTCGGGTGATCCCAACCCATCGCCCGAGGATGTGGCACTGACCCGGCGGCTCGTCGATGCAGGCAAGCTGCTCGAGGTGGATGTCCTCGATCACCTCGTGATCGGCCAGAATCGATATGTGAGCCTGCGTGAGCGCGCCCTGGGCTTTGAGGCCGCGTGAGAAAAACCTTTGGGGTTTCCCTGTAGTGTAAGCACCTGCTTAACAGAGAAACCCCAAAGGTTTCTTCCCTACGGACCCGCCTGCTCAGAAGCGTAACTCGGGATCGACCGGATAACGGGCGCGGAAGATCGTGCCCTCATCTGGCTGCGAGGTAAAGGTAATCTTGCCCTCAAGATAGCGCTCGGTGAGCATTCTCATACTGTAGGTACCCAGCCCGCGGCCCTCGCCCTTCGTCGTAAAAGAGCGGTGAAAGATCTGCCGCTGCACGGACTCACTCATCACGGTCAGGTTACGCACCCAGAACTCGACCGCGGCTATGTGGGTATGCGGCTTGCCGTTTGTAACGCTTAGCGGGCGACACCCGACGATGATGGTCGAATCCGGCGCTTCCGCATCCAGAGCGTTTCGAATCATATTGTCCAGGACGCGCCGCAATTTGACCGGATCGATGACGAACGTCACGTCGTCGCTATCAGGATCAAGCAGCAACCGGCCCCTCTGCGCTTCACTGTAGTCCGGATAAGATTGCAGAAGATCCTCGAGGAATGCTCGCGATCTCACCTCAACCGGTCTCAACTTGAGTTCGTTGCGCTCCATCGTTGCCAGGTCGCGTTGGGCCTGGATCTCCTCGGTCAGTCGCAAGACCGCTTTTCGGATCGTCCCCCACGCCAGCCCCGTTTCGTCCCCTCCCGCCTCATCCACAAGATCAACGGCGGCGCGCAGCTTCTGCACAGTATTCAGGACATCGTGAAAGAAGATCCGCTCCAGCGCTTGCCGGCGTTTCTGATCGCTGATATCGGTGATCGTCAGCATTGTGAAGACGTCGCCGCCCACCTGAAAGGTCCTGCTTGAGACCCGCACGTCAAGGGCTTCCGGAGGCTCGTCAGGCGGTCTGACGATGTGTGCCTCTTCCGCCTGCAATGCCCGGATCGTGGACTCTTCCATGGCACGTGCCGCACCACAATAGCGGCAGAAAGGTGACGTGCCGCATCCACCCTCTCCCTGCAGCACGTGGCTACACCCAAGCGCCTCACCCGGGCGCAATCCAATCAACGACTCTGCCGCGTCAGCACCGACGAAGCCTACCATCGCCTCGTTGGCGTAGACGATCTGGCGATTGGCGTTCACCGCCACGATAGGGACCGGCACGGCAGCGAGGGCCGCGGTCACCGCACTCAAACAAGAGACAGCAATCGCTTGTCTCCGGAGATCATCCTCCGGCGTGCGCTCCAACGACGCCAGCTTAACTGGCGATACCTCTGATAGAGCCATTTTACTTCCTCATCATCGGGCCCGAGACCGCGGTGCCCTGTAGTTTACCCAACCTCACCCGCGTCTTCATCAATCAACTGGGGGTATGCGGCCTTGACCTCGGCCAGAGCGTCACCGAAGACGGTCGGGGCATAGGGCACAAGCTGCTTGAGCATCTCGATCGCCATCCGGCGTATCTCCCATTGTGCCTCCGGCGAGATGCGCAGCCGGAAAAAGTGGCGCAGCTCGCGGAAGTTCATCGTCACGATGATGCGCGTCTCCACAGCATTCGGAAGAACGAAGCGGGCGTCCTCTTTTCGCACGCCTCGCGCCCGAAGCTTGCGGTAAGTATCCTTGACATAAGCCTGGAACTCGGCCCAGGTCGCACGGGATTCCTCGTCCTCTTCGATCGCATCGGGAACTACCAGCACCGGCTCCGACATATCGACGTACCGCTGGCTCTCCTGGCTATAGGAGGCCAGACGGTGACGCACGAGCTGGTGGGAGCAAGCACGGCTGATCCCGGATATCTCAAAAGTGGCGCTCGCGTGTTCGATGATGCTCTCGTGACCTTCTTTCAGTCGTGCCCGGAGAAACGCAGCCGGATCGCCCTTGCCTCGGCTACGATAGCAGACACGGCCGGCATGCTCGATCAGGCGCTCGGCACCTCCACTGTCTCGAAGGTATTGGGTAATGGCGATGAGTTCAACCTTCATATCTGGCCCCTTAGGACATCTCGATAGCGACTGCGCGTTGTGCCATCTCAGATCGCAGCCGGGATGAGTCTTTCGGGTAGGTGAAATAGAACCCCGAATAGAGGACAGCACAGATGATCCAGGGGAAGGGGATGGTCCAGAGCAACGCCCGGGTGAGTCCCATTGCATCGGCCAAGCTCCCGGCAACATACGCAGCCAATGCAGCGAAGCCGCTCTCGATGAACGTCGTCATGGCGAAAGCAGTCGCGCGAAGTTCGGGCGTCACCACACCCTGCATCATGGGCTCCTTGGCTCCCTTCCCGGGCCAACTGATCAGCAGCGCCGTGAGAAAACAGAGCGCAAAAAGCCGCCAGAAGCCCCAGGTTGCTGTCTGGGTGAAGAGGACATAGGTCAGCGGAATCCCGCTCACAATTGAGATCTGCCCGACGATCGTCCGTCCATACTTGGGATTCCTGCCCTCGGCCCAGTCTCCCAGGACCCCACCGATGACGTTGCTGATTGCCGTACCGACGACGATGGCAGCAAAGGCCAACGTCGCACTGCCCACCGGGTGGTTGAAGGTGATCGCCTCAGTCATCCCCCGTACGTCGACCAACCACGTGATGAGGTAGAGGCCCAGCACCACCCACGGCATACTGCCTGCCAATCCCTGCGCAATCGCCACCCAGATTGTGGGAATCGAGAGCACCCGCCACACGTCAGAGAGCTGTGCGCGGTAGTGTGCGGCAGCGGCCTCCGTAATCTTGCCGGCCAACTCCGGCTCGGCGCTCCCACGGACAGGCTCTTTGACAAACACCGCGACGAAGAGACCGGAGACAACGCTGAAGCCGCCCAGAAGGAAGAAACCCCAACGCCACAGCGTGGGTGTCGCGAGCATACCCAGGCCCAGTGTGCCCACGATGATGCCCGTCACGCCGACCGACTCAAGCGTTCCCAACGCCCTGCCCCGGCGGTGGGGCGGGAAAATGTCCGACATCAGCGAGAAAGTGGCAGGCATCAGACAACCCAGCCCAATCCCAGAAACAGCACGAATCGCCAGCAGTTGGCCGAAGTTCTGGGCAAGCCCGCAGGCTAACGTCCAGAGCCCCCAGATCCCGGTGCCGAAGATGATGACCTTCTTGCGTGAGAACCGGTCCGCAGCGAAGCCCCAGAACGGCGCGCTGATCGACTGAAGGATATTACGAACTGTGCCAATGGCGCCCAGCGCGGTGTAATCCAGCCCCCATAGCACCTTGATCGTCGGGAAGAGAACGGACATGGCCTGCCCTTCCCCTTGATCGATGAAATAGCCGAAAGCCAGTGCGATAAGCGTCCAAACGCGAGATCGTTTTTCGGGGACGGTTTCGGAAGCCATGTCACCTCGTAGAGACTGGAGTAGGAGGGTTGGGCTGGAACCTTACTTGACCACGATGCTCACGAGCTGCCCGCGGGGAACAATAATCTTGAGAACCCTCTTGCCTTCCAGGTAACGCTGGACGTTGGCATCGGCGAGCGCGGCGGCCTTGATCGCCTCCTCGTCCGCCTGCGCCGGCAGCGTGACGCGTCCGCGCACCTTGCCGTTGACCTGGACGGGGATCTCCACCGTATCCTCAACCAACATCGCTTCGTCCCAGGTAGGCCACGCCTGCTGGTGAATGCTGTAGGGCTGCCCCTGTCTCGCCCAAAGCTCCTCCGCGAAGTGCGGCGCAATCGGGGCCAGTAGCAACAGGAGCGTGTTGACACTTTCGTGCCAGAGATCGCTCTGCCAATAGGCAGGCTTCGCCTTGCCGAGAGCATTGGTCAGCTCCATCAACCGGGCAATCGTCGTGTTGAAGCTGAAAGTCTCCATATCCTCGGTAACGCTCTGGATCCCATAGTGCACGGCACGCAGCAGTTCCCGCGCGGCGGCATCGTCCGGCACGTCAGTCTCGCCCGGAGCCTCCAGTACCAGGTTCCAGATACGGTTGAGCCACCTGGACACACCCCCGATGCCCTGGCTATCCCAGGGTCCGCCCTGCTCCCAGCGCCATCCGAACATCAGGTAGGCCCGGACGGTATCAGCCCCGTACACGGCCACGAGGTCATCAGGCGATACGACGTTCTTCTTGCTCTTGGACATCTTCTCGACATCCAGGTGATAGAGCACGTCGCCCATACTCCCATGGCCTTCCTTGCCGGGAATCAGGACCTCCATCTCCTCGTCCACCAGCACCACCACCAGATTGCCGGCCTCGCTCGTCCGCACCTTCAGGCTGACCTCGTCGCGATCCATCACCTCACCGCAGACACGACCGTCATCTCGCGCGAAGGCGGGCCAGGCAGCCTGATCCTCGAAGCTGTAGACGGTGATGCTCTTGGCCTGAAAGGCGGCACCATCCCAGCTCCCCCGAACGTCAACACAATCACCGGAACGGGGCTCGCCCAGGATGATGCCCTGGTTGCGCAGTTGCAGCATCGGCTCATCGAAGTTCAACACGCCGGCATCTCGCAGCGCCTTGGTGAAGAACCGAGTGTAGAGCAGATGCAGCACCGCGTGCTCGGCCCCTCCCGTATACGTGTCGACGGGGGCCCAATAGGCCTGCTCCACCGGGTCCCAGGGCATTGCGTCGCCGGTCACCGGTTCGCCCTCGCGATAGTAGGGGCTCAGGTAGGCGTACTGGTACCAGGAAGAGCAGACAAAAGTGTCCATCGTGTCCGTCTCGCGGGTTGCGGGTCCGCCGCACTGCGGACAGGTCGTGTTCAAGAAGCCCTCATGGTACTTGAGAGGACTCTCGCCGGTAGGCATGAAATCGACGTCATCGGGCAGCAGGACCGGCAGATCCTCATAGGGCACAGGGACAATGCCGCATTTGTCGCAATAGACGATAGGAATCGGAGCGCCCCAATAGCGCTGGCGGCTTACCAGCCAGTCACGCAACCGGTAGTTGATCGCGGCCTCGCCCACTCCCTTATCGGCCAACCAAGCCGTGACCTTGGCCACGGCTTCCTCGCCGGGAGTGCCGCCGAAGGGGCCCGAGTTAATCATCATACCGTGCTCGTGGTGGAAGAGCACGTCGCTATAGAACTCACAGTGCTGGAGCATCTCCATCACCGTACGATTGTCGCCGACCGGCGGATAGAGCGCCTTGCAGCGCTCCAGGATCTCCTGGTCGGACGCTACGGAGTCCAGCTGCTTGACCCCATCCTCGAAGATGAAATACCAACCGGTGCCGACCACCTCGTTCCAGTTGCCCGGAAGCAGATGATCGCGCACGAGCTGCACATAGCGGTCGATTTCGTCGTCGCCCTGGAGGCTGACGTAGAGACCCTCGCCGACGTCGCCCACAGGCCCGGGCTTATACTCGATGCCGGCGTCGTCCAGCTTGGCAGCAAATCCCTCGGGCACCGAACCCGGCCACACGAGGCTCTTGGCCCTGCGATCAGGCCGTGCAATAACCGGGATGACCGGAAGACCAAACTTCACGGCGAACGCCAAGTCGCGTTCGTCGTGCGCGGCCACGGCCATGATCGCGCCCGTCCCGTAACCCATCATCACGTAATCGGCCACCCAGATGGGGATATGCGCTCCGTTGACCGGGTTGATGGCGTACGCCCCGGTGAAGACCCCCGTCTTCTCCTTTTCGGTGCTCAGTCGCTCGATCTCGCTCTGCCGTCCGGCCTGGAACTGGTACTCGTGGATTGCAGCGTGATATTCGGACTTGGTGATCACATTGACCAGGGGATGCTCCGGAGCCAGCACCATAAAGGTGGCGCCCCACAGCGTGTCCGGACGCGTGGTGAACACGACCAGGTCACCGGTTCCGGGCTCCGCATCCTCGGGCAGATCCTCAGGCGCGACCTTGAAGACGACCTCGGCTCCCTCGCTGCGTCCGATCCAGTTGGTCTGCAACAGCCGAATGCGCTCGGGCCAGTCAATCTTCGAGAAGTCCAGCAGCTCCTCGGTATAGTTCGTGATCTTCCAGAACCACTGTTCCAGGTCCTTCTTGATGACCGGGGACCCGCAGCGTTCGCAGATACGCTCCTCACCGATAACCTGTTCCCGCGCCAGCGTCGTCTTACACGAGGGACAGTAGTCTACGGGCGACATCTTGCGATAGGCGAGCCCCATATCGTAGAACTTGCGGAAGAACCACTCGCTCCAGCGATAGTAACCGGGCAGGCAAGAGATCGCCTCACGGTCCCAATCGATCATCGCGCCCATCGTGTGAAGCTGCTGTCGCTCGCGATCGATGTTGGCCAGCGTCCACTCCTTGGGGTGGATCCCACGCTGGATCGCCGCGTTCTCGGCCGGCAGGCCAAAGGCATCGAACCCCATGGGGAACATCACGTTGAATCCCTGCATCCGCTTGAACCGGGCCCGCACATCGCTCGGCGCCATGGCATACCAGTGGCCGATGTGGATGTCGCCGCTGGGATACGGAAGCATCGTAAGGGCATAGAACTTGGGGCGCGTCTCGTCAATGACGGCCTTGTAGAGCTCGTCATGCTCCCATTTCTGCTGCCACTTCGGCTCGATCTCCCGCGGATTATAGGGCTCCGGCATTGATGTTCCTCCTTGGAAAACAATACGATATCCGCGCCATTGTACCGCAGCGGATGGAAATTGCCAGATAAGCGTGCGTCGGCATGCGTCAGAGGACAAACTGGGGCAGGACGGCTTCGCAGAGATAGACCGCGTCGGCGGGATGGTAGAACCGCATGCCGGCAGCAGATGCTGCAGCGGCATCTATGGTGAGGACAACCGGTTCAGAGGCATACCGGAGCGCGTCCTCTCGCGCGAGGTCCGGATTCGAGGTGAGGTGAACGTACTGCCGCTCCCCCGGCTGCAGCCCCTGGCGGCGGATCCCGTCCACGTCCTCGGGCACAGCCCCATAGTAAAGCTTCTCAGGGGGATCGACCGGCTCATACGTTGGACGGAGCGCCGTATGGCCATAGAGCGCACGGATCCGGCGGGTGCCGGTCTCCGTCTCGACCACCTCGAAGCGCGCGCGACCGGGGAGGTCAAGCACGGCCTCGATATCCCGCAAGCCGGCCCACCGGAAATTGGGCAGCGCATGTACGATGTGCAGCACCTCATCAAGGTCTGCAAAACCCTGCGCGTCCAGACGAATGGGAAAGCGGGCCGGTTGGTGGCGCAGCAGCATCGAGAGAAAGCGGCTGAGTTTGGTCAACTGGTAGTGGTGCTTATTCACGCCCGCACACCTTCCCGGCCCTTCTCAGCCCTTCGCCCTCGTCAGGCCTCCTCCAGTCGCTTGCCGTACTGCTGAGCGTAATAGGTCTTGTAGAGGTCCCCACTCTTGATAGGACGCCACCACCAGGGGTTGTCCGCATACCAGCGGGTCGTCCTCTCAATGGACTCCTCGCAGGTGAAGTCATTCGTCCACCCAAGTCCCCGGAGCTTAGAGACGTCGAGCGCGTAACGCCGATCGTGACCCGGACGGTCTTCCACATACTTGATGAGGCTCTCCGGCTTGCCGAGCGTCGAGAGGACGATCCGGGTCATCTCCAGGTTGGTCATCTCCGCGCCCGTGCCCACGTTGTAGACCTCGCCTAACTCACCCCTATGGAGCACCAGGTCGATGCCGGAACAGTGGTCAAGCACGTGCTGATAGTCTCGCATCTGCCTGCCATCGCCGTAGACCGGGAGGGGTTGATCGTCCAGAGCATTGGTGGCGAAGAGAGGTACCACTTTCTCGGGATACTGATAGGGGCCGATATTGTTGGCGCCCCGCGTGATGGTCACGGGGAGCCCCCAGGACTCACGATAGGCCAGAACCATAAGATCCGCGCCGGCCTTACTGGCTGAGTAGGGGCTGCGGGGCTCCAGAGGGTCGGTTTCGCACGAACGCCCATCCAGGACCTGCCCATAGACCTCATCAGTGCTGATCTGATGATAGCGCTCGATGCCAAACTTGCGGGCGGCCTCCAGCAACACATACGTACCGTACACGTCGGTCTGTATGAAGGAACCCGGTTCCATCAGCGAGCGGTCGACGTGTGTTTCGGCTGCGAAATTGACGATGGTGTCGATCTCCTGAGCCTGAACCGTCTGCTCCACCGCCTGGACGTCACAGATATCCCCCTTGACGAAGGTGTAGCGGTCGGCGAAGTTCTCGGCCACGTCTTGCAGATTCTCCAGGCGCCCGGCATACGTGAGTTTGTCATAGACCACCATATGGTAGTCAGGGTGAGTCTCAAGCATGTAGCGGGCGAAGTTTGAGCCGATGAACCCTGCTCCACCCGTCACCATGAGTCGACGCATAGATTGGCCTCCTCAATCTGAACTACAGCAAGGTCGCGCGTAGATGCTCAGCGCGCCGACCGCATTCTATCATAAAGAGGAGTGCGTGTCATTCCAGATCATAGTGTTGTCGAAGGGCGTCCGGCGTTGACTAAGACACCTTGTTAGGTAGAATGTATAGGTTATGAATTACAGGATTGATGCCCCGCTGATTGTCCAGGGGGACAGAACCGTCCTCCTGGAAGTCAATAGCCCGGACTACGAAGCCGCTCGCGATCACTTGGCAAGATTCGCTGAACTGGAGAAGAGTCCGGAGTACATCCATACCTATCGCATCTCCTCCCTCTCCCTTTGGAACGCTGCAGCGGCGGGCTTCGATGCGGACGAGATCATCGAAGGGCTGCAGCACTTCGCCAAGTATCCGCTGCCTGACAACGTCGTCTTTGAGATACGCGACGCCATCGAACGTTACGGCAGGGTCCGCCTGACTCGCGATCCCTACGACCCCGAACGGCTGCGGCTGATGTCCGACGAGCCACTGCTGCTCATCGAGCTGGAACGCAATCGCTATCTCAAGCCCTACGTGCTGGAGCGACTCGGGCCGCACACCCTTCAGGTCCCCTCCTCGCGACGCGGGCATGTGAAGCAAGCGCTGGTCAAGGCAGGCTATCCGGCCGAGGACCTGGTCGGCTACATGATAGGCGCCGCACTTCCCCTGCAACTGCGCGAGGTGATGGTCGAGGGAGCGCCGTTCGTGGTCCGTGACTACCAGCGCGACGCGGCGGAGATCTTCTGGGCCAACGGCTCCGATGCGGGCGGCGCCGGGGTGATCGTGCTGCCTTGCGGCGCCGGCAAGACGATCGTGGGGATGGCTGCGATGGCGCAGATCCAGATGAACACATTGATCCTGACCCCAAGTACGGTCGCTGCGCGTCAGTGGCGAGAGGAGCTACTCGACAAGACGACGCTCTCCGAGGAGATGATCGGTGAGTATACCGGGCAGCGCAAGCAGATCCGCCCGGTTACGGTGACGACGTACCAGATTCTCACCCACCGGAAGCGCGGGACCAAGGACAACGATCACCTTCCCCTGTCTGAGCAGTACCCGCATTTCGCGCTCTTTAGCGAGGGCAATTGGGGACTGATCATCTACGACGAGGTACATCTGCTACCGGCCCCGGTCTTCCGCATCACGGCAGAGCTCCAGGCTCGCCGCCGGCTGGGTCTGACAGCGACCTTGGTCCGCGAGGACCAACGAGAAGAGGATGTCTTTTCACTGATCGGGCCGAAAAAGTACGACGTCCCCTGGCACGATCTGGAGCGCCAGGGATGGATCGCGCCGGCCATCTGCTACGAGATACGCGTCCCGATGCCGGAAGTCGAGCGGATGGAGTACATCATGGCCGAGACGCGCCAGAAGTACCGCGTCGCCGCCGACAACTCCGTCAAACTGGACATGCTTGACCGCCTCTTGACCTATCACGCGGGCGACCGCATTCTCATCATCGGCATGTATCTCGACCAGCTGGAGCAGATCGCCCAGCACTACGGCTACCCGATCATCACGGGCAAGACCAAGGTCGCCGAGCGAGAGGAGCTCTACGAGAAATTCCGCACTGGGGAGATCACGACGCTCGTCGTCTCCAAAGTCGCCAACTTCTCCATTGACCTCCCGGATGCAAACGTGGCCATCCAGATCTCGGGCACCTTCGGATCGCGGCAGGAGGAGGCACAGCGCCTCGGTCGGATCTTGCGGCCCAAGTCGGATGGCAGTCAGGCCTACTTTTACAGCATCGTGACAAAAGAGACCGTCGACCAGGACTACAGCGCAAATCGTCAACGCTTCCTGACAGAACAGGGCTACCGCTATCTGATCCTCTACGGTGAGGAGATTCCCGGGGCGCTGGCCCATACCCAGACGAGACATGGTTAAGGCCCCACACTCTCTGAAACCCCAGCTTGGCTACAAGCGGATCAGTCCACTGCCCCCAGAGGAGGTCCAGGACCAGGCCTTCTGGCAGTCGGATCCGGAGGACCCGGTCGAGACAATTGTCGATGAGATTGTCAGGGCAGAGTGGCGAGTGAACCATCTCCGCGAGGAAATTGAGACGCTCGGCCTAGAGCCCAAGGGCCGTACACGTCACAACCTGGCACAACAGATGGCCAAGCGCTTCCTGGACCCGACCCGGCTGGTCAAGGCCATCCAGCAGCTCTCTGACGAGGAGTTCCGTTACTACGTCACCTTGCAGCTTCAAGCTAACCTCGCCAGCTACTATACCAACCCACAGGGGCAGAAGCTGTGGCAGGGGTTCTCGACATCCTGGTCCACGATGTCCGCGCGAATTACAAAACTCGGTCTTGCCCTCACCATGGAGGATGGACAGCTCTTCCTACCGAGGGCTTCCCGCCGGTGGCTCACGACACTTCAGCTTCCGTTTCCGGCGACGGCGCCGCCAACATCGTCTGCGCAGCCTGCAGACCCCCGGGAAATCCTGATGCAGATCCAGCAGTTGCTCAACCTGCTCCAGGTTGAGCGGTTCAAGCTCAGAGATCATCTCGTGTGGGAAGCACCCGACTACCCCTATGCAGAGCCGGTCGTCTGTTGGCCCTTGATGCCGGAAGATGCACAGAAGCTCAAAGCTAACGTTAACATAGAGACAATCATTGGATTGTACCCGCCTGAACCCTCTCTGGACGGCGCCTCGCTCAAACGATGGGCCGAAGTGCTCAGCGTGACGGAAGATCGGGCGGAGTTCCTGTACCACATTCTGGTGGTGGCAGGGCTCATCCTGCGGGGCAGTCCCCTCACCGTGGACCCTGACCGCGTCCGTGATTGGATGGCACTCACGCCGAGCCGGCAACTGGGCGTCCTGTTTCATTCGTATCTCTATATCACGCCATGGGCCGTGTGGTGGCCCCTCTGGCGCGAGGGTAGCGTACGGGTGTCCCGAGCCTATCATGGATATTGGGGCCTGGTGTCGATCGACCAGGCCGTGTTCCAAAGCGCGAATCACCTTCGATGGACATTGATCGAGCTGCTCTCCTTCCTGCCGGAGGGCACCTGGCTGGCGACCGAGGACGTCACACGGTGGATTGTTGACCTCTTTCCTACCTCCGACAGCCACAACTATCTGATGGGTCTGAATCTTGAGGATACGCAGGGTGGGTGGCCGAAGTTTCTCGAGGAGGCTCTGCTGTTGACCATTGCCGGGCCCCTCCAGACCCTGGGGCTGGCGGACGTCGGACCGTCGCCAGAGATCCCGACACCCCTGCAGAGTGGTCAGGCCTTCCGCCTGCATGGCTTGAGGGACCTGCATTGGGGGCGTGTCGAGGAAGTATCCCTGGAGGCCCCAACCCCTTTGAATGCCGCGGGGCGACTGAGTCGCCAGGTCCTACGATTCATACCGTCGGAGTCGGTGCTTGAGGTCGAATCGCCTGTGCCGCCGGCTTTCCTGACCTTTCTGCTCAAGTGGTCGCGGCCGGTGGGATTCTCCCGGAACTTGGTGCGTTACCAATTGGACGTGCCGCAGCTACACCAGGCTTTCGAAGAGGGAGAGGATCCGGCATCTCTGGGGAACACGTGGAAGTCGAGTATCGAGGTTGAGCCTCTCCCGGAGATCACGGGATGGTGGGCCTACTGGTGGGAGCGCTATGGGCACGTCAGGCTCTATCCCGCTCAAGCGATGCTCCAGACCCGCGATGCTTTGACGATGCACGAATTACAGGTAGCTCTGCCGGTCCTGGAGACTGCGTTCCAGGGAATGCTCACGCCCAACGCAGCTCTGCTGCGAGACGAGGACGTCGACCGGGTCCTCGACGATCTGATGCGGCAGGGCTATATGCCGAAGGAGACCTCATAGCGTGGAGCGTCTTTCGACAGCCTTACAAGCCTATCACATTAACGCGCTCCAACAGATCGCGGACCAACTGGCGCTCACCCCGGACCGAACGCCGGTGCGCAAGGAGTGGCTGGTTAAAGAACTCAGCCGACTGATTCCCAAGATGGCGCGGTCCAAGGAGTATATCGGCTCACTCTCAGAGGCCGAGCGGGCCACCCTCGCGATCGTGCAGCACCAGGAAGGCACCGCCTTGCTCAGAGATGTCGCCGTTCCGCTCGTGTTGGCAGGTCTGGTCCGCGTCGATGAGTACCCGGAGACTGCCGGTCGACCGAAGGTCGATGACGTGCTCGCGGCGCTGATGAGCAAGGGACTGCTGGTCAACCTATCCGCTCCTCGCAGCTCGTCAACCTTGCGCACATTTGCGGCGCCCTACCGTTTCGGCATTCCGGCTGAGGTGCAGAATGCGCTGCCCTCGGCTATGTTCTCATTTCCGACGCCTCAACCGCAGGTCTCCACCACCTCAGATAGCTCGATCCCTGTGGGCATAGGACGTATGGTTCCCCCGGCTGCATCACAAGTAGCCTCACGTGACGTGCAGCAGTTTCTGCGCGAGCTGCTCTTTGCGTGGACGGAGCTCCGACGACAGCCGGCACGACAGCTCAAAGCCGGCGGTATGGGCAAACGGGATAGCCGGAGGTTGGCTGAAGCGCTTGGATTTGAGGGTGAGCCAGGGCTGGAGCGGGTTGCACGGCTCTACGATATGTTGGTGGCCCTAAACTTGGTCGACCAAGATGGAGAGAGTATCACGGCAGTCGAGGGCAACGCCGTTACCCTCTTCTGGGGCGCCAAACCCGTTCAGCACTGGCGCCAGCTTATTCGGGCCTACACTCGCCTTTCGACACCGTTGGTCCAAGGATCGGCTTCCAGCTACCTGCCCGGATACTATCAAGGGGCGACGCAACGCCCGTCGACCGAGATGCGACAGTACGTCCTCGACACACTTGAGCGGATCGCAGACCTGGGCTGGCTATCCTTCCCGTTCTTTGTGAGACTTCTCACGGGGGGGCAGTCGGGCACCCTGTTGTTCGACGAAGAGATCCTGGAAATCCTCTCCGAGCACATGCGGTGGTATGGTGGCGCCTACAGGGGTGAGATGGAAACCGCCATCCAGGGCGTTGAGTACCAGATCGCACGGACGGCCATCGAGGAACTGCGATGGATGGGCATCGTCGACGTGAGCTATCAGACGTCAGATGGATGCCGAAATCGCAGCCATCCGTGCCACTCCCGTGATTCGTGCCCCTTCCGATTCTCCCTCCCCCTCCAAGGGAGCAAAGTCCTCGGTTCAGGGGAGGTCGGGGAGGAGGACACCCGCGGCAATGAGCGAAGAACCGCCCTGGCAGGTGATTCTCCAGCCCGACTTCCAACTGCTTGCGCTGGGTCCGGTACCGCTCCGAGTGCTGGCCAACCTCGAGCAATTCACCGAGCGGGAGAAGATCGATGAGAGCGTGATCACGTATCGTCTCACACGTGACGTCGCATACCAAGCTCTCCAGCGCGGGGAGACGGCGGAATCCATCCTTGTCTATCTGCAGGAGGCCACGGAGCAACCCGTCCCTCAAAACATACAGCGCTCTCTGGAGGACTGGAGCCGCCTTTACGAACGCATTATTGTCAGGCGCCAGGCCAGGATTCTCCAGGTCGACAACGCCGAGCTCCTCGATCAATTGACATCCGATCCTGAGCTGTCACAGTGCCTCCACCCGCTCAATGACCGCACAGCCTGGTTCCGACCCGAGGACACCCAACAGATCGAGAAGCGGCTCTTCGACCACGAGATCCTGGTAGCCCAATCGCGTGGGGCCCAGGCGGATCTGCCCAACAGCCTGAGGTGGCAGGACAACGAGCTGATGCCACGTGCCGCATTGCCGAGCCTTTATGTGACGGGGCAGTTGCGCCGCATCGCCGAAGCTCGCGACGGGCGGTGGGCGCTGACCCCGGAAAGCATACAGGCAGCCATCGTTACGGGCTCAGATTCGCTAAAGATCATCGCAGAGCTCGAGGAAATGACCGGTTCTGACCTGTCGGATGACTGGAAAAAGCGGTTGAAGTCCTGGGGTGGCTACTTTGGCAATGGGGAGACGGCGGAGGTCAGGCTACTGCACCTCAAGCGTAAGGACGCCCTTGATGAACTCCGCAATGCCGATGCCGATCTACATCGTTGGCTGCGCCCGCTGGCCGGTGACGGCAATCTCGCGGTGGTGAACCAGGCGCACTGGCAAGAAGTCCTCGAACTACTGGCTACCTGGGGTGTGGAGATAGAGCCGGACCACTGGTGGTAACCTCGAGCGTCTCTGGTAGCCTCCTACGTCGATGATATAATGGCCACTGTAGAGGTCGTCAGCTACTCCAGGGGATGTCCTGAGCATATCCCCACTGCATGGCGGCAGCGAAGGAGTCGTGATGAGTCCTGAACAATCAGCGGCGGTAAAGCGACGTAAAGCGCAGGGGCTGTACGACAGGCCATCGCGTCATATGAGCACTGGGATGTCGAAGACGCGATCAAGGGCTTGGAGGAGGTCATTGCCCTCCATCCTGATAACGCGACTTACCAGATGAGTTTGGCCCAGGTGCTCTCCCGTTCCGGGGACTTCGACCGCGCGCTTCACGCGCTGGCGAACTATCTGAGGCTGGAGCCGGATTCAAAGGTCGCCGATCGCATCGAGCAGCTATTTGGCAGCGGCATGGACCCGGTTGAGGGCCACCTCACCGACGGGATGACGACTGCCCATCTGCCCATCGACTTGATCGGCGCGGCCATCCAGATGTGGCTTGAATTCCGGATCGCCCTGGGTGAAGAGCCCCTCAATATCCCAAAACCTGAAGCCTGGGCAGCCGCCTTGGACTACACGGTCTGCAAAGTCAACCTCCGCGATGTGCCGATGGAGGAGTTGGCCTCGCACTACGGTGTCTCGCCTGATACGCTGCGCAAGCACCACAACACGCTGGTAGAGCGGTTGGACGTCATGCCCTGCGACTACCGGTATTTCACGGGCAAGCAGAATCCCCTCGATAAGCTGATTGAGGCCGCCGAACTTCTGGAGGAACTGGAAGCTCGCTTTAGCCAGGAATAGGCCCCTTGGAATTGCCGGACCCGGTCACCATCGGCCAAGCTCTGCGTTGGGCCGCGGGGCAACTGGCAAGCGCAACAGATCGTCCCCACACTGAGGCCGAACGCCTCCTTGCGCACGTGCTGCAGATCGAACGGACCACGCTCCTGGCTCATCCCGAATGGGCCTTGAAGCAAGCTGAGAGGCACACGCTACGTCAACATCGTTGATCAGCGGGCGACAGGGGTGCCGCTACCCTATCTCCTGGAGGAAGTCGGAGTTCTACGGCCTCACCTTCTCAGTTACCCCGGACGTTCTCATTCCCAGACCGGAGACCGAGCGTCTGGTCGACCTCGCTCTGGCGTGGATTCAGGGGCACCGGCAGCCTCGCGTGATCGATGTCGGCACCGGCTCCGGATGCATCGCGGTGACCTTGGCGGTGATGGCACCGGGACTAAGGGTCTATGCCACAGACATTTCGGCGGAAGCATTGCACGTTGCCCGGGCAAACGGTCGGCGCAACAGCGTGGATGCCCGCGTGACGTGGCTCCAGGCCGACCTTTTGACGCCCCTCGCATTCCCTCTCGACCTGATCGTGAGCAACCCACCCTACGTTGCCGATGGGGAGTGGGAGCACCTCCCGACATCCGTGCGCAGCGAACCCAGCCTAGCGCTCCTCGCCGGGACCGAGGGGCTTGACGTGATCCGGCGTCTCCTCGTCCAGGCCGCTCGACGCCTCTCAGCAACGGGATGTCTCCTCGTTGAGATTGGCGAAGAGCAAGGCCGCGCCGTCTGCTCGCTCGCCCGGGCGGCATTTTCCGGACCGCCCCACCGCGACGTCGATATCCGTCTGCATCGCGATCTTGCCGGAAAAGATCGTATCCTTGAAGTCTCGATGGCTCCGACTGGCTCGCTATCCGGCCCAGCGAATGAACCCACGCTGAAATAGCGTGACCAGATCCGGATGGTAGGGCAGGACCCGCACCGTAAACCCGTGGAGGCCGCTCATCGTACACGCCGTCCGGGCCTCGTAGAGATAGCCGTGATCGTCGCGGGTCTCGACGACTGCCATCGGCACCGATCTACCCAGAACGAGTTCTCCGCTCGGATTCACCATACCCACGTATAGCTCCACGCGAACGTCCTCGGGCTTGACCTCCCCAAGGAAGACCGTCGCGTGAGCTACGAACGTCTCGCCAACGTGAAGCTCGCCGGACAAATCTGCGTGAACCGACTCCACACGAATCTGGGACCAGACACCCGAGAGCCTCGCACGCCACGCCGCGAGGTCCTTGGTCGCCCCGAAGTCGTTCTCGGCCAATCCCTGATAACGAGCCATCAACGGCACGTAGAAATTGTCAGCATACTCCGCCACCATCCGGTTCGTGTTAAAGTAATGGGAAAGCGAGCCGATGCTGGCCTTCATCTTCTCTGCCCAACGCCTGGGCACCCGACCCGTACGATCGTAGAACATAGGTACAACGTCGCGCTCTAGCAGATCGTAAAGCGCTTCGGCCTCGACCTTGTCCTGATAGGCCGAATCCTCATATACTTCACCCCTACCGATGGCCCATCCCGCTTCAGGCGTGTAGGCCTCCGCCCACCACCCGTCCAGGGTACTGAGATTGAGCACCCCATTGGCGGCAGCTTTCATGCCGCTGGTCCCACTGGCCTCCCGCGGACGACGTGGGTTGTTGAGCCATATATCGCAGCCCTGGACCAGATATCGAGCGGTGATCATGTCATAGTCTTCCAGGAAGACTATCCGGTTGCGAAAGCGATCCTGCCTCGCAAGGCTGGCGATCTCCTGGATCATGGCCTTCCCCGGATTGTCCAGCGGATGGGCCTTGCCCGAGAAGATGATCTGAACAGGGTGATCGGGATCGTTCAGAATCCGGGCCAGTCGATCGGGATCCCACAGGACTAACGTGGCACGTTTGTAGGTAGCAAAACGGCGGGCAAAGCCGATGGTCAAGGCCTCGGGATCGAGAACTTCCTCAGCGGCTTGCACTTCACTCGGAGAGGCGCCTCGCCCTGCCAACTGCTGGCGAAGTCGCATGCGCGCAAATGACACCAGCCGCTCACGGCGGCGCTCGTGGGTCCGCCATAGCTCATCCGGCGCGATGTCCGCGGCGAGGTGCCACGCCTCCCGGTCCCCGTGTTCTTCTCGCCACCGCGGCCCGAGATAGCGATCGTACAGCACCTTCATATCCCGCGAAATCCAGGAAAGAATGTGCACACCGTTGGTGACGTGTGAGATTGGGATCTCATCTTGGGGCACACCGGGCCACAATCCTTGCCACATCTGACGTGTGACCTCACCGTGCAGTTCGCTCACGCCGTTGGTACCCGACGAGAGCTGAATCGCCAGGACCGTCATGCAGAAGGATTCGTTATAATCAAATGGATTCTCACGCCCCAGCGCCATGAAACCATTCCAGTCCAGCTTCAGGTCGTTAGCGGCATAGTCGCCGAAATAGCGCTGCATCAACTGCGGCGGGAACCGGTCGTGCCCCGCGGGAACCGGCGTATGCGTCGTGAAGACACAGCCGGCGGATGCTGCCTCCCGCGCTTGCGCGAACGTGAGATCGTGATCAACCATCAACTGCCGAATGTGCTCTAGTGCCAGGAACGCCGAGTGTCCTTCGTTCATATGGTAGACGACCGGCGCCAAATGGAGTGCTCGGAGCGCACGATATCCACCGATACCCAGCAGAATCTCCTGGCGAATGCGGAGGTCCTGATCGCCCCCATAAAGTTGGTCGGTGATGTCCCGGTCCTGGGGCCTGGTGTTTTCGGGGACGTTCGTATCCAGCAGATAGAGTGGAATCCGCCCCACCTGGATGCGCCAGATCTGGGCCGTGACCTTGCGACCGGATATCTGAACGTCGATCGTCAGCGCCCGACCATCATCTCCCCGCTCGAGGGTGAGTGGCAGGTTGTCAAAATGATTGTCTTCGTAAGCCTCCTGCTGCCACCCGGCCTGATTCAGGTATTGCCGAAAATACCCCTGTTGGTAAAGCAGACCGATACCTACCAGGGGAACACCAAGGTCGCTGGACGACTTCAGGTGGTCGCCTGCAAGCACCCCGAGGCCGCCGGCGAAGATCATCAAGCGACTCCGTCAGGCCGAACTCAAGGGAGAAGTACGCGATCAAGGGCTTCTCGGAGTGACCATAGACGCGTGGGAACCAGGTGGCATCGCCTACGGTCATATAGTTGTCAAGGTAACTCGTAACCCGCTCCAAATGAGCCACGAAACCAGCATCCGTGGCGAGCTTCTCCAGGCGTTCCTGCTCGATCATACCCAGCATCCGGACAGGATTGTGATTGGTCTCTTCCCATAGGTCGCTGTCGAGACGCTGGAAAAGCTCGATGATGTCGTGCTTCCAGGACCAAAGCAAGTTGTAGGCCAGCTTCCACAGGGGTTGAAGAGGCTCAGGCAAGAGCGGAATAACCGAAACCGTTCGGATAGGCTTAGGCTTCATATCCAGGTACCCTCCTTGGTGACCACGTGACGCAAACCCGCCTGTCGACGTCCGCAGTAGTAGCAGGACCTACCTTACCACGCTTTGCGACCAGAGCAAAAAGGGAACCGCAGAGAGGGCTGGCGCATTTTGGAGGCGATATCGCTGTCACGGGTGCCGGGCGCAAGCCTTCCGAGGCACTTCGCCACGGCATCCAACGTCTGAAGCCCGCAGCTTGGGTCGTGCCCTTACAGAACGTCGCGGCGCGTCACCTCCCAACCAGCCAGGACCGCGGCTATGAGGCCACCTACGCTTCCGACCAGCAGTTCCTTCACGGGGCGAACGCCCTCCTCCAGGATGTTGAGGGGCCGGATAGTGTCACTGAAACCGTTCGCGACCAGGACCGGCAGGGTGTAGGGATAGAAGCCGGCGTAGTCGCTTTGGATGACCATCACGCCGATGATGGTCATGGCCACGCCCACGGCACTGGCGACGAGTTCGCGCATGCTGAAAGGCTTGGTCAAATAGTCGTCTGCTCCCACCTCCAGGCCGATGACCCGATCAGCCTCCTCGCCGCGGGCCGTCAACATGAGGATAGGTACCGGCGAGGTTTGCCTAATCTGGCGCAAAACCTCCAGGCCATCAAGGCCCGGCAGCATCCAGTCAAGGATGATCAGATCGGGGTCGTGCCTGGCGTGAAGCTGCAGTGCCGAGAGTCCATCACCGGCGTGGACGACATCGTAGCCAAAGCCCTGCAGTTCCCGATGGATGACCTCCGCAAGCTCAAAGGCATCCTCTACGAGCAAGATCGTGGTCATGGATGTCATCACTTCGTTTCTATCCTAAATGAATCGAGACCATCGTCCCACGAAGGATCTGCATAGCGCCATCTTGAGCTTGCATGCACTCATGTTAGAATACACCCCTGATGCATATCCGAAACCTGAGCTTGCGGCAATTCCGCACGTACAATCGTCTGGAGCTAGATCTGCCCGCCGCCCCCATTCTCCTCTTGGGTGCAAATGCACAAGGCAAAACCAGCCTTCTTGAGGCCATGGCCTTCCTTGCACTCGGATCCTCTCCCCTCACCAGTGTTGACCAACAGGTGATCCATTGGAACGCGGAAGAGGCAATGCTACCCTACTCCCACTTGAGGGCAGAGGTCACCCACAAAGATCGGACGGAAACCCTGGAAGTTGCTCTTGAGCGGAAGTCCCTGGCCAATGGGCAGCGAAGGATGCAGAAAAGCTTCCGTATCGATCAACGCTCGGTGCGGCGCTCCGACCTTGCCGGGCACCTGAACGTGGTGCTTTTCCTGCCCGAGGACTTGATGCTCGTCCACGGGCCGCCATCGGATCGCCGTCGATACCTGGACAACCTCCTCTCGCAAGTCTACCCTTCCTACGTTGAGGTATACGCAGTCTACCGCAACGCAGTTTCGCGGCGCAATGCCCTGCTCCGGCATCTACGCAAACGCGGTGGCGATCCCGGTGCAGCTCACGCCGCTGGAGGAGAGAATCGTTCGGGCCGGCGTCACGATTTCTCTTTTCCGCAGGCGCGTGATCCGGGAACTCACCCTCCATATAGACCATATTCATCGGGATCTCACTGGGGACCAGGCCTGGCTCAAGCTGCAATACGAGCCCGATTTCGAACCGGTACGACTGCCGGGATCGGCCAATCAGATGGATTACCTCAGTGAACCGCAGGAAGAATCCCCTGTCGACATCGATGCGCTCTACGAGGCGTACCGGCAGCAATTCGCCCTAAGGCGTCGCCACGAGATCGAGCGCGGGATGACCCTTGTAGGACCACACCGTGATGAGATGCGCTTCATCTCCAACGAACGGGATATGGGCATCTACGGCTCACGGGGGCAGCAGCGTACGGCAGTGCTTGCCCTCCACCTGGCCGAACTGCAGTGGCTGAAGGAGATCAGTGGAGAGTCGCCGGTGCTATTGCTGGACGAGGTATTGGCGGAACTGGATCGTGCGCGCCGCGGGTATCTCCTGGAATTACTGGGGGGGGTCGAACAGACGATCCTCGCGACGACGGATGCCGAGATGTTCCCGGAGAGCTTCCGCCGGCGAATGACGACCTTCCGAGTCGCCGAAGGCATTGTGACGCCGGTGGACTCTTAGGCCACCACCAGCTTGGCCAGCGGTTCCACCGTCTCGGGATAGTCCGGTAGGGCGATCCCCTTACCGTCCAACCAGCTCCAACGGCCCGATAGACCCAGGACCTCTATCGCCATCATCATATTGGCCATACAGGTGCCCGCATCGAAGTGGCGGTATTCCTGGAGCACCGGCTTGCTGCCATACCTGGCATTCTGCTTCTTGAGAAAGAGGTATAGCGCCTCGTCGTGCCACAGAAAACGCCATGGCTGGACATTGTTGGCAGAAGGTGCGTGCCGACCGGCCTCAATCACCTTGGCCAGGTGCTTGGGAGGAGTGCCGGGCCTATCGAACGAGCCATCGAAGAAGATCTCCTGGACGGACAGCTTTTTCGCGCCGCCGGACGTCCTGCGGATCACGGCGTTGATCGTTCTACCGGTAGCCGTCTCTGCGGCGCGCCCGAAGATCAGGAACGCGCCCGTACGTCCGCCACGGGCCAACCTGAAGCGCACGCGGACGTTATCCTCCCGCCCCATACTACCGATAAAACACACACTGATGCCGAGCTGTACCATCTGCACGGCGATTTGTTCCATCCGGTAGCCCAGATCGACCAAGGGCATCCTGTCGCCCATCGCGTAGGCGACCAGGTAATGAGGAGGCGACAGGATCCTGCCATAGCCCCCCATCGCCGCGATGAGATCCTCACCACTGACGACGTCACGTCGCATCACGCGAAAACGGTTCTCAGGGACTAAGGGCTGAGCGTGGCGAATGATGTCATCAATCATCGCCAGCGCATCCTTATCCAACGGCTCATCTCTGTAGCGTCGCGTTGAGTGCCGGTTTAGGATTGCCTGGTATAGGTCCATAGATCATCGCCCCTCATGCAGCAAATAAGTGCGAAAAAGACGCCGGCCTCTTAGGGCCGGCGTCTGACTTCACTCTGTGGCGCCAACGTGCGCTTTCGTCGTCCGAGACGCTCTCGTCGTCCGAGACGCTTACTCGTCGTCCGAGCCGCCGGCGCGCTGTTTCTTATGACGATAGACGATACGTCCTCGAGTTAGATCGTAAGGGGAAAGCTCCACACGAACGCGATCGCCCAGAAGAATACGGATGTAGTACTTGCGCATCTTGCCGGACAGATAGGCGAGAACCTCATGGCCGGTCTCCAGCTTGACGCGAAATTGCGTGGCAGGGAGGGCTTCAACAACCGTTCCCTCGACTACTATCTTCTCTTCTTTGGTGGTCATAACGCGGGCACTAATCCTCTGGCTCTGCTTCGCCGCTCGAAAGCGACTCATCGGCAGAAGCGGCATCGTCGTCAGGCGCTTCGTCGTCAGGCATTTCGTCTTCAGACACTTCGTCGCCGGACGCCTCGTCCGCAGACACTTCGTCTTCAGGCGCTTCGTCTTCAGACGCCTCGTCTTCAGACGCCTCGTCCGCACTCGTCGTCGAACTCCTCGTCCTCGTCCATCTCCTCGACGTCGTCCTCTTCAATGAGGCCCTCGTCGTCACCGAAATCGTCGAAATCGAGATCGTCCTCAACCGCGTCGTCTTCTTCCACTTCTGCGGCAGCGGCAGCTTCAGCTTCCTCTTGAATTTGGGTGAGCGCCCACTCTTCCCATTCGTCGGGGCGAACCTGCCGAACGCTCAAGCCGATACGACGGCGATCCGGCTCGACTCGGATGATCTTTACAAGAATACTATCGCCCGTAGAAAGCTCTTCACGCTGCGCGATATCGCGCAACTCGGAGTTGTGCAGCAGGCCCTCGACGCCAGGCTCAAGCTCGATAAAGACACCAAAGTCGACTACCTGTGTGACCTTGCCCTCGACAAGCCGCCCGACCGTGTAGCGTTCGACCACGCTCTCCCACGGATCAGGCGTAAGCGCCTTGATACTCAGCGCAATCCTCTGTCGGTCATTGTCGACGTTCAGCACCTTGACCTTGACCCGCTGGCCCGCGTGGTAGATTTCCCCAGGGTTCTCAATTCGCCCCCAGGAGAGCTCGGAAATGTGCACCAGGCCATCCATACCGCCCAAGTTGACGAACAGACCGAAGTCCGTAATCTGGCTAATCCGGCCACGGCGAACCTGACCGGCCTCAAGTTCCTCAAGCAACGACTGACGTCGAATCGTGCGCCATTCCTTCGCAGCAGCCCGCTGCGACAGAATCAGTCGGCGCCGGCGGCGATTGACTTCGATCACCTTAAGCATGATCTCCTCGTCAACCATCGCCTCCAAACGCCGCTGTCGCTCTGCGGGTTGACGGATGCGGTTGAAGCCAATCAACTGCGACATCGGGACGAAACCTCGCAGACGACCGAAGTCGACTGTTAGACCACCCCGGTTAGAGCCGTTAACGCGAGACTCGTAAACCTCCTGGCTCTCGAGAAGCTTCTCGGCAATCAGCCAGTCCTCCTGAAGCAAAGCCTGAGAGATGGAAAGCTCAACGTTGCCATCGGAATCCCGGAACTGGGCAATCACGACAGGGACTTCGTCCCCGACATTGAACTCCCTACCCACAACGTCCTGGATATCCTCGATCGGCACAAACCCGTCACGTTTTCCGCCGATGCTGACGACAAATCCATCGTTCCTGCGATACAGGATCGTCCCCTCGCGCAGCTCACCACGCTTCAGCGTGCTGCCGGAGAGAGATTCCTCAAGCTGGTCTTCCCAAGAAGCAGCCGAATCCATAGTTGGAGGGGCCGCGTCGGGGGATGCAGAGGTCTTGCCCGTGTCTGCAGGGGTCATTTCAGGCGAGGACGCGGATGTCTTTGCAGGCACCGCCGCCACCGGCGAAGATGATTCCGCTACAGCAGTCTCCGGCGCGGTCGACGTATCTTCCGCCTCGTCGGGCATCTCGGTCTGGGTTTCCACGGGCTCAGAAGGCACAGGGGTGTGATTCAATTCTTCCACATGAACTCCTATTCCACTCAGTTTTGCAGAAATTCTGTATCGCGCAACTTAAGTGGGTCTAATAAACTCCAGATATTGTATCATACCTGAGCGCAAAGTCAACATAAGTGCTACCATCAACCGGCAGCAACAACAGCCTCTCCGCCATCGACAGGGATCACAGCGCCCGATATCCACGTCAGGCGCGGATCCGCGAGCGCCACCAAGGCTTGCGCAACGTCCTCAGGCTGCGTCAGCCTGCCTGCCGGATGGAATTGGTGAACCTGTTCCAGAATCGCTTCGTGCCCGGGGATGGCACGCAGCGCGGGCGTATCGGTGACCCCCGGCATCAGACAGTTCGCCACGATTCCGCGAGGTGCCAACTCTACCGCAAGCTGGCGAACATGCGCCTCCAGGGCTGCCTTTGCCGCCGACACCGGCCCGTAGTGCGATGAAACGCGCTGCGACCCGATGCTGGTCATCGCGTAGATCCGGCTGCCGCGCCGCAGTAGGTTGGCCGCGATGAGATCCTGCGTCCAGTAAACCAGACTGTGCGCCATCACCCGCAGCGTCATCTCCATCTGGCTCTCGTCAACTGCCGTGCCAGGATCCTCGGCGATATACGGGCGGAGGCTCCCAAACGCGAGCGTGTGCACGAGCATATGGATACTGCCCACCGGATCCGACGACAATGCCTCGCCGACGCTCGCGATCACGCGGGCCCGTCGCCTCGGGTCAGCAGCATTCGTATTGAAGAACAGCGCCTGCCGTCCGGCGGTCTCGATGTCGGCGACCACCGCCTCGGCTCGCTCAAGCGTCCGGCGGGGATCGAGATGGATGCCGATGATGTGCATACCCTCCCGGGCCAGGGCCCTGGCCGCGGCCGCGCCGAACCCACTGGAGGCGCCCAGGATCAGAGCCCAGCGCCCTGTCAGAGAGCCACTCCACGCGTTCCATAGGCCCCCCAACACTAGTCGTCGAAATCCGAGCCACTGTAGAAGTCCTCACCCCCGCCCGGACCCATCCCGCCTCCGGGACCCCCACCTTCACCCATCAGGTCGGGTAATTCCTTCTCGATATCCTCGGGGTTTTGGCCCGCCTCGAGGCGGTCGACGACTTCCTCGAATTCCGGCCCCATCTCGCCGGCTTCATCACCCATTTCGTTCATCATCTTGCGCATAAATCGCCCCATACTCTTGGGATCGTTCTCGTCGAAGTCACCCCAAGCAGTAGGATCGGCCATATCTTCCAGGCGACTATCTTCGGACCTAACCACGCGCACGCGGGAGACCAGGCGCCGGACCTCCTCACTCCCGCATCGCTTGCACTTTATCTTGTTCTCTTCAACGTCCGAAAAGGAGCGCCAGAACACCGAGAAGCGGCGACCGCAATCGGCGCAACGGTATTCATAGATCGGCATCTTTCCTCTCCTTATTCAATTGTGGTATAGTAAGACCTGCTCACGGGATTTGTGAATCACGAGAGCGACGGACCGATGTTCTGACCGCCTCCCTATTCCAAACCCGCAATCGGCAATCGAAGATGCAGACTTATCCGAGCGTCACTCAAGGGCCAACGAGCCCTCAAAACACAACTCGGCCAGGTCTGAAACGCGATCTAGCCAGAGCGAGGTCATTATACCGGGAATGGCGGCTGGGAGCAAATAAATGAGCCACGACATCGCTATCGATCCCTACCATCCGAAGGCTTCGCCCCTACTCGTCGTCATTTCCGGCCCCTCCGGGGTGGGTAAGGACAGCTTGGTTGAGTGGATGAAGACCCGCGGGGCGCAATTCCACTTCGTGGTGACCGCCACCTCCCGCCCACCGCGGCCTAGCGAAGTGCACGGGGTGGATTATCTCTTCGTCTCGCAGGAAGTCTTTGAGGCAATGATTGAAGCTGACGAACTACTGGAGTATGCCGTTGTCTACGGGCAGTACAAGGGCATTCCAAAGGAACAGGTACGCGAGGCATTGGCAAGCGGGCAGGACGTCGTCATGCGGCTCGATGTCCAGGGGGCTGCTACGATCCGGCGTCTCATTCCGGAGGCCATCCTCATCTTCCTGAGCGCGTCATCAGAAGGGGAGCTGGTCGAACGGTTGCGGAAGCGCAGGACCGAATCCGACTCGCAGCTCCAGCGACGCATTGAGACCGCCCGACAGGAAATGGGACATATTACTGACTTCGACTACGTTGTCATCAACCGCGAGTGCGAGCTCGACCGGGCTGTCGACCAGGTCCTCAATATCATTGACGCGGAGCACCATCGCGTGATCCCGAGGCGGGTCTCGCTGTCATGACCCCTGAACATGAGCTGTATCCGCCGACCAGCCCCCCTCCACAGCGGTTGCGACTGCCGAGCTTTCCCGGCAGCCGCCGGTCTGCCACCGCCCGCCGGCCCGGCGCCGTGGCGACCTACGTACTGATCGGGTTCAATGTGCTGGTGTTCCTCGCTGACTATGCCCTTGGCCGCGCCGTCACGGCCTATGGGGCGCTGGTCCCTCGCCTGGTGTTGCAGTATGGGCAGTGGTGGCGGCTCATCGCGGCAGCTTTTCTACACGCGAATATCATCCACATTAGCCTCAATCTCTACGCCCTCTATGGATTGGGACGGCTGACAGAGCGCTTCTTTGGCCTGAAACGGTTCCTGATCATCTATGGCCTCGCGCTCTTGGGATCCGGTGTCCTGGTCACGCTATTCTCGCCGATGAATACCCCGTCGGTGGGCGCCTCCGGCGCCATCATGGGTGTGCTCGGCGCTCTCGTCGTCTACTTCTGGTTCTACCGGGACCTTCTTGTCGGAGGTCGAGGCTTCCTGGGACAACTGGCGCGAATGGCACTGATCAACATCGGGATAGGACTGCTGCCTGGCATCAGTTTGTGGGGACACCTTGGAGGCTTTGTGACCGGCGCGGTAGCCGGTTTCGTCTTGGTCCCCCGGTATGTCTTGTTGGATGCCACGAACCTGCAAGAGGCCGATCGACCTGCGGACGGCTCGCCCGGCGGAAGCCTGGCTGTCCGGGCACTGCACGTGCGCGCATGGCTAGGCATCTTGCTGGTGGGCGCCGGGGAGCTGGGGCTGCTCGCACTCGCTTTCCAGATACGGGGATAGCTGTCAATGCCCGGGCCTATAGAGCTGCGAATTGGGGACCTCGTGGAGCTGCGTAAGGCCCATCCCTGTGGTGGGAACACGTGGAGGGTCCTGCGGGTCGGGCTGGATATCGGGATAGAATGTACAACATGTCGACGGTATGTCTTGGTGCCGCGACATCGGTTTGAGGGCAGGATCAAGCGTTTTGTTGAAAGAGGAGAACGTTCTGACGTCTGAACGTATTAGCGTGACAACGTTCCGAGGAGAATCAATGAGACGATTCCTTTTTCTGTTCTCCGATACCGGCGGGGGACACCGTGCCGCTGCCCAGGCCGTCAAGGACGAGATGGAACGCCTCTACGGGGCAGGTGCTGAGATCGACATGGTCGATGTCTTCGTCGAGCTTGGCCGGTGGCCCTTTCGCCGCTTCCCGGATTGGTACCCTACCTGTGTCGCCCTCAGCGGAATCCCCTGGGGCGTGGGATTCCACCTCTCCGACGGTGTCAAACTTATGCAGACCATGTCCAAGATCGTCTGGCCCTATGCCCGCACACCTATGTGCAGCCTCCTGCGGCATCATCCCGCGGATGTCATTGCCTCCTTCCATCCGATCCCAAACTATGCACTCTTCCTGGGGCTGCGACAGATGGGGTGGCAGACCCCGGTGGCCGTTGTGGCTCTCGACCTCGTTACCACTCACGCTGGTTGGTTCGTGCCGGGGGCTGAGGCCTACCTCGTGCCCACCTACGCCGCAAAGGCACGCGCGCTCCGCTGGGGCGTCCCCCAGGAGCGCGTCCGTGTGAGGGGAATGCCCACCCGCCACGCCTTCCTCTCTGCGATGAACCTACAGAAATCGGAGGCGCGGGCACGTCTGGGGCTGCCCCAGGACAAGGACATCGTTCTTGTTGTAGGCGGCGGTGAGGGGATGGGCCCCATAGCACCGGTCGTGCGGGCCATTGCTCGCCTTCCGCGACGTCCCCCTCCCTACACCGTCGTCATCACCGGCAAGAACCATGCTCTCTACGAGGAACTCACCCAGCTTGGTCTGCCCGCGTCGATCAGGATCGAGGGCTTTGTCGGCGATATGGAAGTCTGGATGCGTGCAGCCGACCTCCTGGTGACCAAGGCCGGGCCGAACTCGTTAGCTGAGGCCTTTATCGTCGGCTTGCCGGTCGTGCTCTATGCCGCTCTCCCCGGTCAGGAAGAGGGCAACGTAAGCCACGTCGTCGAAAACGGCGCCGGCGTTTTCGCGCCCTTTCCGAAACAGGCCGCACGGGCGGTTGCGCGGCTGCTCGACCGGCCCGAGGAGCGCCTGGCCATGGCCAAACGCTCACGAGCCCTGGGGCGCCCTCTGGCCTCGGAACAGATCGCCCGCGACCTGTGGGAAATGGCCACCCGAAAGAGCTACGTCCACCGCCCATTCAGGGTGACGGCTGAGATGAGCACAGATGGCGAACGGACGTGGCGCAACACAGACGCAGGGGATCTCTAACTTATGGATTCCCTGATTCGACGCTTCGTCGACCACCTCAGATTCGAGCGAGGTTACTCACCGAACACCCTGGCGGCCTACGAACGTGATTTGCGGCAATTTCAGGCATACCTTTTCCACGCATCCGTGCTTCCTCTACCTCCTGAGGCATATCCCGAGCAAAGTCGGGGGAAGGGCCTGGGAGGGGACACAGACACCTGGCTCGCCGCGCTGAAGCCCGGCCACTTGGACGACTTTGTCACCTCGCTGCAGGAGGAGGGCTACAAATCCGCGACGGTGGCCCGGAAGATTGCGGCGACCCGCGCATTCCTCAAGTTCCTCTACACGGAGGGTCTCACCGGACCTGAACTGCTCGATTGGCTGCACCAGCCGAAAACGGAGAAACGGCTGCCCAAGGCCCTGACGCAGGATCAGGTCACCCGCTTGCTCGATGCGACTGCCGTAGAGGACACACCCTTGGCCCTTCGCGACCGAGCCCTCCTGGAGACGCTCTATGCAACCGGCATGCGAGCGTCAGAGATCATCAGCGTCCTGACCAGGGATGTAGACTTCGAGGCCGGGACCGTTCGCTGTTTCGGGAAGGGAAGCAAGGAGCGCATCATCCCCTTGCACGCCAAGGCTTGCAGGATCCTGGCCGCCTATATCGAGAAAGGACGGCCCTTTCTGCTTCGCGACATCGGTGAGCAGACGCTTTTTGTCAGCAACCTGGGGCAACCCCTGACGCGTCAGGGGTTGTGGTTTCTGGTCCAGCACTACGTCGAAGCCGCCGGACTCGCATCCTGGATCACGCCGCACTCATTGCGCCACACCTTTGCCACGCACCTGTTGGAAGGCGGCGCGGAACTGAGGGAAGTTCAGCAGCTATTGGGACACGCCAGTATCACCACCACCCAGATCTACACAGAGGTTTCGAGTCGCCGCAAGCGCGAGGCCTACAACCATGCACATCCGCGGGCGCAGTACAACAAGGAGCGCGACGATGGAAACGTTCGTCACGATGGATGACCTGCAGGAAGCCGTATCGGCTATCCGCAAGCAGACGGACCTGGTACCGCGGGTAGGGCTGATCCTTGGATCGGGACTCAATCCTCTGGCTAACGCCGTCCGAGGCGCTACCGCCGTCCGAGGCGCTTCCCCCTCCCCGGCCCTCCCCCAAGAGGGGAGGGAGGACCCGGTGCGGATCGACTTCGACCGCATCCCTCACTTCCCCGTCTCCACCGTGCAGGGGCACCAGGGCAAGCTCATCCTCGGTGCCCTGGAGGGACAGCCTGTGATCGTGATGCAAGGGCGCACGCACTACTACGAGGGCTACAGCATGGGCCAGATCGGACTCCCGGTGCGTGTGATGGCCCTATTGGGAGCCAAAACACTCATCGTCACCAATGCAGCCGGTGGGCTCAACATGGCCTATCGCCCCGGCGAGGTGATGATCATCCGGGACCACATCAACCTGCTCGGCATGGCGGGGCCAAACCCGCTGCGTGGGCCTAACCTCGACCATTTCGGACCACGCTTTCCCAACATGAACGACGCTTACGATCCGGAACTCCGCGAGGCAGCCAGACAGATCGCCCTTGAGGCAAAGATCCCGATTCAGCAGGGCGTCTATATCTGTCTGGCAGGACCGAACTTCGAGACTCCCGCGGACGTACGCTTCCTTCGCGCTATTGGGGCCGACGCGGTCGGTATGTCCACGGTTCCCGAGGTGATCACGGCGCGCCACAGCGGCATGCGGGTGTTGGGACTCTCCGGCATCACCAACACACTCTCGGGTGAAGAGGGCGGCGCAGGGCCGGATCACGAGGAAGTCATCGAGGCCGGACAGACCTTGGTGCCGCGACTGGAGACGATTGTACGGGGCATCCTTCGAAAGCAGATTGCTGCCTGACCTATGAACGTTATCCTCAACTGGCTCAGCCAACAGGTCATCTGGATCTCTGTGATCAGCCTGATTGGAGCGCTGGGCTATGTGATGGCAGCGTTGCTGTCGAAACGCAGGCGTGACACAGCGCAGTTCACGCTGGAGCGCGAGGTCTACCACCAGCGCATGGCGCGTGCGTGGCTCGTAGCGGCGCTATTCCTGACCCTGGCTGCGATGATCTTTACTATCAGTATCTATTGGGCCCCCTCCGGCGCCCTCTCCTCCTCTGGGGGAGGACCGGGGAACGGAACGGCCACACCCAGCAACGGGCTTTTCACCTTGACACCGGCACCCAATCAGTTCATCCCCAACGCCACACTGACGGCTTCCGGAGCGGTGACGGATGTCGTGGTCACCGCCCCGGACCTTCTCGTCCCCTCACCCACGCCTCCTCCAGGAGCGGTCGGGGGCGGGAGCACGCCCATACCGCAAGAGCTCCTGCAACCCGACTGCCCAAGCCCTGGGGCCCAACTCACCTTTCCCGTAGCAGGCGGCGGTTTGTCAGGCATCGTCGAAGTGTTGGGCACAGCCCAGGTCAACGCGTTCTCCTACTACCGGTTCGAGGTGATCTTCCCCGGTTCCGACACGCCCAATTTCATCGCTCAGATCGACCAACCGGTTGAGAACGGCTCGCTTGGGCAATGGGACGTGTCGGACGCGTCCCGCTATCCGCCCGGCGGCCCCTATCGGTTCCGTCTTGTCGTCGTGGATATCTATGGGAATACGGCATCGTGTACCATCCCGGTAAACATTGGAACTGAAGAACGTTAGCACAAGGGTTGGCACGCGAGAGCGCGGAGACGGCCCGCCCTGAGCGCATCGCGGGGCCTCTAGCCGGTAATATGCAAACGTGCAAACGTGCTAACATGCCAACGTGCAAACGCAGGAGGTAATCGTGCTTGTTCGAATCGCCCGTGATGATGATTGGGAGCCTTGTCTCGACATCGATCTCTCGTATGAGACTGACATGGCCTGGCAGATGGACGAACGTCAGGAGGGGGGAGAATGGCGCGTCTCGTTCCGTGAGATCCGATTACCCCGCACCCTGCACATACAATCTGCCGTACTGGACAGCGCACAGACGCCCTCCGAGGCGCGTGAAGAGCGCTCGAACTTGCTCAAGACGTGGCAAAGTCGGGACCAATTCTGGGTCGCCGTGGAGCACAGGCAGATCATCGGGTACATCGGGCTGGACATCGATCAGGCCCGGCATCAGGCTCGAATCAGCGATCTGGCAGTCGCCTCTGACGAACGTCGCCAGGGAATGGCAACGGCGATGCTGCAGCGTGCGACAGAATGGTGCAACCGCCAGCATATCGACCAACTCGTCCTCGTCTGTCCGCTCAAGGCCTACCCCGCCATCAATTTCGCGCTCAAACACCGGTTTGCCTTCTGCGGGTTCCAGGACGCTTACTGGCCCGGTCAGGAAGTGGCGCTTTTCTTCCGACAGAGAATCCGCTGACTTATTACGATAGCCTGATGGAGCGGAGCATCCGTTAGCAGCTTGACGAGGGTTTGTCAGGCTCGATTGGGGTAACAGCTTTTATGGATTGGTTGCACTTCTTGAGCGGGGCCAGCGACGTCCTCACAGCCGGTGTCGGCGTGACGGCGTTAGCCCTTGTCCTCTATCTAACCGTCTACAATCACAGGAGCAAGGTCGCCCAGACCTTTGTGGGCCTGTTGAGTTGTGTGATCGTCGTCTACCTGGTGGACCTGCTGTTGCGTAACATCACGGGTCCCGGGGAAGCGGAGAGCTTGCTCCGTCTCCAGTGGATCGGCATCGCCTTCACCCCGCCGCTGTACCTCGAATTCGTGCGTGCAATACGCAGCCGGCTTCTGAACCGTACCGTTCTGAGGGGTAGCTTTCCCGATTGGCTGCGAGCCGTGAGCCTGGGGTTGGGGGGCGTCATCACCGTCTTGGCCCTCTATACCGACACTGTCGTCCGGTCCCCCTCTGCCGTTCCTTCTCCCCTCGTGGGAAGCCCGGGGACGAGGACTACCGCTGCATCTGCAGCCGGGCCCGTTATTCTACCCTTTCGCGCTCTTCTTTGCGGTCGTCGCGCTCTGGGGTTTGCGCGAGACCCTGATTGCCCGTGAGCGCTGCTATACCCGCGCTGCCCGGCGGCGTATGGGCTATCTGGCCATCGGCTTTGCGGCACCGGCGATGGGAGTCTTTCCTTACCTGCTCCTCTCGGGGTGGCCCGCTGGATTGGGCGAGCGGCTCCTGGGCGGCGGCATCCTTCAGGGATTCCTCATCACGGGCAACCTCGCGGTGGGTGTAATGCTCGCAATGGTCGCTTACAGTGTAGCATTCTTCGGCACGTTGATGCCGGATCGGGTCATTAAGCATCGTATGGTGCGGTTCCTCTTGCGCGGTCCCGTGACAGCCATCCTGGCACTCATCGCGTTCGGCCTCGGCCTTACGCTCGAACCCGCGCTTGGCCTCGGTCAGTACACCCTGTCCCTCATCTTTCTCGCCGTTGCCATCATCGTTGCACAACTCGGCGTCGAGTTGTTAAAACCCTTGATTGACCTCTTGCTCTATCGCGGGGGCGCACTGGAGGTAGCCCAGGTCCAGGAGCTCAGCCAACGCTTGCTCACTACTGCCGACGTCAACCAATTCCTTGAGAACGTTCTCGCCGCCATCTGCGAACTTATGCGCAGCGACGGCGGCTTTTTGGCCATCCTCGAGGACGGCAAGCTGCGCTGGGAGATCTGGTGCGACCTCTCCATGTCTGAGGACGAGATCGCCGGCGTCCCCCTCAGCGAGGTCACCCAATTGCGTGAGGAGGATGACTTCATCCGCTGGGATGGCCATTGGGTCCTGCCGCTCCGCGCCAAGCCTGCCCCGAGCAGCGTCGAAGCGATCGCCCTCGACGAAGCGGTGGAGCAGACGCAGGGCCGGGAAACCACGGCTTCCCCGGCTCCGCTTCTGGGCCTGGTCGGTCTCAGGACCCCTGACATCCAAACCCCGCTCTCGCCCGACCAGCAAAGTGTGCTCGACCAACTGCTGTTGCAGGCCTCCGCGGCGCTGGCCGACCGGCGTCTCCAACAGGTCGTCTTTGACGCCTTTACCCCTCTGTTGCCCGAGCTCAGGGACATCCAAATGCGCGGCGGTATGCTGCGCTACGAGGCCGAATCCGTCGTGGGATTCTCTCTCGTCCAATCGCCGGAGCTGCCTCAATGGGTACACGATGCCCTGGCGCACTACTGGGGAGGTCCCAGGCTCACCGAGAATCCGCTTCTAGAGCTTCACATCGTTCGACAGGCCGCTTCAGAGTACGAGGGCGACGTTGTTAAGGGGCTGCGCGCTGTCTTGGCCAATGCAATTGAGCGATTGCGTCCTGACGGCGAGCGGAAGTTGACAGCTCCCGAGTGGCTGTTATACAATATCCTAGAGATGAAGTTCCTGCGAGGGCAAAAAGTGCGGCACGTCGCAATGCGCTTGGCGGTCAGCGAATCGGACCTTTACCGCAAGCAGCGTGTTGCGATAGAAAACCTTGCCGGTATCCTGACGGAGATGGAAAAGGATGCGGTCCAGGACACAGGCGCCGTCTCGAGGCGCAGATGTTAGACCGTCTGAACATTCAAACGTTCAGAACGTTAACGTAGAAACGTTCAGACGTTCCAAGGAGTGGCCGAATGGACTCATACGTTCCTCCGTATTCCCCCCTCTGCGAGCCGTACTGGCAGGCATTGCTGGAGCAAGGCCCTGTCAGCGTGGGTACTGTCCCTGGGGTATGGGAGTGGATAGAGCTGCCCGCGGTGCCACTTGAGATTTGGGATGAGGCCCGTGAACTACAGCAGCACCATACGATCATGAACCTCACGGTCGACAGCTACAATCGCGGCGGCCTCATCGCCCACTGGAAGGACATCGAGTGCTTCGTTCCGGCGTCTCACCTCGTTGCCTATCCCTTCCCAGCAGATCCAGACATTCGCGAGTCCTGCTTTGCCGGTTATCTTGGCAAGGAGCTACGTCTTTGCCTCATCGAGGTTGAGCCTACCCGTAACCGCATCCTCCTCTCCGAGCGCCAGGTCGCCGAGTGCGAGCTCGAAGAGCCCGAGTGGCCCGACTGGCTATGCATAGGCAGCACCTGCGAGGGAACCATTACCAGCGTTCGACCCTTCGGTGCCTTCGTCGACATCGGCCCCATCGAGGGCATGGTCCATATTTCCGAGATCTCCTGGGGCCGCGTTCGCCACCCCCAGGACTTCGTCCAGCCTGGCCAACGCGTGCGCGTCAGGATCCTCAACGTGAACCTGGAGCACCAGCGTGTCGGGCTCAGCCTCAAGCGACTCCGGCCCAATCCATGGGCCAGCGTTGAGGATTACCTGCAACCCGGCGACGTGGTCACCGGCAAGATCGCGAGTATCGAGCGCTTTGGCATTTTCGTCGAACTCATGGACGGCATCGAGGGGCTGCTCCACATCTCGGAACTGGATAACGCCACCTGTGCTGACGAAATCCATAGCGCTTACCAGGCTGGAGAGACCATTTGCGTCCGTATTCTGGATATGACACCCAGCGACCATCGCATCGCACTGGCGCTCGTTCCCAAGAGCGAGATCCCTCACCTATCTGCCGGCGCCCACCGCTCGGCAGACAACCGTCCCCAGGGGGAGCTTGATGCCTAAGCGCACCTATGCGCGCAAGGGAATGGCCCATCCGCGTGCGTCATCCCAGGCGCGCACGCCGTCCCAGGCGCGTACGCCGTCGTCCTCGAGTAAGGCGAAGACCCCTTCTTCCTCCGGGGGAGGTAGTCGCCAGGCTGCTGGTGCGGGGAAGGGAAGTGGGAGTCTCGGTCGATGGCTGTTGGCCTGGCTCACGGGCCCGGCGGGCCAGCAAATCCTGTCTCTGGTCCTGATCGCCATTGGTATTTTGACACTGATCACCCTGATTCCGGGCGTCAACATTGTCCCAGGCGCGCACGCCGTCCCGGGCGCAGACGCCGTCCCAGGCGCGGACGCCGTCCCAGGCGCTGACGCCAGCCCCACACCAGGGTCGACCTCGGGCGCCCTTGTAGGTGCCTGGGTGCGCCTTCTCGTCTTCATCTTCGGCTGGGCCGCCTACCCGGTTGCGACACTTATCACACTCATAGGGCTCCTCTGGCTGCGTCACCTCGTCCACCAGGCTACGGCGTGGCGATGGCGTCCCTTCCTGGGCCTGGAACTTGTCCTGCTCGGGCTGCAGGCGCTCACCTATACCCTCATCAACCAGCACAGTTGGAGCCTCGTCGAGTCGGGAAAAGGTGGCGGCGTGATCGGCTGGGCGCTCTATCTCTTCTTCAGCGACTATCTGGGGCCGCTCATCACAGGACTCCTGATGGGCCTCGTCGTGATCGTGGGCATCGCCCTGGCCTTCGACCTCACGCGCCGAGATCTGGCACTCTTCGGCAATCGCATATCAGAAGTGTGGTCGGCGTACCGGGCAGCCCGCGAAGCTCGACTCCGAGCACGGGAGCGTATGGCTTCGCAGATGCGGATACCCTCCCAGGCACAGTTCCGTCCCAGGCGCCGATGCCTTCGGAGGCACAGAGGATTGGTAACGCAGGCAAAGGAAGCTACCTGACGACCCAATCATCTGGCCCCGCACTCACTCAACAACCCACCTTGAGCAAGTCCGCCCGAGGTGCAGAGGCGCAAAGCAGACGGCAGCCAAACCCCGCCGCTCCTTATCCCTCGTCCCGCATACCGCCTCTCCTGTACCCTTGACCATTCTCCAAGAGTCGCGCACTGCCGGCATGGATCCGCAGGAGATCGAGCGCAAGAGCCGCATCATCGAGGAGACCCTCGAACAGTTCGGGGTTCCAGCACGCGTCACCGAGGTGCGCCCGGGACCAACGGTCACGCAGTTTGGGGTCTCTCCCGGCTACATCAGTCGCGGGTCCGCTTCCGGCGACAGCGAATCGCCGACGCCTTCCGCTTCTGGGGGGAAGAGCCCTCTCCCATGGGGGAGAGCCGGGGAAGGGCGACGGAAGGTACGTGTGAGCCAGATCGCCTCCCTGTCCGACGACCTCGCGTTGGCCTTGGCGGCCCGCTCCCTCCGCGTAGAAGCCCCGGTCCCGGGCCGAGCGGTCGTGGGCATCGAGGTACCTAATGCCGATACCAGCATCGTCCGGCTGCGGTCGGTGCTGGAAAGCGAGGCGTTTCGCAAGTGTGGACGGCCGCTCTGCTTTGCCGTGGGACTCGACGTCGCCGGCGGCCCCCAAGTCGCCGATCTCTCGCGAATGCCTCACCTGCTCGTCGCAGGCACCACCGGGAGCGGGAAGTCGATCTTCATCAAAGCCGTGGCTGCAAGCCTCGTCATGAATAACACGCCCGACGACTTACGGCTGATTGCGATCGATCCCAAGATCGTGGAGCTAAGTCATCTCAACGGCCTACCCCATCTGCTCGGGAGCACTGAGACCGACATAGAACGCGGACTGCGGGTACTGCGCTGGGTTGCTCACGAGATGGACGAACGTTACAAACTCTTCGCCAAGTCGGTAGCGCGGAATCTCGAGGATTACAACGCGCGGTTGGCGCGGCGCCGCACTTCCCAAACCTCCTCCAAGGGCGGCGCGAGTTTTCCCGCTGGAGGGGAGGACGACGGCAAGCCCTTGCCACGCATCGTTGTTCTCATCGATGAGCTCGCGGATATGATGATGTCCGCGCCCGAGGAAACCGAGCGCACGCTGACGCGAATCGCGCAGATGGCGCGCGCCACCGGGATCCACCTCATCGTCGCGACGCAGCGTCCGAGCACCGACGTGGTCACAGGTCTGATCAAAGCCAATTTCCCCGCGCGCGTGAGCTTCGCCACGGCGAGTGGCGTCGACTCGCGGGTCATCATTGACAGCCCAGGGGCCGAGTCACTGCTTGGTTCGGGCGACATGCTCTTCCTGCCGCCGGATGCATCGGCTCCAATTCGCGTCCAGGGATGCTATATCTCAGACAACGAGCTGGAGGCAATCATCCAATTCTGGCAGCAAGAGGCCGGAGCCACTCCCGCGAAGGCGCCCTGGGACATCCTTGCCGAGGCCCGGGGTCCTGACAACTGGCGCATCGAGGGACTGGATGAGGATGCGGATCTGCTGGAACAGGCGATCGCTTACGCCAAAAACCGGGGCAAAGTGACCACGTCAGGGATCCAGAGGCGCCTGCGCATCAGCTACCCGCGGGCGGCCCGCCTGATGGAACAAATGGAGGCGATGGGGCTCGTGGGCCCTCAGGAAAGCGCCGGTCGAAAGCGTGCCGTCATCCTCGGCGGCGACGATGATAGCTGAAGCAGGCAGGCGCTGTAAGTCCTACAGCGATGCTGATTATCGCTCTCTCGCTAACTGCTGACCGGTAGAGGCTGCCTGACTCACCCCGCCCGTGCTCGCCGCAAATGCACGGGAAAGCGGCTGCGAAGTCGGTTGCCGTCGCGCTTGGCCCAACCAAGGGGAAAGCCATCCACCGTCACCAACACATAGCCGGGCCTGCCGGCGTCCGCCCAGAAACCCCCGTCGAGGAAGCGATCCACCCGTGGATCGTCCGGAGAGAGCCGCAGGGACGCCCGGACGTCCTCCGGCCCCAGGGCCATGGCCAGTGCGTGATCGGGCTGCACCTTGTTGTGTCGTAGCGACGCCACCCACCACCCCTGCCGTAGTATGGGGACCTGTCCAAGGAGTGCCGGCTCCATCGGCGTGATATAGCATTGATCGTCTTTGGCAAGGACAAGCCCCGCTTCGGGAGGGTCGCCTCGCAACACCTCACCTAACGTCCTTTCATAGAGTCGCAGGACGCGTCCCGGAATCTCCTGACCGGTCCACTGAGCAGGCAGATCATCAGGTGGCTCCCCTCGCCGCCGCATCATCGCGTAGAAATGTCCGTGTCCGGGGCCGGTGTGGGGCCAATATCGTCCGGCCCGCCGCAGATCCGCAGCAGCCTCCCCGGTACCCTGGCGCTCGACAGTACTCTGGCGCTCGAGCCACTCCGGATGTCCTGGGCCCATGCCGGGCAAACGTGGGAGATCGATCAACTCGAAGTCGGGTCGTTCCTCCAAGAAAGCGGCAATGACTCCCTCGTTCTCCTCCGGAGAAAAAGTACAGGTCCCGTAGAGGATCCGCCCTCCCGCCCGTACCAGATCCGCGGCCTGGGCCAGAATGCGCTTCTGTCGGCCTGCATACGCCTGCACGGTTGCGACGCTCCACTCCTGAAGCGATCTGGGGTCCCTGGAAAAAGTCCCCTCGCCGGAGCACGGAGCGTCGACCAGCATTGCGTCGAAGAGTCCCTTTCTTTCCATGGACACGTCACGAGCGAAGTCGAGGGAAGGGTCGACGAAAGAGGGCGCGCGACGCCGTCTGAGGCGCGGACGCCGTCCGAGGCGCGGACGCCGCCCACACCTCCGCCAAGCGATCCGGATGCGCATTGGTGACAATAGCGTTGGTGACGCCCATGCGCTCCAAATTCATCGCGAGGATCGTCGCACGGCGCCGCGAAACCTCATTCGCCACCAGGACCCCCTCGCCGTTCATCCGGGCGGCGATATGCGAAGCCTTGCTTCCCGGTGCGGCAGCCAGATCGAGTACCCACTCCCCAGGCTGCGGGTCGAGAAGCATCGCAGCCGCCATCGCGCTGGGATCCTGAATATAGTACACGCCGGCGGTGTGATAGGGATGCTTGCCGACAGGGGTTTCATCCTCGGCCTCCTCGCCGGAAGCCCCATCCGCCCTGAGCACGAGCCCCTCGGGGCACCAGGGTACCGGCTCAGTCGCCCACGGCAGGGCCGCCCTAAGCGTCTCGAGCGCTACCCCGGCGGGGATTCAGCCTCAGCCCCACGTCACGTTTGACGAGAGCCGCGAAAAAGGCCTCACTTTCGTCACCCAGCCACCCGCGCATGCGCGCGACGAACTCCGGCGGAAGGGCGAGAGCGTTAGAACGTTCGAACGTTTCCAAGTTCACTCGTTACCACGTTGGAACGTTAACACGTCTCAACAGCTTGCCCTACCGCAGTTCGGTAGGGTTCCCACGTGGTAACTTTCGAACGCTCCCCTACTCTTTCTCATACGGCACCCCGTCTGCGGCAGGCGCGCGGGACTGCCCAACGACCCCGGCCAGCACGATCATCGTGACCAGATAGGGCGCCATCAACAGGAACTGCGAGGGAATCGGCACCGCCAGAATCGCCAGCTTCGTCTGCAGAGAGTCGGCAAACCCGAAAATCAGAGAGGATCCCAAGGCGCCGACCGGATTCCACTTGCCGAAGATCATCGCAGCGAGGCCTATGTAGCCCTTGCCCGCAGTCATCAGCTCATCGAAGCGCGCCACAGAGCTCAGAACCAGGTAGGCCCCTCCCAACCCCGCGATCGCCCCGCCGATCAGGACGTTCGCGTAGCGTGTCCTGAAGACATTGATCCCTAACGTATCGGCGGCCCGCGGGTGTTCACCCACAGCCCGCGTGCGCAGCCCCCAGCGCGTATAGAACAGCATCCACTGGATGACGACCACAAGAATCAGGGCCAGATATACCACGAAGGTGTTGCTGAAGAGCGCCGGCCCAAGGATCGGGATACGCGACAACCCCGGAATCAGAAGAGGGGCAAAGGTAGGAGGGCTGTTCAGCGCCGCATTCTTCTGCAAGTAGCGGGAACTGAAGTAACTCGTCAATCCGGTCGCCAGGATATTGATCGCCGTACCGGCGATGATCTGATTCACCTTGTACTTGATCGCTAGCACTGCGAGCAGACCGCCCATGAGCGCGCCACCGATCATCGCCCCTGCCAGCCCGATCCAGACACTTTCGGCCAAGCTGCCGATAAGCGCTGAAAAGAACGCCCCCACCAACATCATGCCCTCAATTCCGATATTCACGACCCCACAACGCTCGCACATTACACCGCTCAGCGCGGCCAAAATGATGGGAATGGCACGCAACAACGAGGAGTTGATCATACCCGAGAGGTTCATAGACTTGCCACGGGCGGCCCACGCCAAGAAAGCCAGGACAAACAGGCCCACGACCACACCCAGCATCCCATTCGCGTGGGCAAATCCTCTTGCCAATTGCCAGATACCGGCGAGAAGTGCCAGTGCAGCCAGCAAATAGAGCCCGATCTGCGTAGAAAAGACCAGGTCCCCGACGGGCATAGCCTCGCCGCGCAACTCCGTGAAGGTAAAGGTCGTCCTTTCGTTGGCCTGGGTTCCGGGCAAGAAAAGTAGCACGATGGCCAGTGCAAAGCCACAGAAGACGATACCCAGCGTCCGCGCCCTTCGCCGGGCCTTGTCAGATGCCGTCATGAAAGCCATCCTTCCCTCCTGTAGAGACGTGGCGATGCCCCGTCTGAGGCGCAAACGCAGTCTGTTTCAGATCTCACCCCAGCCGCGGGTCGAAACGAGCTCCTCTCCCTCCAGCGGTTGGCGCAGTCGATAGAGGGCCCGCACAATCTCCGGCGCTGCAATGAAGACGATGATCAACCCCTGCACAATCGAGGTGAGGTCGAGCGGTACTTGAGCAATGCCCTGCATATTCTGCGCGCCCGCCCGCAGCGCGCCGAAGAGAAGCGAAGCCAGTACCACTCCCAGGGGATGGCTTTTGCCCAGCAGCGCCAGCGCGATCGCATCGAAGCCATAGCCTGAGGAGAAAGCGTTGGGCATGAAGTGCAGCACGCCCAGGATGTCCGTTGCCCCCGAAAGCCCGGCCAACGCCCCGCTTAGCGCCATCGTGATCACGATGGTTCGCGCGACATTCATGCCGGCATAGCGCGACGCCCGCGGGTTCTGCCCCACCGTCCGGATTTCGTACCCGACCGTCGTCTTGTACAGCAGCCACCAGACCACGAACGCGAAGATCAGGGCCAGCGGGAAGCCGAGATTGACCCGGAGTTCGACGCGGTTCGGGAAGAACTGCGGGAGGTAGGCACCCGGCAAGATCTCGGGGCTGACCGGGCGGCCATCGCCGCGAGCCATCGGTCCCCCCACATCCAGCAGATAATCCGCCAGGCGGAAAGCAATGTAGTTCATCATAATGGTGTTGATGACCTCGTGTGCTCCCGTCTTGGCCTTGAGATACCCCGGAATCGCCCCCCAGATGCCGCCGCCGACCATTCCGGCAAGCAACGCCAAGCGGAACGTGGATAATGCCCGGCAAGCCCTTGAAACTGTAACCCACAAAGACAGTCGCCAGCCCCGCCACGAAATACTGGCCCTCGGCGCCAATGTTGAACAGACCGCCCTGGAAACCCAGGGCGACGCCAAGGCCCGCGAAGATGTAGGGCGTCGCGATGCGGAGGGTCTCGGTCAAGGGATAGATCGCACGCAGAATCTGGCTTCTTTGGCCGCTGGCCAGCGCCGTGACCAGGGTCACAGGATTGCCGAAGGCACCCGTAAAGAACGCACCGTAAGCACGGCCGATGACGATCAGTGCCTGCAGGAGGCCGCGTCCAACCCCGGTCCTGAAAGCCGCGTAGACCGAATCGTCGGTGAACGCGATCAACAAGGCGCCAATGATCAGCGCCGTAACGATCGCCAGAAACGGGACCAGCAGGGACCTCCACCATTGCCGTGAGCTGGGCCGCAGGTCCTGTTGCGATGGCTCTGTGGCTTCCGGCTTAGCCTCGCGGCGGCGCTTCCCGTTCTCCCCTTCCGCGGTCTTTTCGTCCATGGACACTCCTTTGCCGAAGAGGCGATCGCCATAACAGAGACTGGGCGACGCCCTGTCCTACGCCTTCGCCGCAATACCCGCCATCAGCAGCCCCAACTGCTCCTTCGTCGCGACCTTGGCGTCCACCGTCCCCATGACCTTGCCCTCGTACATGACCATAATCCGATCCGCCAAGGCCATCACCTCATCGAGCTCTGCGGAGACCACAAAGACGGCCGCGCCTTCATCTCGCTTCTTGACCAACTGCGCGTGGATATACTCTATCGATCCGACATCCAGCCCTCGCGTCGGCTGCGCTGCAATCGTCAACCTCACCGAGCGGCTTAGCTCTCGGGCAACGATGACCTTCTGCTGGTTGCCCCCGGACAAATCGCCCACGGGGGTAGCAGGACTCGGCGTGCGCACGTCATACTCTGCGATCAGGCGCTCAGCCCGTTCCATGATCACCGACTCTTGCATCACCAGACCCTTGGCCACCGGCGGACGGTAGTATGTATTGAGGATCATGTTGTCGGCGACCGAGTAACTCAGAACGACCCCGTCTCGCTGCCGATCCTCCGGAATGTGTGCGGTCCCCTGCTCGGTAATCGCCCGCGGGGAGGCATTCGCCAACTGCTTGCCGGCAATCTCGATGTGCCCGCTCTCCACCCCTCGCAGCCCCGTCAGCGCCTCGACCAGCTCTGTCTGCCCGTTCCCCTGGACCCCGGCGACCCCCACGATCTCCCCGCCCCTTACCTGGAACGTGATCCCGGCGACCGCGCCCTTTCCTTGGTCACCCCTCACGTAGAGATCCTCGACGTTCAGCATGACATCGCCCGTCTTGGCGGGTCCCTTCGGTACCTGCAGAATCACCTCGCGCCCTACCATCATCGAGGCCAGACTTCGCTCGTTGCTCTCCTGTGGCGTCGTCGACCCCACGGACCGGCCTCGCTGCAACACCACGATCCGGTCGGAGATCTCCAGGACTTCCTTGAGCTTATGCGAGATGAAGATGATCGACTTCCCCTGGGCCACCAAAGACCTGATCACCTCAAACAGACCTTCGACCTCCTGCGGCGTCAGGACTGCCGTAGGTTCATCCAGGATCAGGATGTCGGCGTTCCGATAGAGCAGCTTGATGATCTCCACACGCTGCTGAATGCCTACGGGTAGATCCTCCACCTTCGTCGCGGGCTCGACCTGGAGGCCATGTTGGTCGGAAATCTCTCGAATCCGGTCCGCGGCTGTGGCCCGATCCAACACAACCCCATACTTGATGGACTCCATGCCGAGCATCACGTTTTCGGTCACGCTCAGCACGGGGACCAACATGAAGTGCTGGTGCACCATCCCGACGCCCAGGGCAATGGCATCGCTCGGACTGTGGATTTCGGCCTTCTTGCCTCGTACGAAGATCTCGCCCTCATCCGGGGTATACAGGCCATAGAGGATGTTCATCAGCGTGCTCTTGCCTGCACCGTTCTCACCTAGCAGGCCAAGAACCTGACCTTCCTCAAGTCGCAGGTCAATGGCATCGTTTGCCAGCACCCCGGGGAAGCGTTTGGTAATCCCTTTGAGTTCCAGCACAGGAGGCATGCTTGCTCCTTGCGTATCCACCCACTGCGGTGGGTGCGGAATATAGAGCAAGGAGTAGGGAATAAGGACCTAGCCTTACTCCCTACTCCTACTTGCTGACTCCGTGTTCCCTACAGGCCGGCCAGATACGCAGCCCAGCCCGTGTCGATCGTACCGTCGATCAGCCCCTGGCGGATGTCCTGGAGCTCGCTCAGCACCTCGGCGGAGACCGTCCCCGCGGCGACGTCGGCCAGGCCTACGCCGTCATTTTCCAGCGTGCCGACGTAGGTCTCCCCACCAAAACTGGTGAAACCACTCGCCATCGCGATCTTGATCGTGTCGAAGACCGCCACATCCATGTTCTTCTTGACACTCGTCAACACGACGTCCGCATACTCAGGCGCGCTGACCGTCCAGTCGGTGTCGACCCCGACCACCCACGCATTTCCCGCCGCCTTCACTGCCTCAGCTGTGCCCAGGCCCACCGGACCGGCAACCGGCATGATGATATCGGCACCCTCAGAGAGCAACTCCTCCCCCGTGCGCCGGCCATCGTCCGTGGACTCGAAGTTACCCACAAAGACACCGTTGTTGTCAGCCGTACTCCAGCCCAGGACCTCGACGCTCGTACCGTGCTGCTGATTGTAGTAGTTGACGCCGCTCTCAAAGCCCACCATAAAGATGGACACAGTGGTAATGTTGATCCCACCGAAGGTGGCCACCTTGCCGGTCTTGGTCGCAGCAGCGGCAGCATAACCGCCCATGAAGGCAGCCTGATCGGTCGAGAAGGTCAGACCGCGGACGTTGTCGATAGGCGGATCATACGCGTAGTCCACGATCGCGAAATTGCGGTCGGGATTCTCCTTCGCGAAAGCAGCCGTATCATCGCCCAACAGGAACCCCACCGTGACGATCAGGTCGGTCCCCTGGTTGAGATACTGCGTGATGTTGGGGGCATAGTCCGTCTGCTGCTTGGACTCAAGATATGATCCCTCAACTCCCAACTCCTGCTCCGCTCGCACGACGCCCTGCCAGGACGTCGCATTGAACGACTTGTCATCAATACCGCCGAGGTCGGTCACCATCCCAACGGTGAATTTGCCGCTCGCCCCACCACCGCACGCCGCCAGGACGAGACTGACCAGCAGGACGGGGACCAACATGAATGAAAGACGCTTTTGCATTGGATTCAACCTCCCGAGTCTGAATAGAAGCTTGATTGGGTCCGCACTTTTGCTCCGGTGCCTGGGCTGGTCCCCAAGCTAGGGGATATCGGTCAATTCACCTCCTTTCGAAAAGGCGTTGGAACGTCTCCACGTCCTAACCGCTTGCCCTACCGAGCGGTGGGCTTGCGCAGTTCGGTAGGGCTTGCCTTGAGGATGCCTCAGGACTCTACGTTCAAACGTTCCAGCTTGTCGACGTTCCCACGCTCCCCTGTCTTGAATTCCAGCCCCTCTTCCCCCAAATCCACCAGCACTTCCGTCTCCCCCACAAACTGTCCCCGCAGCAGATCAATGCTCAACGGACTCTCTACGTAGCGCTGGATCACGCGCCGCAACGGCCGTGCGCCGAACTGCGGATCGAATCCTTGCTCCGCCAGCCACCGCTTCGCCTCCTCCGTCAACGTCACGTCCAGCCCGTGTTCCAGCAGCCGCTCGCGAATCTCCTTCATCTGCAGATCGACGATCTGCTCGACATCCGCTCGCGTCAGATTGTTGAAGATAATGATCTCGTCGACCCGGTTGATAAACTCAGGACGGAAGGTCTCCCGCAGCGCGGCCAACGTCCTCCGCCCGGCCTCCTCTTCCGCGTCGTCCCTGCCCCTTGCAAAGCCCAGCGCCCCGCCGCGCCGCATGTAGTCCGTGCCCACGTTCGACGTCATGATCACGACCGTATTGCGGAAATCCACCGTCCGTCCCTGGCCATCGGTCAACCGTCCCTCATCCAGGATCTGCAACAGCGCGTTCCACACATCCGCATGCGCCTTCTCTATCTCGTCAAACAACACCACCTGGTAAGGCCTGCGCCGCACCGACTCAGTGAGCTGTCCGCCCTGATCATATCCCACGTATCCCGGAGGCGCCCCAAAGAGCCGCGACACTGTATGCGCCTCGCGATACTCGCTCATATCCACCCGCAGCAGCGCATCCTCATCGTCGAATAGAAACGCCGCCAGCGCCTTCGCCGTCTCCGTCTTGCCCACACCCGAGGCGCCCAGGAACACGAAGCTGCCAATCGGACGTCGCGGATCCTTCAGTCCCGCGCGTGCCCGCCGGATCGCATCCGCGATCACCCCGATCGCCTCGGCCTGACCCACGATCCGCTCCTCCAGCGCCTCCTCCATCCGCAGCAGCTTGTCCGCCTCCCGCTCCATCACCTGCGTCAGCGGGATTCCCGTCCACGCCGCCACTACCTCCGCGATGTCCTCCGCCTCCACCGTCTCGTCGATCTGGTGGCTGCTCAGCCACGCATCGCGCTCCTCGGCGAACACTTGCTCCGCCCGCAGCCGCTCCGTCTTTGCCTCCGCCGCCCGCTCGTACTCCCGCGTGTTCCCCGCCGCCTCCTCCTCCACCCGCAGCCGCGTGATCTCCGCCTCCATCCGCTTCAGCTCGGGCGGCAGCGTGAACAGCGCTACCCGCAGCTTCGCCGACGCCTCATCCATCAGATCGATGGCTTTGTCCGGCAGATGCCGGTCCGTCACATACCGGTGCGAGAGCCGCGCCGCCGCCACCAGCGCATCATCGCTGATCACGACCTTGTGGTGCGCCTCATAGCGATCGCGCAACCCCCGCAGCATCTCGATCGTGTCCTCCACAGACGGCTCCTCGACGAAGACCGGCGCAAACCGCCGCTCCAGCGCCCCGTCTTTCTCGATATACTGCCGGTACTCGTCCAACGTCGTCGCGCCGATGCACTGCAGCGTCCCGCGGGCCAGCGCCGGCTTGATCATATTCGACGCATCCAGCGCCCCCTGCGCATTCCCCGCCCCGACCACCGTGTGCAGTTCATCGATAAACAGGATGTTCTCGCCCTCCGACCGCTGCAGTTCCTCCAGGATCGACTTCAGCCGCTCCTCGAACTCCCCCCGGAATCGCGTGCCTGCTACCAACGCGCCAAGGTCCAGCAACAGCAACCGCCGATGTTTCAGAATCTCCGGCACGTCGTCCGCTGCAATGTCCTGGGCCAGTCCCTCCACGATCGCGGTCTTGCCCACCCCCGGCTCACCGATCAGCACCGGGTTGTTCTTCGTACGTCGCACCAGGATCTGGATCACCCGCTTGATCTCCTGGGATCGCCCGATCACCGGGTCCAACTTGTGTTCCCGGGCCAACTGCGTCAGATCTCGGCTAAACCGCTCTAGCGTGTGAAACTTGCTCTCAGCCTGAGCAGTGGTCAGATGCTGGCCCCCGCGCATCTGCAGAATTGCCTCCTTCACCCGCTCGTGCGTGATGTTGCTCTCCGTCAACAGCCGCCCCACGGGCGTGTTGCGCTCCTGCGTGATCGACAGCAGCAGATGCTCCGTTGAGATATATTCATCCTGGAGCGCCGTTGCTTCCTCCTGGCTGGAGTCCAGCACACGCTTCACCCGCGGTGTGATGAACACCTGCTGGTTGCCCCGTGCACCGTAAATGCCCGGGCGCGGATTGTCGCGCAGCAACGCATCCAGCGCATCCGTCATCGCCACAGGATCCGCACCCAACTCTGCCAACAGCGCCGGCACCGTGCCATCTTTCTGCTGCACCAACGCCAGCAGGAGGTGCTCGACGTCCACCTGACTATGGCCGTAGCGGGTCATCAGCTCCACGGCTCTCTGAGCCGCTTCCTGCGCCCGCTCTGTAAAGCGATCAAAACGCATCATAGGTAAAACACCAGCTTTCAGGAAAAAACGTTACCGCGTCGACACATTGGAACGTCTTCACCGTTTTAGCGTTCCAATGTACTTCTGAACGCTACCAGCGCCGCGCGAGCCGCCGCCTGCTCTGCCATCCGCTTGCTTGCCCCGACGCCCTGCCCGGCGATTGACTGTCCCACCAGGACCTGAGCCGTAAACGTCTTCGCGTGATCCGGCCCTTCCTCGGCCACAATCTGATACGCCGGCGTCTCGCCAAGCTCAGCCTGGGTCCATTCCTGGAACCGTGACTTCGCATCCACGTAAGACTCGGCCTCCAGGATCGTATCGGCCTTGCGCGCAAACCACGCCTCCAGCCGCGACCAGACGATCTCCAGTCCCCCATCCAGATACAGCGCCCCGACCGTCGCCTCCAGCGCATCACACAGATTCGCCGGTCGTCCATCTCCGCCGCTGTCCTCCTCGCCCCGCCCCAGCCGCAGCGCATCCCCAAGCTCCAACTCACCCGCTAGATCAGCCAGCGACGTCGTGCGCACCAAAGTAGCCCGCAACCGTGTCAGCGGGCCTTCGGGAAAGTCGGGGTACTTGCGATAGAGCCACGCCGCTACCAGGAAATCCAACACAGCATCGCCCAAGAAACTCGAGGCGTTGATTGTGATGTTCCTCCCCCCCTTCTTCCGGGTGCTCGTGAGCATAGGAGGGGTGGGTGAGGGCAAGCTCAAGTAACGCTGGGTCCCGGAATTGGTGGTTCAGGTTGGCTTGGACCTTGGTCAAGGCGGCCGTGTCCTCACGCTTACCCATGAAGTCTCCTCAACAACCATATACGGAGTAGGATGTGATTTCCTCTCCCTGTCTCGATTATAGCACACTCACGCTTGCGAGGGTAGGAAGGAGAGCGCTACAGCGTTTGCAGATTGATACGTTCACACGGTAGGTTGTCTCAACGTGCGAACGCCGCTACAACCCGTAGTACTTCATGATGAGCCACTCAAATAGAATCCCGGGCAACACTCGGCTTGCCCACACAGCGACCTTTTCGTAAAACGGTCCGACAACGTAGCGGGGCTTTGGAGTCCGCTGCCTCATAATCCGAACCAGTGTGCGGGCGACCAAATCGGGGTTCGGCCCACCTTGCTCATCGGCCTCGATCCTGGCCAGCGCCTTCTCGTATTGTTCGCGGTACGGCGTATACTCCCGCGTCGCCAACGTCGGTCGCCGGTTAGCGGTAAAAGACGTCCGGATGTCGCCTGGCTCTATGAGGACCACATGAATACCAAAGGACTTGACCTCCATACGTAAGGACGCCGTCAGCCCCTCCAACGCGAACTTGCTCGCACTGTAGATCCCCTGAAACGGCAGTCCCATCAGCCCTCCAATGGAACTTATGTTCACAATCAGGCCCTGCCCACGCTCGCGCATATGTGGGAGCACCGCGTGGCAGACCCGCGATACGCCGAAGAAGTTCGTCTCGAAGAGCTGCTTTGCCTCTGCCACAGAGCTGTCCTCGACTGCGCCCCCGTACCCGAAACCCGCATTGTTCACGACCACGTCCAATCGCCCTTCCTCTGCCAGGATGCCCTCGATCCCCTCCGTCACAGAGCGGGCATCGTCAACGTTCATCCCAATCAGGCTGAAGTTGGGATCCGTCACATCCGCAGTCGAGGGCGTGCGGCTGGTACCATAGACGCGATGGCCTAGAGTGGAGAGGCGCCGCGCACAGGCATTGCCAATGCCTGTACGTGCACCGGTGACCAAGATGACTTTGAAGTCTGTGTTGTCCATGCCGTCCTTCCTCACGGGTCTGGTGAATTCAGGCCGCATCATATCCCAAGCGGTGGCAAGTGCAACCCTCCACAATCAACTCACGCCTCATTCGACGCAGACTCAATTCCGTGTACAATGGGTAGCGTATGTTCCACCGTCGTCGAGGAAAAATGAACCGAACTCCAATCTCCTTCGCCTGGGTTGCGCTGCTGGGTATCACGATGGTCGCATTTGCAGTGATCCCCATCCGTGGCGCATTGCCCGCGACGGCGGATGCCCAGCCCGATACACGTACGGACGGCGAATCATCCTTTCTGGTCGATGCGGATGCATCGGCCCCGCGCTTGCGGCTACGAGTAGGGACATTCGATCCTCTGCAGCATGCGATTCCGGTGCCGCAGGGCCAGTCGCGCTATCTGCCCACGTCGCAACCCGCCCTGCGGTTGATCCAGTTCCCCGGCCCCATCCAAGACGCCTGGTATGACGAGATGGTTCGAGCCGGCCTGGAGATCGTGACTTATGTGCCGGACTATGCCTACCTCGTGTGGGGCACCGGCGATGCGGTAGGGCGCGTAGCCTCACGCTCACCGGTGCGCTGGACGGGGGACTACCTCCCGACCTACGCGCTCTATCCGGGGCTTCTCAACTCCGCCGACTCCGCCATTGATGTGTCCGTGAACGTCCAGGTCTATCAGCACGACAACGCGAAATCGACGCTCGCTTTGATCGTGGGAGAGGCTACCCGGGTCGTGCGTGCGCCATCCACACTCCGCAGCAAGACCACACTGGGGATTGAGATCGCGGCGAAGAAGTTGGCATGGCTTGCCAAGCTCCCGGATGTAATCACCGTCGAGCCGCTCCTGCAGCCGCAGCCCCTGGACGAGATCCAGGGCCAACTCGTCGCGGGGCAACTGACCCTCGATGGCGCGCAGCCTTCCGGACCTGGCTATCTCCACTGGCTCACCGCCACGGTAGGGTTCACCACCGTGGCAGATGCCTACCCCATCGTCGACATCACCGATGATGGCATCGATGACGGTGACGCTACCCCCCAGCATCCGGACTTCTACGAACTTGGCGACACCAACTTGGCCGATCGCCTGATCTACAACTATAACTGGACGCAGGACCCCGCTGCCGATGGCGGAGGCGGCCACGGAAACCTTAACGCGTCCATCGTTGGCGGATACAACGCGCTGACCGGCTATCCCTATGAGGATGGCGGGGGCTACAATTACGGGCTGGGAATCAGTCCCTTCGGACGAATTGCGGGCTCGAAAGTCTTTGGAAATTCGAGCGGGTGGTCTGCCCCAAGCTACTCGGTGCTTGTGGCTAACGCGTATACGTTAGGTGCACGCATCATCTCGAATTCGTGGGGCGAGCAGCCCGGCACGGGCGAATACCTGGTGGATGACCAAGCCTATGACGCCCTGGTACGCGACGCGGACCCGCTGACACCCGGGGAACAGCCTGTCACCATCATCTTCTCGGCGGGCAACTCGGGGCCCAACGCTACCACGACAGGCTCGCCTGCAAACGCAAAGAATGTCATCTCGGTGGGCGCATCGGAGAACTATCGGCCAACGTGGACCGATGGTTGTGGCTTCGGCCCAGCCGCGGCCAACAATGCTAATGACATCGCGAGCTTTTCCAGCCGGGGGCCCACGGTTGACGGGCGGATGAAACCCGAGTTGGTCGCGCCGGGCACACACATTCAGGGAGCCGCAACCCAGAGCACCTCATATACCGGTGCCTACGTCTGTGACACCTACCACCCCATCGGACAGACGCTCTATGCAGCGTCGTCCGGAACCAGCCATTCCGCGCCGGCTGTGGCCGGGGCTGCCTCCCTATTCTTCCGCTTCTACCAGGATCACTACGCCGACACGCCACCCAGCCCGGCTATGGTGAAGGCTTACCTCGTCAACGCAGCGCGCTACCTTGATGGAGTCAGCTCGGGCGATACGCTTCCGTCCTATCAACAGGGCTACGGCGCTCTTGACTTGGGCTCAGCCTTTGAAGATGTCCCGCGGATCGTGCAGGATCAGGAAACGGTACTCCATTCCACCGGCGAATCCGTGGTACTTGAGGGATCCATCGCTCGAAACGACATTCCGTTTCGGGTAACCCTTGCCTGGACCGATGTCCCCGGCCCGACGACGGCCGCGGCGTACGTCAATAATCTCGATCTCGTGGTCACCGTCGGAGGACAGACCTACCGCGGCAACAGCTTCTCGGGTGCCACGTCAATCCCCGGGGGCAGCGCCGATCCTCGCAACAACGTGGAGAGCGTCTTCCTGCCGGCGGGCGTGCAAGGCACTTTCGTGATCTCGGTCGAAGGCACAAACGTTGCCGGTGACGGGGTACCCGGCAATGGAGATCCCACAGACCAGGATTTCGCCCTGGTCTGCACCAACTGCCAGCGATCCTCCGGCTTCGCCTTTCAGGTGACACCGTACCACCCAGGCGGTCTGCCGGCCCAGCTCCGCGATCTTACACGGTGAGCACGACCGCGTTTGCCGGCTACGTGGAAGAGATCGCGCTGCAGACAGCCGGACAGCCTGCCGGCGCCACGACGGTCTTCACCCCTAATCCCGTCGTGGCGGGTATGGAAAGCACACTGACGATCGATCCGGCGGAACAGGCTGCCCCGGGCAACTATCTCATCGATGTGACAGGCGCCACTCCGACACAGGTCCAGACGGTGACGATCGGCCTCGATCTCTTTGTGTCCTCGCCCGGCACACCCGGGCCGGTCAGCCCGATCGATGGCGCAGAGAACGTGTCGCTACGACCGACGCTCTCCTGGGCATCCGTGCCACAGGCTCAGCTCTATACCGTCGAGGTCTCGATGGATTCGACTTTCTCAAACCTCGTCTACACCGCTACATCAAAGACGGTCAGCCACACCCTGACGCAGGCGTTGGCACAGGACACCCTCTATTACTGGCGCGTCATCGCGGAGAATGTCTGTGGGCCGGGCACGGCCTCCGAGGCCTATGGCTTCACGACGCAACCCAACGCCCTCCCGCTGTGTAGCGAACCGCACCTGGGAATCCCGGATGCCAATGCTGTAGGTGTCACAGATCTTCTTCAGGTCCCGTCGGATGGCGCACTGACCGACCTGAATGTCGAGATCTCCCTGACGCACTCGTGGGTCGGTGACCTCGTCATCTCCCTCGAACAGGTCTCAACAGGGAAGACGATCACCCTTTTCGATCGCCCGGGGCTGCCCCCAGACACGTTTGGGTGCAGCGGGAGCAACCTGGCGGTAACGTTCGATGACGAAGCCGCCCTTGCCGCAGAAGACAGCTGTCAGAATGCGACACCGGCTTACCCACTGGACAGCTCACTTCGGCCTAATGAACCGTTGAGCGGCTTTGTGGATTCGGCCTTGGCGGGAGAATGGCAGTTGCACGTCGTCGACCTCGCCTCCTCAGACGTGGGCAGCTTGGACGGATGGTGCCTGATTCCGGTTGCGCAGCCGGTCCCCTTTGCGGCGTTCACCAGCGCGACCTACACCGCCACGACGGCGCCGACGGTTGTCCCGATATCGGTGACGCTTAGCCATCCCACGGCCCTCACAGTGACCGTCGACTATGCCACGGTTGATCGTAATGGCATCGCAGGCGCCGGCTATGTAGCCACCCACGGGACTTTGACCTTTCCCCCCGGAACCCTAGAGCGGCAATTCGGGGTCCCGATCACCAGGCTACCCTTGACGACCACCCAGGCGATCACGCTTTCGCTCAGTAATCCCGAACATGCCGCACTCGGGCAGCCCAACCTCGCCTCACTGAAGCTATGGGGGTTCCCCTATCGCCTCTATCTTCCCGTTTACTACGTCAGCATAGACTGGTCAACCGGCCCTTAGCCGAGATCGCCCCCAGCATCACGACTCGATCCAACCCGCGCGTCCTTGGCCTCCAGCCTTTCCGATCACGAAAGTATTCCAACACAGGGCCAGTGCGCCTCGGATTTACGGCATCCGAGCGGCGCTGCAGGTCACCAGATCTTTGACAGACACACCAATCCCGGTACAATGACATGAATTGGCCGGTTTGAGTATCGTGTTCGAGGAGCTATGGAGATCACGCCGACAGTCACCTGTCGCATCGTTCTGAACGGCGAACGTCGTCAATTCGACGTTATGCCCCGTGATACATTGTTCCGCCTGCTGCGACGCGAGGGACTCCGCAGTGTGAAGTTCGGCAGCGAGGATGGTGCAGACGGTTACAGCACGGTGCTTGTGAACGGCCGCCTCTGCAACAGTGTGGTGACGCTTGCAGCCCAGGTGGACGGTGCGGAGATCCTCACCCTCGAAGGGCTGGCACAGCAGCCACGGCCCGGTTGGAATCGTGACCGCACTTGGCATCCACTGCAGCAGGCCTTCATAGAGACGGGGGCCATCCAGAGCGGCTACGATACGCCCGCCCTGATCCTCGCAGGCAAAGCACTCCTGGATCGCGTCCCCAATCCCACCGAAGCGCAAGTCCGTGATGCAATCAGCGGTATTGTCTCACGCGAGACGGGGTACGCGAAGCCTGTCGAGGCCATCCTGAGAGCCGGTGCGATCCTGAGAGGCGAGATTCCCGGTCCGATCGGCGGGAGTTCCGGTGCGGACCTGTTCCAAATACCGGAAGAGCTATTGGCCTCGCCGCCGGCCTCCCTATTGGATGATGGACAGGCCCCCTTCGAAACGGGAGGCGCTGCTCAGCCCGGCGTCCAGACCCGTGTACGGACCCAGCCGAAAGTCTTCGTGACCGCCGAATCACAGCGCTTCTCCGTGGTGGGACAGCCGTTGCCCAAAGTCGACGCGCCGAAACTGGCCGAGGGTCAACCGGCCTTTGTGGCCGATTTTGAGCGTCGGGGCATGCTCGTACGGGCGCATTCTTCACAGCCCCCACGCCCACGCCCGCATCCGGGCTATCGATACCCGTGAGGCCGAGAACCTGCCCGGGGTCCATGCAGTCCTGACCTACAGGAATGTACCGCGCGTCGTCTTCTCCACCGCGGGGCAATCCTACCCGATTCCCGGCCCATTGGACTACGTCAGCTTTGACAACAAAGTCCGATACGTTGGCGACCGCGTCGCCGCCGTGGCTGCAGAGAGTCCGGAGATTGCCGAAGAGGCCCTCGGCCTGATTCGGGTGACCTACGAAGTCCTGCCGGCGGTGCTTGACTTCGACGAGGCGATGCGCGAGGGTGCCCCGGTGATCCACGATCAGGACGATTACGTCAATTTCGGGGAGAGCGACCCCGCGCACAACCTGGTCGCCAGGGTCGACATCAACATCGGTGACGTCGACGCATCCTGCGAGGACGAAGACTGCAACGTCTTCGAGACGACCATCGAGACCCAAAAGATGAAGCACGTGCCGCCCGAGCCCTGGGTGACCCTGACGTACTGGGACGAGGACAACCGGCTCGTGATCATGACATCGACACAGGTGCCATTCCACGTACGCCGGATTCTCGCGCCCGTCCTCGGGCTGTCGGAGCGCCAGATTCGTGTGATCAAGCCCCGGATCGGCGCCGGCTTCGGCAACAAACAGGAGATCTACGAGGATATTCCCGCCCACCTGACCATCGCGACCGGACGCCCGGTGCTGCTGGAATTGAGCCGTGAGGAGCAGTTTATCTACACGACCACGCGGCATCCTATGCGCGTGACCTACAAGATCGCGGTCGAGAAGGACGGCACGATCGTGGCGCAGGATATGCACGTGCTCAGCGATACGGGCGCCTATGGCGGTCACGGGCTGACCGTGCTAGGCAACACCGGCCACAAGACACTCCCCCTGTACGACACGCCCAACGTCCGCTTCCGGGGCGAGACGTACTACACGAATCGTCCGCGGGCGGGTGCCTTCCGCGGCTACGGCGTCACGCAGGGCGTCGTGGCCACCGAGACACTGATCACGCGCGTGGCCCACGACCTTGGCATCGATCCGCTGGAATTCCGCCTCAACAACATCATCGCGCCCCACACCGAGAACATCATGAGCAAGACCTGGAGTGAGGGTCGGGAGGCGCGAGGCGAGATCATTGAAACCAATGCCCTGCGGGAGGCGGCTGTGCAGGGCGCGGCTGCAGTAGGATGGTATCAGAAGTTTGGCAGTCCCGATTGGCACATTGTGAAGGGCAGCCCCCACTTGCGGCGTGGCATCGGGGTCGCCTTCTTGATGCAAGGCTCCGGCATCCCGAATCTCGACATGGCCGCGGCCAGCATCAAGATGAACGACGACGGTTCCTTCAACCTGATGATGGGGGCCACCGATCTCGGAACAGGATCCGATACGGTGCTGGGCCAGATCGCGGCCGAGGTGCTGGGATGTGGGTTGGACAGCCTGATCATCCGCTCTTCGGACACGGACGTCACCCCATTCGACAAGGGAGCTTACGCTTCCAGCACAACCTATATCAGTGGCGGGGCCGTCGCACGCGCTGCAGAGGAGGTCGCACAGCAGATTCGCGCGGTCGCCGCCGAGATGACGGGGAGCGACCCGGCGTCTTTCACACTTCGGGAGGGGCACGCGTGGGGCGAAGACGGCTCGAGTCTCAGCTTTCGGGAGATCGCGCTCTTTGCCCTGCACACCCAGAACCAACACCAGATTATGGGACATGCGTCGTTTGTGAGTCCGGTCAGCCCACCGCCATTTGCGGCCCAGTTCGCAGAGGTAACCGTCGATCTGGAAACCGGGCAAACCACAGTCGACGAGCTGCTGATTGCGCTGGACTCAGGTCAGATCATCAATCCGTTAACGGCCAGCGGGCAAGCCGAGGGGGGCATGCACCAGGCACTTGGGTATGCGTTGACGGAGGAACTGATCTACGACGAGCAAGGCCGAACGGTTAACCCTCGATTTGACGACTATCGCGTCTTCCGGGCAGACGAAACGCCACCTATGCGAACCATCTTCGTCGAGACGTTCGAGCCATCCCATCCTGTGGGGGTCAAGTCGGTGGCCGAGATCGTCGTCAATGGCGTCGCGCCGGCCGTCGTCAACGCCATCTATGATGCCACCGGCATTATGATGCGCCGGACGCCGGTGACGCCCGAGCGATTGTGGCAAGCGATCAGAGCCCAGGCGCCGGTGGAGGTGGATTAAGTAGAGGGCTGACATCCAGGATACCGCCGGCGGCGCGACATCAGAGCGCCGCTTTTCATTAGAGGGAAGGAAGAGGAAGGAAGAGAGCTATGGATTGGGAAAGATATCATCTACCTGTAGAAGCTGCCCGCATTGTGAAGGCTTGTCCCAGCCTGACGATTGCGAGCACGATGGACGAGTTGATCAACCTGGCGTGCGGCGGGCTGGGCAGCAACCACTTCGAGGTTGCCTACGATGTGCCCGAACTCGGCGAGACGGTTGAGGCTATCGTGGCCCGGGTGCGCAACGGCGTCTCGGTTAACTACCCTGAGCCGTATATGCGACGGCGTGATCCCGACTGCCTGGTCGTGGCCGACGACGGTCCGACCGACAAGTCCACCTATTGGGAGCGCTATGGGGAAGATTTCGGCGGCGTGCGAGAAGCCACGTTCGCGTGGTTGGCTGCGCGCCCCCTGGTTATGTTCGGATATGTCGCCGGACAGCCCGGTATGGGCATGGACTCCGTGGCCATCGCGCCCGCGAATGCGGGGTTCTTTGCCCTGAGCTTGGCCCTGTTACAAGGCATCATTCCCGAGGATGATATCCCCGAGAATTTCATGCCGCGGTCCATCATCTACGTCGCTCCGCCCTTCCGCCATACTCACTATGACGGCAGGCAAGTTGTTGTCCATAACCGGCTGCCCGAGATCCACGAGGTCTTCTCCTACAACCTCTATCCCGGACCCAGTGCCAAGAAGGGCGTATATGGAATGCTGCTGGCACAGGGAGAGCGGGAGGGCTGGGTGACGACCCACTGCGCCACCGTCAGGGTCGTGACCCCGTACGACAACGTGACCACGATGATGCACGAGGCTGCCAGCGGCGGCGGCAAGAGCGAGCTGCTGGAGCACGCCCACCGGGAGGACGATGGTCGTCTGATGCTGGGCGAAAACATGCTCACCGGGGAGCAGCGCTTCCTGGAGATCCCACGGTCCTGCGAGCTCCAACCCGTGACGGATGATATGGCGCTCTGCCACCCCTCCCTGCAATCGGACTCGGGTAAGCTCACGGTCACCGATGCCGAGGAGGCCTGGTTTCTCCGCGTGAACCACATTGACCATTACGGCACGGACGTACACCTGGAGCGCCTGACGGCGGAGCCGCCCGTGCCCCTGCTCTTTATGAACCTCTATGCGGTGCCCGGCAGCCGCGCCTTGATCTGGGAGCATATCGAGGACGAGCCAGGCAAGCCATGTCCCAATCCGCGGGTGGTTATCCCCAGACGGATCGTGCCGGATGTGGTGAATGAGCCCGTTCAGGTCGACATCCGGAGCTATGGCGTGCGGACGCCCCCGTGCACCGAGGAGCACCCCACCTATGGCATTATCGGGCTTTTCCATCTCCTGCCACCGGCCCTGGCCTGGCTGTGGCGGCTCGCGGCACCACGCGGTCACGACAACCCCAGCATTATCGATACCAAGGGGATGAGCAGCGAAGGTGTTGGGTCCTACTGGCCTTTCGCCACGGGCCTGCGAGTGGATCAGGCGAACCTGCTGCTGGCTCAGTTCCGCGACAACCCCAATACTCGCTATGTCCTCTGTCCCAACCAATACATCGGCGTTTGGCGGGTGGGCTTTATGGCCGAATGGATTATGCGCGAATACCTGGCGCGCCGCGGAAGCGCTAAGTTCAAGGCAGATCAGATACGACCGGCACGGACACCGCTGCTGGGTTACGCCCTGCATCAGCTCCAGATCGAGGGCCGGTTTGTCTCGCGATGGTTTCTCCAGGTCAACACTCAACCCGAGGTCGGCAACGGCGGTTACGATGAAGGGGCTCGGATTCTCTACGACTTCTTCCGCCAAGAACTGGGCCTCTTCATGACAGAGGGGCTCGATCCACTCGGCCGCCAGATTATCGAGTGTTGCCTCGACAACGGGTCGGTTCGCGACTACTCACAGCTCATCCCCCAAGTTGACTTCGTGGATTAGTCGAGGTTATACTGAATTCACCTGAAAAAGATACAGCGATAAGGAGGATCAAAATGATCGACCGAGCACGTCAAATTACCAAGATGATGGGATACGACAGTATCGACGAAACCCTGGCTGCCATCGGGAGTGGAGAGCTGGTCCTGCTCAAGCTCCCGGAGCAGGAGCGGCTGCAGGCCTCCCAGTGGTTGAGGGCACGGATCCCTGCGGTCCGCAGCGAAGACGAAATCCTGGCGGAGATTCTCGATGACGTCGCGGACGGCCTGGATATGGCCATGGAGCTGACACGCTATCCTGTCGACACAGATGTCTGCGAGATGAATCTACCCCACGGATGGCCAAGCTATTGCGACAAAGAGGCCATCGTCGAGTGAAAGGGCTTGTCCCAGGGAGGCTTCCGTATGGAATTGCCTGAGCAGAATATACGTGTGGTCGCCGCTGATCCCATCGAGGTGGGGGATCGGCGGATTTTGCCTTCGGTATTGGTCAACACGATGTCTCGCCGGTGGAGCGGGCGGGGGCTATTCCAGTCTGTACGCCTGCGACCCGTCTCTGTCGTCGTGGAGACGCCAGATGGTGCCACCTGGCACGAAATCCCCAACACGACGGCCAACACCCTGAGCACGATGGCGGCGGCAGCGGCGAGCATCGCGCTCATCAGTGTGGTACTCATCGGCGTAAGCCGAGTTCTCAGGCGCAAGTGAAAGGAAGGGACTGACATGGAAGGATTGCAGGCCATCATCGAGCGGCTGGAGAAGCTGCCGGAAGAGGTCAATGTCAACGCTGTCTTCGGCAAGCCGGAGACGATTGAAGGACGCGTATTGATTCCCGTAGCCGAGGTGACCTACGGCTTTGGCATCGGGGCCGGCTCTGCGCCTGGCGCGGAGTGTCAATGCGAATGCGAAGGAGAGGACGAGGGCGATGCCTGCTGCGCAGATGGCGAATGCGCGTGTGGGGACGACGATGCGGGCGATGAATGTTGCGCGGATGGCGAATGTGCCTGCGGCGAGGACCATGGCCGCACTGCCTCCGGCGCCGGTGGCGGCGCCGGAGCCAAGGCCCGCCCGATTGCATACATTGAGGTTGGTCCTGAGGGAGCCCGCGTCCAGCCAATCATCGATGAACAGAAGGTGGCCCTGGCAGGCATTCTTCTCGGTGCGTGGGCGGTCGGCTGGGTAGGGCTGGTTCTCAAGACACTCTTCACGCGGCGTTAGCCGGAACCGAATGCCGCTGCAGCGAGTCGAACACGCCGAGGTGGGGGTTACGTGGTACCGCTTCGGCGAGCCCGAATCCGGCGCTCATGCAGGCTTCCGGCACGCGATGGTGACCCGTCTCGGCGGCACAAGTGGGCATCCCTTCAACAGCTTGAACCTCGGTAGTAGCGTAGGGGATGACGACGATGCGGTTCGCTCGAACCACGAGCGGCTATTTCGTGCGATGGGCCTCTCCGAGGGACAGGTCGTCAGCCCGCACCAGGTCCACGGTCGACGCGTCGCTGTCGTCGGTCTGGGAGACGGTGGGAGCGTCATCCCCGAGACAGACGCACTCGTCACAGACCAACCGGGCCTCGCGCTGCTGCTACGATTTGCGGATTGTGTGCCGGTACTCTTCTATGACCCGGTCCATCATATCGCAGCCCTAGCTCACGCCGGCTGGCGGGGCGTCGCGGCGAAGGTTGTCGCCGCCACCGTCTCCACTATGACCGACAGCTTTGGCTCGATGCCCCAAGACCTTTGGGCAGGCATTGGTCCCGCCATCGGGCTTGACCACTATGCGGTGGGCGAAGAGGTCGTGACCGCGGTACAACCAACGGTTCCGGCGGAGATGCAGATAGCAACGCAGACGCACGGGCAGTGGTACGTGGATCTCGCCGGGGCGGTTTACGGACAGTTGGCCGGGCTGGGGATTATGCGCGTCGATCAGGCAGCTATCTGCACAGCTTGCCACACCACCGAATGGTATTCTCATCGTGCGGAAGCGGGCAAGACAGGGCGGTTTGGTGTGCTGGCGATGCTGACGTGACCCGGCAAGTATCGGACCTACAACGACATATAAAGACGGTGCCCAGGGTTGCCTGGGCACCGTCTTTAGGTCTCAACGAGACCCTCTATGGGGCCAGACCGTCTATTTGGAACGTGAACCCCAGGATGTTGAGCAGGACCGACGTTGCCTCCTCCGGCGCGGTGAACTGCAGTTCGAAGTCCTGATAGCCATCTGCAGCCACTGTCCACGGCAGAAGTGGCGACGCAGCCGCCAGGCTGCTTGTGCCATCGCTCGACGTGAGGTCGACCAGGTCGGCAGCCACCGCCAGATCCGACTTCCCATCGTTATACACGGTTCCGGAGACGACCAGGACATTCCGGCCCCGGTCGAGAAACACGTCGGTGAGCTCGACATCCGGCACCGCGGGACCCGGCGCCGGCGGCTTGAAACCGGTGACGAATCTTGCCGAATCGCTGGACGCGGGGTCGGCCCTGAAGATCCAAACGAGCGGCACCGCGACCGTGCGTGGGATCACATAGCCGGCGCTCCCCTGCGCGGTGGCGCCAGGCGCCAGGCTGAGGTTGAGCCGACCGTGCTGTCCAAGCTCAGTCGCCGCCTCGTTTAGCACGTATCGCTGCCCATCGCCGTCCTCAAGGACCATATCGAAAAACCCGGCGTCCACGGGTGAACCGGTTGTGTTCATCACCTGATACTCGACCACGAAATACCACGAAGCCGGATCGGTCGTCGCGTCCGGCAGTATGTCCGCGCTATCAATCTGGACGTTAAGCCCATCCGCGCTCTGCTCGGCTGCCGGCAACGTGTCCTCAGGCAGATAACGTGCCTGCACCACCAGCCGGTTGGGGCGATCGTTACCCAGGATCAAGAGCGTGATCTCGGGCTTGCCCTGCGCCATGGGCGAGAGATCGGCAGCGTCCACCCGCTTCGTCTGCGGCGACCCGAACGCCAGGGTCGTGCCATTCTCCAGCGTGAGCGTGATGCGATCACCACTGGTGAGACCCGCCAATAACGATTCGGTATCCGTCGTATAGGGCAGCCCAATGACGTAGTTGATCAGTGTGCCGTAGATCCAGAGCCCCAGATTATCCTGCTCCGCCGGCAGTGGCCACCGTCCCTGCTCCGGCAAAACAGCCGTGACCGGGTATCGCGTGCCGGATATATCCAAGGCCGTAGGCGCGATGGTCCGCAGCGGCGTATTGTCCTCGAGAATGACCGTCCGGTCCTGTGGGATCTCGGGAGGAGAAATGAAGGTCATAAGCTTGGTCACACCTACAGACTCGGCCCCGCCTGTGGCGACGATTGCGCTGGAGAGAAAGTGCCGCACCGACGGCAACGCTCACAATAACGCAGCCGCCGATGATAATGAGCAAGATCGCCCAGGTAGGGGGAGAGATTCTGCGACGCTCCGAAATGGCTCTCCGGCGCAGGGGGCTGGGTTTCCGGGCGCAGCTCACCGGTCTGAACATCGCGCCACACCGGTTCCGGCGCCATAGTAGGGGGGGCAGGAGGCTCAGGAGGCTGTTGTGACATGCTTGCCGGTTCCACCGGTTCATCCTCCGCTGTTCCAGCCGTGAAGTAGTCGTAGGCCCGCCGCTTCTCAGCGTTGGCCAGGATATCGTATGCCTCGTTGACTTCCTTGAAATGTTCTTCAGCATCGGGATCGATGCTGAGATCAGGGTGGTAGACGCGCGCCAGCCGTCGATAGGCCAGTCGGATCTCCTCCAACGATGCCTGCGACGACACACCCAGGATAGCGTAATAGTCCTTGACGGTCTTCTGGGTCATAGATGACGCCTCGGGCGGTATCGGTTCAGACGCGATCACGGAATGGCATCCGGCAGGCTGGGCGGTACGATACGCACCTTCACCTCGGGCCTCGACGCATCCATCAGCCGGTCGTAGCCCAACAAAGGGACCAATACGCGGACGGTGCCTATCGTGGGCACCGTGAAAGAGAGCTGGCCCTGTTCGTCGGTGTAACCCTGCGCCAATTCAGCACTGCCGTCGGGAGAGAGCACCTGCACGAAGAAGCCGGCAATACCCTCGCCGGCGCCCATCTGACCGTCGAGGTCGGCGTCGAAGTACACCAGCACCCGGAATGTGCGGAACCCATTTGGCTCGGGTGTCGCAGTTGGCGGTTCCGGTCGTGTGACCAAGCGGAAGTTCAGCTGAAGCTCCCCGCTCTCCGGCGTGGGCGTGGGCGTCGCTATCACCGATGTCTGCGGCGTCGGTGTGGGCGCAACTGTGGCCACAGGCGTGGTATTCAGGGGCTTTGCTCACCGGCGTCGGCTGCCCCGGCGCAGGCGTCGGCTGACCCGGAACTTCCAAATTGCATGAGATGGTATAGGAGCTGTTGACCGTGTCGCGCCTGGCCATCCGGGTTCCCTGTCCCACCAGAATGTAGACAAAGCCCTCGTAATTGGCGTAGTAGGAAAGACGGCTGTTGAAGTCGCCCAGCGCAATGTCGTCGTTCGCCATCACGAAGAACTGATCGCCGGGCCCATTGTAGAACACCATCCGGGGATCCACCGCCGGATCGAGGTCCGAGGTCTCACACGTGAGCTGCAGACCCGGCTTGACGCGGACCTTGAGATAGTCATTGTCAAAGTCTGCCCCGCCCCAGGGGATGAAGTTCATCTGATAGCTGAGTCCCGGGGCAATCGTCGTGGCAAGGTCGAACTCGAAATTCGGCTCGTACTGGTCGAATCCCGTCATCCATGTGGGTCCGGGGGCCGGCGTCGATGTCGGCCCGGGTGCCCCGGTCGGGGTTGCCGTGGGCGTTGACGTGGGCGCCGTGTAGTTGTAGATCAATGAATAAGTGTAGCCCGAGCATTGTGCGCTGACCTGGTAGACCTCGATATAGAAAGGCCCGGGATTATCGGGGATCAGCGAAATGCTCGCACTGTAGGAGGATGTGTCCTCATCGACGATGATCACGTCGTGGTTGGCATTGTAGACGCTTGATGCCCAGGTTGTAATTGACGGTTCGATCCGGTTTGGCCTGGATAGTATAGAGCGCGCCGACCGTGGCGTTGTCAAGTCGGAAGAAATCCGGTGTCGTAGGCACGGAAAGGCGCCGGGAACATCTGTCGCGGCCACAAGCGACAGACTCGTGTAGTTGGAGACCTGGATAGTGGTGTCGAAATCGTGGTTGTTCCAGTTGCTGTCCGCCGTCGTGGTCTGCGGTGGTCTCCAAAGTACAATTGATCACGTCTTGGGCCAGCCCAAGCTTCGGCAGCGCCCCGAGTGCGCCGCCCCAGTCATAACCGGAGGCCGTCATCCGGATGGCACCGCCGGCAGGTCTGCCGAAAACGGCCATGGCAGTCAGGCTCCCGGATGACCCCGAAGCCCGATGGCAGCCAACCACGCCAGACACAGCACAGCGAGGAAGCTCCCGATCAGCCCGATGCGGGCCCGGGGGCCCCTAACCCCGCCGAGGGATGTGATTCCTGCCATTTAGGTCCGCCTTCTTGTCCTGGAAGCGCCCAGGTCTCAATGCTCCGAGACGGGCTCCATCGGCGCCATGCTGCTCAGGAGCTTCTTTACGCCGATCCCATTACCAAACAACACGGTGACCATCTCGTGACGACCCTCAAGTTCGCTCTCCAGCACCATCCCCTCACCATAGAAAGCGTGGGAGACCCGCTGCCCGGAGCGATATTGCAGCTCGGGCCGGGACACCTCTACCTCCGGCGTCGATCGGACCCCCCAGGACTGGGCCCTCCAGCTCGGGCGCGATCCCCGTTGCTTGCGACCCTCAGCCTGTTTGAGCACCTCATCGGGCAGGTCATCGAGGAAGCGCGAGGGTGCAGAGGGTTCACTGTCGCGGTATCCCCGCCATCCGCGGCGAAAGGCATAGGTAAGGTACAGGCGCCGCTCGGCCCGCGTCATCCCAACGTAGAGCAGACGCCGCTCCTCAGCGACCTCGGATGGGGACTCCATCGATCGGCTGTGCGGCAGCAGTCCCTCCTCCAATCCTGTGAGGAACACGACCGGGTACTCCAACCCCTTTGCGCTATGCAAAGTCATCAACGTCACCGCATCGACCTCTTCGGAGAGTTCGTCGACGTCGGCCACCAATGCAACATCGGTCAGGAAATCGGTCAATGAAATGTTGAGGGACTCCGCCACGACGGCGCGCAGCGCCATCACGTTCTCCCACCGGGATTCCCCCTGATCGCTGCCATCTCGCGTGTAGGATTCATAGTCGGTATCGCCAATTACACGATCGATGAGCAGTGCCACACTGAGCTCCTCGCGAAGCTCCGTCCATTGATGGACCATCGTCGCAAAGGCCATCAGCGCCCGCTCGGCCCGGCTGCGCAGATCCTCTGACTGGACCAGGGAAAGCATCCCTTGATAGAGACTGCCGCCCATCCGCCGCGCTTCCGCCGCTATGCGGTCGATGGTGCGCGTGCCGATACCCCGGGGCGGGACGTTGACGACACGCATGAAGCTCACGTCGTCGTCAGGATTTTGGGCCAGCCGGATGAAGCCCAGAACATCCTTGATCTCCTTCCGCGAGTAGAATCGCGTGGCCCCGATGAGCCGGTAGGGTATGTTCTGACGAATGAGGCTCTCCTCCAGGGCCCGGGATTGCGCGTTGGTCCGGTACATTACGGCGATATCCCCGTGCGCGTAGCCCGTTCGGAGCAGTTGTGTGATCTCACGCGTAACGTAGTCCGCTTCCTCCTGCTCGTCATACGCCTCGTGCAGGACAATCGGCTGACCGCCCGCCTTGTCCGTGAACAAATGCTTTGGCGTGCGATCGACGTTGCGGGCGATAATCGCTTGGGCCCCGTCGAGGATAATCTGTGTCGACCGGTAGTTCTTCTCCAGCAGGAACTCCTGTAGCCCAGGGAAATCCTCGCGGAGCCGCAGGATATTCCGATAGTCGGCGCCTCGCCAGGAGTAAATCGATTGATCCTCATCCGCCACGACGTAGAGGCTCCGGTTTTCAGAGGCGAGCTGCTTCAGAATGACGTACTGGGCGATATTCGTGTCCTGGAACTCATCCACCAGGATGTGCCTAAAACGATCGCGGTAGCGCTCGCGAATTGCTGAATCCGTCTGCAACATCCGGGCGGTCTCCATCAGCAGATCGTCGAAGTCCAGGCCATCATTCTTGCGCAGAGCCTCTTGATAGCGGGCGTAGACACGCACGACGATCTCGTCATAATAGGTGTTGACCGGATAGTCGGTCGGCAGTAGGAGTTCGTTCTTTGCTGCGGAAATAGCGTTCAACAGCGAGCGAGGACGGTATCGTTTGTCATCTAGCCCGATGTCAGCAACGACCTGCTTCATCACCGTGAGTTGATCGTCGGTGTCAAAGATCTGGTAGTTCGGCGAGAGACCTAGGCTCTCGGCCTCACGCCGGAGAATCCGGGCACACGTCGCGTGAAAGGTGCCCAGGGTCATCGCCCGGGTGGATGCATCGCCGAGCATCGCGCCCAATCGGTGCAACATCTCACGGGCCGCCTTATTGGTAAACGTGACGGCGAGCACGTGCCACGGCGGGATATCCAGCTCGGACAGCATCCAGGCGATCCGGTGCGTCAAGACACGCGTCTTGCCCGAACCTGGGCCCGCCAGCACCAACACAGGGCCGGTGGGAATAGTCACGGCGGCGCGCTGTTGGGCGTTGAGGATTTTCAGTAGGGGATGGTTGTCGTGTTCCATACAGGTTATTGTAGCACGTGGACAGGTGTGAGCAACCTTGCGAAGGTCACGAACAGCCCATGCTGAAAGCGGCCTCTCGGTTTCCCGCACGCGATGATGCGCAGCATGCAGGCTAACCTTCCCAGAGCTGGCATTTGGCGCTACCGATGGCGGACAATGCCCCATAGAATCCGCACCCCCATCAGGATTGCGATGATGAAGCTCATGATGACCGCAGCCTGTACCAGCCAGTTCGCACCGGTTACCGCAGGGATCAGCCATGCCAGCCCCACGATCATCCCTGCGATGATCAAGCTCAGCGACAGACGCGTGACCAGGCGGTCCAGGAAATCCAGGCTGTGGTCGTCCAATGCCAGCTTTACCGGCTCGTGCCTCGTCAGCCGATCGATGATCAGTTGTCCTGCGCGAGGCAGCTCGTCGATGAGATCCACCCAGGCCATACCCCGGCGGATGACGTCAGAAACCGTACGCTGATCGGGGACGAGCGTCTGCAGGATGAGGTGCGTGACATAGGGTGCGGAGAAGGCGAAAATATCGAAGTCAGGCGCAAGACTGAGGGCGATGCCCTCCATCATTGCCAACGTCTTGGCCAGCAACCAGTAGTTGGTCGGCATCCTCAGCCGGTGCTCGAAGACAACGGGCATCACATCTTCAAGAAGATCCGCAAACCGCATCTCCTTCAGGGCGCGACCGCCATAGTGCTGAAGAAGCCGGTCAATGTCGCGGGTCAGGGATTGACGATCGACGTCCGGCGGAGCTGCATGGATATGGATGAGTTCCTCGGTGGCCCCCTTGGCATTCCTCTGCACCGCCACATTGTAGAGGCGGATGAGATTCACCCGGTCGCTGCGGCTCAAATACCCCACCATACCGAAATCCATTGCGCCGATGACGTTGTCCTCCATCACAGCGAAATTGCCGGGGTGGGGGTCAGCGTGGAAGAATCCGTCCTCAAGGACCTCTTGGATGACCATCCGGGCGGCGTTGGTGGTGACCTCATAGCGATCGTACCCCGCAGCATCTATCGCCTCGATTTGGTCGATCTTGATCCCCTCGATGTATTCCAGGACAAGTAAGCGCTTTGTCGTAAACTCCCAATAGACGGAGGGAATATAGATCCCCGGCTCGTCCTGGAAGTTCCGGCGGAAACGATCGGCGTTTCGTCCTTCGGCGACATAGTCGAGCTCGTGGGTGAGTGTATCGGCGAAATCCTCTGCGATCTCCACCAGGTCGTAGACCTGTCCCAAAGGCGTATGGTGCTCGGCGTAGTGTGCGAGATCGTGGATAATCTCCAGATCGGTGTGGATGGTCCGCAGAATGTTGGGGCGTTGTACCTTCAACGCGACGCGTTGATGGGTCGTAAGCCTCGCAATATGAACCTGTGCCAGCGAAGCCGAGGCAACCGGCACGGTGTGAATCTCATCGAAGACATCCTCGAGAGGTCGATCGAGTTCGGTCTTGAGAACCTTCTCGATCTCAGGCCAATCAACGGGCTTGACCTTGTCCTGGAGCTTGATTAGTTCGGTAATGTAATCGGGGGGAAGTACGTCGGGGCGGGTACTCAGAACCTGGCCTAGTTTGACAAAGGTGGGGCCGAGTTCCTCCAGCGCTTGGCGGAAGTGGAAGGGAAGCGAAGCTCGTTCTTCTTTCGGATAGGGATAGAGATCCCGCAACCATAGGGGCTCGGCGGGCAGGTGGGACAGCATGAAGCCGAATCCGTGACGCGTGAACACGACCAGGATCTGCCGGTACCGTTGCAGATGCCGGATGGGACGCGAAATCGTCGGAAACCTGAACCCCGCCGTTCCCACTCTATGTTCACCTCGGATGAACCTCGCGTACGCCTTTCAATGATTGTGGCATCTTCCTCCCTCCCGTCAAGTACGGCTTTCCCAGGTACCGTGCACCAGCCGGATTATCCGAACCCCAGCAGTCTGTATCGCAGCAGTGTCCAGAGCACGGTAAAGCCGTCGCGCCAGGAGATCTTCTTGCCTTCGGTGAACTCCCGACCGCTGTAGGAGATGGGCACCTCGTAAATACGATAGCTGCTCAGTAGGATCTGGGCCGTGATCTCGGGATCGAAGCCCCATCCCCGTGCTTGAAGCTTCAGCTTATCGGCCACCTCGCGGGTGAAAACCTTGTAACAGGTCTCCATGTCGCTCAGAATCGTGTTATAGAGGATGTTGGTCACCAAAGTCAGGAACCGGTTGCCGAGCATATGCCAGAAGAACATCGCCTTGGTCGGCCCGCCTCTGAAGCGTGAGCCGTAGACCACGTGTGTGCGGTGTTCCAGTATCGGCTGCAGCAGGTTGACATACTCACGGGGATCGTACTCGAGATCGGCATCCTGGATCAAACAAATGTCTCCGGTGATCGCCTGCAGGCCGGTCCATACAGCGCCGCCCTTACCCTGATTCTTCTCGTGGAAGATAACCACGACGTCGGGTAGGTCGCGCAGGGTATCCAGATATTCCCGCGTTCCATCGGTAGAGCCATCATCGACGATGACGACCTCCCGGTCCACGTGTAACACGCTCTCGTTCGCGTGGTTTGCCCAAACGTGCACATCGAGATGGACCGCGCGAACGCGAGCAATGATCTCATCAATGGTCTCGATTTCATTGTACGCGGGAATGACGACAGAAAGCTTCACGTGCACCTCCGAATCATACGTGGTGGCGCGGGCGGGAGTCCGACGGCATACCGTGCGGCCAGACGTCGGCAAGCAGGACCTTGCGCTCAACGGCGTTCATCTCTCGCCATTGTCCGGGGTCCAGATCCGCTGGCAACGTCACACCGCCAATGGCCACGCGGACCAATCGCACCGTCGGATGTCCAACCGCCGCGGTCATACGCTTGATCTGACGGTTCATGCCCTCGTGGAGTACCATCCGCAGCCAACTTGTCTTGTCCGGCGGTGGCATAGGGTTCGGCGCAGGGGGCAATGGCGGGAGACCCGGCAAGAATCTCGATGTTGGCAGGCCGGGTCCTCCCCAACTTGATCTCCACACCCTCCCGAAGCTGCCGGAGTGCCTCAACGTCAGGCCGCCCCAGGACGAGAGCGAAGTAGGTCTTGGCGTGGCTGAAGTGTGGGTGCGTCAGCCGGTGAAGGGTCTGGCCATCATCCATGAGGACCAGCAAGCCCTCGCTGTCGAGGTCCAGGCGGCCGGCCGGTTGAAGGTAGGTCGGAATCCCCATTGAGGAAAGCGTTTCACGCCCCAGGCGATCACTGTAGTGCTTGCATAGGACGCCATAGGGCTTGTAGGCCACCCCATAATGGTATAGCGACATGGTCACGATTATAACACAAGTGCGCGGTCGACAAGCTGCGTGGATCACATGAATAACTCAATACAGAGAAATTACAGAATTTTTACCAGCACACAGGTATACTAAAGTGGCGGGACACGCGCCCTCAAACATGTTTACTTGCCTATGGATTGGAATATATGTATAATGAAATAACAGCATGCTCTAAACTGCTTACAAGGAGGCTCGCATGGATCTGGTCAAAGTTGCGGCGAGTTCGCGTTCCACATCTGTGGCGGGCGCCATCGCCGGCATCATCAGGGAAAAGGGACGTGTCGACGTCCAGGCCATCGGCGCTGGTGCAGTCAATCAGGCAATCAAAGCCATCGCGATTGCACGCGGGTACCTGGCGATGGACGATATCGACATCGCGTGTATTCCCCAATTCTCCGAAGTCGACATCGACGGCAAAGAACGCACCGCAATCAAGCTCACCGTAGAATCCCAGCTCGTCTTGCTGCCCCAAGAGGAGAGCATAGCCTTGGAGGAAAGTAAGTAGCGCGGCCCTAGCCGCGGGGGGGCAAGTCCGGTAGTGAGAGCAGCAAGTTCTCGACCATCAACTGAGTGTTCGCGTTAGCCAGAAGTGCCTCTTGCGATTGCTCGAGCGCAGCCAGGATATCAACTGTCTGCGCCACACTCATCCTTCCGGCTATCGACACCATAAACTCGCGCTGCTCCACATGCACAAGTGCCGCATCGTTGTTCGTCTGAACAAGCAAAACATCACGCCAAAACGTCAGCCAGGTCTCCAGAGTCTCCGCCAGCACCCCATCATCCTGGGCCAAGGTATGGGCGGTCATGAAACGTGCCGGGAGTTCTTGCTGCAGGACTGAAACGAGCGTATCGACCGCGGCTCGCATACGATCGAGTGTTTCCGGCTCTGTGATCGCCCGCACTGCCCATCCGACCCGTCCCCCGGAGACACGCGCCAAACGTCCGGCAGTCTCGGCGTCTACATCCCACTTCGCGGTCAAGGCGTCCGCGATATCCTGGCTTGAAAGAGGTCTGAGCGCTATCTGCTGCGTCCGCGAGACGATGGTTGGCAGCAGCAGGTCGGCGTCCGTCGCCACAAGGATGAGATGCGCGTAACTCGGGGGCTCCTCCAGCGTCTTGAGCAGGGCATTGGCCGCCCCGATCGTCGCACGCTCAAAATCGGCGATCAACGCAATCTTGCGGGCACTTTCATTCGGCGTCAACGCCAGGAAACGCTCAATCTCGCGGATTTGGTCGATCTTCAGGTGCGACGTTCGGTCTCCGGCATCCACCCCCATGAAATCCGGATGGTTTCCCGACGCCAGTTTGCGGCAAGACAGGCAGTGACCGCATGGCCGGTCGCCATCGGAACGGCAGAGGATCGCCGCAATGAACTGCCGTGCCAGAGTGTATTTGCCGACACTTTCCGGACCGGTGATCAACAATGCGTGCGGGATCTCGTCCGTCGCAATCGCGTGACGAAGCTGTTGTACAGCCCACCGGTGCCCGACGATGGGCCACGGTGCAGCCCCAATCCCCTCGTCTGTCACACTGCCACCTCGTTCAACGTTGCTATGACTTCCTCGGCGAGAAGAGCAGGTAGCTCTCCACGATTGTCCGGCGTCACACGGACGATGAAGGCAACAGCCGGCATTCAATTGGGCAAGCGCCTCGCCCAGTAGCTCGGGACGCACAACGAGGATAGCGTAGGCGTAGACGCTACCTGCAAGCAATCCGAACACGTTGGCCCATCCCTGGCCATATCTCAATTCCAGTGGGCCAATCTCATCAAGAACGAAGACCTGGGTGGGGAAAGCCTCTTCCAAAGCACGACGGCTGCGATCCAATGCCCCAACGTTCATCGTGAAATGGCGCGTCGGTGAACCCGGCAGATCCACGAAGGGATCCGTAAGCGGATACCGTGCACCGGTGCGCAGCTCGGTGACGGCAAGGTCGTGGACAGCGGTGCGCTCGGTCAGAAGACCCGAAACCTCGATGCCCGCGTCCTGCAGCATCGTCACGGCACCCCGGAGGGCTGTGCTCTTTCCGACCTGCCGCGTCCCTGTGACCAGCAATATCTTTACATCCATAGCCGCATCCATTGTGATACAAAAGAGGGCCGGTGGCAAGCCATCGGCCCTCTCTCTCATCAGGTGGAGATGGCGGGAATCGAACCCGCGTCCGAAGAATTCGACAATGAATCTCTACGAGCGTAGCCGGCGATTTCATTTCACACGGGGGGTCGTTGTCGGCCACGCCACACCCGTGCAAGCCGAAAAGTCTTGGGCTAGTGTATCGGCGTCAACCAGCTAGCGCGCACACTTTATGTCACCTGACTCTAGCACGCATGCGAGACGCTAGAGAGGCGTGACCGGATACCCGGTCAGGTTTTGGGTTTAGTCGCCTACTGCTTACGCAGCGACGGCGACGGGCGCCCAGTTGTTTGCCATAGTGTTGGCATTTGTTGGTTTGCTTCTGGGTTTACGGAGACGAAGCCTCCCCGGCCCGCAACGCACTGCCAGCCTCCCCCGTCGAAACCTATCATCCCCAAGCAAAGTATAGCAGATTCGAGGTGAATATCAAGGTTCGGTGACAGCTTCCGGGGTATAATCAGAGCCGTGGACCGGCAAACGTTTGAAACCTTAGTAGCACAGGCCGCCGACGCGCTGCCGCCGGACTTTATGGCCGCCCTCGATAACGTCGAGATCGTCGTCGAGGAATGGCCGGATCAAGTGACCATGCGGCAGGCCGGCATCCGCAGCCCGGCTGCACTGCTGGGCTTCTACCATGGGATCCCAAAGACACGGCGTACGCGCAGCTACACCTTAGTCTTGCCTGACAAGATCAGCATCTATCGCGGGCCCATCTTAATGCGATGCCGAAGTGACGAAGAAGCCAAGGCGCTCATCGAGCACGTCTTGCACCACGAGATCGCCCATTATTTCGGAATTGACGACGACCGCCTTAGGAAGCTCGGGGTCTATTAGGCCGCGCGATACGCAGCCCCTTGCGGAGATGGCCGCACCGCATCCGGGCCATCTCCGCAAGCATGGATGATCCGGCGCTACTCGGTCTCCGACTCGAGGGCTAACATTGCCTTCAGTCTGGGCACGTAGTAACGCTCCGTATATTCCTTGACCATACGCCGGGTGGAAAACTGCGGGCCAATGGTGCGGATGGATTCCCGCATCATAGCAACCCAGCCGCGCGGTACATAGTCCCGGTCACGCTGGTAGAAGAGCGGGACGACCTGCTCCTCCAGGATACGATAGAGCGCATCCACATCGGCGCGATCTTGCTCTTCCTGGTTATCGGTCTCGACACCCGAAGCGATTGCCCAACCGTTGCGACCGTTATAGGCCTCAGCCCACCATCCATCGAGAATACTGAGGTTCAGCACGCCGTTGAAGCCTGCCTTCATCCCGCTGGTACCGCTCGCCTCGTTGGGCCTGCGCGGAGTATTGAGCCAGACGTCGGCCCCTTGGACCAGGTAACGTGCAATGTGCATATCGTAGTCCTCTACGAATGCAATGCGTCCGCCGAATCTCGGGTCGCGGGCATAATTATAGAGCTGCTGAAGCAGTAGTTTGCCGGGATCATCCGCAGGATGCGCCTTACCGGCGAAGATGAGCTGTACCGGGCGGTACGGATCGTGCACCAACCGCATCAGCCGGTCCACATCCCTAAACAGAAGCGTGGCACGCTTGTAGGTGGCGAAGCGACGCGCGAACCCAATCACCAGGGCGTTGGGATCCAGGAAAATCCCGGAGGCTAGCAGTTGCTCGGGCGGCACGGCGCGCGCGATCCAGTCTTGTCGGGCCCGCTCTCGAATGATCGAGAACATCTTCTGCTTGAGGTAGGTGTGAGCATCCCACAATTCGTCATCGGGGATTTCCTCAACCCGAGCCCACAACAACGGATCGTCCTGACGACGAATCCAATCGGGGCTGATGTATCTCCGATAAAGCCGGTGCATTCCCTCACCCGTCCACGAAGCCAGATGCACCCCATTCGTGACGTAGTCGATCGGGACGTCCGCCACCTTCTTGTCCGGCCAGAGGCTCTGCCACATCTGTCTGGTGACCTTACCGTGAAGCTCGCTCACGCCGTTTGCCTGGCCGGACATCTCCAGTGCCAATTTGGTCATATTGAAGCCGGCTCCATATCCGGCGTCATAACTTCCTAACGCCAGGAAATCGTTGCGATCCAGCCCCAATTCGGACCAATAGCCGTGGAAGTACTTGTCAATCAGCCCGAAATCAAAGACATCGTGGCCCGCCGGCACCGGGGTGTGGGTCGTGAAAACGGTCCCGGCTCGAACCCGCTCGCTCGCCTCCGCGAAACTGAGTCCCTGCTTCACGTATTCGCGGGCACGCTCCAGCACCATGAAGGCGGAATGCCCCTCGTTGATATGCCACACCTTCGGCGCAATCCCCAACCCACGCAGGATACGGACCCCGCCGATCCCCAACAGGATCTCCTGTTGGATTCGCATCTCGCGGTCACCACCGTAGAGGCGCGCGGTCAGTTGCCGATCCCAGGGAGCATTCTCGTCGACGCCTGCGTCGATGAGATAGAGCCGCGCCCTCCCGACCAGCACCTCCCAGAGCTGCAGACAGATGCTCCGGTCACCGACGTCGACGGAAATCGTGCCACACGCATCTTCCTCCAGCGTGATACGCCGCAGAGCCACCTCATCGGGGTCGAGCGGGGGGTAAATGGCCTCTTGCCAGCCACTGTGATCAAGCCTCTGGCGGAAGTAACCTTGCTCGTAGAGGAAGCCGACCGCGACGAATGGCAGACCTAGGTCACTGGCTTCTTTGGTGTGGTCACCCGACAGGATGCCCAACCCGCCCGAGTAGATGGGCAGCGAGCTGTGCAAGCCAAACTCGGCGGAAAAATACGCGATCGGATGCTCGCTGAGCTCAGGATGAATCTGCCGATACCAGGGCTGACCATCCTTTGTCTCGCGATCCAGTTCCATCAAGACAGCGTCAAAATCCCGCAGGAAGGCAGGATCCTTGGTCAAGTTGGCGATGCGCTCTTGAGGTGCCTCGCGTAGGATGCGCACCGGATTATGCCGTGTCGTCGTCCAGAGGGTACGGTCAAACTGCTTGAAAAGGTCACGCGAATCGCGATGCCACGACCACCAAAAATCGTAAGCGAGATCCGCAAGACGTGAGAGACGCGGCGTCAGCTTTTGGCTGATTTCTTCGTTATAGTTCTTTACCACGTGTTACCACTTTCTACCGGCAAATTAGGGATAAGAGCGGGAAATGGCCACGACCCTGCAGCCCCTGTAATCCGGGGCGGAGGTCACGGCCGTATCCACAAAACTAAGACAAACATCAAAAGCGCAATAATCACGAATTCGATGACGATGCGTTGGGTCAGTCGCTCCAGCAAATGCTGGTAGCCGATGCCGCACCAGATATAGAGCCCAAGTGCCAGCATCGTCGCTGCCGTCCAGGTGGAGATAGGCCAATACCCCAAGATCCACGCGAGCTGACTCTCCAGCAAACCGATCGTCGCGCCGTAGAGCATCACCTGGCCGGTCTTGGCACCCGAAGCACTCAAGAGATCCAGCGCAAGCAAACCACTTACAAGCAGAACCGATGGCGCGGTGATCAACGCTCTCCCCTGTTGGCCCAAGCTCAGACTGAACAGAACAAAGCCCAGCAGGTAATCCACAACGTTGAGAAGCGTTCGGGCGCCGGGATAGGAAGGGGTTCGCGATGAGATAGCCTGGTAACTAAAGTGCACCAGGATTCCGATGGTAGCTCCACCAAGAATGAGCGAGGCAAGCCAGAGCGGCCAGGTGGAAGCTTGGATCAGAAGGACCGAGATCAAAAGAGCCCCGATCGAGGGAGTGATCAAGGAGAAGAGCATCGGCCGCTCCCGGCTGTCCTGCTGGGGATGATCCTGCACGATGGAAAGGGTACCCGTCGCCACAAGACCGACCACGAGAAGTGTCAGCAGCACGCCGCCGCCGAAGGAAAACCCCAGAGGGGATCCGAAAATCTGCAGCGCCCCCCAACTGAGGGTCGGCAACTCGACAAATCGAAAGAGCGTCACACTCGTGAGGACGACCGCCAGCAAAATGCTTAGCTTGTCTCGCTCAGGACGGAGACGCTCTAGAGCCTGACTAGACATTTGGCTATTCTACCGGTCTGGTGATGCTTGTCAACCCCTAAAGACCACTTGATCGCAATAAGGATTGCAGGAATCAAGGCCAAACCCCCTCGGCAGGGGCATACGGTAGCCAAATCGCTCAACGCTATCCCGGCGGCCAACGCAGACGGCGTCCGCCCAGGATATGAAGGTGCAGATGGGGGACACTCTGCCCGGCGTTTACGCCCGTGTTGATCACCAGGCGATACCCGCGATCCTCAATGCCCTCGGTCGCCGCGATGTTTGTGCGCTGCCAGGAGCATCGCGCCCAGGTCGTCCGCATCTTGCTCATCCAACTCCGACAGATTTTGGATATGACGGTTCGGAATGAGCAAGATGTGCGTCGGTGCCTGAGGCGCGATGTCCCTGAAAGCGGTCACGACATCGTCCTGGTAGACGATGTCCGCAGGAGCCTCGCCACGGACGATCCGGCAGAAGATGCAGTCTGACGGCACGGCGACTCGGCAGGACTACCGGAGGTCCTTCGTCAGGACGTCCAGGAATTCACGATTGGTGCGGGACTTGCGCAACTGCGCCAGCAACGCCTCATGGGCCGCGGTGATATCATAGCCCTGCTGTGTCGCCGTACCCGACATCATTTGCGAGACCATCCGGCGCATCAGCCATACCTTGCGCAGGGTCTCCTTATCCAACAACAGCTCCTCGCGCCGCGTGCCCGAACGGATGATGTCGAAGGCCGGGAAGATACGCCGCTCCTCCAACTTGCGATTGAGGTGGAGTTCCATGTTACCCGTCCCCTTGAACTCCTCGTAGATCATATCATCCATCCGGCTGCCGGTGTCGATGAGGCACGTCGCCAGGATCGTCAGGCTTCCGCCTTCCTCGATATTGCGGGCCGCACCGAAGAAGCGTTTGGGCGGATAGAGCGCCGCGGGGTCAAGACCGCCGGAAAGCGTACGACCACTGGGTTGGACCGTCAGGTTGTAAGCCCGTGTCAGCCGGGTCAGGCTGTCCATCAGGATCGCCACGTCACGGCCCACCTCCACCAAGCGCTTGGCGCGATGGAGTGCCATCTCCGCCACGTGCGCCTGGTGCTCCACGGCCTCATCAAACGTCGAGCTGATCACCTCAGCATCGACGGAGCGGTCCATGTCCGTGACCTCCTCAGGACGCTCGCCAATCAACACGACCATCAGATGGACGTCCGGATGGTTGGCGGAGATGCCGTTGGCCACCTTCTTGAGGACCGTGGTCTTGCCTGCCTTGGGCGGCGAGACGATCAAACCGCGCTGACCGAAGCCGATAGGTGTCACCAGCTCAACCAAGCGCTGCGTGAGCATCCGCGGACCGGTGTTCAGATTAAAGGCCCGATTCGGAAAGATGGGGGTCAATCGCTCGAAATGCGGGCGATGTTTTGCCAACTCCGGATCCATGCCATTCACAGCCTCAATTCGCAGAAGGCTGCGGTACTTCTCCGTATCCTTCGGTGGACGCACCTGCCCGACCACCATATCGCCACTCCGCAGACCAAACCGCCGGATCTGGCTCTGGGACACGTAGACATCGTCCGAACCTGGGGCGTAGCGTGAGGATCGCAGGAATCCGATGCCTTCGTCTACGATTTCGAGGATCCCGCCGCCGAAGCTGAACCCCTCGCGCTCTGCCTTCGTCCTCAACAGTAGAAGGATCAGGTCATCCTTCTTGAGGCCACTGTACCCGGAAACCCGATAGTCTCGCGCCAACTCCCGCAGCTCATGTAGGCGCATGCGTTCCAGGTCCGCCATGTCCATCTTGCGCAGTACGTCGACCTGTGAACTCCCACGGCTCTCCTCACGTCCGTGGTGGTCTCCGTCTCCCTCCGATGCCGATACTTCCGGCTCCTCTACCACGACTGCTTCGGGTTCCTCCTCTGGTTCCGAGAACTCGAACTCATCTTCAACTCGCAGCTGTTCCTCTGAATGCACGTTACCCCTCCTGAATGGTTACCTGTAAACCATATGGTTTATGTCAATAGTCGGGCGAGTACATCGCCCAGAATCCCAGCCCACAGAAGGCTGTCAATACGATCCAACATACCCCCATGACCTGGGATCAAGCTGCCCGTATCTTTGACCCCAACCTCACGTTTCATCATCGATACGAAGAAGTCACCTGCCGGGCAGAAAACGCTCAAGATAATGCCAAGGACAAATCCTTGCCAGACGGTGAAGAATCGCCGTCTGACCGAAAAGCACTGGCCACAACCAAACCAAGAATCCGCCGGCCAAAGAGCCACCCAGTACCTGAGCAGCATACCCCTCCCAACTCTTGCCGGGGCTAATGGTCGGTGCCATCTTGTGGCGCCCCCATTTACGTCCGATGAAATAGGCCGCAGAATCACCAATCCAGACGATCGCGCACGCCGTAAGAATCCACCAAAGCCCTCCAGGCCGGGCCCTTAAGCTGATCAAGTTGGCGCCGCCCAGCCCCAGATACATAGCGCCGGACAGTGTCAGGGCCCACTGTTCGCTCGGAGCCAGTCGCTCAGGGTGGATGACCAACTGCACCAACTCCCACAGTGAGAGGGCCAGAACCGCGATAGAGATGGCCGGCAGAAACCACGGGCGATTGGTCCATACGGCATTAGCTTCCCATATCAGCGTGATACCCAATATCAAGGGCAGACTGAAAGCATACCCTTTGCGACGAAACATCCTTATCAACTCGAACGCCGCCAAGAACATCACGGCAACGATAAGCAGGTTATAAATCCATCCTCCGAGAACAAAGATCAATACAGCCAAAGGTAGCAGGACGACGGCACTGATGATTCTCTGTCTCACCGAGTAGCTCTACTTTCGGGTCTTCAGGATGTAAATGGCAGTGGATCGGCCCTACGTTGTCTCAAGGAGTAGCGTAATAATCCGCAACTGCTCATGAGCTATCATCGCCATGCTAAGAGCCGCCAGGGCGCCCTTACCTGTAGGCAACACTCTCACATGAGACGAGCCATCACTCGGACTTGGCCAAGAGCCAACCTATGAGGCAATGCCGAAAGTGGCACCGATCACTCGCAGGGCGCATGCTCGGAAATCACCGAGCGCGCCTGAGGTATGACTCAGTCCAAATCTAAAGAGATGAAAGGTCAGTGCTGGCTTTGAGGGGCTGGGCTCCCTAGGAGAATCGTTCCCAGGGGGGAGATTCGGAAAAGATATAAATATACTGCTAGTTTCTACTCAATCCACCGTAGCGACGATCACGCTCACCAAAGGCCTTCAATGCTCTGTAAAACTCAGCCTTGTCAAAATCCGGCCAATACACGGGTGTGATATAGTACTCTGCATAGGCGCCCTGCCACAACATGAAATTGCTCACCCGAAACTCCCCACTGGTTCTGATGATCAGGTCAACGTCGGGTAGTCCGGCTGTATACAGGTGCGCACCGATGGTATCGGCTGTAATATCCTCCGCTGGTATCTTCTCTCGGACGATATCGCGAACAGCAGCAACAATCTCCTGACGTCCACCATAGTTGAAAGCGATATTGGCAATCAGACGATCGTTATTACGCGTTAACTCTACTGCTGTCCGGATCTGACGTTTGAGGGCATCAGACAATGGAGTCAAATCCCCAATGTGTCTTAATTGTACACCATTTTTGTGTAATTCGTCAACTTCTTTCTCCAATGCTTCACCAAGAAGGCGAAGTAGTCCCCGGATCTCTTCTTCAGGTCGCGTCCAGTTCTCAGTGGAGAAAGCATAGAGCGTCACAACCGGCACGTCCAGCTCGACAGCGGCACGCAGAACGCGACGCAAGTTTTCGACTCCGGCACGATGCCCTGCCAGGCGAAACATCCCGTGGTCTCGTGCCCAACGTCCGTTACCGTCCATAATGATGCCGACATGCTTAGGCATCATGGGGAGGGGTGGATAACTACTTTGAGGCATATCGCTCATGGATTCCCCTACTCAGATCTCCATGATATCCTGTTCTTTGCGAACGCCAACCTCATCTACCTGTTCCACATACTTATCCGTCAGGTCCTGCAGATCATCCTGACCTCGCTTCAATTCGTCCTCCGAGATCAGGCTCTCGCCCTCGTACTCACGCAAATCATCCAGGGTGTCACGGCGGATGTTGCGCAATGCAACTTTAGCCTCTTCGAGGCGGCGACTCACCCGTTTCACCATCTCGCGACGCCGCTCCTCCGTAAGCCGGGGAATCGGCACACGGATCAACCGCCCGTCGTTCCCGGGATTCAAGCCCAGATCCGCCGACATAATCGCTTTCTCAATATCGCTGAGCGATGTGGGATCAAAGGGGCGGACCACCAGCAAGTTCGGCTCCGGAGCTGAGATCACGGCCAACTGATTCAGAGGCGTCAGGGTACCATAATACTCTACCATCACACGTTCGACCAGAGCGGGAGATGCACGGCCAGTCCGGACGGTCTTGAGGTCCTGCTCCAATGCCTGCACAGTCTTGACCATCCGACTCTCAGTATCTTGTAGTAGTTCCCTGATCATGTTGCTAGACCTCCTCGAAATCGCTGGGCCCGATTACCTCGTCATCACAGCCGGCAGCCGCTGCCGCCAATCAGCCGCCGATCAGCGTGCCGACCAACTCGCCGCAGACGACCCGGTCCAAGCTACCCTCGTCCCACAGGTTCAGGACGACGATCGGAACGTGGTTGTCCATACACAGCGTGACTGCAGTCGAATCCATAACCCCCAACTGCATATTGAGCGCATCAAGATACGTAAGCCGGTCGAAACGCTTCGCCGCCGGATATTTGTGGGGGTCCTTGTCATAGACGCCGTCCACCTTGGTCGCCTTAACCAACAGATCAGCGCCAATCTCTGCTGCGCGCAAGGCCGCGGCGGTATCCGTCGTGAAGTAGGGGTTGCCCGTCCCGGCACCAAACACCACCACGCGTCCCTTCTCCAGATGTCGCACGGCCCTGAGTCGAATATAGGGTTCGGCAATCGCGCGCATCTCAACCGCGGTTTGAACACGCGTGATGACACCCTGGCGCTCAAGCGCATCGGCAAGCGCCAGGGCATTCATCACCGTGGCCAACATGCCGATCTGGTCGGCCCGCGTGCGATCCATACCGGTGGCCATCCCATCCGTGCCACGCCAGAGGTTTCCGCCGCCGATGACGATACCGACCTCGATATCACGGGCATGGATTGCGGCGATGCGCGCCGCGACAATCTCAGCTTGCGCCGGATCGATACCACATCCACCGGGATTGGATAGCGATTCCCCACCGATCTTGATGATCACACGTCTGTAGAATGGCTGTGTCACAGTGGCCCTCACTTAAGAAAAGCCTGGGGGCTAATCCCCCAGGCTTTCTCCTAACTGATAGCGGGAAAAACGTCGGATGACGATATTCTCGCCGGTCTTGCTGATCTGTGCCTTGAGCAATTCCTCGATGGTCGTATCTTCGTCGCGGATGAAATCCTGCTCCAGGAGACAAACCTGTTGATAGAACTTTTCCAAACGCCCCTCAACGATGCGGTCGATGACCTGTTCCGGCTTGCCTTCCTCCAGGGCCTGGGCGCGATATAGCTGTCGCTCGTGCTCCAGGAGATCCTCCGGCACGTCCGCCCGGGCCACGAACTGCGGCGCCAACGCTGCGATCTGCATCGCGACGTCGTTGACAAAGCCCTGGAACTCGTCAGTTCGTGCAACGAAGTCCGTCTCGCAGTTCACCTCGATCAAGACGCCGATGCGTCCGCCCGAATGGATATAAGCGTGAACCAAGCCTTCTTTGGCCTGACGGTCCATTCGCTTGGCAGCCTGAGACAAGCCACGCTCGCGCAGGAAGTCCACAGCGCCATCGAAGCTCCCATCTGCGGCTTCCAGTGCCTTGCGGCAGTCCAAAATGCCGGCGCCCGTGGCCTCACGTAGTTCCTTAACCATTCCGGCAGTAATTGTCATAGCTCGTCCTCCACAACGTCCTCGTCCTCTTCCTCGTCGTCTTCATACACATACTCTTCATCTTCATCCACGTCTTCGTCCGTATCCCCATCATCCTCGAATTGGATACGGCGTAGGCGAGCCAAGGTCTCGGCGCTCAGGTACTTCTCGTCCTCCGCATAGACCTCTTCTTCTTCAGGTGCCATTTCCTTCCGGAGTGCAATTCCCTCAAGCGCGGCATCCGCGATCTTCGAGGTGAGCAAGCGAATTGCGCGAATCGCATCATCGTTGGCGGGGATAACATAGTCGATCAGATCGGGATCACAGTTCGTGTCCACCACGGCCACGATGGGAATCCCAAGCCGGTCGGCCTCTTTCACCGCCGTCGACTCGTTGTTCACATCGATAATGAAGACAGCTCCCGGGAGCCGTTCCATATCCTTGATGCCGCCAAGACGCACATTCAGCTTCTCAATCTCCCGATCGCGCGTCAAAGCCTCTCGCTTGGTGAGCAGGGCGAACTCCCCAGCCTCCCTACGCGCCTCGAGGTCCTTAAGATGGTCAATCCGCTCTTTGATGGTCTTCCAGTTGGTCAGCGTACCGCCGAGCCACCGCTGATTCACATAGGGCATCCCAGCGCGGGTCGACTCCAACCGAATGCTCTCCTGGGCCTGGCGCTTCGTTCCCACAAAGAGGATCTTCCCCCCGTTGGCAACGATATCGCGGACCAACGCATACGCCTTGTCAAGTGCTTTCACGGTCTGCTGTAGATCAATGATGTGAACCCCATTGCGCTCCGTATAGATATAGCGCGCCATCTTGGGATCCCACCGCCGCGTTCGATGACCGAAATGAACACCGGTCTCCAGCAGTTGCTTCATCGTCACAATCGCCATAAACCTCAATCCTCCTGATTTGTTTTTGGGCCTCCGCGATGTTCATCCCGCAAGAGGACCGGACACTGCCGGCACACCCCCTCACAGTCCCACCGCGTGTGTATTGGGTCTGGTTAGCCCGAACGAAGATTCTACCACAAAAGGCGCTTACGACAACCGCCACACACGCGGACACCTTGCGAAGGAAGGCCACCATTGGCGGTTCCCATGGACTCTGGTAAGATGTTGGCGGCGTGCCCTGCCGAACGGGCAACTTCCATCCTGGATCCGGAGCGATGATGGGACCAACTACATCGAACTTGTCTGGCGTCATGTCCAGTCTCTGGCTGTGGGGATATCTCATTCCCCTCGGCCTGCTCTTGCTTGTATGGGGAGGCTTGGCGCCGGAAAAGGCACGCCGGGTGACACCGATGGCGGCGCTCGCGCTTGCGCTGGCTGCCCTGGGATATTGGGCGGTCGGGTTTGCCCTCCACATGGGAGGGGCTGAGGCTGTCAACCCAGCGGATCCTACACTTCAGGGACTGCATACGCTCTTTTCATTGGTTCCGGATGATCCCGGATGGGGCCTCGTCGGGCTGGCGGGTTTCTTCCTGTCGGGTGAGACAGCGCAGTCCGGCGGGTTTTCCCTCTTCCTGGCATACCTCCCCCTCATCGCAGCTTCAGTTCTGATGGTTACCCTGGCCCTGGCACATACACGCCGGTGGATCATGGTGATGGCGGGGGGACTGACCGGAACCATCATCGTGCCCGTGGCGGCGTGCTGGATGTGGGGCAGCGGCTGGCTCTCGCACCTGGGCGACACCCTGGGGCTCGCATACGGCTACGTGGACTTCGGCGGTACCACGCTGCTCCTCTGGCTTCCGGGATTGCTCGTCCTGCCGATTCTGTTACTTCAGCCCCGAGAATCGGCAACGGACGCGACAACGCCACCACCCACCTATGCGCCGCTGATGGCAAATGCGGGCGCCCTGCTCATGGGCCTCGGCTGGTTCGGATGGACCCTCTCCGATCCTTTCCACATGTCGGGAGCGCTCCTAAATTGGGACCGCGCGGCAGTTAGCATGCTGCTCGCGATGGCCGGCGCTGTCGTGACGGCCCAACTATATGCGTGGTTGGTGATGGGCAAGCCGGAAATACTCCTGGCCGCGCAAGGTCTGGCGGCGGGATGGGGAGCTATCCTTGGCTGCGCGCCGTTCTTGCCGCCCTGGGGTGCTCTGATCACCGGAATGCTGGCCGGCCTCGCCTTCCCATTCATCCACTACGCCGTGCGCTCTTCCCTCAGGATTCGCGACGCGACGGCGGCTGTCGCGCTGGCGCTCACCAGCGGCCCTGTGGGACTGCTGGGTTCGACCCTGCTCGCGGATGGGCGCTGGGGACAGGGATGGAACGGCATAGGACTGGCGCCGGATGGCAACTTCACCGGCCCCGGCGTCAGCAGCATCTTTGTCAGTGGCAACACCCAGCAGCTAACGGCGCAATTGGCCGGATTGGTGGCGGTGGGCATCTGGGGGCTGCTATGGGGAGCCATCCTCGGTGTGATCGCCAGCCCCAACCTGTTGGGCCGTTGGGGCCGGGACTAGAGTGAAAGAAGCGAGTTATGCGCGTCATTGCCGGTAAAGCCAAGGGGCGACCGCTACATTCCGTCCAGGGTCCGGGCACACGTCCGATGACCAACCGGGCCAAGGCGGCCCTGTTCAGCATCATCGAGTCGCATATCAACGGATCCGACTTTCTGGACCTCTTCGCAGGCACCGGCCAGGTGGGCATTGAGGCCCTGAGCCGGGGGGCCGCACGCACGGTATTCGTGGAGCTGAATCCCTCTGCACTCAGGTCGATTCAGGGAAACCTCAGGTCAACAGACCTGCAAGATGGCGCCGAAATCGTCCGGGCAGACGTCTTCAAGTATCTGGGGACAAACCCACAGCCCTTTGACTACGTCTTTGTCGCTCCCCCACAGTATCGTGGATGGTGGCTGCAGACCCTCCAGCTTATCGACGCGGAGCCCGGGTGGCTCCACGATGACGGGTGGGTGATCGTACAGATCAACCCCACGGAATACGAGGCCGCCGAGCTGAGTAACCTGGTGCTCTTCGACCAACGCACCTACGGCAGCGTCATGCTTTGCTTCTACGCGCGGCCCGAGTAGCCCGCTTACGGCCAGACCTTTGGGGCCAAGCCCGAGTCTGCTCGGGCCGAAAACCCCAAAGGTCCTTGTCACTAACGTGCCGCCATCATCTGTCCGCCGCTCACGCCCTGTATCGCACCACGGAAGATCTCAGCCTGGTAAGCGCTGCTGCAGATCCCAAGGGCGGCGCAACCGGCGAGAAAAGGCGGCAGGTTGATCGCACCGGCGAGGACGTAGTAAGCGATGAAGAGCACAACCAGCGACGGGAATCCGCGCAGGATGACCGTATAGGCCAGGGCCAGAAAACGGATGGCCTTACCGCCGTAGACGCGTGCCAATGCCACGGGTGTGCCGATAAGAAAGCCCACGGCTAGCGCAATCAGGCTGATCATCACCGTGTAGCCGATGCCACCCATGATATAGGGCAGCGCCCGGAGGACCGCCGACGGCATCGATCAGACCCTACTCATCACCGGACAAGTACGTCATCGCCAGGTTCTCGATGAATCCCTCGGACTGCAGATCGGTGATCACACCATCCAGCTTGTCGCGCAACTCGGTGTTCCCCTGCTTTACGGCAATGGCCATGTGCTCGCCGGAGAATTCGGTCTTCAGGGCCAGGACGATTCCGCCCTGGTCGATGAACGATTGGGCGGCGTAGTAATCCATCGCCACGATGTCGATACGACCGCTCTGCAGGTCCATGATCGCCTGTTCGGCACGTTCGTACCGGGACACATCGGCGCTGATATTGGCGTCGATCCATTCCTCCTGAATTGTGCCGGTCTGGACACCGACCTTGTATCCGGCCACGTCCTCATTCTTGTTGATCGTGATGTTGGATCCTTCGGCAACGATGATCGCATCCGCACCGATGAAGTAGGGTTGGGTGAAGTCGACCTGTGCTTCGCGCTCGGGGGTCGCGCTCATCGCAGCAATGATGGCGTCGATCTTGTCGCTCTGCAGCGAGCCGATCAGTCCGTCGAAGGCGACATCCTGCCATTCGATGTCCATGTTGAGTCGTTTGCCGATCTCTTGCATCAGCTCGATGTCGAACCCTGTGTAACTGCCGTCCTCAGCGATATACTCGAAGGGTTCATAATCTGCCGATGTTCCGACCACCAATGTGGAACTCTTCGGCTGGCAGCCCGCAGCCCCAAGCGTAGCCATCACCATGAATACGCAAACGAGAGTCGTAGGCCAGCGCTTCATATGGAAATCCTCCTTCTGTCTGAGAGTCGCGTCAGCGATTATAGGGTCGACAGACGCCAAGTCAAAAACTCTGCGAGGATCATGCGGCGCCGGTTTCCGCAGGTACCTGCGAGATCGAAGGCAGCATGCAATGCTGGACAAAACGGAGAGATGCGGTATACTCGTGATTCGATATGTGAGACACAGCAGGTCTTGGAGGATCAAGCGTGGCGAATACTCAATCGGCAAAGAAGCAGGTACGCAACTCCTATCGAAAGTGGTTGCGCAATCGTTATGTCAAGGGCAAGATGCGTGGCGCCATCAAGACGGTGCGTGAAGCTATTGAGGCCGGTGATTACGACACCGCCAAGAGCTGGATGCCACGTGCTGCGAGCGAACTGGATAAGGCCGCTCGCAAGAACGTGATCCATGCCAACAAAGCGGCGCGCCTCAAGTCGCGTCTGATGAGTCAGATTCAGCAACTGCAGCAGTAAGCATCGACCTTATGTGAAACGCGGGAGACGGTTCGTCTCCCGCGTCTGTGCTATAGGTTCCCCCTACTCGTCTCGACCGAGCTGCTCCGAGCGAACAAACGCCGCCCAGATTGCTCGCGACAGCACCGTCCGAAAACCGCCCTTCTCCAAATGGTAGAGGGCCTCGGCTGTGGTGCCCCCCGGGGACGTAACTTGGTTTCGCAAGGCCGCCAGGTGCAGGCTGGACTGGCGCGCGTAGTTCGCGGACCCGATCACCGTCTGGAAGACTAACTGCTCCGCCACGTGCCTCGAGAAACCCAGATGCACGCCGGCATCCACCATCGCCTCCATGAACAGATAGATGTAGGCGGGGCCGGTACCTGACAACGCCGTCGCCATATCGAGGTAGTGCTCGTCGTCCACGTAGACCTCATCACCCAACGCCTTGAGGATCGTCAGAGCATGCTCACGCTGCTCCGGCGTCACAGCCGGCGTGGCCGTCCACACCGTGATCCCCTGGCCGATCTGAGCCGGCGTATTGGGCATAGCCCGGATGACACTCTCAACTTGGATGCCGCCCCGGATCTTACTTAGCGGAACACCGGCAGCAATCGAAAACACCAGGACATTCTCATTCACCACGCCACACAGATCTGCCAGCGCACCGGCCATAATCTGCGGCTTGACCGACAAGAAGACGATCTCAACATCCCGCCCTGCCTCAGCATTACTCGAGACCGTCCTTATCCCGTAGGTCTGCGTGAGGAACGCCAGCCGTTCAGCCCAGGGATCGGCCGCAATCAGGTTCTGCGGATCGATCAGATCCTGTCGGAGCAGCCCTTTGATCAGGGCTTCTCCCATGGTGCCGGCACCGATGATTGCTATGGATGGTAACATGCCGCGTCCCCCTTGCTCCTACTTGGTGAGTGATCCCCCATCACTGCTGAGGGCTCAGATCAAAGATCATCCCCAGGAACTCAGCGCGATCGCCGGCGGGCTCGGGATCTCCGATCGTCATCGGACGTGGACGGCCATACTCCTCGAGAATTGCCGTGCGGAGATCGACGCTGAGCAGACGACCCTGGTAGAAAGTCAGGCGATCCACAAACTCCTGTCGCGTGCCATCGCTCCACATCTGGTCGAAAAAGAAGTTTCCCAGACCATAGTGCACGAAGGTGCCATCGTAGAACTCCATCGTTTGTGCCTGATGGGCCTGACTTCCCTGCACCATCACAGCGCCGGCATCGGCGAGCATGCGGAAATCCTGCATCTGTTGAGGCGTAGGAGAGTAGTTGTAGTCCTCCAGGTATTGGAGCGTCACGATGGGCTGGTAGCCCTCCTCGCGAAGCGTGGCTATCGTCTGCTCCATCGCCGGAAAGTCGCAGCGTGCAGCCCCGCCGGAGACGTCGTCAGCAAACGGCCCTACGGTATTGCAGCCGATCCAGGCGATCTTGTTACCATTGTGGGTCAAGGTGATGGGCAGGCTGCCCTCCAGCTGGTTTGCGCCGCCACCGAACCACTGCCATCCGCGCTCTCGATACATCTCCAGTGTATGATCCAGCCACTGAGTCCCTTTGTCCTCGAGATGGTTACCGGTCAGCTCGATGATGTTGGCACCGATGGCCTCCAACAGCCCGATGTAGCTGTCATTCGAGCAGAAGGACATCGTTCCACTGCCTTCAGCAATGCAGTCGGGCTTGAAAGAGACCTCGTTGCTGACGTGTACGAAGTCAGCATCCGCGAACCATGGCAGAATGTCCTTGGCCGGATAGGTGACGCCTTTTGCGTCCATGAGTACAGCTGTCTGTCGGGTCATGGCGGTAACACCCGTCATGGCCACGATCGTCATCTGCGACTCATCTCGGTTGGAGAAGGTCACACCCGACACATTGAGCATACTTCGCACTTCCGGTCGAGCCTGGGAATCCAGGAAGATCGGGATCTCAAGCGGGTACGACGCCAGATCGCTGCCCTTTTGCAGCAGCGACATCCCATCCACGCGAAGTACCTTCCATTCCGGCGCCAGTTCATCGAAGGGCAGGACGGCCCATCCGTCTTGGCCCTCGGCTGCGTCCAGAAGTTGGTCCGCGGCGACCATTTGCACGGCGTCGTTGGCCGGTGGTCCCCACAGCCCAACCAGCGCCTCAACGGTATCGGTCGTCGCCAGTAAGGCATGCAGCGCAAAGGGACCCGCCGGACTTCCCTGCCATGTCGCTCGCAGGTCGTCCGTCGTCACGTCGTCGTCCACCGTAAGGAAGGGTGCGGCGACAGCATAGGTCCACGCGCCCACCAGTTCGACGCCGGAGGAGGATTGATCGGTGAGCTCCAGATCGCCACCCGGTCCGGTCCAGGCAAAGTGCGCCGGATCTTCCCCAATCAGTGCCTCGAAGCGCCCGCAGGCACCGGCGGGGACGAATTGAGCGCAGCCGGCAGTGACGGGAAACGCCGGCGTCGGGGTGGGAACGGGCGTAGGGGTCGTGGTCGGGGTGGGTGTCAGGGTCGGGCTCGGCGTGCGGGTGGGGGTGGGTGTCGGTGACGGTGAAGGGAGTGCACAACCACTCAGCCCAAGAAGACCTATGCCCACAAGCAAAGGCAGCCATAGTTTGCCTACGGCTCGTCTCAGGATTGGGGGATTCATCATAAGCATATCCTTTCCTCCGGGCGATTGTCCGTGGATGCAATGGTTTGTCAAGCCAAAGAAAAAAGGCCGGGAATTCCCGGCCTTCTCTTGATGGGCGATACAGGACTTGAACCTGTGACCTCCACGATGTCAACGTGGCGCTCTAGCCGACTGAGCTAACCGCCCAAACACGGCAGAGTATAGCATAGTTCAGCTTTTGCGCAAGGTTCACAAATCCATTCGGTAGACGCGGTGGTTCTTGTACATCTTGCCGCCGACGTTCTCCAGATCGTGACGCATCTGCACGGCTGTCTCTGCAACCTGCGTCAGATCGGCGTGCTCGAACTGCTGCTCGCGAATCGTGTTCTCCATCTCGGCGTACAGGAGCGCGTTGCCACCGACGCCGTGAAACTCCGGCACGAGCCCGGCACCGTTCAGTGCCAGCCACTTGGTACGCCGTCGCTCCAGCAGCAGGTCGGCCAACGCCCAGGGCGTCAGTCGCCCCTTGGCGCGTTGCAGCGCCGCTGAGACGTCCGGGAAACCAAAGAGAAATCCGACCATCTCGTCGCCGTGGACGATGATCTTGATGAGGCGCGGATCGGAGAGGGCGATGGCATTATCGTAAATGAATCGTGTCTCGCGCTCGGACATCGGGTTGAACTCCCAATTGCCGACGAAGGCGCGATTGTAGGCCTCCCGAATCCGCCCGAGCCACGCTTTGATCTCGCTTGCGCGGCTGAACCGCTGGATCTCCAGCGAGCCGCGCTCCATCACCCGTCGCGCAATGCGATGCACGCGTTCTGGCAATTCGAACGTATCCACCCCGATGTAGCACGAGACGAAATCCACCTCTTTCGTGAAGCCTATCGCGTCCAACATCTCAGGATAATACGGGTAGTTGTAATTCATCATCGTCATCATCTGGCGATGCTCGAACCCATCGACAAGGAGGCCGTAGCCATCCAGGACGCCGAAGCCTTTGGGACCCACGAGCTCGGTCAATCCACGGGACCGTGCCCACGCCACGACGCGGTCGACGAGGGCCGCCGCCGTAGCCTGATCGTGGACGCACTCGAAGAGGTAGAAATTAGCCCTATGGGCATCGTGAAACTGGTTGTAGGATCGGTTCTCCAACGCCGCGATCCGTCCTACGACCTCTCCATCCTGCTCGGCAATAAAGAAGTCGGCATCCGAGTGCTCGTAGAAGGGGTGTTTTCCCTTGTTCAGCATCATCCGGATATCACCGCGGATAGGAGGGACCCATTGGGAATGCCCGGCATAAAGACGATAGGGAAGCTCTACAAAACGTCGAACCTGTCGTCGATCGGTGGTGTCGACCTGTTGGATAGTCATCATCGCGGGCCTACCACTGCCCCTGCTGCTGGACCACACGCAGGTTTTCGGCGCCGACAACCGAGACAATCTGCTGTCTCAGATCGTAGGTACAATGTGTAAACTCGTTGGGAAAGTCCAATTCGATCTTCCGCTCTCCTTCCAGCACGACGACAAACTGATCTGAGCCTCGTTCCGTCCTGAGCATAGCGTGCAGCCGGGTAAGTTTCTCGAAGTCACGGGTATTGTCTCCGGTGCGCTTGAGCGTGATATAGAGCGTCGCGGGCGGGTCAGGCGGTTCGGGCGGCAGTGCCGCCGTACTATGATCGCTCCCACTACCATTACCCTTATTGGGCGCCTCCGCCGGGGTGGGTGGAGGGGCCGGCGCTTCCTCGATTTCCGACGAAGGCGGCGTGGCTTTCGTCTTCGACAATCGTCGGGGGAGGGCTTGGACGCGAGTGACGCGGTGGGCTACCACCACCTCCGTTGCCGTTGCCACCACCAGAACGATGATGCGGCTCGGTGTCATAACCCGAAGGCGAGTCCTCGCTCACCCTGCCCATCGAATCGGGGGGCTCGGGGCCGGCGTATGGCCCATCCACAGGTAGTAGAAAATCATGGGGCTCTTTGAGCCAGTCCGCCAATACGGGATGTTCATCCCGATCGGGGCGATTGTCCAGTTTTCCGCATACGACCAGCACGCGGTTGGGGATGAGCAAGGGGTTGTAGCTCTCATATGTCCTTGGGAAAACGACCACGTCCGTGGCCCCGCCGGGTCCCTCCATGGTCACGAAGGCCATCATAGCGCCCTTCTTGGTCGTGATCCGGCGGACCCGCTGGACCATACCGACCAGCTTGAGGACCTGTCCCGGCATCTCCGTCGTATGCTGCCCGATCGTCGTCGACGTAATCCCGCGGGCCAGCAGATCCCGCTCCATATCGGCCAGCGGATGCTTTGACAGATACGTGCCCAGCAGTTCCTTTTCCCACTCCAGCAATTGCCGATCGGGAATCGGCGGGATGTAGCTGGGCATCTGGATGGTCTGCCGCATGTCGACCATGTTGTCAAAGAGCGTGAACTGGCCAACGTCGCGGGCACTGTGAACCTGTGAGCTCATGCCCAACAGCGTGTCGATCAACGTCATGAGCCCGGCGCGCTCGCCAAAATCGTCGAGTGCACCGGCCTGAATCAGGCACTCCAGCGTCTTGCGGTTGAGCTTGCGCAGATCGACCCGATCCGCGAAGTCATCCAGCGATTTGAAGGGCCCGCGCTCCCGGCGTGCCTCGACCACCATCTGCATCGCATCGTCGCCTACGTTCTTGATCGCGCCCAGACCGATGCGGATAAAGCGTTCACCCTCCTCATCGCGCTCGATGGTGAACTCGACGTCGGAGGTGTTGAGGCTGGGCCGCTCGACCGGCAGTTCATTACGCCGGGCATCGGCGATCAGAAAGCCGAGCTTCTCAGTGTTGTGGCGCTCTGTCGTCATCAGGGCGGTCATAAACTCGAGAGGATAGTGTGCCTTGAGATAGGCCGTCTGCGCCGTGATGACGGCGTAGTCCGTAGCGTGTGCCCGGTTGAACCCATAGCGCGCGAAGAACTCAATGTCGGCCCAGACGCGGTCGGCGGCCTCGGCATCAATGCCCCTCGCGCCGGCACCCTTGCGGAACATGCGTTGGTGCTTATCCATCAACGACTGCTTCTTCTTGGCGACCGCCTTGCGGATCATGTCCGCTTCACCGGGCTCGTACCCCGCCATCGCGACCGCGATCTGCATGATCTGCTCCTGGTAGACGATGATGCCGTAGGTGTCGTCCAGGATATCGGCGAGGATTGGGTGATGGTACTCGACCTCCTCCTCACCGTGCATGCGTCGGATGTAGGTGGGGATGTTCTCCATCGGACCGGGGCGATAAAGGGCCAGAACTGCAATGATGTGCTGGAACTGCTCGGGCCGCATCTCCCGCAGCGTCCGCCGCATGCCGGCGCCTTCTACCTGGAAGATGCCCGTCGTCTCCCCCGTAGCCAGCAGATCATAGAGCGCCCGAACGTCGGCATCCTTCTCGGGGTCGTCGGGATCCCGCTCATAGGGAATCGTGGCGAGATCGAGCTTCCGCCCCCATTCCTTCTCAATCAGCTCGCACGCCTTGCGCATATGGGTCAGCGTGCGCAGCCCCAGGAAGTCGACCTTGAGCATCCCCATGGCGTCGACGATCTCCATAGGCCACTGAGAGACACGGTCGACGGGACTGTCCTCGGCCTCGCCCTTGGTGGGACGGTTCAGTGGGAGATAGGTGACGAGCGGTTCATCGGAGACCAGCACACCTGCGGCGTGCGTGCTGGCGTGACGCGTCACACCTTCCAGCTCGGTCGCCATTTCCAGGAGGTTCTTGATGTAGGGCGCCCCGCTGTACTCGGCTTTCAACTCGGGAACGCTCTCCAGCGCCTCGCGGATGGAGACCGGCTTGCCCGGCACGTTAGGTATCATGCGGGCGACCCTGTCCACATCGTTCAGCGGGATATCGAGCGCACGCCCGACGTCGCGAATCGCAGCCCGCGCGCCCAGCGTTCCAAAGGTAATGATGGCGGAGACATGGTCGGCGCCGTAACGCTCCTTGGTGTAAGCAATCAGCTCCGCGCGCCGGTCGTCTGGGTAATCCAGATCGATATCCGGCATCGAGACGCGATCGGGATTCAGAAAGCGCTCGAACATCAGCCGGTTCCTAAAAGGGTCGACGCTGGTAATGCCCAGCGTAAAGGCCACGACGCTGCCGGCCCCCGACCCTCGCACATTCCACCAGATATCGCGTGCCTTGGCGGCCTCACAGAGATCCCAGACAATCAGGAAGTAGTCGTCAAAGCCCATCTGATGGATAATGCCCAACTCGTATTCCAGCCGCTCGACATACGCCGGCTTGTCGTGATCGCTGCCATAGCGCCATTTCATGCCGTCGTAACAGAGCTGGCGGAGATAGCCCTCGGAGGTGCCCCTGCCCGCGGGCACGGGGAACTTGGGCAGATGGTAGGGCGGGGCGAACTTGATCTCCACCTCGCACTGCTCGGCGATCTTCACGGTGTTGAGCAGCGCCTGGGGAAGGTCCCCGTAGAGCGACCACATCTCATCCGGCGAGCGCATATAATACGAATCGTCCGTCATCCGCAGGCGATTGGGCTCGTTGACCGTCTTGCCGGTGCCGATACAGAGCAGCACGTCGTGCGCCTCCGCCTGCTGGCGCCTGGCGTAGTGGATATCGTTGGTAGCGACGAGCGGGACCTGCATGTCGAGACCCAGCGCGACCAACTTGCGGTAGGTTTCGTCGTACTCGGGGATATCGTGCGTCTGGAGCTCGAGATAGAACCGGCCCGGGAAGCGTTCCTGGTACCAGCGGACCGCCTCACGCGCCTGGTCTTCCTGCCCCTGATAGAGAAGCTGGGGCACCTCGCCCTGGACACACGCCGAGAGGGCGATCACACCCTCGCTACGCGCCTCCAACACTTCCTTATCGATGCGGGGTTTGTAATAGAAGCCTTCGAGTTGAGCGATGCTGGCCAACTCGAGGAGGTTGCGATAGCCGGTCTGGTTCTGGGCCAACAGGATCAGGTGGTTGTACTTGCCGTCTTGACGATCCCGGCTGAAGCGCGACTGTGGAGCGACGTAGGCTTCGATCCCGATGATGGGCTTGATATCGGCAGCGCGGCATGCCTGGTAGAACTCTACGGCGCCGTACATCACCCCGTGATCGGTGAGCGCCAGCGACTTCATCCCCAGCTCGGAGGCGTGCTTCGCGAGGGCCGAGCACTTGCTCAGACCATCCAGCAGGGAATATTCAGAGTGCGTGTGTAGGTGGACGAAATCCCCCATCTGAGCCCCTCCAACCGAAAGACCACATCAAAGACACCAACACGCACCCGGCAGCCGGACTGCCCGCCGTAGTGTGCTCCCACCCATCCGATCATGCCCGATCAGCTATGCTCGATTATACGGCAATCAGGACATCTGTTCAAGGTGATTTCCGGACGCTCGCGCGGATCTGCGGGCCCCGCAACTTTCGAAATCAGCCCTTCGTACCTATAATGAGGTGAGCAACCGGCATCCTTTATTCATCCTATTAGCAGGTCAAGGAGGACATGATGTTCGAACGCATCATCGGCGTCTTCAAGTTGGATCGGCAGGTCTTTGCAGACGTAGAGCACGACGAATCTGCAACCACGCAAGCGGCAATCGTCGTGGCCATCGTCGCGGCGCTCTCCGTCGTCGGATCGTTGCTCCAGATGCTCTACACGCTCGTCCGTGGGGGTGAGATGCGGCTGGGCGCCACGCTGGTGACCGTGATCGTGACCTTCGTGATGGCCTTCGTCAACTGGGCAATCTGGTCGGGCGTGACCTATCTCGTCGGCACCAACCTCTTCAAGGGAGAGGCCACCTTCGGCGAGATGCTGCGCGTCATCGGCTTCGCTTACGCGCCTCGGATGCTGAGTGTCATCCCCTGCATCGGCGGGGTGATCGGTGCCATCTGGTCCCTTATCGCCAGCTACGTCGCGATCAAGGAAGGGCTCGACCTGGACGACACGGGGACGATCGTCACCATCCTTGTCGGCTGGTTGGTCACGGTCGTCATCGGCTTCATCCTGGGGCTGCTGGGTGTCGGTGGTGCCGTGGGCTTCGGGATCCTGGGCGGTCTGCTGGGCCGCTGATAATCACCAGGGCTTCTCAGAAAGAACCGGCACGCCAGGCGTGCCGGTTCTTGTATGTCGGGACCGCGTAATTTATAAGAAAATCTTGACAAAAATGCGGAGTGTCCTATACTCATGGCGGTCCTGTTGACCCAGAATTCATACGTAATCCCAACATGATCTAACCGGTTAAGGAGACACACGGATGGCGTTAGAGATTCGCGACCTGCACGTCACGGTCGAAGACAAGGAGATCCTCAAAGGCGTCAGCCTGGTGGTGGAGCGTGGATCGACTCACGCCCTGATGGGACCCAATGGCTCGGGCAAGAGCACCCTTTCCTACACGCTGATGGGACATCCCAACTACCGGATCACCCAGGGAGACATCCTGCTGGACGGCACCAGCTTGCTCTCGATGGCACCCGACGAGCGGGCGCGTCTCGGGCTCTTCCTGGCGATGCAGTATCCGGTATCGGTCTCCGGGGTCACGCTCTACACCTTCTTGCACGCGGCGACAAGTGCCGTGCGGGGATACGGCGACCGGAAAGGGCAGGCCGTGCGCGGTAGACTCAACGCGCATCTCATGCCGATGCGTGAGTTCAGGCAGGAGCTCAACGAAAAGCTCGATGCTCTCCAGATGGACCCGGCATTTCTACGGCGCTATCTCAATGAGGGATTCTCGGGTGGCGAGAAGAAACGAGCCGAGATCCTGCAGATGGCCCTGCTCCAGCCCAAGTATGCTATCCTGGATGAAACCGACTCCGGACTCGACATCGACGCGCTGCGCATCGTCTCCGAGGGTGTCAACACGCTGAAGGGCCAACACGATATGGGGTTGCTGGTCATCACGCACTACCAGCGGATCCTCAACTACATCCATCCCGATGTCGTGCACATCTTCGTCGACGGGCACATCGTCAAGACCGGCGATGCCAAGCTCGTGGATATCCTGGAGGAGCAGGGGTATGAGTGGGTGAGGCAGGGCATGGCAGCGGGGAAGTAGGGAGAGCTATGAGTGCTAACCAGGATGCCCTACGCGACATCAAAGAACAAGAACGCTACGATTTCCGCACGGAGATCGATTACACACACAAATCTCGGCGCGGCATCGGCGAAGATGTGGTGCGCGAGATTTCGGCACTGAAGAACGAACCGGAGTGGATGCTGGACTTCCGGCTGAAAGCACTCGACGTCTTCTTCCAGATCCCGATGCCGACCTGGGGCGTCGACCTGGGCGCGCTGGATTTCGAGCAGTTCTATTACTTTATGCGGGCCACGCCGGCCAGTGAGCGATCCTGGGACGATGTACCTGAAGCGATCAAAGACACGTTCGAGAAGCTGGGTATCCCGGAGGCGGAGCGTAAGTACCTGGCGGGTGTCGAGACGCAGATGGACTCGGAGTCCGTTTACAGCTCTCTCAAGGCGGAATGGGAAGAGCACGGCATCATCTTCGTCGATATGGATACCGCCATCCAGACCTACCCGGAGCTGGTGCAGGCCCACATCAGCAAGGCCGTACCCATCCGCGACAACAAGTTCGCGGCGCTGAACAGCGCTTTTTGGTCCGGGGGCAGCTTTGTCTACGTGCCGCCGGATGTCGACGTCGAGATCCCGCTCCAGGCCTACTTCCGTATCAACGGCCAAAGCCTGGGCCAGTTCGAGCGCACGATCATCATCGCCGAAGAGGGCAGCAACGTCCACTATATTGAGGGCTGCACGGCACCGCAGTACACCGAAGCCGCTCTGCACACCGGCGTGATCGAGATCTTCGTCAAGAAGGGCGCGCACGCGCGGTACACCACCATCCAGAACTGGTCGCGCAACGTCTACAACCTGGTCACGCAGCGTGCCCTGGTCGACGAGGATGGCATGATGGAGTGGGTTGACGGCAACCTGGGCAGTGGGGTCACGATGAAGTACCCGGCGGTCATTCTGCGTGGGCCACGCGCTCACGGTGAGGTGCTTTCGATCGCCTTCGCGGGCGATGACCAGCACTACGATGCCGGCGCAAAGGCGATTCACCTGGCGCCGGACACCACCTCGATCATCACCTCCAAGTCCATCAGCAAAGGCAACGGATGGTCCGGGTTCCGCGGTCTGGTACGGGTCGCCCACGGCGCCGAGCGCGCCCAGTCCAAGATCGTCTGCGACGCGCTCCTGCTGGACCACGACTCGCGGTCGGACACCTACCCTTACATCGACGTCAATGAGGATGACGTCCAGGTCGAGCACGAGGCGACGGTCAGCAAGATCAGCGAGGACCAGCTCTTCTATCTGATGAGCCGGGGATTGAGCGAGGCCCAGGCGTCGGCTATCATCATCAACGGCTTTCTGGAGCCCTTCGTCAAAGAGCTGCCGATGGAGTACGCGGTCGAGCTCAACCGGCTGATCCAGCTCCAGATGGAAAGCGCGGTAGGCTAGAAGAGGACACACCCATATGGCCGAACGTCTCGACGACTCTCTTTCCGATATCACGCTGGCCTCTCAGGAGGCCTCCCCAACGCCGGCTCAGATCGTGCCAGTGGGGCCTGAGGTCGTGGACATGCTGTCCGACCTCTACAACGAGCCCGACTGGATGCGCAGTGCCCGGCGAGAGGCCTGGGCGCACTACACGTCGATGGATCTCCCGCACGAAAAAGAGGAGGCCTGGCGGCGTACGGACCTGAGGGCATATCCCTTGGACTCGCTGCGCGTGGTCTTCTCCGCGCGCGAACTCGACGGCATCTATGACGTGCCACCGTGCTGGGACTATGCGTTGGCCCCGGTAGACCAGGTCTCGGGCGTGTTGGTACACTGCAACGGCGCCCGCACCTACGCGTCGATGCGCCGTGACGACGCGCTCAACGGCGTCGTCCTGGAGGATCTCCACACCGCACTCCGAACCCACAGCGACCTGATTCAAGCGCACTGGATGCAGGGGACAACCACGCGGCCCACCTTCAACAAGTTCACGGCCCTGAACGCGGCCCTGTGGCACGGCGGGACATTCGTCCACGTGCCCGCCGGCGTGCGGGTGGCACGTCCGCTTCAATCGCTTGTCGCATTGGACACGGACGGGGGCACCAGCCTGCATCACACACTCGTGGTTGCGGAGCAGCGGCAGCCGCGTGACCTTGATCCAGGACCGCGTCTCACAGGACCGGCAGGACGAGGCCAACGTCGAGGTGGTGGAGATCTACGCCGAGGCCGGCGCCTCGGTACGCTACGTCAGTCTGCAGCACTGGAGTGAGCGCCGCTACTCGGTCACGGTACAGGAGGCTCAGGTCAGCCGGAACGCCAACTTTGTCTGGGTAGCCGGTTCGCTCGGGGGCAAGATGACCAAGGACTTCCTGCGCACCGACCTCCAGGAGCCCGCCGCACGCTCCACGATGGCCGGATTCAGCTTTATGCACGGCGACCAGCACCTGGACCAGAGCACGTACCAGCACCTTCGCGCCCCCGATACGTACAGTGATCTGCTCTTTCGTAACGTTCTGCGCGACCATACGCGGACCATCTTCTACGGCATGATCCGCGTGGAGAATGAGGCGGGTGGTGGCACCGAGGGCTATCAGGCCAACCACAACCTGCTGCTGGACGATGCCCGTGCCCACGCGATTCCGGGTCTCGAGATCCTGGCCAACGACGTCCGCTGCGGACACGGCGCCACCGTCTCCCGCATCGACCCCGAGCAGCGCTTCTACCTCGAAGCGCGAGGTCTGCGCCCGGCGGAAGCGGAGAGCCTGATCGTCCAGGGCTTCATCCGCCCGATCGTCGAGCGCGCGCCCCTGGCGCACGTGCGCCAGCGGATCGAGGACGAAATCGCCGAGCGGTTCTGGATGCAGCAGTCGACCGTACATCAGTACAAAAGAGCGGGCCCACGTGATACGTGAGCCCGCTCTCTTGTTCTGGTAGGGCGGGTGGGATTTGAACCCACACGCTCTTGCGAGCAGAGGATTTTAAGTCCACGGCGTCTGCCAATTCCGCCACCGCCCCATGAGGTTGTCCCTGTTAAGACAAACGGGCATCCCGAAGATGCCCGCATGTGCTGTAAGCAGAGGCGACGGTCGGAATCGAACCGACGAATAAGGCTTTTGCAGAGCCCTGCCTTGCCGCTTGGCTACGTCGCCGAGAGCGGGCTAAGGGGTTCGAACCCTTGACCTTCTCCTTGGCAAGGAGACATTCTACCGCTGAACTAAGCCCGCAAGCAAGAAGCATTATACAACAACACCCTGAAGTTTGGCAACTACAATTCGGACACGAAACCAGCCACTTTCCCAGGTCTCCGGACATGCTAGAATGCCGAGCGGCAACGGCGTTGGCGTAAGGCTGCGTTAGCCCGCCCCACCCGCCATCGTCATTCCATGAAGCATATCGGCCTCATCTCGGAACCACACGGAGCTAAATAATGGACTCATGGGTCAGACTGTTTCTGGGAGGCGCAGGGCTGTTGATGTCCCTGGGTCTTGGCATCTTCGCCGTCCAGAGCTGGCGTGAACGCGAGCGTCGCGCGACACGCATCGCCCTGGGATTGACGGGGCTGACGTTGGCGCTGACCGGTGTCGCCGTCTCACTGCCCGCCGCCGCGCGAATGGTGCTCGCCGGCGTGCTCTTGGCCGGCGCGGCGCTCATTGGGGCGCTTCTGATCTTGCCGGTGGGACGGGTCGTGCGGGGCAACGACACGCCGCAGACGCGGGTAGACGAACGGGAGATCATGTTCGCGCGAGCCCGGCTCCGGCCCGGCAGCCCGGAGTACAAAGCCTACTACACGCTGCACCCCGACCACGAGGCCGTGGATGCGCGGATTCGAGCCCTGCCGGGCCTGCTCTCACCTGGGGCGCAAAAGGCCCATCCGTTACATTTCACGGCGACCGAGGCGAGCTTCCTCATTCCGGAGGCGCTGCGGGATTGGGTGGACGGCGAGGTGGCGCCGACCGCCGTGCCGCTGACGCCGCAGGCCGCGACGACCTATCTCAAGGGCCTGGCCCGCACCTATGGCGCGCGGACGGTGGGCATCACGAAGCTGCAACCCTATCACGTCTACTCGCACATCGGGCGCGGCAGTGGGGAATACGGCGCTCCCCTGCCGGTCGAGCACCGCTATGCACTCGCCTTCACGGTCGAGATGGCCCACGACCTGGTCGGCACCGCGCCGGAAGCCCCCACGTCCCTGGAAACAGCCAAGGAATACGCGGCGGCGGCACAGATCGCGGTGGAACTGGCGGCCTTCATCCGCGCGCTGGGCTACCCGGCGCGGGCCCACATCGACGGCAACTACCGGGTCATCGCGCCCCTGGTGGCCCGCGATGCCGGGCTTGGTGAGATCGGCCGCATGGGCATTCTGATGACGCCTGACCTGGGGCCGCGGGTACGTCTCGCCGTGGTCACGACCGATCTGCCGTTGGTGGTGGATGATCGTGAGCCACGCGACGACATCCTGGACTTCTGCCGGATCTGCAAGAAATGCGCCGAGAACTGCCCCAGCCGAGCCATCCCCTTCGAGGACCGGCGGGAAATCGCCGGTGCGCTCCGATGGAAGATCGACAGCGTCCGCTGCTTTCACTACTGGAACGTCATCGGGACGGATTGCGGACGGTGCATGAGCGTCTGTCCCTACTCACACCCGGATACCTTGAGTCACAATCTGGTACGGTGGGCCACTCGTCATTCGGGCGTCGCGCGCCGCGTCGTCCTGCGCCTCGACGATCTCTTCTACGGGCGCAGTCCTGCCCAGCGTCCGGCGCCGGAATGGACAAAGGTGGATATCTCCCAAGTAGGTCAGGATCCGATCATAGCCATGCGTCCGTAGCCCATCACCGCAGCGACCAACGATGCGATCGTCCCCGTCGTGACAACACCCAGCGCCACGAAGTCCAGCGCCTGCAGGCGCAGCGTGCGCAGAGAAGTACGGTTCTTGTTACCGTACCCGCGCAACTCCATGCAGAGCCCAAGGCGTTCGGCTTTCTCGATGGCGATAAAGACGATGGGCAGCGCGATCGGCCCAAGGGCCTGCAGCTTCTTGAGGGGATTCCATCCTTCGATAGCATACGCGCGCGACCGTTGCGCCTGAGAGATCGTGTTGACCTCCGAGAGAATCACGGGCATAAAGCGCAGCGCGGTGGTGAACATAAACGCATAGTCATAGGGCACGTGCAGTGTATCGACCAGTGCCATCACGATGTCGCGGGGTTGTGTCGTGGTAAGCAGGACCGGCATCGTGCTCATCAGACCGAGCATGCGCAGGCTCACGGCGAAGCCATATCGGATTCCCCCGTCCGTCACCGGCAATGCCCCCCCGACCAGGGGCCACTTCTCAGGAAAGATTGTGAAGAGCACGCGACCCTCAGGTCGGAAGAGAACCTGAAGAATGAAAACCACGCCGGATATGACCAGTAGCGCGGATAGGTAACTCAGCGTTTCCTTGCCTACCCTACCGATGAAGGAGACGACGACGACACTGAGTACCACGCCCACGAGATACCAGGGATTGTTGAAGACAAGCGTCAGAATCAGCATGGCGAAGGCCCATATCAACTTGGTCAGAGGATGAAGTCGATGCAGGGGTGATGAAAGCGGTATATACTCGAGCATAGATCAGGGCCTCCCTACAGGTTCTTCCGACGGTCTCTGCAGCAGAGCCAGCGTTTGGTCCACCATCTCCCTTACAGAGAGCGCGGTGGTCGGATACAACTCCCTGAATGCATACCAAATCTCGGTGATCTGCGGTGGCGCCAAGAAGGTCGTCCGCAGCGTTTCGACCTCACGAAAGACATCGCGCGTGGGACCGTCAAGGAGCACCTGCCCATCACGCAAGACGATCACACGCTCGGCGAACCGCGCAACCATCGGCATATCGTGGGTGATGAAGATGATGGTGTGGCCCTCCTGATTGAGCTTAGCGATGAGCTCCAGCATCTCGATCCCGTCCTGGTAGTCCTGGCCCGTGGTTGGCTCATCGACGACCAGCACCGCGGGATGCATGGCGATGACCGATGCCACCGCCAGACGCTGGCGCAACCCTTTGCTCAGGTCGCGGGGATGCCGATCCCGCAGGTCGTCCATGCCTACGGCTAACAGCGCTTCCGAAACGCGACTCTCGATCTCTTCCGGCGGCAACTTCAGGTTACGAGGCCCATAGGAGACCTCTTCTTCGACGGACTCACAGAAGATCTGATGATCGGGATTCTGGAAGCAGTAACCCACGTGATGGGCCATCTCGGAGACCTTGCGTTGGGCCACGTCCAGCCCATCGACATAGACGCTGCCCTGAGTTGGTTTCAATAGCCCATTGAGGTGTTTGACAAACGTGGTCTTTCCCGAACCGTTCTGGCCGATGATGGCCACGAATTCCCCCGGTTGAACCGTGACGTCGATACCACGGAGTGCGTGGGTGCCATCTGGGTATTGGTGATGTAAGTCTCTAACTTCGATCGTGCCATCCATCAGACGACGCCCCCCTCCACCAACAAGCTCCGCAGGAACATAACACCTTCCGCCGCAGTCAGGGGGAGGGTCTTCGGATCCAACGCTACCCCCAGGCGAGCCTGGAGGCTCATCGCCAGATCGACAGCGTGGGGTACCCGCATACCTGTCGATTCCAGCACGCTGTGCTGCTGGCAAATCTCACGTGTGGGGCCGATCAGCCGCACCTCACCCCCGGCCAACAGATGATGCGATCGGCGCTTTCAACGAGCCGCTCGACATTCTGAGAGATGACGATCACTGTGATCCCGAGCTCATCGTTCAACTGGCGCAAAGCGGAGAAGACCTCGTCTGTGCCTATAGGATCCAGCTCGGATGTGGGTTCGTCCAGGAGAAGCACCCGCGGGCGCATCGCCAGCACCGCAGCGATCGCCACGCGCTGTTTCTGCCCGCCGGAGAGAGTGCTGATCGCGCGCTCCCGCAAATGACCGATACTCACCATATCAAGCGCAGCGACGAGCCGTGCTTCGATCTCATCCGGCGGGATGCCCAGGTTCTCCGGCCCAAAGGCTACTTCTTCCTCTACCGAGATGGAGACCATTTGGAAATCAGGGTCTTCGAAGACCGTGCCAACGTGGCCCGCCAATGTCAGGAACGAAGCTTCGGCGACTTCGATCCCATCCAGTGTGACCCGTCCCTCGAGGCTTCCACCATAGTAGTGTGGGATGATGCCATTCAGGCAGCTCAGTAACGTCGTCTTTCCGGCACCTGCGGGCCCCGTGATCCCGACGAACTCCCCTTCCGCTACTGAGAAATTGATATGCCGCAGGGCGGCTTCTTTACCGCGCTTATACTGAAAGCTGAGGTCTTCAACTGTAATAATCTCTGTCATCTATTACATCCTATATCCAGAATTCACCATCTGCCTGCGATGGCCATTGCGCCTTCATACCGGAACGGCCCCCCGGGCCAAGAGAACCTAGGTCACGACGTTAAGCTAGCTGTTCCGTTCCAGAAGGGCTTTTGCCGGAGGATAGAGGATCATGCAGATGATGACGCTGGACAGCGTAGATAGCAGGACTTGGGTCCATCCGGCAGTCAGGTACACCTGGAAGGGGAAGATCTGCGCGACCAGCATCCCGGTGATAAAGATGCCACCACCGATGGCGCCATACGCCGCAGATCCCAGCGCAGGCTTGAACGGCACGGCCCCGATCTTCAAGTCCGTCGGCAACGCAGCGACGAGTGTCGCGAGCAGCGCGCCGATGGCGTGTGCAGGAATATTGAACCAAGCAATGGACGACTTCGAAAAGAACATAGCCAGGACGCCGGCGACGATACCAATGCCAAGTCCGGCACCCGGCTTTGGTACGATTAACAGAATTGCTAATGCGGAGAAGGTCACGACGGTATCGGGCGTGATGACCCCGAGATTCGGCATGAACGCATTCAAGACAGCACCAATCGCCAGGAGAATGGCGACCAACGCGAGATCTCTGCTCTTCATCTATGAAACTCCTTTGGAAATTCTTGGCTGGTTGGTCTTGGCGGGGGGCCGGGACCGAATGCGTGCTCTGCCGTGTGCACGGGTTGGAACACGCAAATCGGTACAAATATAGAGATCCGTCCGTCCGTGTCAAGTACTAATCCACAAGAAGACCACTCACAGCAGTCTTGGCGTTGCTTGACTTTCCGGCTGTGTTGTGCTATAAAGTAGGTGTCAAAGGCTGAGATCGGGAGAAGTACATACTCAACGAGGGTTCAGAGAGCCGGCGCTTGGTGCGAGTCCGGTCCCGACGAGAGTATCGAATGGCCCCAGGAGTTGCTCGCCGAAAGCGTCTGTAAGGTAGGGCGCAAGTAGTCCGAGACGGAGACGCCACCGTTATCAGGGCGTAGGGCATCGCATATTGAGGTGCTGTGCCCGAAACGAGTGAGGCTGGCTTGACCCGATGACGCGCTTTCACAGCGCGTTTTTTCATGGGATCAGGGGCCTAATCAGGGTGGCACCACGGGCAATTGAGCGCTCGTCCCTTTTTGGGGACGGGCGTTTTTTCGTTCCAGGGCACAGGCACAGCAAGTCGCGCAGACAACGAGAAGAAGAAGGAGAAGCATATGAGCGAGGCTAAGAAGCGAATACTGACGGGAGATCGTCCAACGGGCAAGCTCCACCTGGGTCACTTCGTGGGCAGCCTGAAGAACCGGGTGGCGCTGCAGGACGCCTATGACTGTTACTTCATCATCGCCGACTTGCACACCCTGACGACGAAGTCGGAGCGCGAGGATCTCGAGGTCCTCGACGATAACATCTACAACGTCGTCCTCGACTACCTGGCCGTGGGCATCGATCCCGAGAAGAGCACCATCTTCCTGCAGTCCGCGATCCCCCAGGAGTACGAACTGACCCTGCTTTTCGGCAACCTGGTCAGCCTGCCGCGACTGTCGCGGCTGCCAAGTATCAAGGATATGGCCCGCGCCGCCCACCTGGACGAGGAGACGGTGCCCTTTGGCCTGATCGGCTATCCCGTCCTTCAGGCCGCTGACATCCTGCTGCCCCGCGCGCATCTCGTGCCGGTGGGCAAGGACAACGAGGCGCACGTCGAGATCACGCGCGAGATCGCCCGCCGCTTCAACCGGATGTACGACGCGGAGGTCTTCCCGGTGCCGGATGTGATGATCGGCGAGGTGCCGACGCTGGTCGGCACCGACGGCCAGGCGAAGATGAGCAAGTCGCTGGACAACGCGATCCTGCTCTCCGACGACGCCAAGACCGTCGAGGAGAAGGTGCGCGGGATGTACACCGACCCCAACCGCATCCGCGCCGACATCCCGGGACGCGTCGAGGGCAACCCGGTCTTCATCTACCACGACGCCTTCAACCCGGACGTCGACGAGATCAACGATCTGAAGGAGCGGTATCTGCTGGGTAAGGTCGGCGACGTCGAGGTCAAGCGCAAGTTGGCCCGTGCGATCAACGCGTTCCTCGACCCCATCCGCGAGCGACGCGAAGCCTATGCCTCCAAGCCGGGGCTTGTCGAGGAGATCCTGGTTGACGGCACGCGACGGATGCAGCAGGAGGCCGAGCGGACGCTCGACATGGTCTACGGCGCGATGGGGCTCGCGGGACCGCGGCTGCGCAAGGTACTGCAGGGCAAGTCAGACAGCTTCCGCCTGCGGGCTGGGGAGTAATCACCCCACAAGGAGCATGAGATGTATATCACGAGCGTTCGGCTTTACACCGAGCATTACCCGACGAACCGGTACTACCCGTTCAACGTCCCGATTCTCAGGACGACGTCTCGGCTGACCTTTCGTGGCCCGGTCACGTTCTTTGTCGGCGATAACGGCTCGGGGAAGTCAACGCTGCTGGAGGCCATCACGCGCAAGTGCGGTGTCAACGTCTGGGACACGCTCAAGCGTCACCGCGCTCACGAGAACCCCTATGAGACCCGCCTCGCCGACTTCATCGAGGTCGATTGGGGCAGTGAGCACGTCGCTGGATCGCTCTTCCGGGCCGAGACCTTCCACGAGGTCGCAGATTTCCTCGATGACGTGGCGATCTGCGACCCCGGTCGGCTGCAGTATCACGGGGGTCAGTTGCTGAACACGCTTTCCCACGGTCAGGGGATGCTGAGCTACTTCAGTGGTCGCTACGATCGCAAAGGGCTTTACTTGCTGGATGAGCCTGAGGCAGCCCTGTCGCCTACCAGCCAGGTGACGTTCCTCAAGCTCCTGCAGCGATTCTCAGCCGGAGGACAGGCCCAGTTCGTCATTGCTACGCATTCTCCAATTCTGTTGGCGCTACCCGGGGCCCAGATCTTCAGTTTCGACGGGCCCCGCATTCAGGAGGTGAGTTACGAGGAGACCGAGCACTACAAGGTGTACAAGCAGTTCTTCGCCGACCGGGACAGGCTCCTAGATCAGGAAACGCCGGCCAAGGAAGAGGGAGAGAGGGAAACGGTATCACTACCGTAGCCCACGACGGACAGAAGAAACCATAGCCCAGAAGGAGTGATTGAGATGAAACAGTACAAGTACCTACTGGATGAGAAGGATATGCCGACGCAGTGGTACAATATCCTGGCGGACATGAAGAACCCACCGCCGCCTTACTTGCACCCGGCGACGCTAGAAATCATGACGCCGGACGATCTGGCCCCGGTCTTCCCTGCGGGCTGCATCGCGCAAGAGGCCAGTCGCGAGCGATATATCGATATTCCTGAAGAGGTCCAGGACATCCTCAGGACCTGGCGCCCGTCGCCCCCTGATCCGCGCGCACCGTTGGGAGCAAGCTCTCGACACGCCGGCAAAGATCTACTACAAGTGGGAAGGCGTCAGTCCGGCAGGCAGCCACAAGCCCAACACCGCCGTCGCGCAGGCCTATTACGCCAAGCAGGAAGGGCTGGAGGGCTTCGCCACCGAGACCGGTGCCGGACAGTGGGGCAGCGCGCTGAGCCTGGCGGGTGCCTACTTCGGCCTCAAGATCAAGGTCTTCATGGTGGCCATTTCCTACAAGCAGAAGCCCTACCGGCGCATCATGATGGAGACCTGGGGCGGTGAGGTCGTCCCGAGCCCCAGCTCCGAGACCCACGCCGGACGCGCGATCCTCGAACAGGATCCCGAGTCACCGGGAAGCCTGGGCATCGCCATCAGCGAGGCGCTGGAATACGCGATGACCCACGATGGCTACAAGTACTCGCTGGGCAGCGTGGTCAACTTCGTGCTGCTTCACCAGACCGTCATCGGCCTGGAAGCCATGAAGCAGCTGGAGATGGCAGGGGACTATCCCGACATCCTGATCGGGTGTGCCGGCGGCGGCAGCAACGCCGCGGGCCTGATCTATCCCTTCATGAAGGACAAGCTCACGGGCGACAAGCCCGATCTTCGGGCGATCTTCGTCGAGTCCACCGCGTGCCCGAGCATGACGCGCGGCAAGTATGCCTACGACTGGGGCGACACGGCCAAGACCGGCCCGGTCGCCAAGATGTACACCGTGGGCCACGGCTTCATCCCCGCGCCCGTGCACGCCGGTGGCCTGCGCTACCACGGCATGGCGCCCACCATCTCCGCGCTGCTCGACCAGGGTCTGGCGGAAGCCAGGGCCTACCACCAGATCGAGGTCTTTGATGCCGCCCACAGCTTCAGCGCATCCGAGGGCACCATCGTGGCGCCCGAAACCGCGCACGCCGTCCGCGCCGCCTATGACGAGGCCATGATCTGCAAGGAGTCCGGCGAGGCCAAGGTCATCGTCTTCAACGCCAGCGGTCACGGCCACTTCGATCTCGCAGCCTACGACGCCTATCATCGCCAGGCGCTCGACGACTACCGGCTGGAGGAAGCCAAGCTCCAGGCCGCACTGGAGACCCTGCCGAACGTCTAGACTCGGCGCTACGGAGACCTTTGGGGTTTTCCTGTAGAGTAAGCACCTGCTTGTGAAGAAAACCCCAAAGGTCTTAACAAGGCGCCCCTGCTCGACTGAGCGGGGGCGCCTCTCTATCTCGAGTCAGGATCAGGCGTCGACTTCCGACAGCCGCCGCGTCTGCTCGTCCAGCGAAAGCGCCTCGATGAAGGTATCGATGTCCCCTTCCATCACCGCGGGCAGGTTATAGGACGTCATGCCGATACGGTGGTCCGTGACGCGGTTCTGCGGGAAGTTGTAGGTCCGGATTTTCTCACTGCGCTCACCGGTGCCAACCTGGGACCGGCGGGCCACCTCGAGCTCCGAGATCTGCCGCTGGCGCTCCGCCTCGTAGAGGCGGGCACGCAGCACCCGCATCGCCCGCAGCTTGTTCTGAGTGAGCGAGCGCTCGCTCTCACAGGTCACGACCATCCCCGTCGGCTTATGCAGAATGCGCACCGCCGTGTCGTTTTTCTGCATGTGCTGACCGCCCGGCCCGGAGGAACCGTACGTCGTCAGCTCGAGATCAATCGCATTGATGTTGACCTCGACATCCTCCGCCTCGGGCAGCACGGCGACGGTCACGGTGGAGGTATGGATGCGCCCACTCGACTCCGTCACGGGCACCCGCTGCACGCGATGCACGCCACTCTCATACTTGAGGCGTGAGTAGGCCCCTTTCCCCTCGATGGAGAAGATCACCTCTTTGTAACCGCCAATCCCGGTGCGGTTTTCACTGATGAGCTGGGTTTTCCACCCGGATTGCAGCTCGGCGTAGCGCGTGTAGAGGCGGAAGAGCTCGGCAGCAAAAAGCCCGGCTTCGTCACCGCCGGCACCCGCACGGATCTCGATGATGACATCCTTGTCATCGCGGGGATCCTTGGGCACGAGCATCACCCGCAGGCGATCCTCCAGCACCTCCCGGCGCTCGGAGAGCCGTGTCAGTTCGTCGCGTGCCATCTCGCGGAGTGACTCGTCCTCATCGGTCGTCATCTCCTCGGCACCCTCAATCTCCGTGAGGACCTCCGTATACTCGCGATAGGCGGACACCCGCTCCTCGAGCTCGGAGCGCTCGATAGCGTACTCCGTGACCTTCTCGTAGTCTTGCGCGACATCCGGATCTGCCATCAAGCGGGTCAACTCCTGGAACCGCTCCTCCAGCACATCCAACCTCTCCAGCATCTTCTGCGTATCCACTTAGACCGATCCCCTTACCAACATAGCAAACGGCCCGTCAATACGGACCGTCCGTTCGTCTAGAATAATGACCCTTCCCCGGTTGAACCGGGGCCGCCCCCGCAGCCCAACGATCACCGATGCGCTGCGGAACGGGACTTCAGACCTAATCTTACCCCAATTCCGACGGATTTCCAGAATCATCTGAATCACGGATTCCACGGATACTTACACAGTGGTGCCGATGCGTAGCAGCTTTTCGGGAGTACCTTCTCGCCGCATATGTTCCAGGCGGATCTTGTCCCCAGTCTGCTGGGGCGTGATCCGCCTGGAACATGGGTGAGTGAGAGTCTATTCTCGAGAGTCTCTCTTGATTCCGCACGAGTCGTCGTGCCCTCATCCTGAATCCACCCCACGTCGAACCTCGGTTTGCCGCTGCGAGGTCTGAGGCGTAGACTGGTCTCACTAACGCTTCCATACAGAATCGAGGTCCTGTGATGATCATCGAGTGGAACGCCCATATGTTCAGCGCCGATACGGCTCGCTATCCTTTTCACCCACGTGCCGCCTACTCCCCGGACCGGAGCAGCGCGCCGCGGATCCCCTGGCGGACTACCTCGTCCGTATGGCGAGGGAAGGCATCGACCGTGCCGTGCTCGTCCAGCCCGAGCCCTACGGCGACGACCACCGCCTGGTCCTCGACTGTCTCAAGCGGGCGCCCGACCGGCTGTGGGGCACCAGCCTCTTCTATCCCCGCGATGCCGATGCCCCCGACAAGCTGCGGGATCTGGTCCGCCGCGAGCCGCGTATCGTCGCTACGCGCTTTCACGCTCACCGGGGCAAGACCAACTACTTCGAGCGCTTCGACGAGCCCGGCGTCCTGGCGCTGTGGGACGCGGCGACTGAGTTGCGCCTGATCGTCGAGCTCCACATCGGCCCGGACTACGGCCGCCAGGTCGCCGAGGTCATAGAGGCCCATCCCGACACGCCCGTGCTGATCGATCACCTCGCCGAACCGCAGATGGGCACTGCCGTGGAGTACGCGAACATCCTGGCGCTGAGCCGCTACGACAACGTCACCATGAAGCTCTCGGGGCTGGCACACTTCTCCGATGACGCCCCGCTCTACCTCGACGCCCGGCCCTTCACGCGCCTCGTCATCGACGCCTTCGGCCCGGATCACCTCGTCTGGAGCGACGGCACGCCGGCGATCGTAGACGCCCACCTCGATCGGGAATCAGAGGAAGCGCGCGAGAAGGTCAAGGGCGGGAACCTGGGCCGACTATTGAAGTCCTACTGAAACGCTTCTATTGTCTGAGGGCCAACGGCAGATACACAGAATAGTCATAGATCGGCCTGGTCACGTAGAGCATGGTGTCATCCACGTAGCCGGTGCTGACCTTGTGGTACCCGGGGTTCCAGTCCTGTGTCAGCCTGAACGCCACCTTGACGGGCTTGCCGGCGACGCTCGCCAGCTCGCCCGCGTCCAGCCTGTAGATGCGCTGCCGCCAGACTCCAGGATAGCTGTAGAAGTAGGCTAGCCCGAAGCACACGTCCACATACTCCGTCTGAAAGGTCCAATCCCAGATGCTCCCGCAGACGATGTCGTTATCGAAGTCGGGATCGAAGCTTACGCCCGTGATCCAGTAGCCGAGACTGACCTCCAGCGCATCCGCCGGAATCACCGCGTCCTGCCACACCCAGCACTCCTGGCCCGACAGCATGACCGACCAGGACCCACCGTGGGAGTAGGTACTCGAGAGGATGGGGGCGTCCTGCGTCTGCCAGCTCGCCCAGCCGCTCTCAAATCCAGGATTCTGTAGATTGTGAGTGGGTGTGGGCGTGAATGCCAGCACGGTCACCTCGGCATCGTCGGGGAACACGCCCACCAACGTCGAGTTCCCCGTGGTCGTGTTGGCGGTGCGCAGCTCCCCCCGGCCCGAGGATACGCCCACGTTGTAGGCAGCCAGGTACAGGACGCCGGAGCTCTCCTCGAAGTCCATCCCCTGCGCGTAATCGGCATCGAAACCGATACCCCCGACGACCGTCCCGGCGCCCGTGGCCGGATCGATCCGTACCAACGTATCGTTGGTGATGTCCATCCCGTACATCACGCCGGCGGCGTTGATAGCGATGTCGATAATCACCGAAGCGTTCGTGATCTGCCCTACAGCGGTCGCCGCGCCGGTTGACGTGTTCACGGTATACAGAGTGGAGATGACATCGTTTGTGGAAGAGGCATAGAGGATGCCGTCCGCTGTGCCGGTCGCGCCCGTCCAGACGTGCCCGGAAAGCGGCAAGCACGCACCGATCGTGGTCGTGATACCCGTGCGGGTGTTGAGCGTGTGCACTTCGTTGAGGTTGTAGTCAATCACGAAGATCCGGCTGTAGTCCCTGCCGACGAAGTCGCCGGCGTAGTAGGCGCGTCCCTGGATACTGCCGACGTCAACCCACCTCCCGGGCACATCGACGTTGGGGATGTAACGCGCCCACTCGCCCGGGTAGAGCTCCAGCGCGAACGCCGCCCCACCTACGGAAGCAGACACGGACAAGACATCCGACGGCTGCGTGATCTCACCCGCACTGGAGCGCGTTACGGCGGAAGATTGTAGGTTAGGAGTCGTGTGGCTAGATGGAGGCAACGGATCAGCCGCAACAGAGGGGGATGGGTACAAAGTGAACAAGGCCAAAAAGATGACAACAGGGTAGAGCCGGCAGAACATGCGGGACATCAATAGCCTCCTTACACTGCAATTAGGGCATTGGTCACCAACCGCCTGGGTATCCTGACCTCGCTACTGTATATCAGAAACTCTAGACCGCCAGAAGGGGCACCTTCGTGTAATCTGAGATACGATAATTCGCCAGAAGCGTATTATCGTAGTATAATTTACACATATCGCGCCGGAAGTACAGGATGAACCAAAAGGGATACGCACAGTCGCAGGGGATGACCCTGCTCAATCGTGTGGTTGAACAGGTCGGCCCGCTGTTCACTACAGCACAAGCTCGAGCAGCCATGCCAAGCCTGACGCCACAACGGGTAAACGCTGTCCTCAGCCAACTGGCCCAGGCAGGTTGGGTCGAACGCCTTAAGCGCGGCAGCTATGCAGTCACGACGCCTATCTTCGACGTCGAGGTCCACCCCTACGCCATCGCAGCCGCCTTGGTCTCCCCGGTAGCTATCAGCCATTGGTCGGCGCTGGCCCATCACAGTTTCACCACCCAAATCCCACCGATGGTCCAGGCATCGACCCCGGCGACCGTGGTCACCCCGGAAATGCGCCGAGGGGAGGCCTACCGACCCCGCGGACGGGCCACCTGGCGCGCCTTGGGGTTCGAGTTCGAGTTCATCCAGGTGCAGGAACATCAGTTCTTCGGCTTTGAAGAGATATGGGTGAGCCGCTGGCACCGCATCGCCATCACCGATCCGGAGCGCACTCTGCTCGATCTCTTCGCCGCCCCCCAGGTGTTCGGCTCGCTGCAGGTCGGGCTGGAGACGCTGGAAGCACAGTTGCATCACCTGAACCCCGAGAAGCTGTCGGCGTACGCACTACAATACGACGTGGGCGCTGTCATCAAGCGCCTAGGGTGGGCACTGGAAACCCTCGGCGCACCGGAACGCGCCGTCGCACCGCTCCGTGACTATCCCCTGCTTGCCTACTCACAACTCGACCCTACCGCCCCATCTGGCGGGACGCCCATCGCGCGCTGGCATCTGCGCAACAACCTCCAGCCGGAGGCAGTGCATGCCCACGATTGATCAATACCTGCGCACGGTCGCCCGTTCACACCCTGGCACGCCCTTCTGGATCCTGGAAAAAGACTACGCCCTGGGATATCTTTTATCTGGTATGGCACAGGTGGCAGCGCTGCATAGCGCCCTGGTACTGAAAGGGGGCACGGCGCTGCGCAAGTTCTACTTTGCCGACTATCGCTTCTCTGAGGATCTGGACTCTTCGGCCGTAGCGCAACTACCCGACATAGACCTAGCCATGAGCGAGGCCGTGATGGCCACAGAGAAGCAACTACAAGCGCATGGACCCTTTGCCGTCACGCTGGAGCGATTGACGCTGCGAGAACCGCATCCCGGCGGGCAGGACGCTTACACCGTGCGGGTGCGCTTTCCGACCCATCGCGAAGCCCTGTGCCGCCTTAAGGTCGAGATCGCCTACGATGAGGACGTGGCGCTGCCGGCAGTTATGCGTGGCCTCTTACACCCTTATCTCTATCCGCCTGAAGCGAGTTGGCGATGCTATCCGCTGGAGGAGATCGTCGCAGAGAAGTTGCGGGCCTTACTGCAGAGCCGCGCGCGGCTAGAGCAGCGAGGTTGGGGGGCCAGCCGCGTCTGTCGCGACGCCTACGATCTCTGGTACATATTGGGTCACGAAACACTCGATACGACGCTGTTCCCTCATCTTCTAGACCGCAAGTGCGCCGTGCGCACTGTGACCTACGCTTCCACCACCAGCTTTTTGGTGCCTGCGCTGCAGGATGTGGCTCGAGCCGAATGGGCACGTCAGTTGCTACCCTTCGTGCCGAATGCCCCATCGGCCGACCGGGTCCTGACTGAACTGAGCCATATGCTGCAATCCCTACCCCTGGATCCGCAAGAGAGCCGGGCAGAATAGCGTGAGTCTGGGGGTAGCCGCTGGAGATCAGTTGCACTGACCTCCGGTGCCACCTCCTACACCGCCCGATGCCACAGCATCGACAGCGCGATGGCGGTCGCGGCCAAAGCCGCGGCCCCAAGGGCGAAGAACGCGCTGATCTCCAGCCGCTGCTTCTGCAGCACCACGTCGTTCGGCAGGCTGGCGAAGACGTCGTTGAGTTGTCCCGCGTCCTCGGCCCGGTAGTATTCCCCGCCGGTCAGGTCGGCCATCCCTTGCAGCGTGTCCTCGTCGAGGTTCAGGAAGCTGCGTCCACCACCACCGCCAAACCCGCCCCCACCCCCGAAGCCCCCTCTGCCGCCGAACCGACCCCACCGCCAAAGCCCTCACCGAAGACATCGCTGCCCAATTGCCCGGGCTGGCACACCATCCGGCCCGGATTGGTCGAGCCAAACCCGATCGTGTAGATCCGCACCTGGCGGTCGGCGGCCTTCTGGGCGGCGTCCAGCGGCCTCGGGCCCTGGGTGTTGGCGCCATCCGTCAACACCACGATGATGTCCGATTGGTAGACATCGCTGCCCAGCGGCGAGGCACCCTCCTGCGAACTCAGATCCACGCCGCTGGGAGCGACCGCCGAGTTCACCTCAGAGATGGCGTCGATCGACTTGAGCGTCGCGCTGCCGATCGCCGTGCCGATCGAGGTCGTGAGGTTGTCGATCGCATCCAAGAGCTCCTGTTTATCGTTGGTGGGCGGCACGACGATCGCCGCGAAGCCGGCAAATGCGACGATGCTGATCCGGGTGTCGTCCGCCTGGTCCTTGATGAAGGCGCGGGCGGCCTCCTGGGCCACCGCCAGCCGATTGGGGGAGACGTCGGTCGAGCACATACTTCGTGAGACGTCGATGGCCAGGATGATGGTGGTGCGGCTGAGCGGGACCTCGGTGACGGCCACGGGCCGGGCCGTCGCCGTCACGAGGAGGGCAACCGCCAGCACGAAGAGCGCAAACGGCAGGTGCTGTCGCCAGCGCGAGCGTTTGGGCAGCGCCTCACGGATGAGCGACAGGCTGGAATACCGCACGGCGAACTTGCGCTTGCGCCGCAGGATCCAGAGATAGAACGCGATCAGCAGCGGCACCAGCAGGAGCAGCAGGAGCAATCTCGGCCATTGGAAACTCATAGTGGCATTCTCCCAAACCAGAGCATCGACAGAATCCCGCCGGTGAGGAAGAGAAGAAGGCTCGCCCCCGCCACGATCGCCGTGATCTCCATCTTCTCCCCGCTGATCGTCAACTGCAGGTCGACGTTCTTGTAGATGGTCTGCAGGGCGTTGGCATCCTCGGCCCGGGTGTACGTGCCGTTGGTCAAACCGGCGATCTCCTGCAGGGTCGCTTCGTCGAGCTGGGTCACCACGTTGTAGCCGTCGATCTGCAGGACGGCGCCTTCGGGGCTGCCGATCCCCACGGGATAGATGCGAACGCCCGCCTGGGCCGCCAATTGCGCGACGGCGAGGGGATCGGGATTGGAGGTGTTCTCACCATCGGTGAGCATGAGCACCACGGCCGAGGGATAGCTGCCGATGTCCACCGCCGTCCCCGCTTCGAGATCCGCCGGGTCGATGGCCAGCGGCTCCCCGGCGATGGCGTTGAGCGAGGTGAAGATGCCCTGCGCCAGCGACGTCGCGCCCTGCGGCGCCAGGCGATCGATTGCCGTCAACAGCGCCGCCTGATCGTTTGTCGGGGGCTGCAGGATCAGCCCTCCGTTGCTGAAGGCGACCAGGCCGACCTGGACGGTGCTGGGCTGGTGCTCGACGAAAGCCGTGGCTGCCGCCTTGGCCGCCTCGAGCCGCGTCGGGTCGAGATCGTCCGCCGCCATGCTGTTGGACACGTCGATCGCCAGGATCACGGTGCCCGACACCCGCGGGAGATCGACGACCATCTCGGGACGAGACAGCCCGAAGAGCAGGAGCGTGAGGCCGAGCAGCGAGAACACCGCCGGGATCCGCCGCCAGCGGGCCGGGCTGCGCCCTCTTGCGTCGCGCACCACGCCCAACGGCCCCAAGTCGTCGGCCGCGCGCTGCCGCCGCCTGAGCAGCCTGAGATAGACCCCTACAAAGAGGGGCGCGAGCAGCAGCGCCATCAGCATCCAGGGCCAGATAAAGGTCATAGCTCTCCGTAGGACCGGGCCAAGATCCTACCTCCTGCGTCGCTTCCGCATCGTGGCCATCCGCACGATGGCAGGGACCAGGTCCTCTTCCGTGGACATCGCGAAGAGATCCACGCCCGCCCGCTGAAGGTCCGCCTTGAGCGCGGCCTCACGCCGCTCCGCCGCCTCCTGGAAGCGGCGGCGAAAGCCCGGGTCGCCCGTGTCGACGTACAACTGCTCGCCGGTCTCGGCATCTTCGACCGCGATCAACCCGGCGTTGGGCAGCTCGGACTCGCGCGGATCCCACAGGCGGATGCCGACGAGTTCGTGTCGCCGGTTCAGGAGCGAGAGCGACCGCTGCCACCCCGGCTCGCTGATGAAATCGGAGATCACGAAGACGAGCGAGCGCCGTTTGAAGGTGTTGAGCCCGGCGAGGAGCAGCTCACTCAGGTCGGTCGTGCTCCGGGCAGGGGCGTCGGACTTCCGCAGCATCTCGTAGGTCAGGCGCAGGACGTGCGTCCGCCCGCTCCGCGGCGGAATCGTGCGCCCCACCCGGTTGTTGTAGAGGATCGCCCCCACGCGATTCCCGTTGCGCGTCAAAAGCCGCGCCAGCGTCGTCACCAGGTCGATCAGGACCGTCTCCTTGGAGCGATCCACCGGCCCGAAGCCCATCGACGGGCTGAGATCGAGCAGGAACCAGGAGGTGAGCTCCCGATCCTCAACGTATTGCCGGACGTGGAGGCTGTTGGTCCGGGCAGTGACGTTCCAGTCGATGTGCCGGATATCGTCCTCTAGCTGATACTCGCGCAGGTCGGCAAAGTCCAGACCGTGCCCGTAGAAGAGCGTGCGATAGTCGCCCTGCAGCAGGCCGTCGAGCCTGCGGATGACGCGCCAGTCCAGCCGCTGCAGGATCCGCTCCGGCGCACGCCCACGCGTAGGCCCAGACGGGGCTTAGGCCCGGCGTGGGCTCAGTCTCGCGCGTAGCCTTACGCTCGGGCCGCAATGCGGGCGAGATCCCACTCACGTAACGTGACCTCCGGCATAGGTACGGCGCTCAGGATCCGGTCCAGCAGGTCGTCGGGACTGACGTTGTCCGCCAGTGCCTCGTAGGACAGAACCAGCCGGTGCCGGATGACGTCACGGGCCAGGTCGCGCACCTCCTGCGGCAGCGCGTAGGCCCGCCCCCGGATAAAGGCGAGCGCCCGGGCGGTCAGGATGAGGTTGATCGACGCGCGCGGGCTGGCGCCGTACAGAATGAACGGTGCCAACTCCCCCTGCCCGATCCGCTTTGGATCGCGGGTCGCGGTCACGAGCTTGACCGCGTACTCGATCAGTGCCGGGTCGACGTAGACCGCGTCGACCGCCTGCTGCAACGCCAGCAACTGCTCGGTATCGATCACGCGCTGCACCGCTTGCAGCGCGCCGGTCATGCGCTCGACCACGACGAACTCCTCGGTCTGCGAGGGATATCCGACCAGTACCTTGAGCATGAACCGGTCGACCTGCGCCTCCGGCAGCGGGTAGGTGCCCTCGGATTCGATGGGGTTCTGGGTGGCCATCACCAGAAAGGGGTCGGGAACGCTATGGGTTTCCCGCCCGATGGTCACCTGTCGTTCCTGCATCACCTCCAACAGGGCGCTCTGGACCTTGGCCGGAGCGCGATTGATCTCGTCGGCCAACAGCAGGTTGGTAAAGACCGGGCCGAGCGAGGTGTTGAACTCGCCGGTCTTCTGGTTGTAGATCCGCGTCCCGATCAGGTCGGCGGGGACGAGGTCGGGCGTGAATTGGATGCGGTGGAATTGCCCGCCTATGGTAGCCGCCAGGGTCTTGATGGCCATGGTCTTCGCCAGGCCGGGCACGCCCTCCACGAGGATGTGCCCCCGGGCTAGCAAAGCGACAAGGAGCCGTTCCAGCAGGATATCCTGTCCGACGATGATCTTCTTGACCTCGTAAAGCACCTGTTCCATCGTCTCGTTGCTCGAGCTCTGCGCGTATTCCATACTCACTCCTATATCCTCATCTCAATACAGCGGTCCGCCCCCGCCGGCCGCAGCCAGGGCCGTGCCGATGGGCACCGCAAATCCGACGCCGACGAAGAAGGTCTGCTCGGAGGGATTGGCCAGCGCCGTGACGATACCCACGACTTAGCCCTGCCGGTTGAGCAGCGGGCCGCCGGAGTTGCCGGGGTTGACCGCCGTATCGAACTGGATCAGACCCTCCAGCTGCTGCATCGCTGCCCTCGACCGAGATCGAGCGGTCGAACCCCGAGATGACGCCCGCGCTCAAGGAAGCGACCAGCCCAAAGGGATTGCCGACCGCGTAGGCCTCGTCGCCCACCCGCATGGCCCCTGAGCTACCGAGCACCGCCGGCACGATGAGCTCAGGGGGTTCGGCAGGATGCACGACGGCGATGTCGTTCTCCGGCTCGGCGGAGATGATCTCGCCCGTCGTCTGGCTGCCATCGGCGAAGTAGATGTCGATCTTCGTCGTCCCGGTCACGACGTGCAGCGCGGTCAGGATGTCGCCGGCGTCGTTGACGATGACGCCGCTGCCGACGCCAAAGTGTCCTCCCTCCCCCGTATCGGCACTCTCGGTCTGGATGAAGACCAGTGACGGCAGGATGACCTGGTAGACCTGGGCGGAGTAAGGCGGCGGCGGTGTAGCCGAGGCCATCACTTGCGAGATCTCCGCGTCGATCTCACGTTGCGTTGGCGGCACGGGTGGGGGATAAAGGCGGTTGTAAGCGTACACGCCTACGAATACGGAGACGAGGATCAAGGCGAACGGCCACGCGCGCTTCGCAACGACGCGCCATCGCTGTGACCGCGCAAGCCCCTTCCTGCCCTCCGGAGCCGGTGGTGCACTTGGGTCTTCAGCCATACGGAATAGCTCTGTGTCCCTTTAGCCTGACAACTGACGAGCGATCATCCGGGTAACATCATCACCTCCAGTTTACCATATTATTCTGAGTGTATTCTGAGAAATCGCTACGAAGTCCCCATCTCAGACTGTGTCAGGCCCAAATGCTGCCGGTGGTCAGTTAAGCTGACTCTTGGGGTTCGTAGTAACGACTTCAGTCGTTCCGGTGCCTCAGTAGGCGGCGCCAGAACCGCTGAAGCGGTTACTACGAACCAGGTTAACGGGCCACCAGAAACAGAACGAAGTTGTGTATTTTGCACAGGCACAAAACCGAATTACCCTATCGTGGAACAGAAAAACGAGGCAGGTAGGAGATGGAACTATGGATCAAACGGCCGGCTCCTGGCAATTGGCTTCCGCGACAGCCCTCCCGACCCATCAACCCAGCCGCCGGTTGTACTTCTTCTCCGAAGCGCTGCCGGAAGGCGCCCGCAACATCCACCCAATCTATGCGCCGGTGACCAAGCACGGCGTTGTGCTTGAGGGCGACGCCCCTTGGGAACAGGGCGGCGCGGTGGCGTCGTTTTGCAGTACGGTGATGCGCCTCGAGGATGGACGCTACCGCCTCTACTACACCACGGTCAACGCCGGAGGCATGCGCCTGGCCGTGGCCGAGTCTGCCGACGGCCTTGCCTGGCAGCGTCTGCCGCTGGGACAGGAGCGCTGGCAGGGACACGACTACCAACCGCATCGTCCTGACGGGGGTCCCCGGCGCGGAAACAATCGAGCATCAGGCCATCGCGCTCGAAGGTGACGCCGGCCGGCAAAACCAGGTGGGCCAGCCCCAGGTGCTGCGCTTGCCCGATGGTCGCTGGCGCATGGCCTACTGGCATCACCAGCACGGCTGGGGCCGGATTCCCTACCTCTACACCATCGCCGAGAGCGACGACGGCCTGCGCTGGCACGTGCCGCACTACGATCGCCCGGCGCTCACTTCCCACTGGCTCGGAGATCAATCGGCGCTGGACCCCCAAGCGAAGCTGGCGGAGAAAGCCCGCCGCACCAACGACGCCAACTACGTGTACTGGAATCCGCGATTGCAGTGCTACGAGCAGTTTTCACAGTGGCTTCTCGACGCCATCCCCGAGCGGCGCGTCGCCGAGGACAACGCCCCGGACGTCAACCGCATGATCCAGCGCCGCGTCAGCGCCGACGGCCTGACCTGGAGCGCGCCGGAACTGGTCATCCGGGCGGACGCTCGCGACCCGTGGGACCAGCAGTTCTACCACCTCGCCGTACAATACCACGAGGATTGGCTGATCGGCTCGCTGGGCCACTACCGGGTCGAGGCCGCGCAGCAGACGATGGACCTTGAGCTGGCCTTCAGCCGCGACGGACGCCGCTGGGAGCGCCCGCTGCGCGGCGGCTTCATCCCGCGCGAGCCGGGAGGGCGCGACGCCGAAGGCGTCTACCCGCCCAATGCCTGGATCGATCGCGGTGACAACTGGCTGTGTCTCTACACGGGCTCGGCCCGCAAGCACAACCAGCACGCCCGGACCGACCTGCCGCCCAACTGCATCATGGCTGCAACTTGGTCGAAGCACCGCTTCGTCGGGCTGCGTGCCGGCCACGTGCCGGGCGGGTTCCTGACGCCGGTGGTCTACCCGCAGGCGGCTGAAATCCGGCTGGACGCCGACGTGCGCGGCTGGCTGCGCGCTGAGCTCTGCGACGCCTGGGGCCGGAAGATCGAGGGCTATCACCTGGAAGATAGCATCCCCGTCCATGGCGACGACACGGCGCACGTCCTGCGCTGGCGCGATCGGGACACCGGTAGCTTCCGCCACGACCCGGTGCGCCTGCGTTTCGAATATGCCGACGCCGACGTCTATTCCGTGCTGACATGACCTCTGCGCCGGGCCCCGGCGAGTCTGCTTGTACCTGTAGGGGCACGAGCGGCCGGGGACCTCCGTCTGAGGCGCAGGGACGGGGAGGGAGAAGGCCCATATGCATCAAGCTAAGCCCACGTTCGCGTCGGCGAAGGCCATCCATCTATGGACCGCGGGCGTCTCGCCCGCTCTGAGCGCACGCGTGACCCGCGATGACCCTCGTGATCTGCGCATCACGTACCTGCGCGGGCTAGCAGAGCGGGCGAGACGCCCGCGGTCCACTATTGGCGCCCACCTGGCGTCCTTAGCTTGATGCCCATAGGCGAGCTGCCCGCGGTCCAGCAGACGAGCGCCTTCTCTAGTCTGCTCCTATCCATATCAGGAGGAAACCGATGACACTCGAACACACGTGGTACCAGACCCGCTACCGCCGCATGCTCGGTGGATATGCACATCCCCGACTGGGATCCGGCGTTCCTCGCCCACTACGATCCCCAACGCATGATCGACCTCTACGTGCAGGCGAACCTCAATGCCGTGATGTTCTACTGCCAGTCGCACGTCGGGCTCTGTTACTGGCCCACGACGACCGGCAAGCAGCACGCCGGTCTGAACGGGCGCGACATCGTCGGCGAGTTGCTGGCCCTGCTTAACGAGCACGACATCGCCGCGACCGCCTACTACTCGCTGATCTTCAACAATCAGGCAGCCCTCGACCATCCCGACTGGGCCATCATCTCGCCAAAGGGATATCACAAGCCCGGGCGGTATGGTCACGTCTGTCCGAACAATCCCGACTACCGGGCCTTCGCGCTGGCCCAGACGGAGGAACTGGTCACCGGGTACGACTTCGACGGCTTCTTCTTCGACATGACCTTCTGGCCCGACATCTGCGTCTGCCCACACTGCCGCAAGCGCTATCTGGAGGAAACCGGACGGCCCATTCCGCTGACCATCGACTGGCTCTCCCCTGAATGGTGCGCGTTCCAGGCGGCGCGCGAGCGCTGGATCGAGGAGTTCGCCGGGATGTTCACCGCGCAGGCACGGCTGCGCAAGCCCGACATGCCGGTCTACCACAACTTCGCCACCGCGCTGATCGGATGGTCGCCCGCCGTCCCCTTCTCCTCGGCGAAGCACCACACCTTCCTCGGCGCCGACTTCTACGGCGACCGCGTGGAACAACTGCTCGCCTGCAAGACGATGCTCAACCTCAGCGAGCACCGTCCCATTGAGTTCATGACCTCGGCCTGTGTGACGGTCGCCAACCACGTGACCCTGAAGCCGGCAGCCGAGATGGCCCTCCAGGCCTACGCCGCCCTGCTCTTCTCCGCCGCCTTCCTCTTCATCGACGCCGTCAATCCGGACGGGACCATCGAGCCCGAGCCCTTCGCGCAGGTCGGCGAGATCTTCGCGGAGACGTCCCGAGTATGAGCCTTACCTGGGCGGGACCTCTGTGGAGGATATCGGCGTCTACTTCAGCGACGCCTCGCGGGCCGACTTCTCCAAGAACGGCGCGCCTATCGGCCAGGCGACGTGGGGCCACGGCACGCACACGCGTGCGGTGCGCGGGATGTGCCGGCTGTTGCAGCAGGCCCACCTCCCGTTTGGCGTCATCACGCGCAAGCAGCTACCGGTGCTCGACCGCTACAAGGTCGTCGTGCTCCCCGACGTGTCGCGGATGGACGCCGAGGAAGTCGAGGCGATCCGGGCCTACGTGCGCGGCGGCGGTCGCGTGTACGCCAGCGGGATGACGTCGCTGACCGAAACGCAAGGGGTGCGCCGCACCGATTTCGCGCTTGCCGACGTCTTCGGGTGTCACTTTGCCGCCATAGACGCGGGCAAGACGACCTACCTCAAACCGGCGACGCCGGAGATCAACCGGACCTCGTCTCTGCCTCAGAAATACGTCCAGCGCGACGCGGACGATGCTCCACCTTCAACCGGAGGCCGAGGGCGAGATCCTGGCCACCCTCAGCCTGCCCTACGGCAGCCCCGAGCCCGGCTCCCTCTTCGACCACGCGTGGTCGAGCATCCACACCTCGCCGCCGTGGGAGGACACCGGGCGCCCGGCCCTCGTGCGCCACCGGGTCGGGAACGGGCAGGCCGTTTACTGCGCGGCGGCCCTGGAGGCGGACGAGAGCGACGTCAACACCCGGCTGCTCACCGCCCTCCTGCGCGACCTGCTGGCCGATCCCTCCTATACCGCCGAGACGCATCCCGACGTGTGGATGAACGTCATGCACCAGCCCGACCAAGGGCGCTTCCTGATCGGGTTCCTCAATGCGCAGCGCCAGGTGCCGCCCGTGCCCGTGCCGCCGATCCCCTTCACCCTCAGGCCACCGGCGGGGACAAAGGTCACGGCGCTGCTGCGCCTGCCTGATGAAACGCCGGTTCCGTTCTCCACCACGGACGACGGCACGCTCTACGCCACAGCCGATACGTTGGAGATGTTCGCGCTCTACATGGCCACCTACGCGCCATCCTCGTAGCGGCGGTGCGTCGGCATCGTCCCGCTGCTCCAGCGCCATCTCGCTTACCAGGCGCCGCTGTCATTCGTGGTCATGCTCGCGCTCCCCAAGCTCTCGTCTGCGAGAGCCATGTTATAATCTATGGCAAATACCTTTAACAAATAGGATAGGTAGATGCCACAAACTATAAGCGGGCTTAGCCCCAAGGAAGCCGAGTTTCTCTCGATACTGGCCTCACAGGGCAAGAAGATCTTCACTTCATCCGAAGCGCACGCGTTCTGGGGAAGCCCCAGTATGACGGATCAAGCCCTCTACCAACTGGAACGCCGTGGATGGCTGTACCGGCTTGAGCCTGGGATCTACCTGCTGCTCCCACTCGAAGCAGGGCCGGAGAGACACTGGTCGGAGTCAGCCCTGATCATCGCGCCATACCTGGTCGAACCAGCCGCCATTGCCTACTGGTCCGCACTGCACTACTGGCAGTTGACCGAGCAGATTCCGCGCATTACCTTTGTCCAGTCGACGACACGCAAACGACCGGCAACCAAGACGATTCTGAACATGAGCTTTCGGTTCGTCACCGTCAAGGAAGAAAAGTTCTTTGGCTTGGCGCGTCGAACGCTGGACGGCCAACCCTTCCAGGTGACGAACCGTGAGAAGACCTTGATAGATGCAGCGGATCGCCCCGAACTAAGCGGTGGCATCTATCAACTGGCGCAGTCACTCCAATCAGCCCAGGAACTTGATTGGCATCAGCTGTCGGATTACTTGAGTCATTGGCCGACGACAAGTCCCACCAAGAGGATCGGCTATCTTGTCGAGGCACTCGATCTCGAAATCCCCGATCGGAACATGAGGATAGCGCAGTGGCAAGAGCGGATCGCCCCGGGCGTCGTGCTCCTCGAACCGGGGCGATCCCGAGATATCGGCAGCATCACTACCCGCTGGCAACTGCAGATCAACGTCGATGGTCCCTGGAATCGTTAGGAGACGACCGTGATCACCGAAGCCGAACTGAGGCAGAGGGCGTTCGCATGGGGCGTCGATGCGATGGTGGTGGACCTCGACTACAGTCTAGGGTGGTTCCTTGCTGCATTCTACGCGGCCAATGAACGCGCAAACGGGCTGTGCTTCAAAGGGGGCACCTGCCTGCGGAAATGCTACTTCGGCGAGTACCGGTTCTCCGAGGACTTGGACTTCACAGCAACGATCCGCGTCACGGCGGAGCAGTTAGTCGAGTGGACAGCCAACGCTTCCGCCTGGTCCGGGGACCACGATGGTCCCGGTTTCGAGGCAGCAGCCCCGCGCATCGAAACGGTCCGTGACGAGTATGGTCATGAGACCTACCAGGTTCGTCTCTACTTCCGTGGCCCCTTACAATGGGGTGGCAGTCCCAGAGCGATTCGCCTGGACGTGACACGCGACGAGGTCATGATACTGCCTGCAGATACTCGAGCCCTAATCCACCCGTATTCCGATGCCGAACTCCTACAAGGTGTCGGGATTCCCTGCTACTCGCCCGTAGAGATTCTGGCAGAGAAGCTGCGGGCTATTGGCGGGCAGCGGCGATTCACGGTTTCTCGTGATCTCTACGACATTCACCACCTTATACGCATCGGTGTTACAGCCAAACAGTTCATTCCGCTGTTAGCGAGGAAGTTCGCGGCCCGCGAGGTAGATCTCGCCGACCTGAGTATCGAACGCGTCGAAGCTCGCCGTAGGGATTTTCAGGAGGACTGGGAACGCCGGCTCAACTACCTCGTCGAAGGGGAAAACCAGGGTCGATTTCGGTGCGGCATGGGAGACCCTGATGGAGACTGTACGGGAAATGGAAGCTCAGAGCCCCCACATCCTAGATAAGCCCAAGGAAGGTTGATGCGCTCGCGCAATTCTGGTGCAGAATATGCATCCAGTGCACGTTCCGTTCCGCTCCCCGTCATGCTCGCATCCACCAGCCGATTCAGCGCGTCATAGCCAAAGCTGCCCCGCTGCGCGCCCGCCCATTCCAGGTAGGCGTCGAGATATGTCTTGCTCTGAGACGGCCGGTAGAGAAAACCCGCACCACAGCTCTTTCACCTATCCACACACCCTTGATGGGTCCTCGGCACCGGCTGAAGACTATGATAACTCAACCAACAGAAATGGCGCCGCTGAAGCGACCCCCTTGGTATACAGGCCAAATCGCGTCACGTTAGCTGAAAACACCGGGATGAGTATCGGAATCGCTTCCGAAGGGCATATAATACCGGCGAGTCCTTGACGTACGGGAGGTCCCCATGGAGGATTTCTGGTCGCGCTACCGAACCGTTGAGCAGAAGAGCTTCGATTTCCTGGCCGGCAGTCCGTGCCGGCTCGACCATTACGACGTACGCCTGCGCATCCATCCCGACCGGCACAGCGTGGACGTCACGGGCACGGCGCGCGGTCGCGTTGTCGGTCCCGGTGCAGACGAGTTCAGGTTCCTGCTGGGGCTGGACTACCGGGAGCCGGCAGCAACGTCGTGCACGATCCGCGAGCTGACGCTGGATGGCCGGCCCGCGGCACCGATACGCAGTGATGGGCACACGCATCGCGTCGCATTCCCCCGACCGCGGGAGCAGCGGAGAGACCTTCGAGCTGGGCTTCGACTACAGCACCGTGCCGGTAGCCCGGAAGTGCTGGGTCAACGCCCAGTCCGACTGGCCGGTGCCCGGACTCGCGGATGGCGAGACCGAGCTTTGCTTCGAGGGCTACTGGCTCCCCTTTGCCAACGCCCTCTTCCAGCCGGTGACGTTCCGGATCGACATCGCCGACGTGCCGGGCAGCGTGGTGGTGGCCAATGGGGAATCGCTTGGGGATCTGGTCAACGAGGGCGAGCGGTGGCACCGGTACCGATTGGCGGTACCCACCTTCCCCACCGTCGTTGCAGGCGACTTCGAGATCCTCACCAAGCCCCTCAGCGGTGGGTCGTTCTCCTTCTATCATCAGGCCGGCTATGCAGGTGTAGCCGACGAGGTGCTGGCGACGGGCGTCCGTATCCTCGACCTCTTCACCCGGTGGCTGACGATAAGTCCGCGGGGCGATCTCGCGCTGATCCAGTTGGCCCGCACCGAATGGGGCCAATACGCGCCGTTCCCTTTCGTCATCTTCCCCCGGGACGACATCCGGAAGGACGTCGCCGCGAACGACTGGAAGCGGATCTCACAGATGTTGGCGCATGAGATCGGGCACTTCTGGTTCGGCAATCTGCTCAAATCCGGACCCACAGAACAGTGGCTGAGCGAGGGTTTCGCGCAGTATTTCAACCTTCTCTACACGGAGCACGCGTTCGGAGCGGAGGCCCTGCGCGGCGAACTTCAGCGCTACGTATCGCGCCTGTCCGAGATCGACATCGAGACCCAGGCACCGCTGGATCACATCACCTTCGAAAACCCGGCACAGCCCATCCTGGTCAGGCTCAAGGGCGCACTCGTGCTGCACTGCCTGAGACAGCGTCTGGGCACAGAGCGCTTTATCGCGTTCCTGGCGGCGCTGGTCCGCCGCTACCAGGGCCAACTGATGACCACCGCCGATGTCGAGGGTGAGGCCGGCCGGTTTCTCGGGCCGCAGGAGGCCCACACGTTCTTCGACACCCATCTGCGCGGCCTGGCGATCTACGACTGGGATCCGGCGACGGACACCGTCGTAGCGACAGTATCGCAGGCATAGCGAGGCGTCGGCGATCGGCCGAGTATAGAGGGGTATTTCGGTCTGGTTAGGGGTCCTGTTCCAAGTGGGTACTTGGTGCCACGAAAAACAGGGGCAGAAAAGACAAAAAGTGTGGGCCCACCAGGATTCGAACCTGGAACCGACCGGTTATGAGCCGGCTGCTCTAACCGTTGAGCTATGAGCCCCTGTAGAGCGGGCGACGGGAATCGAACCCGTATCTTTAGCTTGGAAGGCTAAGGCTCTACCATTAAGCAACACCCGCACATTTCAGATTATACCATGCTCACCCCAACTCGTCGAGGAAATCGCCCAGGCTGTGGCGCACCGCGTAGGCCGCGGCCTCGGCGCGATTCGTGAGATCCAGCTTTGAGAGGATACTGCTGACGTAGTTGCGCACGGTCCCCTCGCCCAGGAAGAGTTCTTTCGCAATCTCCTTGTTGGTGAAGCCCTTCGATACCAATCCCAGGACGCGCAGCTCCTGCTCGGTGAGGTCCTTGAAGGCAGCCGCCTGCTCCTTGCGGGTCGCCTCGCGCACCCGCTGCAGGACGCGCTGCGTGACCGCAGGGTCGAGCAGGGCGTCGCCCTCGGCCACGCGCCGGACGGCCCGCACGAGCTCCTCGCCGCCGCCCTGTTTGAGCACGTAGCCGGCGGCGCCGGCGCTGATCGCGTCAAAGAGCATCTCGTCCTCGGCATACGAGGTAAGCATCAGCACCTGCGGTCTCCGGGAACTCCTCCTTGATCTCGCGGCAGGCCTCGATGCCGTTCTTGCCCGGCATACGGATGTCCATCACGACCACGTCGGGGTGATGGATCCGCGCCTGTTCCAGCGCCTCGTCCGCCGAGGCCGCCTCGCCCACCACGGCGAAATCCGGCTGGTTGCTCAACAGCGTCCTCAATCCCAGGCGCACCACCTCGTGGTCGTCCACCACCAAAATCCTGTATGTCATCGCCACCTCACGAATAGGGTACCGTCAAATCAAAGGTCACGCCCGCGCCGGGCGCGCTCTCGATACGCAGTGTCGCGTCGAGGAACCGGGTACGCTCGCGGATGTTTCGCAGCCCATACCCCTTGCTGACCAGAAGCTCCTCCATTCCAATGCCATCGTCGGAGATCACCAAACTGAAGCTCTCTTCACCGTACGCCAGCCGCACCCGAACCCAGCGTGCTTGCGCGTGCTTCGCCGTATTGGCCAGCGCCTCGCGCACGATCTGGAAGATGTGCCGGCGCCGCGCCATCGAGTAGATGGGTCTGGGTTCGCCGACAATCTCGAACTCGGTCTCCAGCAGGCTATTGACGTGGAAGTCGCGCAGCAGATGCTCGATCCCCGCCTGCAGGTCCTCGTCCGACAACTCGCTGCGCAGGTCGAAGATATAGCGCCGGATATCGAGGATCGTGTTGTTGAGGTCATCCATCACCCGGCCGAGCTGCGACTGCGCGCGCTCCGGGTCGCGCGGGATGATGGGTACGACGCTCTCCAACAGCAGCCCCGCCCCATAGATCGACTGGATGATCCCATCGTGAAGCTCGCGTCCGATGCGCTCGCGATCCTCGGCCAAAGTCTGCATGCGTTCGACATCCTCGACCCAGAGCTCGATCTCGCGCTGGATCGTGGTCAGCGACCGCCCAAGCCCGTACGTGATCCCGGCCCCGACGACGGCCCAGATCCAGCCGGCCATGATCGATTCGATGAGCTGGGCGTCGAAGCGCGACGCCAGAAACGTCTGGATGCCGGGGACCGCCAGCAGGTTGAGACACCCAAACGCCACCATCATGATCTCGATGAGCCGCAGGTCGGGGCGGATGCGAATGCGGAGAGAGGGATCGAGCGATTGATAGCTCTCTCGGCGAAGTCCTATCGCCGTCAACACCCCGCCGGGAAAGGCCAGAGCATACCTCAAGGCCACGATGGTCGGAGCGGTCAGCTCTTCCCACGCCCACCCTACCGCCCAGAGCGCCAACAGATAGGGACCGAGCCAGAGTCCGCAGATGGTGAGGAAGAGGCCGATGGCGCGCCGGCGGTACGTTTCCTCCGTCATGAAAGACTGGATCCCGAAGATCAAGAGCGACGTATAGGCGAGCGCCAGCACCAACAGCGAGACGCGATCTGGCACCGCGTGCCCGCCCGGAAGGATCCCCGTGAAGAGCTCGTACCAGGCATAAAGCGCCTCGCCGATGGCAAACGCCCCCAGCCAGGCCAGGTTGCGGGCCAGCGAGATGCGACGGCTCCGGTAGTGCAGGAAGATCACGGTCAGGCCCAGGGTGAAAAACACCAGGCCATGGCAGAAGCGCCCTAACACAGACCAGATCGTCATCATTCCCATCAGAAGACTTTCAACTCACGTGTCCCTCGACCATCGGCGCCCCGACCGCAGTCCCACCGTTGCCGGCGACCCCTGACAGGAGTCTAGCACGATGTGACCCTTGCCGCCAGAGGAGGCTGATGGCAGTAAGGCGAGGAGCGGCGCGAACGTCATCTGTGACGAGATGGCGTCCGCGAGAGCCTGGGCGTCTTCCGCAAGCGCGTCCCCGGCATCTGTCCCAGGCGCGCGATGCGGACAACTCACGCACACCCGGTCGGAAATCCGACGCTGCAGCCTTGATTGGCCGCGTTTTCGGCCTGTATAATAGAACAAAAGATCTAATAACCACCCAGGAGGCCTTCTATGGCCGGTATCAAACACGTGACCGAAAAACAGCCCGCCACCCACGTCCGCTCCCGCGGCCGGCAAGACGCGCTTCCCATAGCCCTCCATTCTTCATTCTTCCATTCTATCATTCTTATCTTCTCCCCCTCCATTACGAAACGAACCCATTTTCGGGCACCCCTGAAAATGGCCGATGGCACCTATATGTACGGCCTTTCTCCTACCCCTCCAGTACGAAACGAACCCATTTTCGGGCACCCCTGAAAATGGCCGATGACGCCGAGACGCATGACCTTTCCCTTGCCGCCTATTTTGCGAAACGAACCCATTTTCAGGGGCGTGGACTTACACCCAGAATGAAGCACCCTCCCTGGGGATGCACGTCACCTTGATTGATCGACCGCCGGGGCTATACTTGGTGGCTATGGATTTGTTTGAATTCAGTCGGCAGGACCAGATTCAGCGAGAGGCACCGCTGGCTGCCCGGATGCGGCCACGCACACTCGACGAGTTCGTGGGGCAGGAGCAGATCATCGGGCCGGGGAAGCTGCTGCGCCGCGCGATCGAGGCCGACCGGCTCTTCACGTCGATCCTCTTCTGGGGCCCGCCGGGCGTCGGCAAGACGACGCTGGCGGCCGTCATCGCCAACACCACCCAGTCGCACTTCGAGACGCTCAACGCCGTGCTCGCCGGCATCGCCGACCTGCGCAAGCTGGTGGATGCCGCCAGCGAGCGCCGCGCGATGTACGGCACCCGCACGCTGCTGATGGTCGACGAGATCCACCGGTGGAACAAGGCCCAGCAGGATGGCCTGCTGCCGGTGGTGGAGGACGGTACCATCACCCTGATCGGCGCAACGACGGAGAACCCCTACTTCTCCATCATCTCCCCGCTGCTCAGCCGCTCGCGCATCTTTCGCTTCATCGCCCTTACGGTCGAGGAGATCGAGGACCTGGTATTGCGGGCGCTGAAGGACAAGGAGCGTGGGTATGGCAGGCGCGAGATCGTCCTGGATGACGACGCGCTCCGACACCTGGCGGCTTTCGCCGACGGCGATGTGCGCAGCGCGCTCAACGCGCTGGAGCTGGCGGTGGAATCCACAACTCGCGAGATGAGCAGGGCGTCATCCACATCACGCTGGACGTGGCCGAGGAGTCGATCCAGCGGCGGGCGATGCAATACGACAGGGCCGGCGACGAACACTACAACACCGCCAGCGCCTTCATCAAGTCGATCCGCGGCTCCGATCCGGATGCTGCCCTCTACTACCTGGCCAAGATGGTCCTGGCGGGCGAGGATCCCCGCTTCATCTTCCGGCGGCTGCTCATCTCCTCAGCCGAGGACATCGGCCTGGCCTCGCCGATGGCGATCTCGGTCGTGATGGCGTGTGCGCAGGCGTTTGAGTGGGTCGGCATGCCTGAGGGGCAATACCACCTGGCCGAGGCCACGCTCTATCTTGCCACGGCCCCCAAATCGAACAGTGCAGGTGCCTACTTCAAGGCACGAGCGTACCTCGAGGAGCACGGCTACCTCCCCCCGCCGATCTATATCCGCGACGAGCACACGTTGCTGCGTGAGGAACAGGGAAAGGCCCCCGGCTACAAGTATCCCCACGATTACCCCGGCGGATGGGTCAGCCAGCGGTATCTTCCCGAGGGTGTGGAAGGGGGATGGTATCAACCCAAGGACATCGGCTACGAGGAACGCATCGCGGAGTTCATACGGAAACTCCGGGAGAAGCAGTAACCGGCGAGTCGGACGGAACTGGATAGGTCAACCGGCAAACCCGTGGTATCATGACGGAGGAGAGATATAAGCTGGAGTGATACAACTATGAGCGATCCTATTTCAAACAGGGCGGCATGGATCCTTGGCGAATCCGAGCACGTCTTGGTGCCACTTGACGAACTTTACGACCGGTTGGCCCGCGAGGGTCTGATGGTCTGGATGACGCCTGATCTCCTCGAGCAGCTCCTGATGTCTGACGAGCGGTTCGAGGTCTATGAGGGACTGGCGGATTCGGACCTTTTTAATCCGATGGTCCAGTCCGAGTTGCAGACACGCGGGCTGCTGGCCGGCCCCCTGATCATGCTTCGGGAACGAGCATCCTCCACCCAGGAGGTGATGCTGGACATGCTGCTCCATCTCCAGGAGATGAACACGGCGTTGGAGACGGCGTGGCAGCTCCGCCCCGAGGGCAACCCCGAGGTCGAGGCCGAGCTGCTGAACCTATTGATGATGGGAGATATGCTGGAGCGTGAGATCAAGCGAGCGCTTGATACCGGCAGCATGATCATTGAGCTGGATCCGGGCGATGATACCAAGGATCTGGGAACGGGCTAGTTTTCGGAGCAGATTCGAGGACGGCATCTATGACGGGGAGGTGAATCCACCTCCCCGTCGTCTTACGTGGCGACGTGCGCAAGCATTAGCCCTCACCGTGATCCTGATGGCTCTGGTGGGATGCGGCGGCCCCGCCGGCAGCCTGGACGATATCCGGTCGACCGGTGTCCTCCGTGTGGCCACCGATCCATCGTTTCCCCCCTTTGAGGCCGTCGATGGCAATGGACAGATTGTGGGCCTCGATGCCGACCTCGCCCGCGAGATCGCCCGCCGGATGGGCGTCGAGGCACATCTGGTGACCACAGGCTACGATGCGCTCTACGACGCGCTGACGGTGAACCAGGCCGACGTCATCATCTCGGCGCTCTACCCGGATCCGACCCGCAGCGCCGGCTTCGCGTTCAGCCACCCCTACTTCGACGCAGGCCAGGTGTTGGTGACCGCCGAAGGTAGTGACATTTCGGCACCCGCCGATCTGGCGGGGCGTTCTGTAGCCTGCGTCTTCGGCACCGAGGGCCATATGCAGGCGCTGCGGTGGGAGCAATCCCTCGATCCGCCCCCCACCATTCTCACGGCCGACGATTGGACCGGAGCAGTGACGTACCTACGAGAAGGCAGAGCCGACGCCGTCGTCATAGATCGGGTATCCGCCCAGATCGCCACTCAACACGGAGGGTGGGCTGGCGATGGTCGGCCCACCGATCGTCGCGGAGCCCTACGTGATCGCCGCACGGCACGAGGATGCGGATCTGATCGATGCCATCAACGGCATCCTTCAAGACATGGAGACCGATGGCGAGCTGGAGGCGCTCGTCGATTCTTGGATGCAGCCTTAGCCGAGACTGCCTCTTTGACAAACCGGGGCAACCCCAATACCATTCAGGCGACACGATAGAGAAGGAGTGACATGGCAGAAGTACACATTTCCCAACACCCGCTGGTCAAGCACAAGCTGACGCTGCTCCGCGACAAGAACACAGAGCCCAAGAAGTTCCGCGAACTGATCCGCGAGATCACGCTTCTCATCGCTTACGAGGCATTGAAGGATCTGGAGATCTGTGAAAAAGAGGTCGAAACCCCGCTCGTGAAGACGCAGGGGTACAAGATCTCCGAACCCATCGGCCTGATCCCCATCCTGCGTTCCGGCCTGGGCATGGTCGAGGGCATTTGGGAGATGATCCCCTCGGCCGAGGTCTGGCACATCGGCCTCTTCAGGGACGAGCAGACGCTCCGGCCCGTTGCCTACTACAACCGGCTGCCCATTCATCCCACCGTTTCGGTCTGCCTGATCCTCGATCCTATGCTCGCCACCGGCGGATCGGCCGTCAAGACGGTCGAGATCCTCAAGAACTGGGGGGCGAGGCGGATCAAGTTCCTCGGGCTGATCGCGGCGCCGGAGGGCGTGGAAGCCCTGACGACCATGCATCCCGACGTGGACATCTACCTCGCGGCACTGGACAGCCACCTCAACGAGCACGCCTACATCGTTCCGGGGTTGGGCGACGCCGGTGACCGGCAGTTCGGCACTGCTTAAGGACAACACGCCAACTTGACCTATGGGCTTGAATACGCGCTGATCCTGCTGGCCGGCGGTGTCATTGCCCTCGTCGTAACCCCCCTTATGGGGAAGTTGGGCCTCCGCCTCAATATCGTGGCCGCGCCCGGGGGGCGGCGACGGCACCATGGCGTGATCTCGCGGCTGGGAGGCGTGGGGCTGGTCCTCGGCTTCTTCGGGGCTATAGCGCTCTCCCGCATCCTTCCGATCCCTACCGCCGACCCCAACGAGACCCGCCGCTTCTGGGGCCTGATCGTAGGGGGAGCGCTCATGTTCCTGCTCGGCCTCATTGACGACCGCTACGAGCTTCCGCCGGGCGCCGAATACGTCGGTTACTTGTTGGCCGCTGTCGTCGCCACGGCTAGCCTCATCTTCCTGGAGCGCTTCAATAACCCGCTGACGGATCGCATGATTGTCCTGCCGCGCTTCGTCTATATCCCGCTCACCTTATTCTGGATGACCGGGCATGATCAGTAACCGTCAACTGGCTGGACGGGCTGGATGGACTCGCGGCCGGCGTCGCGGCGATCCTCGCCCTGATCCTGAGCATCCATATGTTCCGCAGCGGGCAGCACAGCGTGGTCCCCCAGGCCCTAGCGCTTCTCGGCGCATCGGTGGGCTTCCTGGTCTACAACGTCTCTCCGGCGCGGGTCTTCCTGGGAAGCAACGGATCCTTCTTCCTCGGCTATGTGATGGGTGCCCTGGGGCTGATCGCCGGCGGGCGTGTGGCGACCGTGCTCCTCGTCATGGGCATTCCCATCGTGGACGTCGCCTGGACCATCCTGGATCGCTGGCGTCACGGGGTCAGCCCGTTCCACGGGGACCGGCGTCATTTGCACTTCCGCCTCCAGGACGCCGGCATCTCCACCCGGACGATCGTCTTCATCTACTGGGCCTTCTGCGCGATTGCAGGGGTGTTGGCGCTCGTGCTTGCGTCGCGCCTCTACAAGCTGCTGGCCCTGGGACTCCTGGGCGGCCTGACCACCCTCCTGCTGCTCTATCTCAGTCGCAACGCACGTAGAGGATTACCCTAACCCTAAGGAAGGACCGAGGAGTGCTCATGGAACTCGATCTGCACGGCATTTTCGTCCCGCTTGCAACACCCTTTAGCGCCGATGGCACCGTTAACGAAGAGGAGCTGCGCCGTTTGGTGCGCTTTATGGCCCCTCACGTCAACGGCTTTGTGGCGAATGGAACGACCGCGGACTTCCCGCTGCTCTCGTACGAGGAGCGGGGCCGCATCCTGGACATTGTGCTGGAGGAAACCGGCGGCGGGCGCCTGGTCATCGGCGGCGTGGGCGCGGTCGCGACCTCAGACGCGGTCGACCTGGCCTTGACCGTCCGGCGGGCGGGTGCTGACGCCGCCCTGGTGGTGAAACCCTACTACGTGCGCCCGACCCCGGCGGGGCTCCGCGACCACTTCCTCACCGTGGCTCAGAAGGTCGAGGGGTTCCCCGTCCTTCTCTACAACTTCCCAAAGCTGATGGGACAGGAAATCCCCGTCGAGGTCGTTCGCGAGCTGACAAGTGTCGCGCCTAACGTGCTGGGGATGAAGGACTCCTCGGGCCAACTGCCCTACACGCTGGCCGTGATCGAGGCCACACCCGCGACCTTCAACGTGTTGGTGGGCCACGGCGCCTTGCTGCTGCCCGCGATTGCGATGGGCGCACCGGGCGCGATCCTGGCGGCGGCCAACCTCGTGCCCCAAGCCTACAGGGCGATGTACGATGCCGCTCTGGCTAACGAATGGGAAGCGGCGCGGGCGCTCCAAAGTCGGATCTATCCTATCGCGGCCCTGGTCTCCAGCTATGGCAGCCTGACCGTGCGCGCGGGGCTGAATTACCTGGGTTTCGCTATGGGGGCGCCACGACTACCGCTCTCCGGCGAGGGCACGCTCACCGAGGAAGAGCTGCGGAGACTGCATCGTAGCCTTGAGGACCTCAAGGATGTCTGACCGGGGCACGCCGAAAGCGCTTTGGCGCATTTGGCCCTGCCTTGTGCTTGTCGTGGGCTCGCTGCTCTCCTGCTCGCGCACCACAGCCACCGCACCACCCCCAACCACCGAGCCGCCGACACCGCGTCCAACGCCGACCCTAGCCGCCGAACCGACGCCCAGGGCGCAGCGGCTCATCCTGTGCACGCTGGAGCCGCAGGCCATCAGTCCCTTTGTGACCGACCCGTCGGCGGATGACATCCTGAGTCTCTATGATGAGCCCCCCATCGAGCGCGTCGGCTACGGATGGGAGGCCCGCCTCGTCGAGCGCGTGCCCTCTCTGTCGACGGGGGACGTCATCACGCGCTCCGTTCCGGTTAGCACCGGCATGCGCTATGCCGATCCATTGGGATTTGTTCGCCAGTTCACCGACACCACAGCGGCGGAGCTGCCCCAACTCGTGGTGACGTTCACGCTCAAGCCGGATCTCCTGTGGTCAGACGGCCAGCCGATCACATCCAGAGACGCGATCCTCGGCTACCACTTGGCCCAACTCCCGGAGGCCGAGGGGCAATGGCACGACCTCGTGGAGCGCACGGCGAGCTTCGTCGCGGTCGATGAGCTGACCCTGCGTTGGGAAGGAATACCGGGTTATCTGAGCGCCGATTTTCCGGGGTTCATGTTCCCACTTCAGCCCGCCCATCGATGGCAAGGGCAGACACTCGAAAGTATCTTGAGCGATCGCACCCCACCGGCGACAGGTGCCTTCAGGATCACGGCGTGGGAATCGGGGCGGGAAGTCCGGCTGGCACCTAACGACAACTACGCCGGTCCCGCACCCAAGCTCGAGGAGGTGATCGTCCGTTTTCCCCAGGTTGATCCGCAGAGCTGGACCAGCCTAGTGGCCGACGGAACGTGCGACGTGATCCCGCCCTACCCTATCGCCCAGACCTCCTGGCAGCAATGGGCCAATCTCGGTATCGCCGGACAGGCCATCGTATGGGCCGATGTGGCCCCAACGGTGCTGCGGCTCGACCTCAACACCGATCCTGTCCAGGACCCGACCCACGCGACCCCTCTGCAGGACCCGCGGCTGCGTACGGCGCTGTCGGGCTGCATCAGCCGCAAGCAGTTGACCCAGGCCCTGCCGTCAGAGGCGTTGGCGGAGGCAACCGGCTTTATCCCCCCAAACCACCCGGCCTATGTGGAGACCGAACCGGCGGCGTATAACCCGGAGGCCAGTGGAAGGGCTCTTGACGCGATAGGATGGCAAGACGAGAACGGGGACGGCGTGCGAGAGGCGCATAACGTGCCGGGAATCGCCGATGGAGAGCCCCTGAGCCTGACGCTCTCTTTCGCCTCCCAGTACTTTGTCATCGCGGCGCATCTGGCCGCCAATCTGGAGACGTGCGGTGTGGGCGTCAACTCGCAGCCGACTGATGCCCGCCAGCTCTACTCACCCGGCCCCGAAAGCCCCCTCTTCGGGCGCACCTTCGATATGGCACTTCTCGGATGGCAGGTGGGGGTGCCGCAGATCTGCGGTGCCTGGCTGAGTCAGCGCATCCCGGGGGAGGCCAACGACTGGAGCGGCGAGAATTTCAGCGGCTACACCTCGGAGGACTACGATGCCGCCTGCAGGCAAGCGCTCTCCGCCATTGACGTCGAACAACAGTATACCGCGATAGACGAGGCCCAGCGTCTCCTCAACGAGACGATGCCGACGCTCTTCCTGGCCTGGCGCCCTTTCTGGTTCGCGACGCGGCCCGATGTGCTGGGCATCCGCCCGGACGTCTCGGCGACGGGCACGCTCTGGAACATCGAGGAGATCTCTATCGAGGAGGGCACGCCCCAGGGCTAGGCGGTTCCGCCTGTTCGAGCTCAGAGAGCCAGTCGGCCAGCACGACTTCGTAAGCAGCGATCGTCGCTGCCTGCGTGGCATCGAAGAGCGCGCCGCGTCCGAGCCAGTCATTGCCCTGGTGGACGTAGGCGTCCCTGAGAAATCCCCTGATGTCGTCGACCGTGAAGTCGGGATCAGTCCGCCTTCGCTCCATGAGCTGACTGTGAAGCGCCTCGAAGACCTCTTGGTAACGACGCGACATAACGTCCTCTGAACTAACGATCATCGTGCCGCCTGCCCGCCTTCTCCGTCACGTACCTGTCCTGCTTTCTCCGTCACGCGTGCCATGAAGCGCGCCTGGTCGATGATGAACCGCTCGTGCTCGGCATCCCCGACTTTCTCCACCTCATCCCAGGCCTCGACGTGGAAGCGCAAGCGCCGCCCATCGACCGCCAGCAATTCAGCGCGCACGCGGACCTGCATCCCAACCGGCGTCGCCGCCAGATGTCGCATGTCCACCCGGGTCCCGACTGCCGTCTGCCCTTCCCCAAGATAGGGCTCAATCACAGCCTGGGCCGCCCCTTCCATCAGCGCGATGAGGTGCGGCGTGCTCAACACCGGCACGAAGCCGCTGCCATAGGCGGCAGCCGTTTCGCCCTCTGTAACTACGTGCGTGATCTCGGCTGTCAAACCGACCTTGATCTCCATCGTCATCTCCTGCTCGAGCGTCGGGGCGAATGGCCCCACGCTAGAATGATAGTTGGGGCACAATGAACCCAAAGAGGCACCAAAGATCCAGAGCCACCATTGCAGACAGCCATCCCCCGGCAAAGACGCTGCGCCATCGCGGCTGTGCAAACGCCAGCATCGGAAGGATGATGCCTGCGGTCCCTAACATCGCTAACGGCCACACGGGCATATCGTCACGAATCAGGCCGGCGATCCCCAGCGCCACGGCAACCACCAGAAGAGCCAGTGAAGTTCCCACGGCAAGCTTCGGCTGCATCAACGACCGCCAACCCAGTGCGGCGCCCAGCGCCAGCAGCGGCAGCGCCGGGAACAGATACCGTCCCTGATGCTGCACAAAGGTGACGTTATAGACGACGACCATACCGAGGGTGATCAAGCCGGCGGTCCCCAACACGATCAGATCGTCGCGCTGATGTGGCTTGAGTCCTGCCTGTACGGCATCGAAGAGGTACCAAGCGATCCCGTAGATCGTCAATGCAGAGAAAACCGCCAAGCCCTGATATATCCGAAGGTCCAGCACGACACCCATCCAGCCGAATTGACCCCAGAACGACCTAAACAGGGTCCAGACAGCGTCTCGCAGAAACGGCCTGAGCCCCTGCTGGGCAATCCACGCGGCAGTCTGGGGTTGGCCGACCACCACGTCGCCGTGACGCATGAGCCCAAACAGATCGGGCCAGCCGTAAACGGCGATGTTGCGCCCCCACCATAGACCGCCCAACACCGCCACCGGCAGGGCCATCGCGAGCAGTTGCCGCGCTGCCCAGCGAACAGGCATCCCGGCACGACGGTAGCGAAGGTAGATGACAAGCAGCGTCAGTGGCAGCACGCCATAGCCTGTGGTCTTGGTCAGCACCACTGCGCCGGCGATGAGGCCCAACAGCCACGGGGACGCGCGGCCGCGCAAGTAGCGCAGCGCCAGCCACAGCCAGAGCCAGAGCAGTGCCACAACCAGCGCATCATTGTTGACCGAGGCCATAATGGCGAGATACTGCGGGATGAACGCGGCCAGCCCCCCGCCGAACCAGGCTATCCCGGGCCGATCCGGGTAGGCTTCACGCAGGATGAGGAAGATCATCACAATGCCCATCCCCCCCAAGATCAGCGAGAAAAGCCGCAATGCCAGGACGGAGCCTCCCGAAAGCCAGTAGATCGGCACGGCTAGTAGGTAATAGAGCGGGGGTTGATGGTCCTCGTATTCCAGTGGAACGACGGAAAGATTCGAAGGAAACCGCTCGGTCGTCAGGCGGCTGATGTACGCCTGATCGTAGTCGCCGGGCTCCATCACAGGGAACCCATGACCGAGGGCCAGGGATCGAACGTAGTTGTAATGAGCCGGCTCGTCCGGGGCCTGCCAGATGGGCGTGCCGGCCGCGTAAAGGCTGCCCACCACAAGATAAGCGACGAGGATGACGACGGCCGGCCACACCGCTCTGATCGCCGTCGGCCTCCCCCCAATCTGAAGGCTCACCGGAACTCCAACCGAACGCCCTTGATGCGCTCGATGATCTTCTGCAGGATGAAGATCGCCATAAAGAAGGGGACATCCACTAGCAGCGTGCTCGCGCCCAGGAGCACGATCCACCGCACGGCCACGGTTAGGAACCGGCCGACGCCGTCGAGGATCAGCGACGTCCCACCTGCCACCGCAATCAACACTGCGACGGCGACCGCAAGCAGGCCGAGAAAGGGCCAGGCGTGGATATCGGCGCGACTGGGCAACATCGTATTGCTGATGGTGAAGACCAGATAGACCCAGAGCCACACATCCGGCGCCCGAAGGGCCTGCAGAAAGCTGTGCAGTCCCGGCAGCCAATCTCCCTGGGAGAGCGCCGCGACGATCTCCGGCGTCCCGAAGACAAGGTATCCAATAGCGACCACCGCAATGCTGCCAAAGATCAGGGGGGCACCGCCGATCAAACTCGCCCGGATAAAGTCGGTCTCCTCAACCGTGACAAAGCCCAACTGGATCCGTTGATCGCCACGCTTGGGAAGCAGGCTCATCCGCCCAATCTTCACCCCGGTCAACGTCGCCGTGATCGCGTGACTGAGCTCGTGGAGAAAGACGCCCGGCAGCAGGATAATCGCATAGAGCCAGAGCGCGATTTCCTGGTCCCCGCTCAACAGCAACATCACACCCTGGAGATGCCTGTGCAGCCAACGATCCGCCCCGAGCAAAAGGCCAAGGACGACTAGCACCTGTACCAAGAGGATGAGCATCGGGCTTACGAGATCCATAGGGGCATTTATCCCAAATCATACCACAGATTAGGTGGTTAAAGCCACCGTATTATCCCAATTTATCGCAGATATCCCAACTGGCAGTTGCGATTTTGTGCTTTTGCGCTATGCTCGCATCAACATGACCGACATTCACAGCTTGCAACAAGGTGCGCAGAACGGTTATGAGGTGCACACCCCCATCTTTGATGGTCCCCTCGGCCTCCTTCTTCGACTGATCGAGAAGAATGAGTTGGATATCACCAAGGTTGCCCTGGCAAAAGTAACCGACGAGTTCATGGAGCAGGTCGATCATATGCGCGCCACCATGCAGATCGAGGTCATCGCAGAATTCCTCTTCGTCGCTGCGAAGCTGCTCTGGATCAAATCGCGCGCGCTCCTGCCAAAACCTCCGGCATCCGCCCGGGCGGCAGAGGATGAGGACGACGTCGGCGACGAACTCATCCGGCAGCTACGAGCATACCAGCAGTACAAGGGGGCAGCCAGTTGGCTGCGAGGACGCGACGGTTCGGGGTTGCGTTCGTACGTACGTGCCGGCTATCTGCCGCGTCCCACGCGCATCACCCTTGACATCGGCGATATCGATCTGGGTGATCTGCACGAGGCTGCTCAGATGGCCCTCCTGCCGACAGAGGCACCCCGTCCCGAAAGGGCGATCCAGCGCGTCCGGATTTCTATCTCTCAACAGATCGCACTGATCCGTAAGCGGCTGGAGCGCTGGGTCAGGGTCAGCTTCCGCCGATTGCTGAGCGACGCCCCCTCTAGGCTGGAGGCCGTGGTCACGCTTCAGGCCGTTCTTGAGCTCATCAAGCAGCAAGCGGTTTCAGCCCAGCAGGAGGAGCTCTTTGGGGATATCACCATCCAGGCCCTCGTCCCGCTGCACCAGATGACGATGACCGGACAGACGCCAGACGGCACCCCCGCCGCCTGACACCAAATCTCTAGAGATCCCGCTGCCCGCTGCAGCCGATGTCCCACGGCGTATGGTTCACTCGGGCTGCGCGTGGATGGGCAGGACAAACGCAAAGGTGCTGCCCTCGCCGGGCACACTGCTCACCCAGACACGACCCTTGTGCTTTTCGATGACCGATTTCACAATGGCCAGGCCCAACCCGGTGCCCTGGACCTCTTCCGTCTCGGGACTCTGCACCCGGTAGAAACGCTCAAAGATCCGCGGCTGCTCCTCGGCAGGGATGCCAATCCCTGTATCGCTGACCTCGACAATCGCGTAATTCCCATCGGTGCGCGCGAGTACCTTGACCCGTCCCCGCGGTCGGTTGTACTTGATGGCATTGCTGATCAGGTTATCCAGGACCTGACGCAACCGGCGCGCGTTCCCCCAAACCCGCAGCGCGCTATCGGGCAGGTCGGCAGAAAGCGCCATTGCCTCCGACCTTGCGTAGACCTGCGCCGACTCCGTGGACGTGCGAATCAACTCGTCGAGGCGGACGGCCTTCATCTCGAGATCGAAACCGGCCTCGATGCGCCCAATATCCAACAGGTCGGAAATCAGCGCGGTCACGTGCGTGAGGCTGTTGAGCGCGCGCGTGACGAAATCGTGCTGCATCTCGTTGAGCGGCCCCGCACGGTCGAGAAGCTCCACGTACCCCTGAATCGTCGTCAGTGGTGAACGCAGGTCGTGCGAGACCGTCGACACAAACTCGGACTTCAGTCGGTCCAACTCCTTGAGATGTGTGATCTCCTGCATGACGGCCACGCGACCCACGCCCGCGATGGTACTTAGCTGCGCGTTGAAAACACGGCCATCCTCAAGGTTCACTTCTGTGTGGATCACCGAAGCATCCGCCTCGGCCTGGGAGAAGAGATCGCGAACGTCAGCATTATCGGTCGCATCAGCCAACAATTGCCCCTTCGCCTCAGGATCAATCCCCAGCGCCCGCCCGGCAGTCTCACTCCACAACCATAGCCGGTTGGACATATCGGTCACGATGATCGCATCCGCAGCATATTCCAGGATCGCGCTGAGCCGCGACCGCTCCGCTTCGCCCTCGGCGTAGAGGCGCGCGTTCTCCAACGCGATTGCGGCAAAGTCGGCGACAGACGAGAGCGTGAAGAGCTGATTCTCGGTAAACGGCAGGTCGTCTTCGCGGTTGACCACCCCCAGAATCCCGATCGTCCCTGACCCCGATGTCTGGAGCGGAACGTAGAGAAGCGAGCTCACCAGAAAGCCGGTCGCGATCTCGGCCTCTCGATCCAGAATCACGGGTCGCCCGGACCGAATGACCTGCCAGGCGACGGGATCTGACGTCGCCTGATGGAGCTGCTGGGCCGACGGTTCATCCCAGTTCTTGGCAACCCGCACGAAGAGCTTACCGTTCTCCCTCAGCACGATGAACCCATCGCTGGCCTGGGTCAGATTCACCGAGGCCACGACGATGCGCTCCAGTATCTCATCGACATCGAGGGAAGAAGCCACCGATTTCCCGACGGTGTAGATCGTGTTGATCTCCTGAAGCCGGGCATTGAGGCGTCGGTTTGCCTCGGCAAGGGTCGCGCCGATGCTGTCATCTCTGGGATCGTAGGTCGCGCCGGAAAGCACCTCATCAAGCGTTGCCCGTAGTCTCTCGCGGTCGAAAGGATAGGTCACCAGAGCTTGCGGCCGCAACTCCACCAGCGCGCTCAAACTTGAGATGGAGACATCGCCTGTCACGTGCAAGGAGGACAACGGGGGGACCGTCAGGATCCAACTGCAGGGCGCGTACGTCCAGGGGCACGCCATCACCAATCTGAGGGTAGCGAGACAACCAGAAGCTCTATGCTTGGATCGCGAATAGCAGATCGAAGCTCGGCCAATCCGCTCACCTGGGTCGCAGAGAGGCCAGGCGGGAGGAGGCCGGCAAACTCCGCAAAGAGCGGAGTGTCTTCACAAAAGACGAGAATATGAGGCAACTTCACCTTCCTGGTTGTCTGGCATAGACCGAGCCTGCCCGCCGGCTACCCGACATCATAGCCGATTCGGGAGGTCGAGCAAGTCGCGGTGGTGCTATAGGACGAACCTTGCGAAGGTTTCGGAAACCTTCGCAAGGTTGGGTCGAGGGCCGTGCAGGCCAGAGAAACTTTCCATGGCCCGGCTACGTACTAAACTGGTAGGGCATACGTGACTCAACAAGGGGGATACGATCATGAGACTCTTGATCCGTTGGGCAATCAGCGCACTATCTCTTTTCGCGGCGGCATGGCTCGTCCCAGGCATTCACGTCGATGACAGCCGGGGATGGGTCGTCTATGCAGTGATGGCCGTCGTCCTCAGCCTCGTCAATGCACTGGTCCGGCCATTGTTGAAGCTGCTGACCTGTCCACTCATTCTCCTGACACTGGGGTTGTTCACGCTCGTCATCAACGCCATCTCACTGCTCATCGCCGCCTACCTGGCCAACGACCTCTTCCATGTGGGCTTCTACATCGATGGGTTCTGGCCGGCACTCTGGGGCGCCATCATCGTCAGCGTTGTCAGCATCGTGCTCAGTGCGTTCATTCATGACGACGATGAGCATCGGCAGCGTCGCCGCGACCGGTAGCGGGTGCTTGTAAATCACCTCCTGCGTGTTATCATGCGGCAGGGCGCCGAGCAAGACGACTGCCCCGGAGGAGGAATATCCCGTGGTCAACATCCGACGCATCACACTCACGGCATTGATGGCCGCCCTGATTTTCGTCCTGACCACCGTGCCGCGCATTCCCGTGCCGGCCACCGGGGGGTACATCCATCTAGGTGACGCCGGGATCTCGTTCGCGGCGGTGGCTTTCGGCCCTTGGGTCGCTATGGCGTCGGGGGGACTTGGCACCGCGCTGGCCGATCTGTTGGGCTTTCCGCAGTGGGCGATTTTCTCCCTCGTTGTCCACGGCCTCCAGGGCTTAGTACTGGGGCTCATCTTCCGCAGGGGCCTGAACTGGCTCACCGCGGTGCTGGCAGCGTTGGCCGGGATCGTCATCGTCGTCGCGGGGTACTTTGTGGCGGGTGTCATCCTTGAGGGCGCCGCGGTCGCCGCCCTGGAGATCGTTCCGAATATCATCCAGGCGTTCAGCGGGAGCTTGATCGGTATTCCGCTCTACTGGGCCGTCCGGCGGGCCTATCCGCCCCTGGAGTCGTACAGCGAGCGCTCGGCCTGACGACAGTCTCTGAGACGTTGCGCGGAGGAGGGGCTCATACCTCCTCCGCTTTTTTTGGTTTTCTGCAGGGCCAAACACGATCGAGCATCAGGCTTCTATATGATCAGGGCAGATAACATCACCTTTGCATACGCACCACGCCAGCCGGGGGACGAACCGGAAGAGGTTCTCACCGATTGTTCACTACGGCTGGATGCAGGCCAGGCCACCGCCGTGATGGGATCCACCGGTGCCGGGAAGAGCACCCTCAGCTACGTGCTCGCAGGGCTCGCCCCTCGCCACACCGGCGGGACGCTGTCCGGGTCGCTCTCGATCGCCGGGCACAACGCAGTAGAGAAACCACCTGCGATCGGCAGCGTGGGACTGCTGTTCCAGGACGCCGCAACCCAGCTCTTCAACACCTCCGTGGAGGACGAGATTGCGTGGGGATTGGAGGCTATGGGGCTCACGCCGGCTGAGATCGAGCGCCGGGTCGAGGCATCACTGACGCGCTTTGAGCTCGCACGGGACCGCGGGCGCCCCCCCTGGGCGCTTTCAGGCGGGCAGCAGAAACGACTCGCGCTGGCTGCGCTATGGGCGATGCGACCACGGATTCTGATCCTGGACGAGCCCCTGGGCGGGCTCGACCCCGAGGGGCGTGAGGAAGTGCTGACCTCGCTCGAGGGATTGAGGGAAGCGGGGACCGCGCTGCTGGTGATGACGCTGCGACCGGAGACCGCAGGGCGGGTTGGGGCCGTCTCGCTTCTGGCCGATGGTCACTTGTCTGCCCCGGCCCCGCTGCCCGAACTCCTCAAACGAACCGACGATCTCATCGCGACCGGCCTGCTGCTGCCCACGACGCTGTGGCCCGATCTCGGCCCGAAGCGGGCCATGGATTCAGCTCAAGCTGCCGTCGATGTCCGGGGCCTCCGATTTCGCTACGCAGGCGAGGCCGAGGTCCTCCATGGCATCGATCTCCGAATACCCACAGGCCAGTTTGTCGCGGTCGTCGGAGCGAACGGCGCCGGGAAGAGCACGCTCGTCCGCCACCTCAACGGCCTGCTGCGCCCCACAGGTGGCGACGTGGAGATCCTGGGCACGCCCATCGGCAAACGCTCGACCGGCGAGATGGCCCGGCAGGTGGGGTTTCTCTTCCAACGTCCCGAACAGCAGCTTTTCGCGCCGACGGTGCGCGAGGAAGTGGCGTACGGACCCACACGGCTCGGAATGGATGCAGTCGAGCAGCGCGTCGCATCGATCCTCGACCGGTTTGGCCTGCAAAACGTCGCTGACATCCCACCGGCGCTGCTGGGTTACGGCGCGCGGCGAACCGTCACGCTGGCCTCCCTCGCCGCGCTGTCCACGCCCATCGTCGTGCTCGACGAGCCCACCGTGGGCCTCGATGGCCGGGGACTGGGACAGTTACTCACCTGGTTCTCGGATCTGCGGGCGGAGGGCGTGACGATCATCCTGGTCACCCACGAACTCGACCTGGCGTCACGCGCCGACCGGGTCATCGCCCTGAAAGCGGGACGGATTGTGGACGACGGGGAGCCCTCCTCGGTGCTCAAGACTGCGATATGACCGTCATCTTCGATTCGTACGTGCCCGGCACATCGCTGCTCCACCGCATGGACCCCCGCGTCAAACTCTGGGGCGCGCTGCTCGGACTGATCGGAGTCTTTCTGCTGCCCAACCTGTGGGCCCGGGGGCTCTTCCTGATCGGCATCCACCTTGTCCTGCTGACGTCCGGGGTGTCGTGGCGTGTGCTCGGCCGGCTCTGGCGCCAGATGGCGATTCTGATTATTCTCATTCTGCTGCTCCAGCCCTTCCTGCAGCCCGCGGGCCATCTCATCCTGGCCGTCGGCCCGCTGCGCTTGACGGTGGGGGGCGTGCTCGAAGCACTAGGCCTGATTGTGCGCGCGATGGGGATCGCCTTTATCATCGGTGCACTGCTCTTCACCACCGCGCAGCCCGCCCTCCTGCGAGCGCTCGTCCGTTTGGGGCTGCCGTACACGTGGGGGCTCACCATCAGCCTCGCCCTGAGGTTTCTTCCGGCAATACAGGATCTCTTTCGTGCTGTGCGGGATGCTCAGGCGGCGCGGGGGTGGGTAGCCAAGGGGAACCTGGTCAGGCGCTTCCGGGAGTACATTCCCGTGCTGGTCGCGGTGCTGATCGGAACGCTGCGGATGAGCGACCAGCTTACGCTGGCCCTGGCAGCGCGGGGGCTGGAGACCATGGGGCAGCGCACTGCCTGGCACGAGCTCCGTATGAGGGCATCCGACTGGATCTTTGCTGCCGTCATTCACCGTTGGAACGGCGGCCTTCGCGTGGTGGCGACTTGGGCTATGAGTGCCGAGGCATGCCATCCTGCCACGAATTGCCGTTCCAGGCGCCAGGCACCTCTACGCGCAGCGAGGATTGCTCGACCATGATGATGTGCTATACTGCTGCGCAGGCGGAAGCACATAGGCAAGCGACCGTCATCCTATGACGTACAAGACAACCCTGATCTACAATCCTACGGCCGGCCCCTGGGATATGGCACGCCCCCTCAAACGCCTCGCGACCTACCTGGGCAAGAATGGGTGGCAGATCGAGCTGGCCCAGACCGAGCAGCCGGGAGACGCCGCACGCCATGCTCGCGACGCTGCCGATGGCGGGGCCGACCTCGTGCTCATCGCCGGGGGCGATGGCACGATCAACGAAGCGGCCAACGGGTTGAGCGACAGCGACACCACCCTGGGTATCGTTCCCGTTGGCACCGGCAATATCCTGGCCCACCAATTGCGGATGCCCGTCCTCCCGGTGGTTGCCCCGTTGGTCAAGGACGTCGGCGACGCCCTCCTCAGGAGCCGCGTTCAGCGAGTCGACATGGGCGTCATCAACGAGCGCCGTTTCGTCTGCTGGGCCGGGCTCGGGTTGGATGCCGAGATCGCAGCCCAGATGGAGCCGCGCCCCCGACATATGAAGCGCTTGCGCACGCTGCCTTACATCATCACAGGGTTCGCGGTGGCGTCCGAGTACCGCGGCGTGCGGTCGCACTTCCTCATTGAGGATCGTACGTTTCGTACCCGAACCCTGTTAGCCGTCGTGAGCAACATCCAGCTCTACGCGGCCTTCTTTCAGATTGCGCCTCACGCACGGATGGACGACGGGCTGCTGGATATCTTCGTTTTCAAAGGACTGGGGTTCTCCTATGCCCTGAGGTTCGCGATGCAATCCATCACCGGGCGCCATCTCGACAGTCCCCACGTGATGCACGCGCTGGCCAGCAGGATGGAGGTCGAGACGACGCCCCACGTCGCCGTTCACCTGGATGGAGATCCCTACGGATGCACACCCGCCACATTCGGGATACATCCGCTTTCACTGCGCCTCCTGGTGCCACCGCATGCCCCCGAGAGCCTTTTCAGCCGGCCACCTGAGAGGCCGTCACGGTAACCGGAGCTTCGGATCCCTACGAGATGATTGACACGCATACACACAGCCACCACTCGCCCGATGGACACGCGGATATGGCCGCAATGGTGGCGTCCGCCCAAGCCCTGGGACTGACCGGCATCACCTTCACCGATCACGGTGAGTGGACTCCCGGCGACAATGCGGTCGGGTTCCTCGACCTGGACCGGTACTTTGCCGAGATAGCCGAGGTGCGCGACCGGTTCGCGGGCACGATGGCCGTGCTCTCAGGCGTGGAACTCGGCAACCCGCACGATTATCCGGAGGAGGCCGCCGCGATGCTGGCGGGGTACCCCTTCGACCTCGTCATCGGCTCGGTCCATTGGCTCGACGGCCAGCCGGGCTGGAGCCGCCGTTCTTTGCCCAAGGGCTGGACGCCGGCTATCGCCGCTACTTCGAGGAGGTCGTCCGGATGGTCGAGGTGGCCGACTTCGACGTGCTGGGGCACCTGGACCTCGTGCGCCGCGACTCGTGGGAGCTCTTCCACGAAGGTGCTGACATTGGATCCCTATCGCGATCTCATCGAGCAGGTACTGCGTAACCTGATCGAGACCGGGAGAGGTATGGAGGTCAACACCTCCGGGCTGCGTAAGGGCCTGCCGGAGCCGGTACCCGGGGCGCCAGATCCTGCAGTGGTACCGGGCGCTTGGGAGGCGAGATCCTCGTTTTGGGCTCCGATGGCCATCGCCCGGAGCACGTGGGCTATGGCTTCGACACCGCGCGCGACCTGGCACGGGCAGCCGGTTTCGAGCGCGTAGCACGCTACCGGGAACGTCAGATCGTTGACTGGATCGCGCTGTAGAGAAAGACCCAGACTGTCGTAAGACAGGAGATTATGAACACCGAACCCTTGATGACCATCATCATCCCTGCGTACAACGAGGCGCACCGGCTGCCGGAGACGTTGGAGCGCGTGTTGACCTTCGTGGGCTCTCGATCTGAGAGCCTGGATGTCATCGTCGTGAATAACAACAGTCGCGACGCCACAGGCGAGGTCGCCCGAGAGTTCGCCGCGAAAAGCCCTGTCCTGCAGGTCCTCGACCAGCCCATCCAGGGCAAAGGGGCTGCGGTGCGCAAGGGCATCCTGGCGGCAACCGGCGCCTACGCCTTCATCTGCGATGCGGATCTGGCGATGCCGATCGAGGAATTGCCGCGCTTCTTTCCCGAGACGTTGGGGACCACGTATGACATTGCCATCGGCTCGCGGGAAGTGCCGGGCTCCCGGCGCTACAACGAGCCGGCATACCGGCACCTGATGGGGCGGGTCTTCAACTTCGTCGTGCGCACGCTGGCGGTGCCGGGCATCCAGGACACCCAGTGCGGGTTCAAGGCGTTCCGGCGCGAACCGGGGCAGGCGATCTTCTCAAAGCAGAAGATCGACGGGTTCGCCTTTGACGTGGAGGTGCTGGCCATCGCGCGCCGGTGGGATCTCAAGATCGTGGAGATCGGCATCCCCTGGTACTATGGGCCGGGGGGCAGCGTTAGCCCGATCCGCGACTCCTGGCGGATGTTCCGTGAGGTAATGAAGATCCGCAGCAACGTCAACGCGGGCATGTACGACCGCGCCTAGAGTGTGTCCAGCCCCTCGGCGGCCTCGATCAGGGTGTCTACCCGGTACTCCGACTGCGCCTCGGCGCTCCGAAGCTGGGTGACCAACGTGTAGGTGGCGGTGAAGCGCGCCACGAAGGCGTCATCGTCGAGCTCGGCACCCTCCAGCGCATCGAGGCAGAGCAGCCACCAGAGCCACGCCTCGAACGACTCCCGGTTGAACCAGAGTACGTCGTTGTAGCGATTGACACCCAGGAAGGCCTGCACGTCCCGGTGCCTCAGGGCACGACGGAGCATGCGCGCAGGCTCCAGCGCAGGAGCAGGTGAGGGTTCCACCCCCTTCGACGTCCGAAGGCAGCCAATCGTGATGGGTCAGCAGCATCCGGACCGTCGCGATCACGCGCTGCTGCGCAACGTCGGGCAACCCCAGGTCGGCCAACGCCTCCGCCAGGGCTTACGGAGCAGCCACGCGTCGAACCAATCCCGGCTGACGGCGGCAGCATTCTCCGCGTCGACCAGGCCGCCCAAACGGTGGGTGAAAAGCCAGCCAAAGAGCGCGCCCCACATCGCCCAGCCATCCGCGTCCCAGCCCGCCGCAAAGGCAGCCGCGGCGGCGGAGAAGCGCTCGGCCTCGTGCGGGGGAGCGACGCGCTGTGCCACAGCATCCGGAAGGGCCAGCAAGACCTCCAGGCGATCCACCACACTCTCGACGAGATCCGCCTCGGGGAGACCGGCTATGCCATCCTCATCCATCACCAGCGTGGCGCCGCGGAAGAGATCCAGCACCTTCTGCGTGACCTCTTCGAGGAACGCGGCGTCCTCGGCCTCGGCCACCTTGGCTTCCACCGCATCGGCATCGGCTGCCCCAGTCGCACCGGCTGCCGCAGCCGCACCGGCTGTTGCAGCCGCACCGGCTGTTGCAGCCGCGTGGTCCACTAACCAGCGGAAGAGCCGGAGCGCTCACCAGCATACGAAACGGCACGTGGACCGGGCCAAGCACCAGCTCCTGGAGTGCCTCGTCGATGTCGGGGACGCCCTGCCCCTTCAGGTGATCGTTGAGCTGGGCATAGTGGTGCTGGTCGTTGTCGAGAATCTCGCGGAAATCGACGAAGGCATTGACCTGATAGGCGAAGAGCTCGGCGAAGAGCCCGTGTTCGTGTAGATCGCGGCAGCTACGGATGAATTCGAGGCCGTTGACGACGTCCCGGAAGATCAGGAAGCGGTTGGGATCGTCGGTGATCCCCAGCCCATCGCCCAGCGACGTCTGAACCAGCCGCTTGCCGCCATCGGCATCCTTGACGGCATAGCCCACCGACATACGCACCCAGCCGCGGGTGTCGCCATAGCGATTGTTGTAGAGAATCAGCGCACGCTGATCGCCCACGCGGTTGGAATAGGCAAAGACGTTCTCATCCACCGCGCCATCCGGCGTGAAGAAGTCATAGAGGTAGAACGCCTCAACGCCGGCAAAGAGATAGCGCCGGCGCAGGAGCGGGACAATCTGGCGCTCGTGCCGGTCGACCAGGCCCTGGTCGGGCTGCTCGTTCCAATAGGCCTGCCTGTACTCCATGCCGTACTTCTCGGCATATCCCTCGATCTGGCCGTGACCGATCATCGGCAGCCCGGGCACGGTGACCATCATCGTGCAGACCCCGAAGTACTTGTCCCCCTTGCCAAACTGATCGACCGCCGTGCGCTCGTCAGGGTTGTTCATGAAGTTGACGTAGCGGCGCAGGATCTCAGGGTCAAACTCCAGCGTGTTCTTCATCACCTCGCGATACTCCGCGTTCAGCTCATCGCGCAGCATGTTCATGAAGGCGCTGTTGTAGACGCGATGCATCCCCAGGGTGCGCACGAAGTAGCCCTCCATCATCCAGAAGGCCTCGGCGAGCAGCAGCGTATCGGGCACCTCCGCCGCCACCCTGTCGACGACCTCGCGCCAGAACTCCTCCGGCATGCGCCGGTCGAACTCGGCCTTGGTGAGGCCGAACTCCGCGCGGGAGGGGATGTCGCCGCCGGTGCCGGGCTCCGGGAACCACAGGCGCTGGTAGTGCCGCTTGGCCAGCGTCATCGCGGCATCAAAGCGGATGATCGGCGAGCGCCGGGCTACGTCAAGGATGGTGCGGATGACCGCCTCACGCACCTCGGGGTTCAGGTAATCGAGTTGGGCGGTATCGTTCCAGGGCATCTGCGTGCCGTCGTTGCCATGGTAGATATAGCGGGTGCTGCCGGTCCAATGGTCGCGCCGCTGGAACGCCACCGCCGCATCGGTGCGCTCGTAGTAGTGATCCTCCAGGTAGATGCCCACCCGGTCGTCGTCACAGAGATCGGGACCGTTGTAGGAATAGGAGGGAAAAGGGCTGTAGTCGAGGCCGACGAACCAATCGGGATGGTGGACGACCCAGTCGGAGTCGATGCCCATGTGGTTGGGGACCATATCGCTGGCCATACGAATGCCGCGAGCCCAGGCACGCGCCCTGAGCTGCTCGAAGGCCGGCTCGCCCCCAAGGTCATCGGCCACCGTGTACGTCATGATCGAGTAGGCGGAGGCCACCGCCTCGGGGTTCCCCATCATCTGCTTGATCTTCCTGGATGCCTTACTCCGCTCCCACAGCCCGATCAGCCAGAGCGCCGTAAAGCCAAAGCGGCGCAGCCGGTCGAACTCCTCATCCGGCACGTCGTCCAGGTGGCGGATCTCACGCCCATAGGCCTGCGACAGTTGATCCAGCCAGACGTAGACGTTCTTGGCCATCATCACCGCGCGGGGCATCCAATCCTTGTCGGGGCTGAAGTTCTCAGGTTCCGCCGCCAGCTCGCCGAACTCGTAGACCTCGGCGGGACCCGGCCCAAAGCCGAAGAACGCCTTCGCCTCCTCCTCCAGGAAGTCGAGGCTGCTGAGCAGGCGAGAGAGGTAGGATCCGAGCAAGTTGCCCCAGCGGGCGCGAATATAGGCCAACTGGGCGTGCCAGGAGCCCGGCGCCGCGAGGGCGGGACCCCGGAGGATGTCGAAGAGACTCTCGTTCTGGGGGCCGAAGCCCGGCTGATCCGCAAAGAACGCCTTCAGGAGATCCGCGAAGGCCGGATAGGCCTCGGTCTGCTCCAACGCCGTGTCATCGAACAACTCGGAGAAAGGGAGTGCGGCGGGGTTCTCGTTGGTCATCCACAGCAGCAGCATTTCCTCCAGAACCGCAGCGCGGACCACCTCCGCTCTCCCTCCCACCCGAGGGAGGGGAGCGAGATACTCCTCGATCGTCTGCTTGCCCCTATGGACCGCGACCGGGGGAAACTCCTCAAGAAACGTGACCAGGGCTTCCTCGACCTGCGGCTTGCCCAGCCGATCCTCCAGGAAGGCCAGCGCCTCCTCCATCACACGGGGCTTCCGCTGTTGGCGGTACTGTGCCACGATGTAGTGGAGGATCTCGTCGACGAGCCCCATCGCGTTGATATCGCCCGCGCGGACGCTCCGCTCGGGATGATTCACCACATCCCGTTGTTCGTTGATCCGCTGCGCGAAGAGACGGGCCGCGCGGAAATTCGCGAAGATGACATTGCCGTTGAAGGAGAAAAATGCGTCGTCGAAACCATAACGGTTTCGAGCCGCTCGGGAGACGTGGAACTCACGGACGACGAACTCCTGCGCGCGGACCGCCTGCGGGCGGATAGACATAGTCAACGCCTTTTCGGGGTTAGTGGGATCAACGAATGAAGCTAATAGCGAAACCGAGGATCATGCTCACGACCAGCAGAACGCTGATCGCCAAGAACACAATCCGGATCGTGCTGACGCCTCGTCGTCGTTTTTCGACATAGGCCGTGCTCCTTTCCAAAAGATAAGCGGGGACACACGATGTCCTTAGACGGTGTATTCCTACAATACAACAGCTTCATTATAGCACAAAGGGGACAGGGAGTAGGAGCGAGGGCGCTCCCGGAAGGCAGAGACCTACCGGCTATCACTCCGTCTCATACACTCTCGCGATCTGCGCGGCGAAATCCGCCATGAGGGGGAACCTGTGGAGATCGTGGAATTCCCGGAAGGGCCGTACGCGGTGAAGACGGTGCATCTGCGCGATCCGGGGAGCGACATCGGCAGTACCTGGCAGGAGCTCGTCGTCTGGCGCGAGCAAAGCGCCTACAAGGCCGCCGACCATCAGTGGCTGGAGCATCACTTCCACGTTGGTGTGCCGGGGCACGACTTCGACCTGGATCTCTATCTGCCCATCGCGAAGTAGGCGATGCGACGCGCGGCCCTTCGCAGGAAAGAAGATGAATGAGAGAATGGGAATACACCCCGACCGGCGTCGGGGGAAACCTTGCGAAGGGTCGCGTTGGCCAGAAAATGGGTTCGTTTCGTAATAAGGCGGGGGCTGGGGAGCAGGATTTGGGGAGAAGAAGACGAGTCATGGCCAAAATGGGTTCGTTTGGTAATAGGCAGGGACTAGGGAGTAGGAATTGAGGAGAGAGGACCAGCCATTGCCAAAATGGGTTCGTTTCGTAATGAGGGGGGCCGGGTGTAGGACTGGGGAGAAGGGGACGCAACGTGGTAGTGCGGCGAGGCGGGACTGCGGGCTGCGTCTCGGTAGGGCGTTGGACGCGGTCATCGGGTAGGTCTCCTGGATTGTATAATAGATCTTTTGTTCTATTATACAGGCGAACTCGACCCCAATCAAGGCTCCAGGTCGGCCAACTTGCTGTCGAGCGCGCGAAGACCAGGGGGATGATCGCCCGGTAGCGATGGTGCCCATCGAGCTGATCGAAGAGGTGCTTGCCGAGCGCGAGGCATGCGTGAGGCAGTAGCGCCGCCCGGGGACGAGTCCCCGGGCTACGAAGCAGCGCCCGGTGAACCGGGCTTTCTGAGCCTTCGCTACAGCCACAAGCCCACTTGCCTGGCGGGGCGCGTCGCAGGCCCCGTCCCGGCCAGCTCTGTTGTGCGCCGTCAGTCTACTTCGTACTCCGCGGCGGCTTCGCACATCACGATGCTCTCCGTGTCGACCGGCGGATAGGGCCCGGGGGTGCCATAGCCTCCCAGGCGGCCTACGGCGGTCTCGATCGCGGGGACGCAGTCACGGCACGGTCGTGCGGGAGGGGAAAGCGGGCCATCGACGACGCGCGATCTCCTCGAGGACTCAGGGGACCCTGAGCACCTCGGTGGTCCGTTTCCCCCAGCTGCCATCCTCCTTCTGTCGGGGCACATCGAATCCAAGGATACCCTCTTCCACAAGGAAGATGAATTCCTGGCCGTCGGACTGGCGGACGACGACGGTGTCGGTTGGCTCCGGGCCGCGTTGGCGGTACTCGAAACCGGCCGGGAGGGGATAGTGGCGGTCGAAGTCGGCCGGGGTCCGGAGTTCTGGCTCGTCGATCATGCTCCGGGTCGGGTAACGGCGTGGGGATGCCGCCGGTCGGCGGGCGGGCGCCGCCTGCTTCTTGCCAAAAAGCTTACGTAGAAGCCCCATCGTGACGCCTCCTTCGGTGCTACCTGACGTTACCTTCCGCGTGGCCGATGGCGTGTCGTTGCGCCGGCCGACGCCCCTACGCCAGATCCGCCGCGATCTCCGCGGCGAGGACGTCGGGCTCGGGCGGGTTGGCAGTCTCCTCCAGCGACTCGTCGCGAATCCGGAAGATGGGGTGTGGACATAGCTTGTCGCAGTTGGACGTGCGGCGTCGCGCTTCCTAGAAGACTGTTTTTCGACAGACCCAGTCTACTATCAGGTCAGCAGTATCGCAAGACAATGCCTCCAAAGGCGGGCGCATCGCGAACTCGGATCGGGCCCACGGACCAGGTGGCGCTCACCCACGCTGATCATCTCCGCGGTAGAGACGGGGCGGCGCCCCGTCTTCTGCCCGCAGCATACACGGCGCGGAGCCAGAAGATGCCCCGGCGGGGCGTCTTCTACAGGTGCAGCGACTGAGACGCGTACGCCCTGCAATGCCTCCCTACCACGCCGTATGCGGATGCCTTCGCCGCGCTGTGCCCGCCCGGAGGGGCTCGGACTACCAGAGCTTCGGCCGCGGACGACGGAGCGCCCGACCCTTCCACGTCAGGCCGTTGCCGAGGCTGATCAGGAGTGACCAAAGGGCCAGCGCTGTCATCACGAGCGTCGTGGCCGGGTAGAGCGCAGCCACGTACGCCGGCACGCGCAACTCGCGATAGGGGATCAGCCACAGCATCAGGGCGACGCCAATGCACACGAGCGTCGTGCCAAGCGACACGTCGGGCGCCAGGCCCAGACCGTAGAGCGCCAGGTCTGCGAGCGGCACGAGGAACATCACCGCCAGCCATAGCCACGCGGCCAAGTAGGGCACAAGCCGGAAGTCGAAAGCCGCAAACAGGTTCTTGGCGAACCCCGCCCACGCCTCGCGGCCGCTCCTGTACATGCGACACGAGACCAGATCGACCGCGCTCATCATCCGCGCGCGGTATCCCATCGCCGTGATGCGCCGGGCGAGCGCGAGATCGTCCACAATCGAGGCGCGCACCGAGGCGTGGCCCCCGATCGCATCATACGCCGTACGCCGGAAGAGCATCATCTGCCCGACGGCACACGAGAGCGCCCGACGGTTCAGGCGGTAGGCCAGCGGGAGCGGCAGGAAGGAGAGCATCACCCAGGAGAAGAACGGGACGGTCAGCTTCTCGCCCCAGGTGGGCACCTCCTGACGTGGGAAGCCGCTCACCAAGCCGGCTTGCTCGCCCTCGATCGCCGACACGGCTGCGCGCAGCGCCCCGGGTCGGTGGAACGTGTCGGCATCCGTGAAGTAGAGCATCTCGCCGGTCGCACGGGAGGCAAGCTGGGCGCAGGCCCAGTTCTTCCCGAGCCAGCCCGCCGCCAGGGGGCGTCCATCGAGCACGACCAGACGTGGGTCGGCCTGCGCAAGCGTCCGGAGGATGGCACGGGTGCGGTCGGTCGACGCGTCGTCGAGGACCAGCACCTCGAAGTCGGGGTAGTCCTGCGAGAGCAGCGACCGGACGCAGCGTTCGATGTTGGCCTGCTCATTGCGCGCGGGCACCAGGATCGACACCTTGGGCAGGCGCGCCCCAGCGGGGTGCCCCGCGGCGCGCCGCAGCGCCCGCGCGTTGCCGAGCGCGATGAAGACCAGGATCGCCTGGAAGAAGATCAGGTGCACGATCAGGTCGTGTGTGAGGAAACGCGCCATCGCTGTGAACCGTCAGCGCCGGCGCGCGATCCAGCCGCGCAGATGTGGACGGCGGCGCAGGTCCGTGCGGTGCGTCCAGGCAAGCACGACCACCTGCGCCGCAAGGACGGCCAGGAACAGGGGATTGGGCATCCAGACGACCAGGATCGCAGCCAACCCCAGAAGCGTCAGCATCACGGCCCAGCCGTCGACGTCGAGAAGCGCGGTCCAGAAGAGGATCGACAGAAGCGCCGGCAGCGAGAGCCGCCACAGCGTCAGGCCGATCCACACGCCCAGCGTCACCGCCAGTGCTTTGCCTCCGTGGAAGCCGAGGAATGGAGAGAAGGCGTGACCCAGGAGCGTGGCAGTCGCGATGAGCACCATCGGCAGCCCGCGAATTCCCAGGTTGACGTACGCCCACCCGACCGGTGCGGCGGCCTTGGCAACGTCGAGCATCAGGGAGAGTACGCCCACGAGCGGCCCGCCGGCGCGGAAGGCATTCGTCGCGCCCGGGTTGCCATCGCCAAAACGACGCACGTCTGCACGGGCCAGGGCCTGGCCCAGCCAGACGGAGAAGGGCAGAGACCCACAGACGAATGACAGCCCGACGAGGGCCGGCAGAAGCAGCAGCGATGGTGCCATATTGTTGGGCATCCGGCTCCTAACATCCCGGGTAGGGCGATTTCAGCAAGGTCTAGCCGAACATGCGCCAACGCTCGCGGTCAGCGGAGGTGCGGGGTCAGGCGGCCGGTCCACCTCTCCTGCGACACTCTTTGTCGGATGGGCAGAGTGTCTTGCTTACCTTTGGACGAGGGCCGGCTCTGCCCGTGAGCCTAGGATACCACGGGTTGATGGAGGTCGCGAATCCATGCAAACAAGACCATGGACGGCTTACGCGGTGCCACCGGCGTAGTTCAGAACCGGACGAAATGATCGAATGGGGGCTGTTGCCGCATGTCCCGGGGGTACTGCCAGTGCTGTCATACGACTGGATTTTAGGTGACAGAAAGCGCAGGTTGCGGGGCTGGCAATTGGACGCTAAACTGGCTATTGAACAAGAGCACCATCAGGGAGCATGAGATGCGGCGCGAGGACTTTGCAGGGTCACAGGCAGCATACCTGGTCCGGACGACTCAGTCAGGGCAGACATCGTGGGCTTACGTTCCGCCGGCTTTGCCGCCCGAACTGGACTGGACGGACGTGCAGCTCCGTCGGGCTCTCTCGGAAGCTGACCGTACCCTTGGAGAGCTGGCCGGACTAGGACGAACGCTCCCCAATCCGCGCCTTCTGATCGCGCCCTTCGTACGTCGCGAGGCAGTGCTCTCGTCCCGCATTGAGGGGACACGTGCGGGACTCGGTGACGTGTATGCGTACGAGTCAGGGCAGCTTGCATTGCCGGGACTGGGGCCGGAGGAAGAGACGGATGTCCGAGAGGTGGTGAACTATGTACGAGCCCTCGAATTCGGGCAGGCCCAGGTAGTTTCAGGACAGCCTGTCAACCTATGGCTGATTCGAGGGCTGCACGCCGAGCTATTGAAGGGGGTGCGCGGCGCCCAGCGACATCCGGGTGAATTCAGAAAGATCCAGAACTTCATCGGGAAAACCGATTCATTGGGGGATGCCTCGTTTGTCCCTCCACCACCGTTGCACGTGCAGCAGTGTCTGGAGGAACTCGAGCGATACATACTAGCCGCGGATCCTGAAGCATCGCTGGTGCGATTGGCGTTTATCCATTATCAGTTTGAGGCCATCCATCCCTTTGAGGACGGCAACGGACGGATCGGGAGGTTGCTGGTGCCGCTGCTGTTGCTGGCGTGGGAATTGGTGCCGGAGCCGTTGCTGTACTTGAGTGCCTATCTTGAGCGGCATCGGGAGAGGTATTTCGGGCACTTGCTGGAGGTAAGTCAGCAGGGCAGCTGGCAGCCCTGGGTGATTTTCTTCCTGAGAGGCGTAGCGCAAGAAGCACGTGATGCCGTAGGGCGAGCGCGAATCCTGCAGGATCTGCGTGAGGGATGGCGAGCCAAACTGATGGAAATGATTGTTGCCCCATCGGTGATGGCGCTGCTGGAGCTGGTGTTTGAACGACCTGTGATGAGCGCCCCCAAAGCGGAAGAGGCGCTGGGCGTTAGCTATCGCACGGCAAGCCTGGCGATTCAGCGACTGGAATCAGCAGGAATTCTCACTCAGATAGACGGAAGCTCGCATCCACGTCAGTATGCGGCCGAGGAGATCCTGGCTGCGTTACGCTAGGAATCTATCGATCCTTATCATTTTGGGGGCATTTTGATACTTTACCGTCGAAAAGTATCAAATCATAGGGCGAACTGATACTCAAGTACCATTTACGGTGTTGAGGGTGGGACAACAACCAGTAACGAGTGACGATGGACGTGAGGACGTGAGGACGTCGTCTCGCCCGGTCCGGTCACTCCCCGACGCAGTCGAGGCCATCACGCGTCACGTCCCACACAAGCCGACCGAGGCTCTCGTGTGAGCCTCGGCCGACGGCGATGTCCGATTGCGCGTCGCCGCTACGGATAGACGCGGTTGATGGTCCGGGGGTAGGGGATGGTCTCGCGGATGTGGTCGATGCCGCAGAGCCAGGTGACGGTGCGCTCGACGCCCAGCCCGAAGCCACTGTGGGGCACGCTGCCGTACCGGCGCAGGTCGATGTACCAGCGGAAGGCCTCCTCAGGGAGGTTGTGCTCGTGGATGCGCTCGAGCAGCAGGTCGGGATCGGAGATACGCTCGCTGCCCCCGATGATCTCGCCATAGCCCTCGGGCGCCAGCAGGTCGACGCTCTTGCAGACTTCGGGGCGGCCGGGCCAGGGCTCCATGTAGAAGGCCTTGGCTACCGTGGGATAGCCGTAGACGAAGACGGGTTTGTCGAAGAGCTGGGTCAGCTCGGTCTCGTGCGGCGAGCCGAAGTCGTCGCCCCACTCGATGGCGAGCTGTGCCTTGAGTTCGGGGTCGCCGGTCCGGGCGCGAATCTCGGCCAGTTTGGCCAGGGCATCGTCGTAGGAGATCCGCGGGAAGGGCGGCGTGATCTTCTCCAGGACGGAGAGGTCGCGCCCCAACGAGAGCAGCTCGGCCCGGCAGTCACGGAGCACCCGCGCGACGATGTGGGAGATGAACTGCTCCTCGATCTCCATCAGCCCGTCGAGGTCGCAGAAGGCCACCTCGGGCTCCACCATCCAGAACTCGGTCAGGTGGCGCCGGGTCTTGGATTTCTCCGCACGGAAGGTGGGGCCGAAGCAGTAGACCTTGCCGAAGGCGAAGATGTCGGCCTCGTTGTAGAGCTGGCCGCTCTGCGAGAGGTAGGCCATGCCTTCGTCGAAGTACTCGGTGCCGAAGAGCGTGGTGGTGCCCTCGCTGGCTGCGGGGGTGAAGATCGGCGTGTCCATGAGCGTGAAGCCGTTGGTGTCCAGCCACTCGCGGATGGCGCTGATCACCGTGGCCCGGATCTTGAGGATCGCCCATTGGCTGGGGACGCGGATCCAGAGGTGGCGGTGGTCGAGCAGGAAGTCGACACCGTGCTCCTTGAGCGAGATGGGATACTCGCCTTCGACGGCCTGGATCGTCTCCAGACCCGTGATCCCGATCTCGTAGCCGCCGGGGATGCCCGGCGCCCGCTTGTCGGCCCGCACGACGCCGGAGATCAGGACCGAGGACTCCTGGGGGATGTGGACGATGGTGTCGAAGAGCTCCGGCGGCAGGTCGCGCTCGAACGCGACGCACTGGACGAAGCCGTAGCCGTCGCGGACCAGGAGGAAGACCAGCTTCCCCTTATGGGTGCGGTTGTAGACCCACCCCTGGAGGGTGACTTCCTGTCCGTCGTACTCAGCAATCCGATTTGCCTGAATCACAGGTGGCATTCCCGGCCTCCTTTGGGACGATGTGAGCCGCAGCGGCTGCCCAGACGGGCCACCACTGGTGCTAAGTTGCGCTGGTTTCCGCGATTTGCGACCCGGAGCCGGCCCGAGTCGTGAGTGGCTCGTGCGGCATCTCCTCCCAACAGGACTCAGATCCTTCGCTGACGCTCAGGCTGACAGCTTTCGGAAACCAAGTTGGTCTAGCCCTCGTCCGGCAGGCCCTCCGGCTCAGGTGTGTGGTTGTGTTGGCTGCGCTTGCGCCAACGGCTGAAGAAGAAATAGACGACCGCCAACACGGTCACCACGATCACGACGTTCTGATAGCGATCGATGATGTCCGCGACCAGGTGCCACTGGGAGCCCAGCAGCCGCCCGGCATAGGCCAGCAGGAAGCTCCAGAGCGCGGTCCCCAACGCGGTGTAGAACGCAAAGGTGCCGATGTTCATGCTCGCGAGACCTGCGGGCACGGAGATCAGGCTCCGGATGATCGGGACCATGCGTCCGAAGAAGATGACGTATTCGTCGTAGCGATCGAACCAGGCCAGGGCGATGTCGAGATCGCCCTCCGAGAGCATGAACCACTTGCCGAAGCGCCGCAGGAGGTAGCGGACGCGGCTCTCGTCAAACCACTTGCCGAGCCCATAGAAGAAGAAGGCACCGGCGACCGAGCCGATGGCGCCCACGATGGTCACGCCCAGGAGCGTGAAGCCGCTCGTCTTGTCCAGCGTCAACCAACCGGCGAGGGGCAGCACGACCTCCGAGGGGATGGGAGGGAAGACGTTTTCGAGGAACATCACCAGGCCCAGGCCCGGATAGCCCACCGTGCTGATGATGCTGAGTGCCCATTGGTTGATCGCGTTCAGGATCTGGGATAGATGCATACATCTCTCCGAATCGGGTAGTGTGAGGGGGATTATACCACGGCGTGGGGAGGGGGCAGGTCTTCAGAAGGGAGTCAGGCTTCAGGAAGTCAGGGAGTCAGGGGGCGTATCCCAGTTCTACTCCGTATTCCCGACGTCTGGAAGCTGAGCGCTGAGCGCTGATAGCTCTCCTATACGCCTTCTCGGCGACCGCTGCGAGATCGCTCCACGCGAAGCGAGCGGCCACGTCGGTCGCGGCCTGCGCCCGCATGCGCGCGAGGCGGTCGGGGTCGGCGAGGAGGGTCAGGACGGCCCGGATGAAGGCCGCGTCGTCGCCCGGGGGGACGAGCGCGCCGGTCTCGCCGTCGACGATCATCTCGGGGATCTGCCCCACGGCGTCGGCGACCACGGGGACGCCGGCCCCGAGGAGGTCGAGCAGTTTCACGGGGCACTTGGTGCGGTTGAGCAGGGTATCGTCGAAGGGATAGATGGCGAGGTCGGCGGCGGAGAAGCAGGCGGGGAGGTTGTCCGGCGTCCCCCAGCCGGCGTAGGCCAGGTCCCAACCGGCGGACGCGGAGGGAGCACTCTCTGCGCACCCCACTCGATGCCGGCAAGGGACCGGCTCCGGCATCTCGAGGGGGGCGGATCACAGATCCGCCAGGAACCTCATCCAATAGCGCTCCGTTTTCACGAAGGCCGGGATCGCGGGCGCGCCAGCCGGCGTCTTGCGCCAGCCGGAGGAGCAGTGACTCCTCGCCGGCGAAGCCCTTCCCGACGACGAGAAAGCGGACTTCGGGACGCTGTCCGCGAACGCCGTGCATGATGCGCCAGAGGCGGTCGAGGCCGAACTCGAAGAACCGCGTGTAGAGGAGGACCGTCGGACGGCCGGCGGCGTGCGGCGGGACGGCAAACGGAAGCGGGCTCACGCCGTTGGGCAGATAGAAGACCCGCTCGGGCGGCCCTCCCATCGACCACGCCAGCGTCTGCAGCGCGCGGCTCGCGACGGTCACCGCGTCGGCGTGCGCGAGGCCCCAGCGCTCCTGCCGGGTAAAGAAGGCCTGAAGTGCGCCGAGGATAGTCCCCGACGGCATTCCAGCCACCGGGGCCCTCCCAGTCGTCGGTGTCCACAACCACAGGGTAGCGGCGCCTCAGCGCCCGATGGGCGAGGCCGGCGTAGGCTTTGGGCTTGAAGGTATGGACGACGTCGGGCACAAGTTGGCGCGCCCGGCGCACGAGGTGCGCCGTCAGACGCCAGTGGAACCAGCCGGGCACGCCGCGAGGGAGCGCCACGTTCTCGATGTGGACGCCCTCCTCCTCCCACGTGCGTCCGGCGTCCTCGGGGTTCTGCCACGGCGGGAGCAGCATCGTGACTTGGTGCCCACGCGCCGCGAGCGCGGTGGCCAACGGCAGGGCGCGCATGCGCATCGTCATCCGCGGGCGCATGCCAAAGGGGCCGATCATGACGACCCGCAGGGCCGCGGGAGAAAGGGTCACGTGGGGGGGCTCGGCTCCGGAGGTGCCGCCGCAGACGGCGATACCTCTGGAGCTTGGCAGTCCGCCGCTGCGCGGCGGACTGCTGCTGCTATGGTTATCCGCAGACTGCCGGGCGTCTGCGGCCGCCCGATCCGCCACCGGCCGGAAGCTTCGGCGGTGGATGGCGCAGATGCCCAGACGGTCAAGGGCCTCCTGATGCTGCGCCGTGCCGTAGCCCTTGTGCTGTGCAAAACCATAGCCGGGGAAGCGCTGCTCGGCGGTCGCCACCATCCAGCGGTCGCGCGTCACCTTCGCGACGATCCCCGCGGCGGCGACGGTGAGCGAGGTCGCGTCGGCGCGGGGAAAGGCGTTCTGCGGCAGGTCCACCTGGGGCAGCCTCAACGCGTCCAGGATCAGGGCCTGGGGACGGATGGCCAGTGCAGCGAGCGCCCGCCGCATCGCCAGCCGGGTCGCGGGCACGATCCCGAGCGCGTCGATCTCCGCAGCGGTGGCAAAGGCGGCGCCTGTCGCAAGCGCGGTCTGTGCGATCCGGTCGAAGCAGCGCTCGCGCTGCCGCAGGCTCAAGGTCTTGGAGTCGCGCACGCCCTCCAGGTCCGCCAGGCGCGCGGGGTCCCGCGGGAGCACGACGGCGGCGGCGCAGACCGGGCCGGCCCACGGCCCGCGTCCCGCCTCATCCAGGCCGGCGACGACCGACAGACCCGCGCGCCAGAAAGCTTCCTCGGCAGCGGTGGTGGGGATCGGGTAAGCATTCATACGGTCACGTATTGTGCCACGGACGTGCGGATTGCCAATTGGGGGCGGGGGGGATGGGGCACAAGTGCCGGGGACCCCGCGCCGCAGACGGCGCGGAAGGATCCCCGGCACCGGAGAGGGGGGATGGGCATTGAGAAGGTTGCGTTTCACCTGGAGTTGTTTATACTGTTTGTATACCTTTTCCAGCACCTCGGGAGGGGAAGGAGCGGGAGGCCACCATGGAGTTTCTTGACGATCTGCGCAATCAGCACGGTTCCAAACCCCAGCCAGAGGACGACAAACCTGACACAAAGGCCTCAGATACCCAAGCTCCCGCAGACGAGGACGCCTGGGGCGATCTGCTGGCCGGCGTGAAGTTTGAGGAACCGACTGAGACGTCACCGGCCATCAAGGGCCAAGGGCGCGGAGGCCGACGACGGCTCAACGGGGGGCAACGGATCCTCCTGGGGATCCTGGCCGTGGCAGTGCTCGTGCTCTGGGGCGTCGTGATCGTGGCGATGACGGGGGGGCTGCCCGCCTCGGTCGCCGGATTGATATCAGCCCCAGGTGCGACACCCACCGTCCGCCGTCTCCCCGGCAGATGCCACGCCCATCGCTGCGGAGAGCGAAGCGCCTACACCGGCCGCCGTCGCGGGAACGACCGGGGACGATGCAACGCCGGCGCCACCGACGGCGACCGCCACCGCCATACCCGCCGGTCCCGTCGCGACGGCCTTTGACGAGCGGCTGCGACAGGATCCCACCAACGTCGACCTGTACCTCCAGCGAGGATACGAGTTTCTGGGTCTCGGAGCGCTCGACGCCGCCGCCGATGACTTCGAGCGGGGCATAGCGTTGGATGCGGAGCGCGCCGAGGCCTATGAGGGGCTGGGCTGGGCCCGCTACGACCAATTCCGCTGGCAGGACGCGGAGGACGCCTTTGGGTCTGCCCTCTCCTTCAATGAGGATCTGCCCACGCCACACTTCGGCCTGGGGTTGATGGCTTATTATCGGGGAGACTACAAGACTGCCGCCAAAGCATTCGATTGGGCCGCAGAGCTCGATCGGCAGCACGCGGAATATGAGGCCTGGCTGGCCATCGCCTCGGCCCGCCTCGGGGACGAGCAAGAGGCCCTGGGTGCCGTCGCGCGGGCGATCAGCCTTACCGAGCAACTCAACATCGTCTACGTCGCCCAATCCTGGACACGCGTCATCGAGGAGCCACCCGACATCGACGGGGCGCAGGGCGACCTGCTCTATGCCCAGGATCTGGAGCCTAACAATTTCCTAACCCTCAATGCCATCGCTCAGTTCTATCTCCAGTTCCGACCGGAGCGACTCAGCGAGGCCGAGCAGTTGGCGACTTATGCCCTAAACTGGGCAGCCAACGACGTAGAGAAAGCGGTCGCCCTCCAGACGCTGGGCGAGGTCTATCTGGCACAGAGCCGGATGGGGGACGCGCAGCGGATGCTGGCGGAGGCCGCCGACCTGGCCTCCCAAGATGGGGAGATCGCCCTGGCGGGGCTGGCGGAGGATCTGGCGCGGGCGGGCGGGGAGATTCCATAGGGTAACTCGCATCCGCCGTCGGAAGCGCAACGTCTCCGGACGCAGGGGTTTCTACGTCCGAAGTGTACCTTCCGCCGCAGAAGACGCCCCACCGGGGCGTCTCTACGAAGATTGCAGACCCGCTGAGGGAACCCCCTCAATCCGCTGCGGCTTCCGCCTTCTCTCCCTGGAGCCAGTGCTTCAGGTACTGCCCCGTGTAGGATCGTTCGTTTTGCGCGATCAATTCCGGCGGACCCTCTGCGATGAGCTCGCCCCCTGCATCGCCACCCTCGGGCCCCAGATCGATGATCCAGTCCGAGACCTTGACGACGTCGGGGTTGTGCTCGATCACGATCACCGTATTGCCGGTGTCGGCCAGCCGCTGGAGGACCTCGATCAACTTATCGACGTCGGCCGCGTGCAGCCCCACCGTGGGCTCGTCGAGCAGGTAGAGCGTCTTGCCGGTCGGGCGCTTGGAGAGCTCCCGCGCCAGCTTGACACGCTGCGCCTCGCCGCCGGAGAGCGTGGGCGCCGGCTGTCCCAGCCGGATGTAGCCCAGGCCGACGTCGTAGAGGGTCTGCAGCCGACGCGTGATGTTGGGCACGGACGCGAAGAACTCCAGCGCCTCGGTCACGGTCATGTCCAGGATCTCGGCAATGTTGAGACCCTTATAGCGGACCTGCAGGGTCTCGCGGTTGTAGCGCTGCCCGTGACAGACGTCACACGGGACGTACACCTCGGGCAAGAACTGCATCTCGATCCTCAGCTCCCCCTGCCCGCCACACGCCTCACAGCGACCGCCCTTGACGTTGAATGAGAACCGCCCCCGATTGTACCCGCGGATCTTGGACTCGGGCAGCTTGGCAAAGATATCCCGAATCGGGCCGAAGATGCCGGTATAGGTCGCGGGGTTCGAGCGCGGGGTGCGGCCGATCGGCGACTGATCGATATTGATCACCTTGTCGATGTAGTCGTGGCCCTCGATCGCGTCGCACTCTCCGGCGGGCTCGCGGGAACCATTGAGGATCTGCGCCAGCCGCTGATAGAGCGTCTCGACCATCAAGGTGCTCTTGCCCGAGCCCGACACACCGGTCACGCAGACGAAGAGCCCCAGCGGCAGGCGGACGTCGATGTTCTTCAGATTGTTGGCCCGCGCCCCCCGAATCACCAGGGCCTTGCCGTTGCCCTTGCGGCGCTCAGCCGGCACCGGAATCGACTTGCGCCCGGAGAGATAGGCGCCCGTGTGGGAGGTCGGATGGTTGAGGATCACGTCGAGCGGTCCGGAGACGACGACCTCGCCACCGTGCTCACCGGCCCCCGGGCCAAGATCGACGATCCAATCCGCTGCGCGGATCGTCTCCTCATCGTGCTCGACGACGAGGACCGTATTGCCCAGGTCCCGCATCTCCTTGAGCGTCCGAATCAGCCGCGCGGTATCACGCTGATGCAGGCCAACGCTCGGCTCGTCCAGCACGTAGAGCACGCCGGTCAATCGCGAGCCGACCTGGGTCGCCAGCCGGATCCGCTGCGCCTCGCCCCCGGAGAGGGTGCCCGCGGCTCGACTCAGGCTCAGGTAATCCAGTCCCACGTTGACCAGGAAGGTCAACCGGTTGCGGATTTCCTTCAGCGCCCGCTCGGAAATCGCGTATTCCTTGGCACTCAAGAGCGGCGTCGTCTCCGGCGTGGGGTCCTCGCGGCTGTCGATCAACAGATCCATCCACGCCTGCAGCCGCGCCACGGGCCAGCGGGTCAGCTCGTCGACCGGCTTCTCGGCCACGGTCACGGCGCGCGCCACGTCGTTGAGCCGCGTGCCCTGGCATGCCTTGCACGGCGTCTGGCTCATCACCTCCTCAATCTTGGCGCGCACGTAGTCCGAGGAGCTCTCATCGTAGCGGCGCTGGAGGCTCGGGATCACGCCATCGAAGCGGCGGAGGCCCGACCAGACGCCCCGGTTCGTCTCATAGGAGAGGGGGATCTGCTCGCGCCCGGTGCCGTAGAGAATGATGTGCTGCTGGGCCTCGCTCAACTCGCCCCAGGGCTTATCCATCGCGATGCCGTAGTGCTCGGCCACGCCTTTCAGGACCTGCCAGGAAGCGCTATCGTGATCGTCGGTCATCCCGTAGGCAATCGCGTCATCCTTCAGCGAGTGCAGCTCATTGGGCACGATCAAGGCCGGGTCCAGCTCAAGCTTGAACCCCAACCCCTCGCAGACGGGGCAGGCGCCGTGCGGGCTGTTGAAGGAGAAGGAGCGTGGCTCGATCTCGGGGATGCTGATGTTGCACACGGGGCACGAGAGCCGCTCGGAGAAGAGCACGTCGCCCTCGGGCTGCGCTGCGGCATCCGGCGAGCGCACGATGTTCACGATCATGACGCCGTCGCCCAGACGCAGGGAGGTCTCGACCGAGTCCGTGACCCGGCTCACGAAGTCAGAGTAGAGCTCTCCCCCTACCTCAGCAGGGCCCGGCACCACCAGACGGTCCACGACCGCCTCAATGTCGTGCAGCTTGTAGCGATCGAGCTCGGGCACATCCTCCAGATCGAAGACCTCGCCGTCGACGCGCACCCGCACGAAACCCAACTTGCGGGCCTCCTCGAAGATGGGGCGATGGTGGCCCTTCCGCGTCCGGACCAGCGGCGCCAATACCTGCAGCCGGGTGGCGGCGGGCATCGCCAGGATGGCATCCACGATCTCCTGGGCGCTCTGCTGGGTCACCGGGCGGCCGCAGTTGGGACAGTGGGGGATGCCGATCCGCGCGTAGATAAGGCGCAGATAGTCGTAGATCTCGGTGACGGTGCCGACAGTCGAGCGGGGGTTGTGGGAGACGCCCTTCTGGTCGATGGCGATGGCCGGGCTGAGCCCCTCGATGAGCTCGACGTCGGGCTTGTTCATCTGTCCGAGGAACTGACGCGCGTAGGCGCTCAGGGATTCGATGTAGCGGCGCTGACCCTCGGCGAAGATTGTGTCGAATGCCAGGGACGACTTCCCCGACCCCGACAAGCCGGTGATGACCACGAGCTTATTCTTCGGGATCTCTACATTGATATTCTTCAGATTATGTTCCCGCGCCCCGCGGATAATCAGTTCGTCACTCGCCATACTCCCCCCTATGCGCCCCTATACACCAGACTGCAACCCTGTATTATAGCATGGTTTTGGCCCCTCACTAGGTACAAATGTTCTATTCGAACAGTGAGAGGCGATCGTGATGGACGATCATGGCATAAGGCCAAGCGTTGACTTGCCCTTCCTTCATGGTATCATTCTTTAAGAAGGTCTTTAGCACTCTTAATTCGAGAGTGCTAATCTTCGCAGGGACCGGTCTTTCCTCGTGGTTTGCCCCTATTTTGTGGGCCATGGCGCGCGGGGAGGAGCGGCCGGGACGGTGACGGTGCGCGCACGATTCGCGAGTAAAATACGGATGGTTACTTGGTACCGGTAGGGTGAGATAGAAATGGTAGACCAGCAACAGCTTTCGCCGCGACAAGAGATGCTGCTCCGACTGATCGTCAAGGAGTATGTGGAGACGGCCGGCACGGTCGCGTCACGGACGCTTGTCGAGCACTACGATCTGGGAGTCAGCCCGGCAACGGTGCGCAACGATATGGCGCGCCTCGAGGACCTCGGCTACCTACTCCAACCCCATACCTCGGCGGGTCGCGTCCCCACAGATCAGGGCTTTCGTTACTTCGTCGAGCGCCTGATGGAGGAACGATCTCTGCCGCAGACCGAACAGCGCACGATCGCCCACCAATTCTACCAGGCGCGCGACCACATTGAAGAGTGGATGCCGCTGGCCTCTTCCGTGCTCGCCAAGGCGGCGCAGGCGGCCGCGATTCTGACGGCCCCCAGGACGACGGGCTCGATCTTCAAGCACCTCGAATTGATCGCCACGCACGGGCGCGCGGTGCTTCTCATCCTGGTGATGGAGGGCGGCACCATCGAACAAGAGATGCTCGTCGTCTCTGAGCCGATGACACAGGCAGCCCTGCGCGACGTGGCCGACCGGCTGAACCAGATCTGTGCCGGATTGGATGTAGCAAAGATCAAGACACGCATGCGCGAATTCGCACCGTTGGAGACGGACATCGCACGCGTGGTGCTGACCATGATGGCCGACGCGGACGGGGAAGCATCCAGCGAGGTCTACTATTACGGTTTGTCTGAACTGCTGCAAGCGCCGGAATTCGCGGTCGCCGAGGATGCCTCGACGTCGTTGGTCCGCGTGCTGGAGGAACAGAGTTTGCTCCACGCCGTTTTGTCCGAAACGCTCACGCCGTCGGTCGGTATCGGCAGCGTGCGGGTGCTGATCGGGGGAGAGGGTCGGTGGGACGAGCTGCGCACCTGCAGCGTCGTGCTGGCACGCTACGGCGTCGCCGACTACGCCACCGGGGCCCTCGGCGTTGTGGGACCTATTCGGATGCATTACGGGCGTGCAATTTCTGCCGTTCGCTTCGTCGCGAGCGTGCTGGGTGACTTGGTCTACGACATCTATCAGCCGGACCTGCCGACCGATTACAAAGTGAGGTCGGCGGATGCGGCCAGGTCCACGTCGGACCGATCATGAGACGTCGCTTGTGCCAAGACCTCCCGCGTATATGACTTCATTGATCAAGGCACTATTTGGAGGCAGAAGGAAGATGACGGAAGAGGAACTCAAGGAGACGCAGCCTGAAGCCGAGGGCGCTCAGGCGTCGTTGTCGGAGCCTGCAGAGGGGCTGCCGGAAGAAGAAGCGGCGGAGGCTATGGAGGCCGAAGCCGAGGATGACCTGAAGGCACTGGCGGACGAGCTGGCAGAGGCCGAAACCACTCGCCGAGGCCGAGAAAAAAGCTGCCGAATACCTCGACGGATGGCAGCGCGCCCAAGCCGCCTTCGCCAATTTTCGAAAGCGGACGGAGGCCGAGCAGACCCACTGGCGCAGCACGGCCAATGCACAGCTCCTGTCGAGACTTCTGCCCGTCGTCGAAGATTTCAAGCGTGCGTTTGAGGCTATCCCGGACGCCGACAAAGACGACCCCTGGCTGGAGGGCGTTCGCCTGGTGCAGCGGAAGCTCAAGGCAATTCTCGACTCGGAAAGCGTCACCCCGATTGAGTTGAGCCCTGGCGACGCCTTCGACCCCAACATTCACGAGGCTGTGCTTTATCAAGAAGTAGAGGGCTTCGGAGAGGGTGAAGTGGTCGCCGAAGTCGAGACGGGTTATATGCTGGGCAACCGTGTATTGCGGCCAAGTCTGGTCGTGGTTGCGAAAGGGCCCGCGGAACCTGCGTCGCCGGCAGAGCCTCCGGCACAGCAGGAAGAGGAGACCGAGGAAAGTACAGAGGCGGCCTCGCCGACCGCGGAGGCATAGCCCTCCGTCCGGATAATGATTGAGGGTTACACGGAGCGAAGATGAGTCAAGATTATTACAGCCTCCTGGGTGTATCGCGCGATGCCAGTCCGGAAGACATCAAGAAGGCCTATCGTCTGATGGCACGCAAGTATCACCCCGATGTCAACTCGGAGCCGGACGCCGAAGAGCGATTCAAGGAAGTGAATGCCGCTTATGAGGTCCTCTCGGATGCCGATAAGCGGGCAATGTACGATCGCTATGGGACCGACGTCCCCCCCGGTATGGGAGGATACGACTTCGGCGGCATACGGGATCCGTTCGACATTTTCGCCGAGGTTTTCGGAAACCTGGGCGGGTTTGGTGGTTTCGGGCGAACCGGGAGGGGTGGCCCTCAACGCGGAAACGATCTCCGCACCGAGCTGGAGATCACCTTCAGGGAGGCCGCGTTTGGCGCCGACAAGGAAGTGGAGGTCCGCCGCCAGGAGCTGTGCAGCGTATGCGGTGGCTCGGGCGCGGAACCCGGTACGTCGCCTGAAACCTGCCCCGAGTGCAAGGGGTCGGGACAGACGCGCCAGGTCCAGCACACACTGCTGGGTTCGTTCGTCAACATCACCACGTGCCCGCGATGCCTGGGCAGGGGCACCGTCGTCAAGACGCCCTGTCACGAGTGCCGGGGGTCCGGGCGGACTTACCAGACGCGACAACTCCAGGTCGCTATCCCCGCAGGTGTGGATGATGGGGTCACCATTCGCGTCTCCGGACAGGGGGAGCCGGGCGAGCTCAACGGGCCCAACGGGAACCTCTATATCACGCTCAACGTCACGCCCGACGACTACTTCAAGCGCCGGGGGAATGACATCATCCTGGAGTTGAAGGTCAACGTCGCGCAGGCGGCGTTGGGTGACAGCGTCACCGTGCCCACACTGGACGGTGACAGGCAGATCACGATTCCCGCGGGCACGCAGTCGGGCGCCATTTTCCGCCTGCGCGGCCTGGGCATTCCGCAGTTGCGCGGGAGTGGGCGCGGGGACGAGTTGATCGTCACCCAGGTCGCCATCCCCAAGCATCTGACCGAGGAGCAGAAAGAGCTCTTCCAGCAGCTTGGGTCGACGCTTGGGACGGAGGTCATCGTCGAGGACAAACAGAGCTTTGTGGACCGCGTGAGGGAAGCCTTAGGCCTGTGAGTTATCGTCTATGGAGTGGCTAGAGGTCAGCGTCCGTGTCAATCACGAGGCGGCCGAGGCGGTGGCCGAAGTCCTCAGCCGGTATGTGCCGGAAGGGGTAGCACTCGACCTGGACCCCGATGCCACGAATGATGCGCCGGTGACGGTCAAGGCCTACCTCGCCGTCGATGACGACGTCGCCACGCGCCGGCGCAAGATCGAGGAAGGGCTCGGGCACCTCAGCCACATCTGGCCGGTGATCCCTTCCCCGACATTTGCCACGATTCCCGACCAGGACTGGACGGCGCGGTGGAAGGCGCAGATCAAGGTTCTGCATCTCGGCCAGCGGGTGGTGATCAAGCCCTCCTGGCGGTCGTACGTCCCCAAGAAAGATGAAATCGTCCTGGAGATGGACCCGGGGATCGCCTTCGGCACGGGCCTCCATCCCACCACCCAGCTCTGCATCGCGGCCATCGAGGAGCTCACACAAGCGGACTCGACCCTCCTGGACCTGGGCACCGGCACGGGTATCCTGGCGATGGTGGCAGCACGCCTGGGGGCGCGGCATACATTGGCCGTCGACATCGATCAAAACGCCGTTATTGCAGCCCGAAGGAATGTGCTGGCGAACGGGCTTGGCGAACGGATCACGGTGCGCGAGGGTTCGCTGTCTGACGTCGAAGGTTCCTATGACCTGGTCATGGCCAACATCCTGGCGCCGGTGATCATCGAGATGGCGGGCGAGGGCCTGGCGGAGCGCGTCCGACCCGGAGGAACCGTGGTGTCATCGGGCATCCTCGGCGAGCAGGTCGATGAGGTCGTCGTGGCCCTGCAGGCGCACGGTCTCCGCGTGACCGAGCGACACCTCCAGGGGGAGTGGGCAGCGCTCTACGCGACCCCGTCGTAGCCCTCTCTCGCTTTTCGGCCCACGTATCCGCGGGCAACGTTATCCACATTTCCGCGAAGTTATCCACAGTCACGACGCCGCAGGAACCTGCAGCTCGGGCGAGCGCGTGTCTTTCCTGATGCCCCCTCTCGTGGTACAATGACGCCTGGCAAAAAGGAGTAACCTGACCACAGATAATATGAATACCGTAGCCGAACAAGTTGATACGGATATGACCGATACAACACAATCGATCGTCGACAATCTGGACTCGATGATGCAAGTTCTCCCACCGGAGATTCGCGAGGCCGTGAACGCCGTGAACCGGCGGGACGACCTTCTCGAGGTCATCCTGGATCTCGGGCGTGTGCCGACGGCCCGCTACACCGATAGGGAAGTCGTGTTACGAGAGCGCGAGGTCACACGTGAGGATATTGATTGGGTCGTAGACCGGATCGGAGAATTCGATGCCGACAACCGTGCGGGCATCACCCGTACGCTGCACCGAATCGCCGCCATCCGCAACCGCAAGGGACAGGTCGTGGGCCTGACGTGCCGCGTAGGACGCGCAGTTTTCGGAACGATCACGATCATCAAGGACTTGATCGAATCGGGCAAGAGCGTCCTTTTGTTGGGACGCCCCGCCGTCGGGAAGACGACCATGCTACGCGAGGCCGCCCGCGTACTGGCGGAGCACAAACGCGTCGTGATCGTCGATACGTCCAACGAGATCGCCGGGGACGGTGATATTCCACACCCGGCCATCGGCAAAGCTCGGCGGATGCAGGTTTCCCTGCCCACCCTCCAGCACGAGGTGATGATCGAGGCTGTGGAGAACCACAACCCCGAGGTCATCGTGATCGACGAGATCGGTCGCGAGCTCGAGGCCACCGCCGCCCGCACCATCGCCGAGCGCGGGGTGCAACTCATCGCAACCGCTCACGGCAACACACTGGACAACCTGCTGCTGAACCCGACGCTGTCCGACCTCGTCGGCGGCATCGAGAGCGTGACGCTCTCGGATGAGGAAGCACGTCGCCGCGGGACGCAGAAGACCGTCCTGGAGCGGCGAGCGCCGCCGACCTTCGACATCCTGGTAGAGCTGCAGGACCGGCAGCGTCTCGTCGTCCATAAGGACGTCATGGAAGCCGTGGACGCCCTGTTACGCGGGCGCTCGCTTCCCGAGGAATTGCGCTATCGCGACGGAACGGGGCAGATTCACATGGAGCAGATGCGATCCGAGAGCCCCGATCAGGAGCCGCTCGATTACATGGACCTCGCCCGCGGGGCGCCGGTGACCGCCACAACAGGCCGGGAACACCGGACGCTCCAGGAGAAACGCATTTTTCCCTTTGGCGTAGCGCGCAACCGACTGCTCCACGCCGCCCAGGATCTCCACGTGCCGATTCGGGTTGTGGATAACCTGAAGGAAGCGCAGATCTTCGTGACGACCAAGCAGTACTACCGGAAGCGACCACGCGCAATCACGGATTCAGAGCGCCGCGGCGTTCCGATCTACGTCTTGCGGGCCAACACGTTGGCCCAGTTGGAGACATTCCTGAAGGACACGTTCAAGCTCGCGGACGATGACACAGACGCGCTCTCACTGGCGATGAACGAGGCCGAGGACGCTATCGGCCGGGTGCTCCAGGGAGAGCACGCCGTCAACCTCGCCCCGCAGAATGCCTTCATCCGCCGCTACCAACACGAGATGGCGAAAAAGGCGCACCTCATCTCACGCTCCACCGGCGAAGAACCTTATCGCAGCGTGCAGATCTTCCGCGAGGGCTGATTTGGGGCGGCGCTGACACCGATGCGGGGTACGTTCATCACCTTCGAGGGGCCGGAAGGCAGCGGCAAGACCACACAGTTGAGGCTGCTGGCGCCGTGGCTGAGTGTACACGGCATCGACCCCATCGTCACGCGCGAGCCGGGCGGAACGCGCATCAGCGAGGCGATTCGCTCCGTGCTCCACGATCCCGGTCACACCGAGATGACGGCGGAGACAGAGATCCTGCTCTACTCTGCCGCCCGCGCCCAGCTCGTTTCCCAGGTGATCCGGCCCGCGCTCGAAGCGGGAAAGGTCGTTCTCTGCGACCGCTACTATGACAGCACCTATGCCTACCAGGGCTATGGACGAGGGCTTCCAATGGAAGCCCTTCGTCTTATTACGGGCTTCGCCACACAGGACTTGGTGCCCGACCTGACACTCTACCTCGACGTGCCCCCCGAGATCGGTCTGCAACGGCGGGAAGATGGCGGGGAGGAGATGAACCGGTTGGATCGCGAGGCCCTGGACTTCCATCGCCGCGTTCGTGAGGGCTATCAGGCCATGATCGGGGAAGACCCATCGCGCTGGCGAACCATTGACGCTACCGGCCCTGTGGATGAGATACAGTCGGTGATCCGAGGGGTAGTGATGGAGAGGGTGGAGAGAAGAGAAGAATAAAGAATGGAGAGAATAGAAGAATGCGGATTGTCCCTATTCTTCGGTTCTCTATGCTTGCATTCTGCATTCTCCGATTCCTGATTCCGGCGGGAGGAGGTCCCCTATGTTAGAATCCGTAACCGTCGCCGTGGCGCAGATGAATCCCCAGCTCGGGCGACCCGAACACAATCGCGCACGCCTGCGAGAGCTCCTCGTCGAGGCGATTGCCCACGGTGCGCGCCTTACGGTTTTTCCGGAGTGTGCCACGACCGGCTATGGGTTCGCGGATCTGGCGAGCGCCGAAGCCGTGGCGGAACCCGTGCCGGGCCCCACGACGGAGGCCCTCACAGAGGTTTGCCGGCAGCACAGGAGGGATGATGGCGGGCCCTACGTCGTCGCCGGCCTGCTGGAACGCACGGGGGACCCCAAGGTCGTCTATAACAGCGCCGTCCTCATAGGGCCGGAAGGCATGGTCGGGCTCTATCGCAAGGCCCACCTTCCCTTGCTGGGTGTGGATCGCTTCACGACCCCAGGGGACACCGGTTTCCAGGTCTGGGAGACCGAGATCGGGCGAATCGGGATCATCATTTGCTATGACCTGCGCTTTCCCGAGGCGATGCGCGTCCTGGGGCTGTCGGGCGCGGATATCATCGCGCTGCCCACGAACTGGCCCGATGGCTCTCAGAATGCCCCACAATTCGTCACGCGCACCCGCGCGCTCGAAAACCGCGTCTTCGTCCTCGCCTGCAATCGCTGCGGCGAGGAAAGCGGCTTCTGGTTCTTCGGGCACAGCCAGATCACGGACCCGCGGGGAACCGTCCTGGCAGAAGCGGAGGCCGACGAGGAGATATGCTATGCCGACATCGATCCGGCCCAGGCGCGCCAAAAGCGTATCGTCCTGCGCCCCGGCGAGTTCGAGCTCGACACCTTCGGCGACCGCCGTCCGGATTTGTACGGCAGAATCAGAAGAATAAAGAATTAGAGAATGAAAGACAGAAGAATGGAGGCCCAACGCGTGGCCACTCACAAGAACTACATCATCGACATGGACGGCGTCCTGGTACGCGGCAACACGCTCATTCCCGGTGCCGGGACCTTCATTCAACGCATGAAGGATGCGGGCGTCGAGTACCTCGTGCTCACCAACAATCCACTCTACACACCGGGGGATCTGGCGCACCGCCTGCAGGCCGTCGGGCTGGACATCCCGGCGAACGGATCTTTACGTCAGCTATGGCGACCGCGCGGTTTCTTCAGAGCCAGCGCCCCAACGGCACCGCGTACGTCATCGGCGAGAGTGGGTTGACCGAGGCCGTCCACCACGAGGGCTACGTCATTACCGATATCGACCCGGACTACGTCGTGCTGGGCGAGACCCATACCTATAACATCGCCCAAGTTACCAAAGCCGTCCGGCTCGTCGTCGCGGGGGCGCGCTTCATTGCCACCAATCCCGACACCTCGGGCCCCTCAGAGCACGGGATCGTGCCGGCGTGCGGGGCTATGGCCGCCCTCATCGAAAAGGCGAGTAACAAGTCTCCCTTCTTTGTGGGCAAACCCAACCCGCTGATGATCCGCACCGCCCTCAACTACCTGGGCATCCACTCGGAGGACACGATTATGGTCGGCGACCGCATGGATACCGACATCGTCGCGGGCGTCGAAAGCGGCATGGAGACCATCCTGGTACTCACCGGTGTCACGACGCGCGAGGGCGTTGAGGCGTTCCCCTTCCGTCCGACCCGAATCGCGGCCTCGGTCGCGGATATCGAAGTGTAACCGGCGATCTCGGACACGCGACGTGCGTAGGACAGGGGAGACCTGGAACGCGATGTTCCAGGTCGCCCCTGTCCTACAGGATTACAGCACGTGGTGGAGGATCGTTTAGCCCGCGCCCCCATCGCCCTTCGGGGCTCCGTCCAGCGATACCAGCCCCTCCCGCAAGGCGTACAGCGCCGCCTGCACCCGATTTGCCAGGTACAGCTTGCCCATAATGTTGCTGACGTGCGTGCGCACGGTCGCCGCAGTGATATTCAACTGCTCGGCAATCTCCTGATTACTCAACCCTTGGGCCACTAGGAGCAGTACCTCCACTTCCCGTTCGGTCAGTGGTTCGGGCGTGGGGGGCCGGTCTGAGGTATCAGAGATCTCCTGCAGGACCTTGCGAGCGATGACCGGGTGCAGCGACGATTCCCCGCGCTGCATCTGGCGAATCCCCTGCACAAGGTCTTCCGGGGCAGACTCCTTGAGGAGATATCCCCGGGCACCGGCCTTGATGGCCGGAAGTACCTTCTCATCGGTGGCAAAGCTGGTCATCACGAGGATGCGGCTCTCCGGCTGCCGTGCCTTGATTTGGCGGGTAGCCTCAATGCCGTCCATCCGGGGCATAGCCAAGTCCATCAGAATCACGTCAGGGTGGAGCCGGTCGGCCTGAACTATGGCCTCCTGCCCGTCGGCAGCCTCCCCCACTACCTCAATGTCCGGGATCTCTCCCAGCAAAGCGCGGATGCCTTTGCGGACGATGGTATGGTCATCCACAATCAGAATGCGAATCGTTTGACTCATAAGACCTCCTCATCGTCCTCAAGGGCGACGGTTACCGTCACAGTCGTGCCGTGCCCGGGCCGGCTGTCCACTGTCACTTGACCTCCGATCTTGGCAGCCCGCGCCACGAAACTGCGCAGACCCATCCCCCCGGTGGTCGGAGCGAGGCTCGGATCAAATCCGGCGCCGTCATCGCGCACCTGGAGCCGGATGACCCCGTCCGTGAACTGCAGCCGCAGCGTCACATTTTGCGCCCCGGCGTGCTTCATGACGTTGTTGAGGGCTTCTTGCGCGATCCGGTAGAGTTCCTGTTCGATCCCAATCGGCAAGCGGCGCTCGCCCTCAACCTCGAATTCGGTATGCACGCCGGCACGGGTCTCGACCGCCGCCAGCCGGACGCGCAGGGCCGTCACCAGCCCTTCCTGTTCAAGAGCGGGCGGGTGCAGTTCAAAGATCAGCAGCCGCATATCGTACATCGCGCTCCGCGCCGTGTCGCCCAATTCATGTAGGTGTTGCAGGGTCACATCCCCCTTGCCTGCCGTCAGGGCCAGCGCTGCCGCATCCGCGTAGAGCGCCATGCTGTAGAGCGATTGCACGACGGAGTCGTGCAACTCACGCGCCAGGCGCTGCCGCTCCTCCAGCACTGCCACCTGCCTGGCCTGCTGATTGAGCCTGGCGTGCTCGATGTTGATGGCGGCTTGATTGGCGAAGAGGCCAATAATCCGGATGTCGTCTCGCACAAAACCACCGGGCTTGTCCAGGACTTCGAACACGCCGATGGCATCACCATTCGCATGCAGCGGCACGGCCAGGAAAGATGTGGGGCGCGCTCCCTGCAAATACTCAATCGACTCGCCGGCGGGCGAGTTGGTCAAAAAGGGTTCGTCGCGGCGCACCACGATGCCGGCGAGAGATCCAGCGACAGGAATCCGGTCAAAGAACTTGGGGGCCGTCCCACTGACGTAAGTTACGTGCAGCCAGGCCTCGTCCTCCAGGAGCAAGACCGCACTCCTAACGGCGCCGGTCAGTTGCTGGGCTTCGGCACAGACTATCTCGAGCACCTCCTCCGGGCCGACCTTGTGGACCAAAGCGGCTGCCACCCGCTGGAGCCCCAGGCTTTCTTCCAGACGCTGGCGCGTTTCGGCGTACAGACGAGCGTTATCCACAGCCAGCGCGACCGAGTTGGCAATACCCCAGACCAATTCTATCTCGTCAGAGTGTAAACTGGCGATAGTCGCTGGAGGTGCTGAGCACGGCAAGTCCCAACACCTTGTCACTCACGCGGATAGGCACAGCCAACACCGATTTGACGCCCCAGGCCTGTGCCATCTCCTGGCTGATCCGGGGATCGTCCGCCGCGTTCACCCAGGCCATCGGCAACTGACGGTCCAGCGCCTCCTTGGCCAAGGAGTCGATCACCGGATCCAGATAGCGCTCACGCGAGTCCCTGCGGCCCTCTTCAGCCGGCCCGCGAACCACCTGGGGCACGAGCACCTCCCGCTCAGGATCAAGCAGATAGATGCCGCAGTACGGCACGTCCACAGCGGTAGCCAAGGCATCGGCCACTTGCTCCAGCACCTGGGCCGGTTCCAGCGCGCTGTTAGCCATCTGGGCAGTGTGCAGCATCAAGGCAATATGCTGTTGCGCGCGGATGAGGTCGGCGTTGAAGGTGGCGGAGGTGCCAATGAGTTGTTTGTGCTCCCAACCCAGCGTCGCCAGCATTTGGGCCAGGCGGGCTTGCGCTGTCAAAACCACCCGCAGACGATCTTCGGCGATGACAGGCACCTGCCGGAGGGCTTCCAGGTACGCCTGGGCGTCAACCTGCAATGCCTCGGCCTGTCGGCGGGACTCAGCCTCGTCGGGGGGCGCATACAGGAATTGGCCCATGAACAAGGTGGCGACGTGTTCGCCTCTTACCGACACCGGCATCGCACAGTTCAGCAACCCGTGCTCGCACTGATGCACCACCATGGTGTCACCGTCTCGGAGATGGCTGAAGAGGTAGTCATCGCTGTAGGGGCAACGGCCCTCGGCCCCTGCGGGTAGGTGGTGAAAGCGGGAACAAATATCTTGCCAACCCACGGCGCACAACACCTTGCGCTCCGTATCCAGCAGAGCGGTAGGTACGCCGGCGACGCTGTACCACGACTGCATGACTTGCTGAAAGCCGGGCAGATCTACCAGCTCAGAAAAGGGATACTGCATCGGGCGACTCCTCTCATTTCTCCTGGTCGCGAACGCGGGGGCGAAAGACATCCACTGCTTTGCCGGGATGGCAGACCCCACGGCCACCATTGTATACCCAACGAGGCGGTTCTGCCTCAATGATTGGCGTAAACCCGTCTCCACACAATACGGAGCACGCTCACACTCGTGTCATCTGAATGTGGAGCGACTAATCTACACAACGCCGATGACTAAGGTCACCCCTCATACGCAACCTTCAATGCACGCTCGGTCACGCCCTCGTAGACACGCTCCATCTGGTCGCGGAATAGCGAGGCCTTGACGAAGCCGGGAAGGCCAACCCGTTTCAGCAACGCAAACTCAACCTCGGGCTCGGCGATATGGACGGTGTAGTCTGCCAGGGCATCGCGCGTCCCCCAGAAGCGGTCAAGAGATTCCTCAAGGGGAGGCGGCGGTTCGACTGCATCAGCCTGTGCCTCAGCCAGGGCTTCCGTCGGTGCTGTCGCATTTGCCCGCCGCTCTCGCAGTGCTGCGGTCACCTCGCCCTGGTCGCGCCCACGCAGTTTGAAGAGCAGGAAGGGATCTGCATCAAAGCGCTCGCCCAGCAGATAGTAGACAGCGGCAATATGCTTGCACGGGTTCGCCCAGTCGGGGCAGGAGCAATCCGTCACGAGGTCGTTGGACGAGGTAGGGAAAAGCGGGACCCCAACGGCGTCGAAGACCTGCTCCACCTCCGTGGGCATCTCCCCGTTCAGAAGTTGCGCGGAGAAGATCGCCTGCGCTGCCAGCGCATCGATCACCGCATCCCACTGGGTATCCGTCAACGGCTTGAGCTTGATCTGCACCTTGTACGGCGTGGGACGTGATCCCTGCACGCGTGCGGAGACCTGTCCGGGCACTACGTCAATGTTGAGAACCTGGCCCCGCCGCGCGTAGCTGCGTCCTCGGCTCAGGCGAGCTGAGTCCACCAACGCCGTCAGCGCCTTGATCCAGCGATTGGCCCACCAGTTCTGGACGAAGGCGCCCTTTTGGCTCTTGGCCTTGATGCCGTCGACTTCTATGGGTCGCGAGGGCTCATACTGAGGCCAGTAGTTCTCGTAATAGCTCGATCGTCTCCGCGTCATCCGTTCACCTCACTCCTCGCTCAGGGTGATGACTGCGCGCAGGTCGTCGGTGCTGAGATCGGTCAGCCAGCCCTCGCCGGCCCCGACGACGCTCTGAGCCAGCGACTTCTTGCTCTCGATCAGGGCATCAATCTTCTCCTCCAGCGTCCCCGCACAGATGAACTTGTGCACCTGCACGTCGCGCGTTTGGCCAATGCGATAGGCGCGATCCGTAGCCTGATCCTCCACAGCCGGATTCCACCACCGATCGAAGTGGAAGACGTGGTTAGCAGAGGTAAGGTTCAACCCGGTGCCACCGGCCTTCAAGGAAAGAAGGAAGATCGGCGGGCCCTGCGGAGACTGGAAGCGCGCCACCATCTCGTCACGCCGCTTCGACGGCGTTCCGCCGTGCAGATAGAGCACCTCGACCCCGAACCGCGCCTGCAAGTAGGCCTGAAGCGGGTGTCCCATCTCGCGGAACTGGGTAAAGATGAGCGCACGATCGCCCACGTCCAGGGCCTCCTCCAGCATCTCCACCAGGCGCTCCAGTTTTCCGGAACGCCCTCCCAAAGGCGATCCGTCGCCAAGATACTGAGCCGGATGATTGCATACCTGCTTCAGCCTCAGCAACATGCGCAGAATCGCGCCACGGCGTGCGATTTGCGGCTGCTCCTCAGCCTCGGCATCCTCGACGGCGCGCAGTTGCTCCTCGACGACCGCCTGATAGAGCGTGACCTGTTCCTGGGTCAGGGAGCAGTAAACCTTCATCTCCAGCTTATCGGGGAGGTCTTGAATGACGGAGGGATCTGTCTTGACGCGGCGGAGGATGAAGGGTTCCACCAGTTTCCGCAGCTTGGCGGTCGCGTCAGGATCCTGGTAGCGCTCGATCGGTAGCGCGTAGGTTTTGCGGAATCGTTGCTGCGACCCCAGTAGGCCGGGATTAAGGAACTGCATCATCGACCACAATTCCGAGAGGCGATTCTCCACCGGCGTGCCCGTCAACGCGCAACGGTTGTATGCGCCCAGGCTGCGTACGGCTCGTGTCTGCTTGGCTTCAGGATTCTTGATGTTCTGCGCCTCGTCGAGGATAACGTCGCTCCACATCACCTCGGACAGGGTATCGACGTCCCGCCGGACCAGGCCATAGGTGGTGATCACGACGTCGTACTCTTTCGCCGCCTCGACCAGGGCCGCTCCGCGGTCGCGCTCCCCGCCGTGGTGTAAGAGCACGCGCAGCCCCGGCGCGAACCGCGCGATCTCACGCTTCCAGTTGCCCACTACCGACGTCGGGCACACAAGCAGGGCGGGGGGCAGCGGCGTCTCGGCGTGCTCGCGGGCGTTGAGTAGAAGCGCGATCGCCTGGATGGTCTTTCCGAGGCCCATGTCATCGGCGAGACAAGCGCCCAGCCCCCAGCGACGCATGAAGCCCAACCATGACGCGCCCCGCAATTGATAGGGCCGCAATTGTCCCACGAACCCCTCGGGAGCGGGCACCATCGCCACGTGCTCACCCGCCTGCAGATCCGCCAACAGCTCGCCGATCGCGCCTGAGACCTCCACAGACTGCACCGGCAAGCCCTCTACCTCGGCGGATGCGCCGAGCACGATGCCCAGCGCGTCGCGCACCGTCATCTCGCGCTGCCGCCGGCGCTCCCAGAAGGCGATCGCAGTCTCCACCTCATCGGGCTGCAGCAATACCCACTGCCCGCGAACCTGGACCAGCGGCATCTTCAGGGCCACCAGACGCTCAAACTCCTCCTGTGAAAGGGGAGTATCGCCGAGCGCGAGCTCCCACTCGAACGCAACCAGCGCGTCCATGGAGAGAATGCCTGCGCTGGTCCCGCTCTGGTCCGATTTGACCTTCGCTCGCACACCCAGCTTGGCAGGTTTGGACCACCAGGGTGGCACGAGCGCCCCGAACCCGCTGCCCTCCAGCAGAGGCCCCACCTCGCGCAAGAACGCATAGGCCTCCTCCGTGGTCAACTCGCACGACGCCGGACGCGCTGTGCGCAGGCTCCTAAGCACGGGAGGGAAAAGCCGTGCCGCCGCGCCGAGCCCGGCGAGTACGCGTTCCTGAGCCTGCTCAAAACGATAGCTCAGATACTCCAGCGTGCCGCCGCGGGCTTGCCACACCCTATCCAAGGACACAAGCAGGCTAGGATCATCGTGCGCCTGCAGAAGATAAGTCAGCTCCCAGTGAGGCTTGGTTACGCGCCCGGTGCCGGCGTCCACCTCAGGTGGCTCCAGGCGGAAGCAGAGCCTGAAGGTAGCCTGGTCACCGCCACGCAGTTGAGCCAGCCACGCCTGATGGGCCTCATGAAGTGCAGCGAGATTGCGCCGCAGCCCAGCCGGAACGGCGATACTGCCATCGGGCGCCCACAGCGCGGTCCACCATAACCCGGCGGCACCCTCCGGTGCCTTGCGTCGACGGTCGAGACGGGAGGCGCCCCAGTCGCGCACCGCCCTGTCCACCAACTGCTCCAGAAACGCCATCAGCAACCCCGCGGGAGCAGGCGCCTGGGCAGGATCGGGGACCGCCTTGAGCTCAAACAGCGCGCGACACACCGAGGGCATCGCCTTGGCGAGCGCATCCAGCCTCGCCTTGTCTTCGGGGCGGTCGAGCACCGGAAGCCAGACAGCACGGTAGCGGCCCTCTCTCTCGTGCAGCCCGGGCAGATAGGCTTGCTGCGCCAACAACGCCAGCCCCAGCTTAGCGACCGCGCTCCAGTACAGCAGATCCTGTCCCCAGCCACGCTGCGCTCCAGCCGAAGGCACCGTGACCAGAAGGTCGAGAGCGTCGAGGACGTCCACAGAGAGACCCGCCACCTTCCAGGGAGCCAGTGCCGCCTTCTCCTCATCCTCGGAGGTCTCTTCAGCAACTGAGAACCAGGGCGGCAGAAGAGGCCGTTCGCGCACGGTCGGCAGGAACATGCCCCACGCCCGCTCAACTGCCGCATCCCACGCCCCAGCCGGGCGCAGGCGGGCCAACGCCACACGCAGGTCACCCGATGAACTCACACAGGGATGCCGGGGCACCTTGGCGCGGCGCCCACGGGACCGGACAACGGGGGTCGACGATTCGGCCCAGAGGAAGAAGGACTCACCGGACCATGTCCCATGCAACACCAAATCCGGAGGGACTTTCCCCTCGGCCTCTGAATAGGATTCCAACTCTGCCTCGACCGGAAGCGACACGAATAGCCTTTCCATCCACGACCGGCACCACCAAAAGGGACGCAGATAGTGCCATTATAGCGCATCCGGAGGCATGCTATCGAGGAGTTCTGACTCCGTGAGACGGCGCGCCGAGCCGAACTCTCGTGCGTAACGCTTGCTCCCTTCGGGGCGAAGGACCTCCACTGCCCTGCCGGGATGGCAGACCCCACAGCCTCATTATGTACCCAACGAGGACGGTTGTGCCTCAACGATCGGCGTAACCCCTCTCCACCCAAAGCGGAGCACGCTCACGCTCGAGGTCATCTGAATGTGGAGCGGAAGATCCACGCTGCAGCGATGAAAGCCACTGGATTTTCGTTTACGCTGAGAAAGGCAAGTAGTGTGATGCTCACACCGCCGCCGACGGCGCGAGGAGCGAAAGGAGCGTTTGTCCGCAGTTTATGTATTTGGCGATTCCGTTGACAAGGGCTGACAGCCAAGTCACGTGGGCGCAGTTCGCGATCTTTCAGTCGGGTATGCTTGGGCGATTTTGTCGCCAGTCCTGGGCCAATAGGCCCGGTAGGATCGGGCAAGTTGCGGTACAGACAGTATGAAAACAGAGGAGGTTATCTGTGGTACGTAAACTGATGTCCATCGGCATTGCAGGTATCTTGATTCTATTGGTCGTAGGCACCATCGTGCAAGCTCCGCCAGTGTTGGCCGGATTCACACCGACCCCCACGCCCACCGCCACGGCCACCGCTACGGCCACGGCTACGGCCACCGCTACGGCCACAGCCACGCACCGCTACGGCTACAGCCACGGCGACCGCCGCACCGGCCACCACCGCACCGCCCACCGCCGCACCGCCCGCCACGGCTGTCTCACCAACCGTCACGCCAACTGTCACACCAGCTATCACGCCAACCGCCACGCCGGCGCCGCTTCTACCGGACACGGGCGGAGCGGCAGATGGGCCGAGCAATGCTCAGATTATCATCGTAGCCCTGGCCGGCGTGCTGCTCTTGCTTCTCGCTGCCATCAGCCTGGTCGTCCTCAAATCGGCCAGAACAAGAAACGGATAGAGGAGGAGGTGTTCAATGTTGCGTAAACGATCGATTGCCCGACTTGTCGCACTGACCATCATTGTCTCACTCGCCGCATTGCCTTCCGCGGCGGCGCCCACGGCCACCTCGCCACCACTGAACACGGCGGATAGTTTTGTCGTTCTCGCCGGAACGGCAATCACCGACATTCCAACTTCTGCCATAACTGGGGATGTTGGGTTGAGTCCCGGCGCCGGGAGCAACTATGCCGGGCTAACGGCAGCAGAAGTAACCGGCACGATCTATGCCGTGGATGCGTCCGGCCCAGCCGGTTCAGTCGTTAACCCGGCCTTGTTGACCACCGCAAAGACCGACTTGGTCGCTGCGTATGGTGCACTCGCCGGCCAAGGTTGCGATACCACCTACGGTGGTGTTCAGGATCTGGTTGGACTAACCCTCGTGCCAGGCGTCTACTGTGCGGATGCCTTTGAGTTATCGGGAACGCTCACTCTCAACGGGGCCAACACTGATGTTTGGGTGTTCAAGTCAGCGAGCACACTCATTACCTCCGGCACTGCCAACGTTGTACTTTCTACGGGCGGGGTGCCCTGCGACGTGTGGTGGCAGGTCGGCAGTTCGGCGACACTTGGCACGAACACTTCGCTGGCGGGCAACATCCTCGCCCTCACCAGCATCAGCCTGGCGACGGGAGCAAACTTGGACGGTCGGGCCCTGGCGCAAAATGCTGCAGTGACGATGGACTCCAACACCATCACCCTACCCATCTGCGCTTTGGCTGTGCCAGTCATTACCACAGAGATTCACGACAACGACCATGTGGAGGTGATCTTCGCCCAGATCGATACCGTCGTGCATGACATGGCGACGGTAGCCGGCACGCAGGGCATCACGCCCACGGGGACCGTTACCTTCACGGTCTACGCTAACCCGACCTGCGCTGCGCCCGGTACCTTCGCCGGGGCGGTGCCACTGAACGGGTTGGGTGTGGCAGACCCCAGCTATACGGCGACCCTGACCAGCGCCGGGCTGTCTTACCTGGCACACTACAGCGGGGATGCTACCTACGATCCGGCCGATGGCCCGTGTGAGGTTCTGGTCGCCCCGGGCATGCCAAGGATTACCACTGCGATCCACGACGCCAACAATGCAGAGGTGTTCGCTGCCCCGGTTGGTACCATGGTGCATGACACAGCGACGGTGACCGGCACCCTTGGCACACCTACGGGGACTGTTACCTTCACGGTCTACGCTAACCAGGCTTGCTCTGCGCCCGGTACCTTCGCCGGGGCGGTGCAACTGGACGGGTTGGGTGTGGCAGACCCCAGCTATACGGCGACACTGACCAGCGCCGGGCTATCTTACCTGGCACACTACAGCGGGGATGCTACCTACGATCCGGCCGATGGCCCGTGTGAGGTGCTCCGCGCTCTACCGACGGCGGTGGAGTTGCTCTATTTCCAGGCCAACCCGCTGAGCGGCCAACAGGTGCAGCTGAAGTGGGCCACGGCGCTGGAGGTGGATAACTTCGGCTTCAACCTGTACCGTGCTAACGTCAATGATGTTGCAGTGGCGCGCGCCGGCGGACCGGTTCACTTTGAGCCGGCGGTCACGCAGGGCAGTGGCTCAGGCGCGACCTATGCCTACGTCGATACTGTTCCGACCGCTGGTCCCTGGTGGTACTGGCTATCCGATGTGGATACCCACGGACTCGAAACGTTTCACGGCACGCCGATAAACACCACCGTACAATCCGGCCTCAGCTTACCGTTCCATGTCTATATGCCGCTAGCCGCAATAGGGAGCGGACATTGAACCTGACATCACAGAAATAGCCTGGCTTACGGAAAAGCGAGTAGCTATGATCGGGCAGAGACTGACCCGCGCGACTTTGATGATGACGCTATGGCGCGGGATGTGCGTGAGCCTGATTGCTCTGGGCAGCACGCCAGTCAGCAGCGTGGGCGGCGCAGGGTTGACCGCGCCGCCCACGCCGACGTTGCGCCCGACAGTGAGCGCCACGGCCACAGGACTGCACGTGGAGTGGCGCGTGCCCGAGGCGCAGGTGGTGACACGTGCCGACGGGTCCACCGTGGTGCAGCTGCCTGGCGCCACGCCAACCGCCCTGCCGGGCGCGCCGGCAGTCCCTTTCTTCTCAGCTTTGGTCGCGGTGCCGCCCGGCGCGCTGCCCACGCTGCGCGTGGTCTCGCTCGAAGAGACCGAGCGGCTGTTGCCCGGCCCCTTGGCATTGACTCCAATCCCTGAAGGCGTCCAGCGAGACACTGCCGGGCACATCGTTGGCGGCGACTTCGCCCCGGCTCTTTCGGCGCGATCCGCGCCAAGCAATATCGATGAACCCGTCGTGCTGGAGCCGGTGGGTGTAGTGCGCGGCGTGTCCCTGGCGCGGTTGGTGTTCTATCCCGCCCGGCCGACCCGGGCATATCCGCAGACGCACCTGCGCGTGACGACCTACGTGTATGTCACCCTCACATTCTCCGGACAGCCCGATGACCCGCATCGGGCGATGCGAGCATCGGGCGACCCTGTGCTAGCCGCCCTGCGTGCAGCGGTTATCAACCCGACGCAGGTGCAGCCGGCGACCGCCCCTATTCAGCCCCTACCGGTCGAACTCGCCTCCGGACTCCAAGGCAGTGACTCCGGCGCGTCCTGGATGATCGAAGTCAGCGCGCCCGGGATAACCGCGCTCACGTATGCAGCCCTAGCTGAGAGCGGCTTCCCAGTGGGGGCCGTTAACCCGCATATGCTGCGCCTGACGCGCGGAGGACAGGAAATCGCCGTTGAATGGGACGGCAACGGGAACGCGAGCTTTGAACCGGGTGAACGGTTGCTTTTCTACGCCGCACCGCGCTTCAGCCGGTGGACGGCAACCGACATCTACATCCTCTGGCACGATGGACGTCACACCGGGACTTGCGGATGCAGAGCCGGCCGGCGAACCCGGCCGGCCAGCCCCTGGGGAGTGCCTGGGTCGAGGCCACGGCCGAAGCCAATCAACTGTATACCCCGGATTGCTTCTGTGGGACGCTCCCGCCCGGCCGCGACGGCGACCGTTGGACGTGGGATGATCTGAAACGTGCCGGCCACGCCACCGCCGCGTATACGCTCGCCCTTCCCACTGTGGATGCGACGCAGCCGGCTACGCTGACCCTTTGGTTGATCGGCTACACCGATCTACCCGCGATCGCCCCCGATCATCGCGTGGCCGCCACCCTCAACACGACGGCACTGGGGGCCATGGAATGGAACGGGCGGCAAGCAATCACGGCCACTCTGCCCATCCCCCCGGGGCTGTTGCGTCCCACCAATACCTTGACGCTGACCCTGCCCGGTCTGCTCGGCGTATCTGTCGAGGGCGCGTGGCTGGATGCCTTTTCCATTCGCTATGCTCGCGGCGGCGCGCCCGTGGGCAACACGGTCAGTTTCACCGGGCAGCCCACGCCGCACACTTATGGGCTAACGCTCAGTGCCACGGCGGGCCTTCGTGCTTACGACGTCACGAACCCGGACCTGCCGCTCCGCTTGACGGGCATGATCACAGACGGGGACACCACCTCGTTGAGCGATCCGCCGGTGGGCGGGCAACACCGCTACGCGTTGACGACGGACAGTGGCGTGCTATCCCCCGTAAGCGTGCGCCCGGTACAAACGCTGCAGGCGACCGGCGGCGCCGACTATGTGCTCATCGCGCCGGCCGACTTTGTCCCCGCGCTGGACGACTTGGTCGCGCTACGACGTGCACAGGGGCTGACCGTCGCCGTAACCGCCGTGCAAGCCATCTATGATACCTTTGGGGACGGGCGACCGGATCCCGCCAGCATCCGCGCTTACTTGGCGCACGCTTATGCCACCTGGACGCCACGCCCCACCTATGTGCTGCTGGTCGGCGCGGGCAGCTTCGACCCGCGCCGCTATCGTGACGCCTCACCGCTCACGTGGGTTCCCCCGTACCTGGCCGACGTAGACCCGTGGGCCGGCGAAACGGCTGCCGATAATCGCTACGTCACCGTGGATGGCCCGGATAATGTGCCGGATATGCTGATTGGCCGCTTGCCGGTCCGGACCTTGGGCGAGACGCAGACCGTGGTGGCCAAAATCGTGCAGTACGAGACGCAGCCCCTCCCCGGTGGCTGGAATGGGGCGGTGACATTTGTAGCCGACGACGCGGATGGGGCGGGTGACTTTGCGGCGGCATCCGATGCGCTGGCGTCCACCTATGTGACTGCACCCTTCACGGCGCAGCGCGTTTATTTCACGCCGCCGGCCACACCCCTAACAGCCACTCAGCAGGCCGTGCTGAATGCTCTTAACGCCGGCGCGTTGCTGGTCCAGTACACCGGCCATTCATCGTGGCAACAGTGGGCTGCCGAGCGCCTATTCCATTTGGACGATCTATCTGCGGTACACAACGACCGGCGCTGGCCAATCGTGCTCGAGATGACGTGCTTCACCGGCGCGTTTCACCGGCCGGAGCCCACACTGGACGTGGGATTACTCATACAGCAAGGCGGTGGCGCTGTGGCGACCTGGGGCGCGACCGGGTTGGGCGTGGGTACCGGCCACAACCTTCTGGCTGCGGGTTTCTTGCAAGCCGTTTTCAGCGATACGGTGCGCACAGTGGGAGAAGCTACTTTGACGGGGAAACTGTCTCTGGTCGCTGCCGGTCAGAATGGCGACTTGCTGGATACCTTTATGCTGTTGGGAGATCCGGCCCTGCAGATAAACAGGGCGATCGTCCCATGGGCCAGCCGGACCTACCTACCGTACGTGATGAGGCAGTAGGCCCATTGACTCAACAACACGCATCTTCCTCTCCACGCACAGTGGAGGCCACTCACACCCAGGTCGACAGAATGAGGAGCGGGAATTCCACGCTGCACCGATAACAGCCGTCGCACTGGCATGTATGCTGAATCATGTCCGTCGCGCGCCGGCAACATCGGGATCATCGGGTCTGCGATGACGGGCCGAATGAAAGGATGCTCTATGAACACTAGGGGTCAGCACCACCAGGCTATTCTGCAAAGCCTCGCACACCGAGTGATGCTTGAGCGCGGTTTGTTGCCTGACTTTTCGGCTGAAGCACTCGCCGAACTGGACCGGATTCAGCTACCTGCCGTAGCTATGGATGGTGAGCTGGTGCGTGATCTAACTCACCGGCTATGGGCTTCGATAGATAACGACGACTCCCGCGACCTCGATCAGATCACCGTAGCCGAGGCTGTGCCCATCAACAAAGTCAAGCTCCTGATAGCCATCGCGGACGTGGACGCGCTCGTCAAGACTGGGACAGCTATTGACGAGCACGCACGTCACAATACGACCTCGGTATATACCGCGGCCGAGATCTTCCCCATGCTGCCGGAGAAGCTATCGACAGATCTCACCTCGCTCAACCTCAATGAGGAGCGCCTGGCTATCGTCGTTGAACTGGAATTGAGCGCGATCGGCTCACTTCTGAGTTCAGAGATCTACCGGGCACGGGTCCGCAATCACGCGCAGTTGGCCTATGACAGCGTGGCCGCATGGTTGGAGGGTGGCGACGTGCCGGAAGCGGTCGCCGCCGTGGATGGACTGGCCGAGAATCTGCGGCTACAGGACCGGATAGCCCAAAAGATGCGGAATCTCCGGCATGTCCACGGAGCGCTGAGTTTGGAAACACTTGAGGCGAAACCGATCTTCGACGGTGAACAAATCCGCGATCTCGAAGTGCAAAACAAGAACCGCGCCACCGAGATCATCGAGGATTTCATGATCGCAGCCAACGGTGTTACCGCCCGCTATCTCGCGTCCAAGAGCATTCCCTTCGATCCGACGGGTGGTCCGCGCGCCCAAACGCTGGGGCCGAATTGTCGAGCTGGCCAGGGAACATGAGTTCAGACTACCGGATCATCCAGATTCAAAAGCGCTGGATAGGTTTCTCATCAAGGAGAAGGCCGCCGATCCGCTACGCTTCCCCGACCTATCCCTGGCGGTGATCAAGCTTCTCGGCGCGGGCGAATATGTAGCAGAGCTGCCCGATGAAGATGCTCCCGGACACTTTGGACTCGCGGTCAAGGACTATGCCCATTCGACCGCGCCGAACCGTCGCTATCCCGATCTGATCACACAACGCCTATTGAAGGCTGCTATGGCGTGTGGTGCCTGGCCCTACAGCGAGGATGAGCTGGACGCTCTGGCGAAACATTGCACCGAAGAAGAGGATGCCGCCAACAAGGTCGAACGGCAGGTCGGAAAATCTGCAGCGGCGCTGCTCCTTGAGTCGAAGATCGGCGAACGGTTTGACGCCATTGTCACGGGTGCTTCAGAGAAAGGTACCTGGGCCAGGCTGCTCAACATTCCGGTGGAAGGGAAGCTGATGCATGGCTTCGAGGGCCTGGACGTCGGCGATCGGGTGCGCGTGCAACTGATATCGACCGACGTCGAGCGTGGCTTTATCGATTTCAAGAGGACGGGGCCTTCGAGGGATTAGGGCCATTGCAGCCGCTGCGGCTTTGGCGTTTTGTCGATGTTTGATACGCAAAGTTAAATGAAAGGATTACGATCATGTTAGTCAAAGCCGAAACACTCAAGGGTTACAAACTGGACAGCCTGGACGGGGAAATAGGGAAGGTCAGAGAATTCTACTTCGATGACCAGTACTGGACGATTCGCTATCTGGTCGCCGACACAGGAAATTGGCTTACGGACAGGCAGGTGTTGATCTCACCCCATGCGCTGGTCGCCGTGAATCACGAAGAGCAATACATCTCCGTCGACTTGACCAAGAAGCAGATTGAGGACAGTCCATCCTTGGAGACTGACAAGCCCGTCTCCCGACAATTCGAGGAGGCTTACTACAGGTATCACGGATTGCCGACGTATTGGAGCGGCCCATACATGTGGGGAGCTTATCCCAACATTGTGCGTGACCGCGAAGAGTCGAGGGAATCCACCCAGGTTGAGAACCCGCGCAGAGTGGGACGAATCCGCCCAAGTTGAGAATCGCAGAACTGGGATGCCCATCTGCGCAGCACGCACGATGTGAGTGGCCATCACGTCGAAGCCCCAGACGGCGTGGTTGGCCACGTCGAAGATTTCATCATCGATGAGGAGACATGGGCGATTCGCTATCTAGTCATCGATACACGGAACTGGTGGCCGGGGAAGAAGGTCTTGATTTCGCCGCAATGGATCGAGCGCGTGAGTTGGGACGAGTCGAAAGTATTCGTGAGTGTTCCCCGCGAGACGATCAAGCAGGCACCGGAATACACGGAGGAATCTCCGCTCACCCGGGATTATGAGGCCGCACTGCATCGCCATTACGATCGCCAAGAATAGAGGAGCATCGAATGAACATCTTGCTGGTTTACCCAGAGTTCCCGGATACCTTCTGGAGTTTCAAACACGCGCTCAGGTTCATCCGCAAAAAGGCCGGTGCTCCCCCCTTGGGGCTGTTGACCGTGGCCGCGATGTTACCGGCTGCATGGGAAAAACGGCTGGTAGATCTCAACGCAATCGGCCTGAGCCAAAGAGATCTGCTGTGGGCCGACTATGTCTTCATCAGCGCCATGGTCGTGCAGCGGGATGCCGCGCGTGCCCTCATCGCGCGCTGCAAGGAGGCGGGCGTGAAAGTCGTGGCGGGCGGCCCCCTCTTTACGATGGAGTATGCAGAGTTTCCCGAAGTGGATCACTTTGTACTCAACGAAGCTGAGCTCACCTTGCCGCCTTTTTTGTCAGATCTGGCCAACGGGTGCGCGCGCCATCTCTATACGACGACCGAGTATCCCGATATCCGCCAGACTCCGGCGCCGCTGTGGCAGTTGGCGGATCTGAAGCAGTACGAAACCGTCAGTATCCAGTTCTCGCGCGGCTGCCCGTTCAACTGCAACTTCTGCAACGTCACGGCGCTTCTGGGCCATCGCCCACGCACCAAAACAGCCCCACAGATCATCGCCGAGCTGGACAGCCTCTACGCGCTGGGCTGGCGCAAGGGTGTCTTTTTCGTAGACGATAACTTTATCGGCAACAAGAGGCAACTCAAGGCCGAGATATTGCCGGCGTTGATCACCTGGCGCAAGGGAAAGATCGGAATGCCGTTCAACACGGAAGCGTCCATCAATCTGGCCGATGATCCGGAGCTGATGACCCTGATGACGCAGGCCGGGTTCGAAACGGTCTTTGTCGGGATTGAAACGCCGAATGAAGACAGCCTGGCCGAATGTAGCAAGACGCAGAACAAAGGGCGAGATCTGGTGGATAGCGTCAAGCGCCTCCAACGGGCGGGACTACAGGTGCAGGGTGGGTTCATTGTGGGCTTTGACAACGATACCCCGGCGATCTTTCAGCAGCAGATGGACTTCATTCAGCAGAGCGGCATTGTTACGGCAATGGTGGGACTGTTGCAGGCTCCACCAGGCACGCGCCTTTATGCCCGCATGCAAGAGGAAGATCGCCTGGTGGACGAGATGTCCGGCGACAACGTGGATGGCTCCACCAATATCATCCCGAAGATGGGTCTGGCGCCGCTAAGGGCAGGCTATCGCCAACTCCTGGCGCATATCTATGCGCCCCAGTTCTATTACGAGCGTGTGTTGACCTTCCTCCGCGAGTATCATCCACCCAAAATCAGGACCTCCCCGGATCCGCAGTATCTCCTGGCCCTGGGACGCTCGATCTATCAGCTGGGTATCCGCGCGAAAGGGCGTGTCCACTATTGGAAAGTCTTTTTCTGGACACTGTTCCGCCGGCCACGCCTCTTCCCGTTGGCCATCACGCTGGCGGTTTACGGCTTCCACTTCCAACAAGTGATCGCACTACATGTAGAGTAAGACACATCCCAGCCCACGGGTATGAGACGGCTGGAATTCGAGAACGCGCGCATTGACGCAGGTCCGGCAGACGAGCTGAAGGAAATGGGGGGTGGACATCACCCAACAAGCAAATCGCGAAGGAGTGGAATCCTATGTTCCCTATCGGTGATGATGATAGCTCTCGTAGAACTGTTCCGTTGGTCACCTATGCCCTGATAGCTCTGAACGTCCTGTTTTTCTTTGTAGAGCTGAGTGGTGGTGATGCTTTCATTGAGAAGTGGGCTTTCGTTCCTAGCCGCTTCCTTGCCAATCCCGTCGGTGATTTTCTGACGCTCTTCACAGCCATGTTTATGCATGCCGGATGGCTTCACCTGGGTGGCAACATGCTCTACCTGTGGATCTTCGGTGACAACGTGGAAGACCGTTTCGGGCACATAAAGTTCACAATCTTTTACTTCCTCTGTGGCCTCGCGGCGACTTTTGCCCAGCTGGCGTTTAGCGCCGGCTCAAACGTACCGAATTTGGGCGCATCGGGAGCGATTGCCGGCGTGCTGGGGGCCTACATTTTGCTGTTCCCGCAGGGAAAGGTCAGAGTACTCCAGGGCCGACAAGTGATCCAGGTACCTGCCCTGATCGTCATTGGGCTTTGGATCGTTCTGCAGTTCTTCAGCGGCATTGGTTCGATTGCCAACACAGCGGAGACGGGTGGCGTCGCCTACATGGCGCACATTGGTGGATTTGTCGCCGGGTTCATCTTGACCGTTTTGTTTCGCGGGAATCGAAGAGCGCCGGCCACGCGCTGAATTCTCACTGTATGGGGAGGTAAACCAAAATGACAGATAGCTACCTTGAGAACTTGCTGGGGGAAAACGAACGCATTATCCTCATCACCCGCCAACACTGGCTGGTCCTGATCGGCCGAATCCTGGCCCAAGGCGTGCTTGCCTTGGCCATGGGCATCCTGATCACCCTCATCTGGCGCTTCTGGCTCCCCCTTTCGCTGGTTCCCCTGGCCTACCTCCTGTTGATCCTGCCCTTACTGGGCATGCTGAGGAATGTGACCATCTGGAGGAGCCGGAAATACGTCGTCACAAACTGGCGGGTGCTCCAGATCTCGGGGGTGTTCTCCAAAGAGGTGACGGATTCCTCTTTGGAGAAGATCAATGATATCAAATTGGAGCAATCCTTTTTGGGGCGGCTGTTGGACTATGGGGACCTCGAAATCCTGACTGCAAGCGAATTGGGCGTCGACCAATTCACGCATATAAGGCAACCCATCCGCTTGAAGACGGCCATGTTGAATGCAAAAGAGGAACTGGAACATGGTCAGGCTGGGTTGGGGCATAGCTCGGGGGTAGATATCGCCGGGCCGATTGAGCAGCTAGGCAATCTGCGAGACGAGGGACTGCTGACGGAAGAGGAGTTTCAGCAACAGAAAGCGCAAGTGCTGGCCAAGATGCAGAATGCCGATCAATCGCACGACAGCAAGCATCCGTCGGGATAGGGCAAGCATGTCACTTGATCCATCTTCGAAACCGTATGACTGGGCCTTTCGGCGAGTCGTGTGGGCGACCCTTGTTTTTGTCTTCGTCGCCCTGAGCTTCTGGCAGCTCTATCGGTTCTACCAAGTCGTTTTCATCCTGTTGCTCGCGATGCTGATGGGCACGGTGATCAGGCCGACCGTAGCCTGGCTGCAACGGCGGGGACTTCCCCGGTTAGCGGGGGGCATTCTTGTCTACCTCCTACTGCTTGGCTTTCTCACCGGTTTTGTGCTGCTGTTGTTTCCACTGATCGTTGAGCAGGGGACGACGATTGCCGCGGCAGTGCCGGACTACTACGATAGCCTGCGCGTGTGGATGGTCGGCCATTCCAATCAGCTGATCGTGCGCCTCAGTGCATTCCTCCCCGCCGTGCTGCCGGGCCTGAAGCCGATCCAGCAGACGGGACAACAGGTACTGGCGTCTGCAGGGCAAGCGCTAGGTTACCTTGGCTCGGCGACTAAGGTCATCTTTGTCGCCACGGCTATTCTGCTGCTGGCCTTTTACTGGATGCTCGACGGACCGCGAACCCTCCAATCATGGTTGCTGCTGGTTCCCAAGGACCGGCGTGAGAGCATTGGCGATTTGGTTACCGCCATTGAGACCAAAGTGGGCGCCTATCTTGTCGGACAAAGCGTCCTGTGCCTGGCCATCGGCCTACTGGCGCTGGCGGCCTATCTGCTGATCGGCCTACCCAATGCCCTGGTGCTGGCGCTCATGGCGGGCGTGCTAGAGGCCGTCCCGATGATTGGGCCACTGCTGGGCGCGATTCCCGCGGCGGTCATCGGCTTGTCCATTGGCCCTACCAAGCTGATTTGGGTGGTCGTCGCCACGATCGTGATTCAGCAAGCGGAGAACATCGTGCTAGTGCCGCGCGTGATGCGCAAGGCGGTCGGGGTCAACCCATTCGTCTCCCTGCTGGCGTTGTTCGCCTTTGGTTCTCTATTCGGCATTGCCGGCGCGCTAATGGCAATTCCTATCGCGGCTATTGCGCAGCTCATACTCAATCGCTTCGTCTTTGGGCCCGAGGCAGCAGGGCCGGAGGTCTCGGAAGGGCGTGACTATGCCAGCCGGCTGCGCTATGAAGCGCAGGACCTGGCCCAAGACTTACGCAAGCAGGCACGGCTCAAGAAGGGTGGCTCGGAGCTAAGGGTCAAGCAGATCGATCAGGTGATGGATGAGATTGAGTCCATCACCACCGACCTTGGGACGCTGCTAGCAAAGGCCCGAGACTCGGGCACGCCATGACCAAGACATTGATACGGTTCAGTACAGCGGTAATGACCACACTGCTGGCGCTGGTGGTGCTATGGCAGTTCCGCATGGTTGCCGTCTATGTGCTGGTCTCAGTAGCGCTTGCGGCAGCGCTGCGCCCACTGGTGAACCGCCTGGTCGGGCGAAGACTAGTGGTGCGCGGGGCTTGGATTCTGCTTTACGTGGTGGTCCTGGGCGGATTCGGCCTGCTATTGTTTTTGGCCGGCAGAGGAGTGATCGGTGAGATTCAGGACTTGGCCCGTACCGTAGCGGTACAAGATGCATGGAAGCTGCCCACATGGTTGCAGGGCAGCGCGTTCCAAGGGGTGCTGGCCGCATGGCTGCCCCCACCGAGTAGGCTCTTCGAAGCAATTACCGGCGACCAAGGGCAGCTCGTGCTGCCGGCCATCTTCGGTTTCACGCAGGGCATTGCCGGCGTCGTGAGCCGTGTACTCATCGTTCTACTCCTGAGCATCTATTGGATCGTCAATCAAGTCCACTATGAACGACTCTGGCTGTCGCTGCTTCCGCCGGGGCAGCGCAGGCAAGTGCGTAGCATTTGGCGTACCATCGAACCGAATCTTGGTGCTTACATCCGCAGCCAAGCAGTCCAAAGTCTCCTGGCGGGGCTAGTGCTGGGCCTGGGTTACTGGGCGCTCGGGTCACCCTATCCGATCCTGTTGGCCCTGGTTGGTGCTCTGGCAGGCCTGATACCCATGGTTGGGGCGCCCCTGGCGGTGGTCTCACCCCTCTTGGTGGGGCTACTGACCAGTGTACAGCTTAGCCTGGTTACAGTTCTGTATACCCTCGTCGTCTTGGTTGCGCTGGGGATATGGGTCTGGCCGCGCCTCTTCAACCGCAGGTGGGACAATCCCATTCTCACCATCGTTCTACTCATAGCCCTGGAAAGCGCTTTTGGCCTCCTTGGCATTCTCATAGCGCCGCCCATATCGGCCGTATGCCAAATCCTGTGGGACCTCCTGGTCAGTCATCGGCGTGCCTCCGGCGCTGCAGCCCAGGTTTCGGACCTGAAGGAGCGGCAGGAACGGGTGGGGGCCATCATCAGGGCAATGGACGAGGCGCCTCCGGCATTGGTGACGAGTAGTATGGAGCGGCTTACCGAGCTGATTGCTGAAGCAGAACCCGTTCTGCACGCCGTCGAGCCACTCCAAGTGACGAAGGCTATTATCACTGCTGAAAGTGGTTCGTTTCTACCCCCAAAACCATAGGGGGACACGCGATGATCGTACCCAGGGTAAGACGCTATGTCGCACAGCTCCGGCAGCAGGGCATCCGCAACGTGCACCGGCTCAACAAGCTGACACACGGTTGGTTAGGAATAGTGGCAAGGGCGGCCCAAGCAACCCTCAAGCCCGAATCAGGGATTATGGCCGCGGCGATCGCCTACTACGCCCTCTTCTCCCTCTTTCCCATTACGCTCTTGAGCATCGCGATTGGCAGCTTCGGCCTTGGCCCGGCGATGGAACAACAAGCCATCATTCAAAGGCTGGAGTTTATCGCGCCTGCCCTAGGCCAGTTGTTGGGCAAGAATATCGACGCAATCATCCAAGCGCGTGGGCCCATCACCGGTGTTGCTTTGGTGAGCCTGATCTGGTCCGCCTCTACCGTTTTCTACACGCTGACACTCTCTCTGAATGATATGTGGGAAATCAGACGTCGTCGCGCGGTCTGGAAGCGCCGTGGCTTAGCCGTGTTGTCTGTCTTGGTCCTCGTGGGCCCGGCTCTCTTCCTGGCGTCATTTGCCAGCAGTATGATTGCCAACCTACGCCCCTGGTTGCCCGACGCACTCATCCCGATCGGGAGCGGCGTCAGTTTGGCGCTGGCGCTTCTACTCGACGTCGTCTCGTTTATGGTGCTCTACATGCTGCTTCCGCGTGGCACGTCTACCTGGCGCGAGATCATGCCCGGCGCAGTCGGGGCAGGCTTGCTTTGGGAACTGGCGAAGAAAGCATTCTTGTCTTTTGTCTCCACCTACGTCTCTGTCTCGAACCTGGTCTATGGTTCAGTGGCCGCCGTTATCGCCTTCCTGGCCTGGGCCTATCTGACCAGCCTGATCTTCCTCTTTGGCGCTTACTTAAGCGTCTCTTACCACCGGCTCAGGCAGCAGCAACGAAAAGCGACAGCCCCAGACACAGATGTCCCCTTGTCAGATCGTATGGCTGTTCCTGCCATCGGTCCTGGGGAGCTGCCGTGAACCCCTCTCCAGCCGGCCTGACTCAGCGATCGGCATAGACCCCTCTCCACATCAAGCGGAGCAGGCTCAAAGTCAGATCATCTGAGAGTGGAGCTACAACTCCACACCGCATCGATGAAGGCCACAGCAGTGTGATGTATGCTAAGAGTATGCAAAGGGTAGGCGCATTGTCACCAGGTGAAGAAGGGCGGCATGGTTACTCAGTTGGCTCGTAAGGGGTGGCTGATGGTGGTGCGAAGTATGATCGCCCTGCTAATTGGCTTGGCGGCTCTCCGGCCGGGCGCCACTCTGACGACACTTGTGCTGTTATTTGGCCTCTGTGCGCTGGCAGACGGCCTCTTGGCCCTGACCGTGGTGAGCCGGCTTGAACGCTACGAATTGGAGCACGGATGGATGTTGCTGCTCAAGGGACTGGCAAGCATCGCCATCGGGGCACTTACCTTCCTTTGGCCGAGCGTCACAGTGCCGGCACTGGTCTCTCTCATCGCCGCCTGGTTGATCCTGACCGGCGCGTTTGAGGTCGGAGCGGTGCTTGATCTGCGCAACGCAGCCGAGCGCGAACGGCGGATGGCTTGGGACGCCCTGGTCAAGCGCCAGACCCAAATGGCTTGGGACGGCAGGGTCGAGCGCAAGACCCGCTACGCGCACGCTGAGCAGATGGCCTGGGACAAACAGAGCGACCGGAAGATGCGCGGCGCAGGCGTTGGAGGGTTCGGGCACGGACTATACGCGGGAGCGGTGCACTACTCTGCCCGGAGCACCGCAATCGTGAATGAGGGCAGTCTATCTGCGGGATCCGGGAGGGTCGAATTATGAACAAGGACATATTCGAGGGCAAGTGGAAGCAGCTACAGGGTCAGGCCAAACGAGTGGTGGGGCAAGCTCACCGACGACGACCTGAAGCGAGTCGGCGGCCAGTTCAACCAATTCGTGGGCGTGCTCCAGGTAGAGTGTGCCTACACCCGCGAGCACGCCGAAGAGGAGATCGACCGGCGAATGGCGGAGCACGAAGCCCACCGGCAGGAGGTCGCGACTCCGGCCAGAAAATAACTCGATAAACCTATCCCTGCAAGTCTACATGGCAGTTGGGGACAGGTCATCGCGAATCGTGTGGAATATGGACAACTCGTGATCTTAAGACTTAGTACGGAGAAACCTATGCCAAACCTTCTGATTTACCTAATCGTTGCAGCGGTGATCGGCTGGGTAGCGAGCGAGCTCATGCATGACCGCTCGGGCCTGCTGCTCAATATCATCGTGGCCGTCGTGGGCGCTTTCCTGGCCGGCTACTTCCTCAGCCCCATCTTCAGGGTCGGGACCATCAACGATGCGATCACCATTCCGACTATGCTGGTTACGCTTGCTGGGCGCCGTCATCCTGCTGGCAATCGTCAATCTCTTCCGCAGGGGTAGGCGGCGATAACCTGCTGATGGTCCGATGTCAGCTGTCCCATCAAGGGAAGGTCAAGCGATATCCCGTTATCTGAGGGATACAGGGAGGACAACCATGTCTATGAATCAACCGACCGATCAAGTGCCCGTGGATCGGCGCGAGGAAACCGTGGTCACCCAGCAACCGGGCTATGCGGCGACCGAGCAGGTAACTCGCGATGTTGCTGCCGAGCGGCAGCAGACTTTGTTCCAGATCAACCGGATCATCTGGAGCATTCTGGGCCTACTTGGAGATCCTACTAGGGCTGCGCTTCATGTTCAAGTTGATTGGGGCCAATCCAGACAGCGGCTTTGCCGCTCTCATATATGGAATCACGGACCTGTTCGTTGCGCCGTTTGCACTGCTTGGTGGGAACGCCTGCATCCGGCGGAATGAGCCTCGAGCTGACGACCCTGATTGCGATGGGAATCTATGCCCTGATCACTTGGGGCATCGTCCGCGTGATCCAGATCGCTACGGATCGTCCCAGGGCGCGCACGGTCACGCGCTCGGTATGGGAGCAGACAGGCCCGGGCACGGAACGTACGACACACACCACCCGCAGCGGATAGGCGCAATTCAGACCTCAATCGAGCGTTTTATCAGCCCATAACACAGGAGAAGAACAGAATGAACGAACATGACTACGAATGCGCAGACGATAACAGTCAACTGGGAGGCTTTCTTGCCGGACTGCTCATAGGTGGATTGGCCGGCGCCGGGGCGATGCTGTTCCTGGCGCCGCAATCGGGGAAAAAGACACGCGCCACGGTTCAGAAGAAAGGCATCGAGCTGCGCGATCAGATGGTCAAGACTGTGGAAGATGCGTCGGCGCAGGTCCGCGATAAAGTCCACCAGATCTCGGACGATGTTCAGGAGCAGGCTGAGGACCTACAGCAGCGTGGGCAGGATGCGATCGATGAGCAAAGGGACAATTTGTCCCACACCCTCAAGGATTTGGGGAAGGCCGTCAAGTCTTGATGGCGACGGGCCGGATAGCGCTGCAATAATCCGGTCAACCGGTTGCGCGGAAGTATCAGCTTTGGCTTTGCCTTGTAGCCCGGGCAACAGTTGCTCCGGCGGCAGCCAAACAGCTTTTCAAAAGGAGAAGACCCATGTTGTGGACGATCATCGTGATACTCGTCGTACTATGGTTGCTCGGCTTTTTCGGTCGGAACATCAGCTCAAGATTCCCACAGACCGGCAGTTGGATCCATCTCTGATCGTTATCGCCGTCATCCTCATCATCTTGAGACCTCCTTGGGGTAGTGTAACCCTCTCTCGCGGCGATGATGTGGCCGGGTCCGCCGGAAGCTTGCGTGACGGACCCGGCTCCAGGTAATGGGAAAGGAGACTCTATGAACGAATCCGAAGCCAGATCTGAAACCCGCCTGCAAAAGTTCATGCACGGCGCACTGCGCTGGGCGCTCGTGGCGCTGTCGGCGTTTGTGTTGGGGGGGCTGCTGATCACCTTAGCGCTCTACGTCCCCACCCGGCAAAAGCTCGACAAAGCCAACGCCGCACTAGAGCAGGCCAACGCGACGATCACCGACAAGACCGATCAAGTCACCACGTTGCAGGCGGACAACGAGACACTGCAAAGTGATCTGGATACCACTACGCTGCACATGGTCGTACTCGAGGCGTTGTCAGGTGTGCGCGGTGCCAGCCTGGCGGTGGCCGACGACGACTACGCCGGAGCGCGCCTGTCGTTGATCCAGGCCACTGAAGCGCTGAATACCTTGCCCAGTCTGCTTGGGAGTGGATCAAAAGGACGTGATCACCGCGATGCAACAGAGTGCAGCCCAGGCGTTGACCGACGTGCAGAGCAATCTCAAGTCGGCGCAGCCGGAGCTGGATTTGTTGGGGCAGAACTTGGTCCAGCTGGAGGACAGTCTGTTCCCCAACCCGTGAAACTAGGTGGACACAGAGAATCGCACCCGCAAGGAAGAGGAAGAGACCCTAGGTTGACAGGCTTACCGATGAACAAGCGTGGTATCGCGACGGTGATGACTCTCTTGATCCTGGCGCTGCTGGCATGTGTCAGTGCCACTCCGCCCGGACAAGCGGTCCCGCCTGCGTACTCGGCGCTCACCCCTTCGCCGTTGTCCGGCAACAACCAGGACCCAGCGTATGCTGCCGCACAGGCTACGCTGGCTGCCGGTCAGAGCGAGATGATGGAGCTATCTCATCAGGCCACCGTGGTCAGCCTGGCTATGGCCCAGGCCGCGGGCGTCGCAGCACAGGCCACGCTTGACTATCACCAGCGCCAGTTAATGGAACTATCCATCCAGGGCACCGAGGTCAGCCAGAACATGGCCCGGGCCGCTGCCACGCAGCAGGCCATTATCGAGCAAGCCCAGATGGCACAGAACGCTACAGCCACGGCTCAAAGCCAGGCGGTTGCGGCCACAGCTCAAAGTCGGATTGCGGTGGCCACAGCTCAGAGCCAAGCGGCTACGGCCACTTATGCTGCCTACGTACTGAACGTCACACAAACAGCACAAGTCCAGGCGATTGCGGACGCCCGGGCCCGCGGCACGGCCCAAGCGCATGCAACGCTGACAGCCTATCCATTAACGGCCACACCGGCAGCTGCGATCCAGGCCTCCATCATACGAAACCGGGATGCAAGTGAACGACGGGTATTGTGGCAGGACTCGGTCGTCACCCCTTTGAAGGTTTTCCTATCAACACTGGTCGTTCTCCTGCTCATCGCGGGCGGGGTGATGGCCTATCGCCGGCTAATGCCGGTGGTGGAGTATCGCCTGCGTAACCCGCGGGGGAACGGCAACCCGATCGCTTTGCCTCTGACGGAGGGGACGATCGTGGAGCTCCATCCCCATCAATACCGACTCATGCAGGGCGAACTACACCCATACGGACACCCTGAACTTGCGAGCGATGAAATGCCTCAGGTGGAAGTCATCGACCCGTCTGAGCCATTGATCATCAACTGGATTACCGAAGCCGAGCGCAAGCTGCGCACCAAGGGAGAAATCCAGCTATGAGCGCCGACCGTTACCTTGCCGCAGCCCGCACTGTAGCCCGATCAATACCAGGCATCCTGGCACAACGCGGGCTTACGCCGTTCATCAGCCGCTTTGTTCTGACCGAGACAGAACAAGGCCATGCCTGGCTGTTTGTTGTCCTGGAGATCGGTCCTCAACAGCCCCTAGAAGACTACGCTGCTGATGATGTGTTGGAGTATCTGTCCACGGCACTACACGGGCTTCCGGTCGTCATGAGCGATTCCTACGGCCTGCGGTATGCCGTGCTTCTCGGTTCCCCAGATATGTTAAGAAATCCTTAGCTAGATAGGAGACGGAAATCATGAAACTCAGTGCACCCAAAGTTGTCACATTCTGGATTGCCGTGGTTCTGGTCGTCATCGGGGTCCTGGCTTCACTGGGAAGCATCCCTGCACTCTCTGCCTACGCCCTCTGGCTGGTAGTCATCGGGTTCGTTGTATTGGCTCTCGGGAACCTCATGAGGAATATGTAGCACTTTCGCCATCCGGCAGAAGCGCCGCACAGGAGCCTGTGGATCGCGCCGCGCATCCCCCAGAAGGGATCGAGAGACGCTTCGAGGGAGCACGACAACGAGAGAGGGCGCGCCGAGTCAGCCTCGTGCGCGCCCTCTGCTTGCCTGTGCCGAGACCGAGAATCGAACTCGGGACACATGGATTTTCAGTCCACTGCTCTACCGGACTGAGCTATCTCGGCTAGGTGACGACCATTGTAATAAAAGTGCCGCATTTGTCAAGATGGATACTTCCAAACTTTCAAGAGCGTCAGAGACTATGGCGGTGTCCCAACCGGAGAGCCCAAAGCAGAGTCAACGATATAGCGGTTACGACGCCTAATTGCGTAGATATTGCAGAAGACGCATCCTAACGCCACGATAGGGTACAAATATCCACCTCAGTGTTTGTCATCAGTACCCTCAAATATAGCCAGAGATGCAATTACACCACAAAACAGAAACGAAAGGCCATAACTCGTCATCCGAAAGTCTAGAGCAGCACGTTGTACCGATGATAGCACCACTGCACACATTATAGGGATAGCCAAAACAATTGTGCCGTGCCCGAACATTACACTAAGATTGGTGCTTCCTCTCCAAGAAGATAAATACAGAGTGACAATTCCAGTCAGAGCAACTATGACGAGCTCTGGGTGAGGAAGAACCCCCCGAAATTGCCCAAGCTTGCCAGCCGTGTGAAGAGGCGAAAACCCGTGAGGATCATAGAGATAATACGGCAATGTAACCATAAAAAACACTAGGCAAACGATGCCACACTGGAAAAGTGCGTAGCGCCAGCCACGAAGCCGGACCAGGGTAGCAAACGCCAAAGGCAGTAGGAATATGAAGTTCAGCCGCGATGAAAGGCCGATGCCCAGCAATACTGCGCTTAGGATAGCTTGCCATCTTCGCCGATTCTGTAACTGGGCGGACTTGACCAGCCACAACATGAAAACGATTACGTAGATGCTATTTGCTAGTAGGTCTCCACCTGTGACAAGTTCCCGCATAACGCTGGGAGAGAAGACAAGTACCACCCAGAAGACAAACAGAGGCTTACTCCAGCTTCTTGTGAAGGACCGACACATTATCACAAAAAGCAGCAGCCAGAATAGGTTCTGATAGGCGCTGTTGCCGAGCAGCACAAATGGCACAGCCAGAATCATCGCTCCAGGCAATGGACTGATTGGATTCTGTAGGTAGGTCCTCAAATAATAGGGATATTCTCCGCGCAATACTGCTCGTGTACCAATTTCGAGAGCATCGTCACGATCCGATCCAGGACCTAGGGCTCCGGAGTTGGCCAATGGATAGAGTATACGAAACACTACGAAAAGCGTAATCCATGTAACCGCCAGCAACCGCAGTGCAGCTCGCTCGCCAACTATGGGAACCCTGACCCGCTGGACTAGAACGTATCCGCAGTAAACCAACGTCCCCCCAAGGAGTGCATAAAGAATCGCACCGCCTACCCCTAAGTACTTTTGAATAGTCGCCATCGATGGGATGAGAAGTGAGAAACTAAGAAGCATAGTCCCTTCGAACCCCGATGATTCCAACTGTGACATTGCGTTTCGACTCCTAGAGTTTTGGCACCGAACTAGCACACGATCGTCTCAAGGACCGCGTTCTGGGCGTGCAGCAGGTCGGCCTTGGCCTCGTAGACGTGATGGCCCAGATAGGCCATCGCATCCTCGGAGACCTCCTCACCCCGCGTGACGGGCGGACAGGGCAGGAAGAGGACGTCAGGCGAGGCAGCTTTCAGCCGCTGGGCCGTGATCTGATAGGGAAGAAAGCGCTCCGCCACGCGGACGGCCTCGTCCTGACCGGCACGGGCGGGCCAGCAGTCGGTGTAGACGACGTCGGCGTCCCTGAGCCCGGACACCAGGTCGTGGGTGACGTGCAGGCTACCGGTCGCGCCCTGCTGCACCGCCGACAGGAACGATGGGGCGACTGCGTACCCCTCGGGGCAGATCTGCACCACCTCAATCGGCAGCCGCGCGGCGGCCTCGAACCAGGGATGGCAGAGGTTCGTCGCCTCGCCGACAAACGCGACTTTGAGCCCGTCGAGGTGCCCGCGCTTCCGGCGGATATAGGCCAGGTCACCCAGGATCTCGCAGGGATGGTTGAAATCCGTCCGCGCGTTGATGACGGGGATCGCAGCAGCGGCAGCCAGACGCAGCATATGGCTGTGCAGGCGCGTCCGGGTCACGATACCGTCAAACCAGTTGGACAGATATGCTGCCACGTCCTCGATCGACTCCCGCTCGTCGAGCCGCCCGGGAATCCGGACGCCGATCCCGCCCATGGAGGCGATGCCCAACTCGAAGGCAACGCGGTTGCGAAAGCCCTCAGCATCCCAGATCAGCGCCAGGGACTTGCCTTTGAGAGGCTGTGGCATCTCCTTGAGCCGCCACGCCTCGCGCAGGGTGTCGGCAAGGTCAAGCAGGTCCGTGATCTCAGGCTCAGTGAAATCGAGGAACGTGACAAAGTCCTTTGGCATTCTCTCTCCTCAGTTCAGTCGGCGCCCGACCTGCCTGCGCCGAATCGCAGCCACAATCGCGATGAGCAACAACACGAAACTGCCACCGACGAAGAGCCACTTGACCGGCGTGAAAACAGAGGCGAGTAGAGCTATCACCGGGGTTGGATCAGGATAGCGGGCCATCACGACGGAGGCGGAGACGTTCTCCAGATAGTCGAAAAGCGCGCCGACAAGCGGGGCCAGATTCGCAAGCTGCCATCGCGAATCGGACGCAAATGATCTACGCGTCAGCCAGCTAATCGACGTCACCAGGAAGAACGTGTAGACGATCGGGAACACCAGGTCAAAGGTGAAGCGGGCCCGGATGTAGTCGGCCCGGCCTTGTGCGCCGTAAGCCTCCGCCATCCGGTAGAGATCGCGTGGGGTGTAGAAGAAGGAGGTAGTCGGGGGACCCGACGTCCTCGGTGCCAGCAGACCTGAGCCGACTGTGCGGGCAGCACAAAGCGCCATGAACAGCAGGAATACTACAACTGCGCCGAGCGTCACCCAGCCCGTGGAGACATGGTGCAGCCAATTGGACATGCGCGTCAACATTCAGCACCCCCGCCAATGACCGGTCGACACTGCGTCCAGCCCGTCATGGCATCACCCGGGCCTCTTCCAACGGCCAATAGATCAGGATGACGTGACCTTCCACCGCCTCAATCGGCACAGGGCCCAATGCGCGGGAGTCGAGTGAATTGGCACGGTTGTCACCAATGACAAACACGTATCCTTCCGGCACCTTCTGGGGAGGGCAGTCCGGCCCTCCCAGGTACGCAACCCACGGCTCGTCCAACCACTCGCCATCGATCAGCACGCGCCCGCCTCGAACATCGATGGTCTCACCGGGCAAGCCTATCACGCGCTTTATCAGGGACACGGCTGTGCCGGGCCGATTTACGACGACGACGTCACCACGATGAACCGGACCGAACCGATAGGACACCTTCTCCATCAGGACACGATAGCCGACATAGAGCGTCGGCTGCATACTCGGACCGTTCTCGACCGATGCGGCTTCTGCAACGTAGACATTGATAAAGAGCGCCACTAACAGCGCGGGAATCACCGTGACGAGCAACTCCCTCAATGCCTTGCACGCCCATATGGGCGCCCTCTCGATCCATTGTCTGTTCATCATCATCGCGTCTCCCTCCGACAGTCGTCGGAATCTCGCGGCACATACCGAGCCTTCCAGCCGGCAGACTCGGTCTCGTCAACCGGGCCCGCTGATCAACAAGAGATTTTTGCGTCGCTTCCCGTGCTGACATTGGCCATTTCAGGCAAAGCCAGTATAATGGGTGCTTGTGTTTGCGACCAGCGAGGTCGCGACGTCTAATATCAAGCAGTTTTCGCATCGTAGGGCCAGGAGTGCGACTTGGCTCGCGGAGCCAAGGAGTACACCAAGTGAGTTTCACACAGTTTTCACTCGACCCGCGCATCATGGGCGGCGTCGAGTCGGCGGGTTATACCGAGCCCACCCCCATTCAGCAGCAAGCCATCCCCGTCGTCCTCAAGAACCGTGACGTGATGGGCATCGCCCAGACCGGCACCGGCAAGACCGCAGCGTTCGCGTTGCCCATTCTGAACCGGCTCATCCAGAGCCGATCCCGCCACGTGCGAGCGCTGATCCTGGCGCCCACGCGCGAGCTGGCAGAGCAGATCCACGATATGATCGGGGAGCTTGGCCGGCAGACAAAGGTCCACAGCATCACCGTCTACGGCGGCGTGAGCAAGAATCCCACAGGTCGAGGCACTCCGGAGAGGCGCGGACATCGTCGTCGCATGCCCGGGACGGCTGCTCGACCTCCTGGGCGAACGTGCCATTGACCTGTCACACGTCGAGGTCCTGGTCCTGGACGAGGCGGACCGGATGTGCGATATGGGCTTCCTGCCCGACATCCGCCGCATCCTCAAGGTGCTACCCGCACGGCGCCAGACGCTCTTCTTCTCGGCGACCATGCCTGACGATATCCGGGACCTGGCTGCCCACATCCTCAAGGATCCGGTCACGGTGCAGGTCGGCATGATCGCGCCGGCCAAGACGGTGTCGCACGCGCTCTATCCGGTGCCCCGGCACCTCAAGAAGGATCTGTTGCTGACGATGCTGGACCGAACCGCCACGGGGCGTGTGCTGGTCTTCACCCGCACCAAGCATCGTGCCAAGAACCTCGCGCGCGACCTGGCCAAGCAGAACATCCGGGCTGCCGCGCTGCAGGGCAACATGTCGCAGAACCAGCGGCAGCGGGCGCTCGACGGCTTCCGCAGCGGCAAGGTCGACATCCTGGTCGCCACCGACGTCGCCTCGCGCGGCATCGACGTGGCGGACATCACGCACGTGATCAACTTTGACATGCCCGACACCGTGGACGCCTATACCCACCGCATCGGGCGTACGGGCCGTGTGGATGCCACCGGCGAGGCGCGGACCTTCGTCGAGCAGGACGATGAGCCGTTGGTACGCCAGATCGAGCACTTGCTGGGCAAGCGCATCGAGCGGCGGCGGCTGGAAGATTTCAACTACGGCGCGCCGGCCCCGCAGTCTCAATCGCAGGGCAATCGCTCCCGCGGATCGCGTCCGCCGCGGTCGCGACGGAACTAACGCAAGCCAGATCACAGGCCCCCGGTTGAAGCCGGGGGCCTGTTTTGTAGGGAGCATCAAGATTGGACCAGTGAGAAGGCCGCACGGGGATGAAGTCCCCGTGCTACCAAGGCGGCGCCCGATGAATCGGGCTTTCAGACTCACAACCGAACCCCACTGCGCGGGACGCTGCCACCTGGCCCCGGAACCGATAAATCGGCACCTACGAACCCCAGGTCTGTCAGCGCGCTATTGCCCGCTCGCGGAGGATCTCGCTGAGCGGGTCGGCATGCCAGTGGGGTTTCGCCATCTGCGCCTGGATCCAATCGTCCATCAGGGCGCTGCACGCTGCCACGACGTCGGGCGCGTCGGCGGCGATGTTCGTCGTCTGGTAGGGGTCTGCCGTCATGTCATAGAGCTCGACGGGATCGAAGGCGTAGCCGTAGTCGTCGTAGGTGCGGATCATCAGGTGCGTCCGCGTGCGGACGGCGCGCTGGACGGTGTAGAGGCCACAGTCCCAGACGAGGGTGTCGCGGTCCAGCCCGTCAGGCCCCTGCAGGTTGGCCTTGAACGATGCGCCGTCCCATTCAGGCGGCGAAGGGATATCGAGCAGGTCGCAGAGCGTCGGCGCCAGGTCGACGTTGTAGAGGAAGGCGTCGGAGTGCCTGTCCGCGGCGGCGAGGCCGGGCGCCCGCACGATCAGCGGGACGTGGTGGATGCACTCGTCCGCACAGACGTGATCCGAGTAGATGCCGTGCTCGCCGAAGGCGTCGCCGTGGTCGGCAGAGACGATCACGACCGCGTCGTCCAGGACGCCCTGCCGGTCCAGCTCGTCAAGTACCTCGGCAACATGGCTATCGGTGTAGGCGATGGCGGCGTCATAGCCCGTGACCATGTGCTCGAAGTCGGCACGGGAGGCGACCGCTCCGGGCATCAGGGGATAGGGGCTAACGTTGTCGCGGAACTGGCCCTGCGCCGTGAACGGCCCGGTGATCGCCTGGTGCGCGCGGATCGCGGCCTCGTCGGGCCAGGCCTGCGGGACCGGCGTATCCTGGAACCGGTCCGCCCACGACGCATCCATCTTGTAGGTGCGGTGGACGTCCCAGTAGTTGACGTGGAGGACATAGTCCTCTCGCTGAGCGTTGTGCTTGAGCCAACGGAGCACGGGCGCATTGACCTCGTCCGCGGTCTCGGCGCCGCCCTTGAGGTTGGGGGTGTGGAACTCGGACCAGCCATACATAAACCAGAGCGCGTTGTGGCGGTCGGCGAAGTTGGAGAAGCTGATGGTGTCGTAGCCGTGGCGCCGCAGTTGGCGCATCAGCATCTCGTTGTCGGGCTGCGGCCCGCCGTAGGTTCGGGTCTGCAGATTGAACCGCGCCCCGGCCCCGTGGTTGGAGATCACGCCGTTGCGGATGCCGAAGCGCCCGGAGAACAAGCGCCGTCCGCGAGGGCAGACAGGGGGAGCTGGCGCAGTAGTAGTGGTCGAACGCGGTGCCCTCCGCGGCAAGCGCATCGAGGGTGGGCGAGGTGGGCCGCTCGTAGCCGTAGCAGCCCAGGTGATCCGGTCGAAGGCAGTCGATGTCGAAGTAGATGATGCGCATCTGTGATCTCCTCTCGCCAGATCCGACAGGACCAGATTCTTCGCCTTCGGCTAAGAATGACTTCCCCCAGCGATTGACTTGACCGTCTACTATCCCAACTCTAGCGCCGCCAGCATCGCTTCGTTCGCGGTGAACTTGTGGCCGGGGTTGCCGCGACGCTCGGCCTCGGCTGCTTCGATCTCCGCCAACCGGATCACGTCCTTCTTGGTGATGAGCGGCTTGCGGAGATGGGACAACACATCGGTCAAAGCGGCTCGGGCTACATCGGGTGCCGTCGCTGACGGGTGAAGGGCCATGTGGGAGAGGACGGCCTCGACACAGCCTCGGGCATCCTTTCGGGCGAGGGCGACCTGGCCCTTGCTGGCGCTGCCGCGCCCAACCCGCCAGGAAGATGCCATCCATCGCCGCCTCGGAGTCGGGGTCGTAGGCCTCAAACGAGATGCCATCGACGGGATGACGCGGCGCCGGGTGCTTCACAAACGAGAAACGGGACACCGGCAGCCCGAAGTCCTCGCTCACCCGGTCACCGATGCAGAAGATCACCGTGTCGACATCGAGCACGTGCGTTGTTCGCAGGGACTGTGCCTTGGTCTCTCCATCGGGCATCAGCACCAACGCAGTATCCTCGACCTCGAGGCCGGACACTCTCCCGGCACTATCGCTAAGGATGCGGCTGGGAGAGGAGAGAAAGCGGAAGTCGCAGTCGCGTGTCGGAGATGGGCTCCTCGGCCCGCGGCAGCGCGGCAAGGATGAACTCCTTTGCGGCCATGGGGTCCTGGCCCACGGCCTCCATCCGCGTCGCGCACGCGCTCAATCTCCTGGTCGAGCGCAGCCAGGTCGAGATTGGCGGCGACGTAGGTAAGCTCCTGAGTGGTGAACTTGACCTCGGCGGGGCCACGGCGTGCCACGGCAACGACCTCATCCACCTGCAGCTCACGCACCAACCAGTGGGCAATGTCGGCCATCACGTTGCCCACACCGATTAGGGCCACCCGCTTCCCGATGTCGAAGCGCTGGTCGCTGAAGGGTGGCAGGCCGTTGTAGTAGTAGATCACGTCCTTGGCATGATAGACACCCCGGAGGTGTTCCCCCGGCAGCCCCAGCCACTTCGTGCCCTGGGCACCCACGGCGACCACAATCGCGCCGAATCCCATCGCCGCGCAACTGCGATAGCGTGAGGTCCCCTTGTTCTCCAACCGCGACATTGCCGATATAGTGCACCCGCGGCATCTGGAGGATCTTGTGAAACTGAGTCGCGGAGCGCAGCCTTGATCCTGTGTTTGCTGTGATAGATGCCGTATTCGGCCAATCCACCCGGCTTGATGTCACGATTCAGCAGGATGACCTGAACCCCCTTTGCAGCCAGTTCCTGCGCAGCAAAGAGACCGGCGGGCCCTGCCCCAATGACCAGGACCAGGGCTTCAGTCGAGTGTTCTGCTTCCATTTGTCCCCCCTTGGCACAGACTACGTGTCCGAACTAGGAATACAAACACTTAGGGCTGAGAATCGATATGGTCATACCTAGCAGAAGCGGCTGGCGCCATGAGCAGCCAGCCGTGGGGCCCTCAAACCCAGGTCAATACGACCAGCGCCGAGGGCCTTGCTCGTCCGGCCCCTCGCCGGCTCGGAAACGCCGGTAGGGGCCTTCCATCAAGGATTCAACATCGGGACCGAAGATGAACTCAACGTGGGCCAGTGCCGCGCTGTCATAGCGGGTGTAGCTGCAGGAATCGCACCGCCAGGCGGGAAAGTCGGGCAGCGTGATCATGTGCGCGCCCCAACGGCGGAGAAAGGTGACCTTGGCGGGTTTCAGGCTCCCGAAGCTACAGTTGGGGCACGTATAGCTCATTCAGGCGCTTCCTCGACAATGTCCACGCCACGACTCGCCCCGAGGCGAGTGGCACCGGCCTCAATCAGGGCGATGGCTTCGGCGTAGTTGTGGATGCCGCCGGCGGCCTTCACCCCCATCTCAGCTCCCACCGTCCTGCGCATCAGGGCGACATCCTCAACCGTCGCGCCACCCTTGGCGAAGCCCGTGGAAGTCTTTACGAAATCGGCGCCCGCTGCCTGACACGCCTCACAGGCTGCTACTTTCTCGGCGTCGGTCAACAAGGCGGCCTCAATGATGACCTTGAGGAGCGCACCCTGGGCGTGGCACACCGCGGCTACCGCCGTGATATCCTCACGTACCCGGTCCACCTTGCCAGCCTTCAGGAGCCCAATCGCGATCACCATATCGATTTCGGTGGCCCCCTTGGCAATCGCCAATTCGGCCTCGCAGACCTTGATCGCCGTGGAGGTCGCCCCGAGCGGGAATCCGACGACGGCGCAGACCGCGACGTCACTTCCGGCAAGCTTCTTGGCCGCCATCGGTACGAAAATCGGATTGACGCAGACCGACGCGAAGTGATATTTCAGAGCCTCTCGACAGAGATGCTCCACCTCGCTCGGAGTTGCGTCGGGCTTGAGCAGTGTGTGATCGATGGTGCGAGCCAACTCACGACGTTTCATGGCGTTCCCTCCAATTCAGGATAGCGATAGTGCGTAATGGCACCCCATTTATCGGGCGGCCAATAGCGGAAGATTGTCTTACCGATGACGTTCTCTCCTGGCAAGGTCCCCCAGACGTGGGAATCGCTGGAATTGTTGCGATTGTCGCCCAACACCAGGTACTCATCCGGTCCCAGGACGATATCGTCCTGGTAGAGTGCCGGTCCACTTACATAGGGCTCGTTGAGCGCGACGCCGTTGATCCACACTCGCCCGTCGCGCACCTCCACGTGCTCGCCGGGAAGACCGATGACGCGCTTGATATACGGTATCGTGCTCCGGTGATCCGGGGGATCCAGCACGACAATGTCACCGCGCTGAGGTGGATGAAACCAGTACGTGAACTTGCTCACGATCAGATATTGCCCCTCGTGCAGCGTGGGCTCCATGCTGATCGACTGCACCTCATATCGGCCGGTCAGCGTATTGACCAGGACGAAGATGATCGCGGCCAGAACCAGCGTCTCCAGGATGTCGCGGGCCCACGCCCAGAACTGGTTCTGCTCCTTCGCAGGGGGGCCCGCTTCCTCCAACGTCGCGCCAGCCTGGCCCCAGGGCTCTTCGGCAGGCTCCAGGCCGGGCGGCCGCATCGTTTCGTGGCCTGCCTGACCTTCCACTACGTGTGGTCTCGCGCCTGGCGCGCTTGCGCTTGGCGCTTGAGAGGCTTCAATACCTTGTGCCATATCTCCGGATCCCATCCACTATCTCGCCATCAAGCCAACGTAAAACGGCGACAGAACGAAACACGCTCCCTGCACAGCATCGGCTATTGAGCCTCTTGAAGTTCAGGGAACGTGTAATGTGGTATCTTCCCCCAATACTCGGGTGGCCAATAAGAGAAAACCGCCTTGCCGAGGATCTTGTCTGCCGGCAGCAATCCCCAGGAGTGGGAATCGCTTGAATTGTTGCGATTGTCACCCAGGACGAAATACTCGCCCTCCCCAACGACCCAGTTTCCGGGATAGGCGGGTGGCTGGTTGATATACGGCTCGTTGAGCGCAATGCCGTTGACCCAGACCCGATGCTCCCGGACCTCCACGAGATCACCCGGCAGCCCAATCACACGCTTGATATAGGGGACATCGTTGCCCTCGGTAGGGGGATCGAGCACGATCACGTCGCCGCGCTCAGGCGGATGTAGCCAGTAGGTAATCTTGCTGGCGATCAAGTATTGGCCATCGTGGAGACTTGGCTCCATGCTTTGTCCGTGGACCTGATACCGTCCGGTGAACGTGTTGATAACGAAGAACAGAATCGCAGCCAGGAGCAGAGTCTCGAGCACGTCCTGGAGCCACGAGCGAATGCCAAAGGATCGACTGAGTGAAGGTTCCTGGTCGTCGAGAGCTACAGCGGTCGACGCTGGGGCTTCGCTCGGATTCTCATTGACCAATAGCCGCCTCCAATCTATGCTGGGTCGCATTATAGTTCATGTCGTGGTCAGGGCAACCCTTAATGACCCGGAAAAACAAACACCCCCGTCGTGATGCGGGGGTGGGTTCTGTGGGATGCACGATGCGATCAGCCGCGATGCTCCTGATTCCAAAGCGCGGGACCCTGCTACGGTGCCGGTCACATCCTCAAGAGGCCTGTGATTCCTCCTGGGCTGACGCCTCGACATCCGCATCCGTCTCGGTCTGCGCCGCGGGCTGCTTTGAGGACTTGCGCCTGAACAGTCCGCCCCGTGGGGAGACCGCTTCCGGACCTTCCTCAGTTTCCTCTTCCTCATCCTCCCAGCCGATGATCCACACCGCGAGGCCGGCCACGAGGATCGTGGCGATGATCAGTGCGGCCCACTGACCTGGGAGAAGGCCGACATCCCGCGCCGACCACACCAGGATCGCGACCATCCCAATCGCAAGCACGATCCAGGATGTCCATTGGGGATGCTCATTGACGAAATTCTTAATCTTGTCCATACCGTGATTCTCTCCTGGGATGTCCGTCCAAGGAATTCAGTCTCAACCCGGCTGCCGGATCAGGCCCTCTCGCAAGCGCTTAATCATCACGCGCTCTCCCACGAGGCCCTGCTCGGCCACAGCCTCCCTCCAGGCACCGTGCAATTCCGCGACGTCCTGGAATCCGTACCCTAGTCCCTGCCAAAATGCGACCAACGCCTCGCTGGCGTCCGCCGGTAGAAAGAGGACCACGGCCTCAGCCAACAACTCCGCGGCCTCTGCCTCCGTCTTACCCACAAGCGCCTGTCCCACCGCCATAGGGTCGGCAGCGGAAGCGATCAGGAAATCGATCACGCGGACGACGAGGTTCTCGACCTGCCATCCGAGAAGCCCCACGAGGTGTCCCTCGCGTTCCGCAATCATAAACCCGATCTGGCCGAATCGCTCCGCGACGTCGAGCCGCGAGACCTCGCGATGTGCGCCCACCGTAGAGACCGACTGGGCCGCATTCACGAGCGCCGCAATAGCTTCCGAGTCCGAGAACTTCGCTCGTCGTACCACCACATCCCGCGCCACGCCGTTCTCCTCCGATTTCATCACGGCCGACCCGATTGCCAGGCCCATTATACCGGGCTTTGCCCAATCTACAAAGATTATCGACTCGCTGCCAACCTTAGGTTTCGCGGAAACTCGGCGCGGGGGGATTGCTGGTATAATGAAGACTTGGTCGATACAAATGAGACGCCAATCCGGGCTCTATGAAGTGGGGGATGAAGCTGTGTACGAACTGATCGCAGGTGCCCAGGACTTGCAGATATCACTGACACCCGAGCATCTCGAGGCACTGCGCCGCTACCAGGAACATCTCACCACCTGGAATGATCGTTTCAACCTGACGGCCATCACCGATGACACCGGAATCCAGATCCGCCACTTCCTCGATTCACTCTCCTGTCTGCTGGCATTGGAACCCGGAGAGCGGTTTGCGGGAAAGCGCGTCATCGACGTCGGTACGGGCGCGGGGTTTCCCGGCATCCCACTAAAGATCGTCTGCCCCGGTATAAGACTCACGCTCCTGGAGGCGACGGCCAAGAAGGCGCAGTTTCTACAACACATCGTCGACCAACTGCAACTGAGGGACGTCACCGTGCTTCATGGCAGGGCGGAAGAGCTAGGCCAGGATCCACAGTACCGCGAGACTTTTCACTGGGCGATGGCTCGGGCCGTCGCAGATCTGCCCATCCTGGCGGAGTACCTGCTGCCGCTGGTACAGATCAGCGGCCGTGCCCTTGCTCAGAAAGGGGAAGGCGCCCCGTCAGAAGCTCAGCGCAGCGAGTGGGCGTTCAAACAGCTCGGCGGACGGCTGCGCAAGCTGGTACCCGTGGACCTCAGAGGGATAACTGAGACGCGCTACCTCGTTCTGGTCGACAAAGTCGCTGCAACCCCTGCCAGGTACCCACGGCGGCCCGGTATGCCCAGCAAGCACCCCTTGCTGGCAGAGTGAGACCCTACCTCACTCCGACCCACGCAGGGCCGGGGCCGGCTTCATACTATCCACCGGCCCGGCATAGAGCAAGCGATAAGCAGCGTAGTATTCGCGGATGAGCCGTATGTAGCTCTGCGTCTCCCCAAAGCCGACCAGCTCCACGAAGAGGTCCGTATCGCCGCCGGCGTCCTCCATCCACCGGAGCGCGTTGCCCGGCCCCCCGTTGTAGGCGGCGAGCGCAGCAAACTCGTTGCCGGCGAACCGCTCCTTTTGCTGCGCGAGATACCAGACGCCGAACCGCACGCTGACCATGGGACGGTAGAGGTCCTGGGACTGGTAATCGGGCGGCCAATCCAGCGCCTCAGCGATGGCGGCGCCCGTCGGCGGAATGACCTGCATGAGGCCCTGCGCTGCGGCAGATGACGTCGCAAAGCCCTCGAAGAGGCTCTCTTGACGCATCAGTGAGTAGACGAAGAGCGGGGAAAGCCCGTTGGCCGCGGCCTCCTGCTCCACCAGGTCGCTGTAGTACATCGGATAGATCAGGCAGCCGATAAAGGCCGGCAGTTGGCTCACGTCGGCCGCCGGGGAGAGCTGCCAGAGCGCGGTCGCGGCGATGATGGAGGAGCGGTAGAGCCCGACGTCGCGGAAGTAGAGGGCCAGCCGATATTGAGTCAACGCGTCGTCGGCCGTGGCGACCCTCAGAGCCTCCAACTCGGTCCGCCCTTCGTCAAAGTGCCCGACGTCGAGCAGAAGCGTGCCCCGCCTCAAGTGCGCGTCGTTCAGTAGCGAGGTGGGCAGCGTCCCCACGGACGTCCCCGGATCGAGATTCAGCCAATCCGCGAGCCACGACTCGGCCTCGCGCTGGGCCGCCTGGCCCGTGCACGACGCCATCGCGTCGGGAGTGGCCCGGAACGGCTCCCGTTCCTGCAAAAGATCCTCGGCCTGAAGGCCGTAGAAGTCCCAGCGCCCCAGGCTGATGGCGCTGGTCAGGGCCTCCGTCGCACTGATCGTCTCGCCGGCCGAGAGGCGCACCTTCCCCAGCCAGTACCACGCCCCCTGTGCGTACTCGTCGTAGGGGTACCACGCGGTCAGATCCTCCCACGCAGCGGTCGCTCCCTCGATATCTCCGGCGCGATAGCCGTAAAGCCCCGCCTCGAAGCGCGTCTCCGGCGCACGTTCATCGTTGGGATAGCGATCAGCCAGGTCGACGAGGAGATCCGCAGGCCTGCGAGAAGGCCCGCGACGTCATCAAGATGCTCGACCACGTCCCAGGCCGACTTAGGCGCCTGCTCCGATTCGGGATAGCGGTCCATCCCCTCCTGATAGGCCTCCAACGCCGTGTCGAGATGGCCCTGGTCGATCAGGACCATCGCTTTGCCGAGCCACGCATCCGGCACGTAGGGATCGCCAGGGTGGGTGTCAATCAGCATGTCGAACTCGTCGAGCGCCTCGGCAAGGTCGCCCAACTCGAGGAAGGCGAGGCCGGCGTAGTAATGCGGCTCGCCACTGTGATCCGGGTCTCCGAGAATGATCCGGTAGAAAGACTGGATGGCCGGACCATAAGCTTCTGCGTTGATAATCGATCAACCCGCGCAGCATATCATCGACGGGTTCACCGGCGTTCACCAAGTCCACGAGCGCGTCGTACGCCTGATCCTCGGTCGGGTAGGCCGCAATCAGATCCTGCATACGAGCGTAGGCGTCGGTCGATTCCCCAAAAGCAAGCGCCGTGGTGGCGGCCTGGTACATGATCCGGGCGCGGTATTCGGGGATCCGGGCAATCGCCAGGATCTGATCGTAGGCGGCCATCGCGCCCTCGTAATCCCCATCGGCGGCACGGGCCTATGGCGATCTTTTCGAGCAGCCAGACCTGGCTGCTGGCGGCCTCGGCGTCCGCCAGCGCGGAGGAGTAGGCCGCCGTCGCGGTCACGTAGTCCCCGGCATCGGCGAGCGCGTCGCCCAGCCACTCATTGGCATAGGGTGCGAGGAGCGGCTGCGCCTCGATCACCGTGGAGTAGTGCTCTGCCGCTGAAATCGGCTGGTCGGCATTGCGCAGCGCGTCGCCAAGGAGCACGTGGCCCTCCACAGCCGCAGTCGACAGGGTGTCCGTGGGGGGATCCGTGGCAGCCAGATCGCCGAGGAAACCGTCCAGCAGCGATACAGCGTCCGAATAGGCACCGGCGGCGACGTAGGTCCGTCCGAGTCCCAGGGTCGCCTGCGAGATCTCATCCTCGCTAGCCGCCGAATTGGCTAACGCCTGCTCGTAATCGTCGGAAGCCGCGCTCCAGTCACCATCCCGATAGGCGCGCTCTGCCCGGCTCAGCACCTCCGCCGGCAGGGGCGTCGGTGTAGGCGTGGGGATGGGCGTGGCGGTCGCGGTGGGGGTGGGCGTAGGTGTGGGGGTCGAAGTGGGTGAGGGCGTTGGTGTGACCGTGAACACGCGCACGCCGGCGATTCGGCCATCCCCTGTGCATCCTGCGGCAGCTACGAGCACCAGCAAGCACAGCCATGGTACTTTCCATATTCTCATACGACTCGATTATGTCGGTTTCCGGCGAAAGTGTCAATAGCGCGAAGATCACTTGCGGTTTTCTTAGATATGGACTATCATAGTATTAAAAATGGGGTTTATTACCATTTAAGGAGGTAACGAACGATGGCTAATCTGGCGACGACCTACATGGGACTGTCTCTCAAGAATCCGGTGGTGCCCTCGGCATCCCCGCTTTCGCGTGATCTCGACGGCATCAAGCGGATGGAAGATGCCGGCGCGGCGGCGATCACGCTCTACTCTTTGTTCGAGGAGCAGATCGATCGAGAGGCAATCCTGACGGACTATATCCTCGAGAACCAAAAGGATCGTTACTCGGAGATGACGGACTTCTTCCCGGAGCCCGAGTTCTTCCGCCGCGATGAAATGGAATACCTCGACCTGATCCGCGAGGCGAAGGAAGCCGTGGATATCCCGGTGATCCCCAGCCTCAACGGATACAGCGAAGGGGGTTGGACACAGATACGCAAAGCTCTTCCAGGAGGCGGGCGCAGACGGGATCGAGCTCAACGTCTACTATATCCCGACCTCGCACCGGCTGACGGGGGCACAAGTGGAGGCGCTCTACTTCAACGTCCTGCGCAACGTCAAGGAGCAGGTCACGATTCCGGTTGCGATGAAGCTCAGTCCGTTCTTTAGCTCCATCCCTCACATCGCAACGGTGCTGAGCCGCAGCGGTGCCAACGGGCTGGCACTTTTCAACCGCTTCTATCAGCCCGAGTTGGACATTGAGGCCCTGTCCTCGAAACGAAGTCTCACGTTGAGCACCTCGGAAGAGATGCGTCTCCCCCTGAGATGGATCGCCATCCTCTACGGTCAAGTCGACGCGTCATTGGCGTTGACGACAGGAATTCACACACCGGAGGATGTCATCAAGGCCGTGATGGCGGGCGCCGACATCGCCAACGTCTGCTCGGTGCTTCTCCAGGAGGGTATCGGCAAGATCAGCAAGCTCGTCGAGGGTGTCGATCTCTGGCTGGACAGCCACAACTACGAGTCGCTGCACGAGATCAAGGGGATCCTGAGCCACAAGCAGAGCCCCAATCCGGATGCCTTCGAGCGCGCCAACTACGTGCAATTGATCGGCGCGGGGGGCTTCCGATAGACAGATCCGATGCACGAATCAGGCTTCTACACCGGCGAGGGAGACCGCGGCGACACCGTCCGACTGGAAGGCACCGAACGTATCGCCAAGAGCAGTGCGCTGATCGAGGCGGTGGGGACGCTCGATGAGGCGACCTCGGTCATCGGCATGGCCCGTGCTCAGGCACGGGCCCAACTGCTCAAGGAGATCCTGCCCGCGGTACAACGGCACATCTACCGGTTGCTCTCCCATCTGTCAGCCGTATCAGAAGCCCGGGGGCATTATCCAGGACTGACACTGGAGGACGTGGCATGGTTGGAGGCCCGCATCGCCGACCTCGAGACCCGCCTCCCTCCCCTGGAAAGACTTCGTGCTGCCGGGGGACTCGGTGTCCAGTGCCACGTTTCACGTAGCCCGCACCGTGGTCCGGCGCGCCGAGCGGAGGGTTGCGGCTCTCGCCGAGTCCGATCCCAGTTTCGGCAATCCCAATCTGGCTTATCTCAACCGGCTCTCGTCGCTCCTCTTCGTTGCTGCACTTGTCGAGGATCTCGATGAGGGCAGCCCGCCCACGTTAGCCAAGGAATCAGGGGGGTGAATTTAGAATAGAGTTGTCTTGAAAATAGGGTGTGCTCTGCTATACTGCTTCCCGATGATGATAAGGTAGGGCGATCGCATTTGACCGTCCGGGAAGGCCGGAACCTTTCCGGACGGCGCGATGGCTCTGGAATAAGGAGGCAGTATCGAGCATGGGACGATATACCGGCCCAAAACACAAGCTATCGCGGCGCGAGGGGGTTGACCTCTTCGGAAATGGAGGCGAGAGCCTCCAACGCCGCTTGGACCAGCCGCCCGGGATGCACGGCAAAGCCGCAGCGTTTTCGCGACGGCGCAGAGGGGACTACGATCGCCAGTTGCGAGAGAAGCAGAAGGTCAAGCGCACCTATGGGATGCGCGAACGCCAATTTCGCCGCTTCTACAGGATGGCACAGCAGGCCCAAGACCTGACCGGCCCGGCTCTACTGAAACTGCTGGAGCGCAGACTCGACAACGTCATCTACCGGATGGGATGGGCGCGCACGCGTCCACAGGCGAGGCAGTTTGTCTCGCACGGGCACATCCTGGTGGATGGCAGACGGGTCGATATACCGTCTTACCTGGTCAGCCCGGACCAGACCATAGCACTGAAGGCGCAAGACACGGCGGATTCCCGAGGTCGAGGAGTTGATCGAATCGCCGCCGCCGGTCCCGGAGTGGCTATCTCGTGAGGGTCCCGAGGGACGGATTCTCCGCGAGCCCGAGCGGCAGGACATTCAGGAGCCCGTCGACGAGCAACTGGTCGTCGAGTATTACTCTCGTTAGCACGTCGTCGGTCGGACGCGCTTGACCTTCCGGGAAGGTGACAGCACCTTCCCGGAAGGTTTTCATGTTTTGCTTGCCCCTATGAGGTTGCATGCTATCTTTGATCCCACGCCTGTGCAGTCCGTGCAACGCAACAGGCAGATGCGGAGGGCAATTTGGGAGATCCCCTGATTCTGGTGACAAACGACGATGGCATCCGGTCTGCCGGGCTGCGGGCTGTGGTGGAGGCGGTCGGTGGGCTGGGCGAGGTGCTGATAGCAGCGCCGAATCGGCAGTGGTCCGGATCGGGGCGTTCGATGCCGGCTTCCGTCAGCGGCGAGATCAGTGAGGTTCCCTGCAGCGTCGCGGGCTCGACCTATCGCGCCTATGAAATCGATGCTACCCCCGCGCTCTGCGTGATTCACGCGATGGCACGGCTGGTTCCTCGTCCGCCTGACCTCGTGGTTTCGGGGATCAACTTCGGTGAGAACGTCGGCATCGACATCACTATCTCCGGCACCATCGGTGCGGCGGTGGAGGCCGCGGCGTTCGGGATTCCGGCACTCGCGATCTCCGTCGAGATGCCGGTCGAGAATCATCTCATCGGGGACGCATCGGAGGACTATGCAGCAGCCAAGGCGTTTACGCGGCAGTTCGCGATACGCATCCTCCAACGCCCCCTTCCCTTCGACGCCGATCTACTTTCCATCAACCTCCCTCACGGCGCGACCCCGGACACCCCATGGCAGCTTACCAGGCTCTCCCGACAACGGTACTTCGTGCCCGTCAAACAGGAGGGATCCCAGGAGAAACGCCAGGCGGCTACCGGGTGATGGATCATCCGGAGCAAACGGAAGTCGGCTCCGATATATGGTGCCTACACTACGCACACCAGGTTTCGGTGACCCCACTCTCACTCGACCTCACCGCAAGGGTCGACTTTGGCGCCCTGGATGAGCAACTGCGGACTGAGGCCTGACCGCGCGTCCGCCTGGATATTCTGTATTGAGGCGCACTCGCAGCTTCGGGTGCTATGCACCAAGAGCTTGACAGAATAGCGCCCACAGCCTAGACTTGGGCTAGATCGGTGACCTATGCAATACCAAACTGAGATCTTGCACTTCCAGGAAGGCGCACGGAGCAGGAACCCCACTCCCGACGCGACGATTGCCGCGGCACAGCTAAATGCTCTATCGGATGCAGGGAGCCAGATTGCGGTCCTCGTCGATCTGGTACCCGAGCTCCCCTACCGCAGCCGCGAGATCCGCACGTTGGTGGTGAAGACCTACTGGTCCTCCTCCGGCAGCATCGTCGCGCGTCTCCGCCGCGCCCTGGCAGCGGCCAACCGGCATCTGATCACGTTCAACCAAGAGGCGATATCCGGGAACAAATGCTCCGGCAGCATCACCTGTGCGGTCTTTTCAGGCGATGAGTTGTTCCTGGGCCAGGTCGGGGCCGCCTATGCCTACGTCTACCAACCTCCGAATGCCGCGGGCGTGGGGGAGAGTGAGCTGGAGGTATTCCCAAAACGAGATCGACTGCTGATTCCCCTGGGTGGCACGGTGCCGCCCGTGATCCATATCGGGTACACGACGATATATCCCGGCAGTATGGTCTGCCTGGCGACAACCAAGATCGCAGAATCCCAGGCGCGGGAAGTGTGGCAACAGGCGCTCTCTCTGCCGAAGCTCGCCCTGATCTCGAGTCACCTCAGCCGGGAGTTCACCAACCGTAGAAGTACGGGCAGTATCATCTTGTTCAGCGCACAGGCTACGTCAATACCCAAGCCCGCACCATGGGCTCAGCCGCGGGCTCACACACAGAGGACAACGCAACCTGAACCCGAGCGGCACACCTCGGTCACGCCGGCTTCGCTCAAGCCGATATCAGCGCCCCGGAGCCGTTCCGGTGCCAGGCCTACCAGCACCGAGATTCCCTCGGCGGCTGCGGAGCGCCTCGCCGGCCTATCCCGACCGTTTGCCCGGTTTCGAGAGCGAGGAGCCTCTGCCTACGGGCCGGGATGCGCAGGCCGGATTATCCTTGACTCCGGTCAGGGAATGGATCGAGCAGTCGCAGCGCAACTGGAGAGAACGGCGCAGGCTTCGCCAACTGAGAGCTACCGAGAGATCCACCACGGCCGAGAGGGCACGTCTCCGGCAGGCGCTGCGCACCCTGCTCCCCGGGAAGATCGAGAGCAGCCAGAAGACCGCTTCACGTACCCCTCCTCCCGAACGATCCCCCCTCCTGCGTTGGGTCGCCCTCGGGCTACTGCTGGTCGTCACCCTTGTCACGCTGGGCAAGTACCTGCAGTTAGGCGGCCCGTTGAAGGCAGAGGAACTGATGGAAGAGGCAAAGACCCTCAGGACCCAGGCATACAGTACCCAGGATCCGGGGGATTGGCACAAGCTTCTCGACTTGGCGGGTCAGATCGTACGGCTGGATCCCCAGAATGCCGATGCAGCGCAGTTGAAGGAGGAAGCCCAGCAGGCAGTAGATACGATGGAAAGCGCGGCGATGCTCAGCGTGACGCCGCTGCTCGACCTGGGGACAGCCCCTGCCCCCAGACGCGTGCTGGTGGCGGACGGTTGGATCTATGTCCTGGAGACGGCGACCGACGCCGTCATCGCGCTGCCGCTGAATCAGGACGGCGTCTCATCGTCGGCGGAAGGCCCCACGGCTATCTTGAGGCGGGGACAGAGTTATCTAGGTCAGACCGTCAACCACCTGGTCGATTTCGGCTGGATCGAACCGGGTGGAAGCTATCCCGACGGGGCAGTCTTTGTCTACAGCGACGGCGGGGACATCTTCATCTACGAGCCGGCTCTCGGCCCCGGCAGCATCACGGTACAACATATCCAAGGGGACCTGAATCCCGGGAACGTCACCGCGATGGAGACGTTTGGCGAGAACATCTATCTCGTGGACAGACAGGCAAACCAGGTCCTGATGTACGAGCCTGTGAACGGCATCTACGATGCTCCGAGGCCATATTTCGCGGAGGGATCCGCTCCGGATCTACAATTGGTCCAGGATCTGGCGATTGATGGCCGCGTCTATCTGTTGATGGGCGATGGGAAGGTACTGTCGTACTTCTCCGGCTCCCTGGATCCTTCATTTGAGATCAACAGTCTGCCGGACGCCGACTTCACCCCGCTGGTCATGACGATCGACCCCGACCCGGATAGCGGACTAGTCTTCCTCGCCGATTCCCAACGCGAGCGGATCATCGCCCTTGACAAGCGCGGCAGCTTCGTCCACCAGTATCGCCTGCCGAAAGGTGAGCTCCAGCGCATCGAAGCCCTCACCGTCAACTCCCAATCGCAGGTTCTCTATCTGATTGCCGACAATCAGCTCTTCGCGGCACCATTGCCCAACTTCGGGGTTGAGCCGGCGCAGTAAACGCGTGGCGACTATGCCCGGCGTCACAACCCTGCGCACCTTCATCGCGATTCCTCTCTCCGAGGAGATCCACGGAAAGCTCGCGGGCGTCCAGCGACTGCTCAAGCGAACCGGCCCCGAGGGCACTGTGCGCTGGGTCGATCCGTCAAGCATTCATCTCACGCTGCACTTTCTCGGTGACATCCTGCCGGAGCGGGTCGAACCCGTTCGCGCCGCCTTGAGTGTCGTCGCCCGCCACGCCAGCCCCTTCGAATTTGGGGTTGGGGAACTGGGAGCCTTCCCGAATACCAGCCGCCCAAGGGTTGTGTGGGTCGGCGTACAGGATGCCTCGTCGTGGTTGTCGCTGCTTCACGACGCCGTTAACGAGGCGATGGCCAACCTTGGCTTCACGCCGGAAGAGCGACGCTTCTCACCTCACCTGACGCTGGGACGTGTCCGGCGCAATGCCGACAGTCGAGACGTCCGGGCGCTGGGGAACACCGTCGCACAGACGGATATCGGCACCCTCGGAACCGTGCATGCGAGGGAAATCATCTTTTTCCAGAGCGTCCTCAAACCCTCCGGAGCAGAGTATACCGCGCTCCACACCTTCGGGTTGGGGTCCGCCTCCGAAGGCTGACCCTTTTTCTACGCCTCCATCGCTGCCCGATAGGCCACCATCGTCCGTTCTGCCGTCGCCCGCCAGCTAAACGTTGCAGCTTGCTTGAACCCTGCCTCGCGTAAGCGGTGACGCAGGTCCCGATCCGCAGCGATGCTGGCGAGCGCCGTGGCAATCGCCGTCACGTCATCCGGATCCACCAGCAACCCGGCCTCCCCCACCACTTCGGGCAGACTGGCACGATTCGAGACCACGGTAGGCAGACCGCACTGCATCGCCTCCAGGGCAGGCAATCCGAACCCCTCGTAAAACGAAGGCATCACGAGCAACAGCGCGCCATTGTAGAGGGCGACCAGCTCATCGACCGTGGGTCCCTCGATGAAGTGGACCCAGCCCTCAAGGCCGAGGGACTGGATCCGGGCGTAGACCTCGCCGTACAGCCACCCCGGCCGCCCGGCGATGACCAGGCGCTGCGCCTCCCCTCTGTCCCGAAGCAGCGCAACGGCCTCAAGCAGACCCGGCAGATTCTTCCGCGGTTCCCAGACACCCACAAAAAGCATATACCCCGGCGTCAGGCCATAGCGTGTCAGCGCGCTCTGGGTGTCGTTGACCGGCAGCGTCCTGAACCGTTCGTCCGCTGCCAGATAGGCCACGGTCACGCGCTCGTGATCCACCCCCAACAGCTCCACGAGGTCGCGCTGCGTCGCATAGGAGTCTACAATGATCGCATCCGCACGCTTCACAGCCCACTCGATTTGGTGGTTATAGTAGCGGCGGGCATCCTCCGTGAGATAGTCCGGGTAATGCAGGAAATTGAGATCGTGCACGGTGGCCACCAGATGACGAGCGCCCCAAGCCGGCGGGATAAAGTCGGTGCTATGGAGGATGTCGAGCCCCATCGGCCACAGCTCCACACCAAACAGCCACTTTTCCAGGGGATGATGCGGGGGGGTCCAGACACGACGTGTCCGGGCACCGGGCAGGGCCACCATGTCCTGTTCCTTCCGATGGGAGATCAACGACCATTGCTCGGCAGGCTCAAGCTCCGCTAACGCACGGCAGAGGCGCCGTGCGTAACGGGATATGCCGCCGGGAGCATACGCATGCAGACGCAGATCGATACCGACCTTCATGCTCTTTTCAATACCCCCGCGACAGATCCACGATGTTGCGCAGTTGGTCGCCACGCAGATAACGTGCCAGGTTGTCCAGGAAGAGCTCGGCCTCGCGCTGCTTGAAGTGCGGCGTGCTCCAACTGTTATGGGGCGTGATCATCACGTTTGGCAGATCCCACAGCGGCGAGTCCGCCGGCAGGGGTTCCTCATCGAAGACGTCCAGCGCCGCACCCCCGATCTGCCCCTCTCGCAAGGCCTCGATGAGCGCTTCGTGATCGACAATGGGGCCGCGGGCGATATTGATCAGCCAAGCGTCGGATCGCATCCGGCGTAATTCCGTCCGTGCTGAGCAGGCCCCGCGTCTGAGGGGTCAAAGGTGCAGCGACCACAACAAAGTCCGACGCCGCCAGCAAATCCGGCAGTCGATCGGGTGAGAGGACCTCATCGGCGCAGGAGGCAGCGCGCTCGGGATGTTGACGTGTGGCAATCACACGCATCCCCATCGCCTGGCAACGGCATGCGATCTCCGTCCCGATGCTGCCAAGGCCGATGAGCCCGACGGTAAGATCGCTCAGCTCGCGCAGCCGCAGGAGATGCCATTGGTGCGCCCGCTGTTGGACGAGGAACTCGGGAACGCGTTTTGCTACCACGAGGATCCACGTCAACACCGCCTCGGCGATCGGCACATCGAAGACGCCGGCCGCGTTGGTGATCACGACATCGCGACCCGGCGACATCGCCCGCACCACGTGCTCCACGCCGGCTGTCATCACGTGGGCCCATCGCAGCGTGGGCGCGTGGAGAAGCAGTTTCAGTGACTCGTGCGAGAGCGTCCACGGTACCATCACGACCTCGGCATCCTGGATATCCGGCCGGCTGCGCTCGTCGTGACCCTCCACCCTATCGGAGCTCATGTCATTGGGCGTTACATCGCCATCGGTGAAGCCGAGATCCTCGATGAGCACGATATCACAAGCGTCGAGAAGATCCCAGTCTTCCACCAACTCGCACGTGCGCGTCTGCAGGATCGGTAACACAAACTCGGGCATGACGATCTTCATCAGCAACCTCGCATCAAGTCATTCGAGTCGAGCATACCTGATTTGAGGGCAAAGTCCAAACACACGTTGCACCTTTCCCGGCCCATGCTCTGTGTTATGATACGTGCGGAGGATTTATGTCGAAACAATACATCGTGCACTACGGCGAGCTCGGTCTCAAGGGACACAACCGTGTCAACTTTGAGCGAAGGCTTGTCAGCAACATCCAGACCGCGCTACGAGATCTCGGAGACGCGAAGGTCTCCCGTTCGTACGGATACATCGTCGTCAAGTCCCCTGAGGGAGCCACGGCGGGCGAGATGGAGGCACGGCTCAGCCGGCTCCCCGGTATCGCTTACATCGCCCCGGTGACCACGACACCGCTCGATATGGACGTAATCGGCGAGACTGCGGTGATGCTGGCACGTGACGTCATCACGCCGGAGACCAGCTTCCGCGTCCGCACTGCACGGGGTAACAAGCAATTCCCCTACACCTCGCCCGAGGTAGATCGAGAGGTCGGAGGCCGGATTGCCGATGAGATCGGGGCACCGGTCGATCTGAGGGACGCCGACGTCACGCTCACGATTCAGATCTATGACGAAGAGGCTTATATCTTTGTCCGCCGGATTCCGGGATTGGGCGGGCTTCCGGTCGGCTCCAGCGGACGCGTGATCGCGCTCTTCTCCGGAGGCATCGACTCGCCGGTCGCGGCACACCTGATGATGAAGCGAGGATGCACCATCGACTTCGTGCACTTCCACCTTCTGCGGGGAACGCAACAGATTCACGACGCGAAGGTCGTGGCGATGGCGCATCAGCTCCTGGCACCCCACCGTGTCGCCGGTCGTCTCTTCATGATCTCCGCAGCGCCCTTCGAGGCCGCGATGGCCTCGCTGAACTCCCGCGTCGCGACCGTGGTATTTCGGCGCTTCATCATGCGGGCCGCGGAGAAGAGTCGCCTTCTACCGCAAGGCGCCCGCCCTCGTGACGGGCGAAAGCCTCGGGCAGGTCGCCTCGCAAACCCTCAAGAACATCAACGTGATCGCCGACGCCACCCATATGCCGATCCTTCGTCCCCTGATCGGGATGGACAAGCTGGAGATCATCGACATCGCGAAAGAGATCGGAACGTACGAGATCTCCATACAGCCCTATCAGGATCCGTGTTCGCTCCATGCCCAGAGTCCCGCGACCTGGTCGCGGTTGGATCAGGTCCGCCAGGTCGAGGACGAGATCGACGCCGAATCCCTGCTTCATGAGACGATGACGCACCACGTCGAGGAGATCCGTATCTCCTTCACGTAGAGAGAGAGAACCTTCCGGGAAGGTACAATGAGAGTGGGCTCGCGGAGCTGCCATTCTAGAGGCTTACCATCCCGGAAGGTAGAACGTGCTATACTAAGGGTGAACGTCAGGACCGACCGAAACGGAGCCCAAGACATGGATTTGCGCGCCTTCATCGCCGAACTGGATGCAGCGGGCGAACTGCAGCGGATTTCCGATGCGGTCTCCCCGCAGTTCGAGGTTGCGAGCATTCTCGCCCGTCACGACGGGCAGCCGCTGCTGTTTGAACATCTGACGGGCTATCCCGGTTGGCGCCTCGCCTCCGGCTACGTCGCCCAGCGCTCCCACTTCGCCCGGGTCCTTGGCTGCAGTGTGAACGAGTTGGTTCCCGCGATGGCAAAGGCGTTGGCCCAGCCGGCGACACCCCCATTTGTCGAGGAAGCACCGTGCCAGGAGGTCGTGCTATCTGACGTCGATCTCGACCGGATCCCGATTCCGCGCTACCACCCCCAGGACGGGGGGCCCTACATCACCGCCGGGGTCGCGGTTATCGTCGATCCGGACTATGGGCGCAATCTCTCCTTTCACCGGCTGATGCGCATCGGGAGGGACCGCCTGGTAGGGCGCATCGTCGAACAGCGGGGAACTGACACGGCGTGGCGGAAGTTCCCGGACGGGCTGCCGATGGCGGTCTGTATCGGGCTGCCACCCCACATCCTCCTGGCAGCCGCCATGTCACCCCCCAAAGGGGTGGATGAGATGGGTATCGCCCAGGCGATGGCCCCAACACCGATGACGCGAGCGAGGACGGTCCCCCTGGAGATCCCGGCGAACGCGGAGTTGGTGTTCGAGGGCGTCCTGACCCATGAGTTTGCGTCTGAAGGCCCCTTCCCGGACCTGTCAGGGACGATGGACGGCGTCCGAGAGCAGCCGATCTTCAAAGTCACGACCATCACCCACCGGCGCGACCCCATCTTTCACGCGCTGCTGCCGGCGGGACTCGAGCACAAGAACCTGATGGGAATGCCACGGGAACCCACGATCTACGCAGAGGTAAGTAAGGTCGCGACCTGTACGGGAGGTCCTGATCACGCCCGGAGGCTGCTCGTGGCTACACGCCGTGGTACAGATTGAGCCTCACGGGCCGGACGATGCGCGGCAGGCGATCGAGGCGGCATTCCGCGGCCACAGCTCATTGAAGCACGTGGTAGTGGTAGATACGGACGTGGATATCCACGACCCAGCCGACGTGGAGTGGGCCATTGCCACCCGCTTTCAAGCCGACCGTGACCTTATCCTCCTCCGAGGGCAGCCAAGCTCCAGCCTCGACCCCAGCGCTCGCCAGATTCCCGGCCAGAAGACGCAGACGGCGAAGATGGGATTGGACGCTACGATCCCCTGGGGTGCCGAGAAGGAAGGGTACCTCCGCGTGCACTATGCGATGTAAACGTTCATTGGCAAAGGCCGGGTGGGGCGTGCAGACACGGGGCGTGCAGACACGCCAGGGCAAGCTCTCTAGCACCCGGCGCCTAGAGACAAGGAGGGACACGATGAAATTCATCAATGGGCTAAACCGCGCCGTTGTCGTGATCATATGCCTCGTGCTGATGGTGGGGCTCACGGCTCTCTTCCTCATGCCAGAGATCGTCCTCCGGGACGTGGGGCAGTGGATGGTGAATTGGGGTGGCTACCTCGGAGGCCAGGTCGCATGGATTCGCCTTGCCGTGGGGATCGTGTTGACCATCGTGGTGGACGCACTGCTTCTGATCGCGATCTTCCTGGAGGTTCGTCGCGGACGTCAGCGCTACATCAGGGTGCAGCAGGTCGCCGGCGGGATGGCAACTATCGGCGTTGACAGCGTGACGGAACTGCTGCATTACAAGCTCGATCCGCTGCCGGGTGTGATCAAGGTGATCCCGGACATCCGGGCAAAGGGCAACAGGGTGGATGCCAGGGTCGAAGTGGGGGTGAGCCGCGGCACGAACGTGCCGGAGACCGCCAACCGGGTCATCAGGGAGATCCAGTCAGCCCTCACCGACGATTTGGGCATGCAGATCGCGGGTCAGCCGCAGGTCCGGGTGACCGTCCTCGCGCAGGAGGGCAGGAGGGTAGCTCCGACCCGGACCCCGCCGCCGATACCGGTGCCCTCGACGGCGCCGTCGGGCAGTAGCGTCGAGGAGGCCCAGGGCGACTCACTCGGTGAGCAGCCCTCGCAAGAGCCCGACGACGACCGAGAAGCCGAAGACGCGTGAGTGATACCGAAAGACCGGCCCCCGAAGCGTTGCTGGAGGCCCTGATCTTCACCTCGCCCCAGCCTGTATCGGTCGAAGCCCTGGCTGGGGCGACCGGACTCTCCCTGGAGGAGACGGAGGACGCGCTGGCAACCCTGGAGGCACAGAGCGCACACCGGGGACTCCGCCTCCAGCGCAGCCACGACCGGCTGCAATTCGTCTCTATGCCCGAAGCTGCACCCTACATCGAGGAGCTACTGGGGTTGGACGTGACGTTACGCCTCACACAGGCCGCGATGGAGACGTTAGCCATCGTCGCCTATGCCCAACCCGTGACCCGCCCACAGCTGGAGTCGATTCGCGGGGTCAGCTCGGATAGCACGATACGCACACTGCTATCCGCAGGATTGATCGAGGAGATGGGGCGAGCCGATAGCGCTGGGTCGCCCGATCCTGTACGGGACGACGTTCGAATTCCTCCAGCAGTTCGGGCTCAAACAGCCCGATGACCTTCCCCCCTGCAAGCCAAGGGAGACACTCCGAGCGTAGAAACTGAGTCTCAAGGTCAGGCATAGGGCGCTGGGCGCACCCCTATCAGGCGATGTGCGACGCTGCGAGTCAATGAGCCGATCCGGTGTCCCGCAACCCTCGGGGCCGACCGCGCATCGCGGCTCCCCCTCCCCACCCCTCTCGACTAGGGGGAGGGAGAAGAGGACGCGGCTAGGACGCCGTCCGCGGCTGGGACGCCGTCCGCGGCTGAGGGGCTTCCTCCTCCTCTGCTTGGTGGTGCTGTTCGCGGGCGGTCGCCCGTTGAGGCACGCAGCGAGTTCGCACAGGCCGCTACGAACCCCGTAAGCGTCTACTACGTAGGTCCGGAGGACGTCATCGCCAATGCCATCGACCGTGCGGCGCCCTATGTCGTGCGGGTGGATCAGCCGGATCTCGCCCAGGTCATCGTCATTAACAACGCGCCGCTGAAGGACTCGCTCGAGGTCTTCAGCAACGAGATCCAACAAAGCCGAGTCGGGCTCGTCCTGTTCTGCGGCCCGTTCTTTCCCGAGACCGCGGAAGATCTTCGGGCGCTCTTGGCCGTAAGCACGTTCGGACTCGATCGGACATCGAGCCCGGAACCGGTTCAGGTTTCGACCGTGGACGATCCCCTCCAGCACGCGATCACCTGGAGATCCGCACCCGAGATTCAGGCGCGGACCTTGATCACCAACCCCAACCTGCTGCAGCCGGTGGTGACCACGGCCTCGGGCCAGGGTGTGATCCAGCGCGTCCGGAGCCGAGATCAAACCCAGGCATTGATCGTCGATGGGTGGCTGAGCGATCCCTCGAACGCGGCGTGGTCGACGTGGCCCTACTTCAACTATCTGATCTACGACCTGATCGCAGATGCGGCCAATGCTGCCAGGGTTCTCGCTTATGCAGACTACCCCGCATCGCCGGCCCCGGCGCGGACGGGCCGATGGGCCATAGCAGGCGCGGGACTGGGGTTGGTGATCGGCGCGGGGGCAATTTACTACGCCGCCCGGCGTCGCCTCTACCTGAGACCAGACCTGGCCGACAAGTGGCGTGAGACCATGCGCGGAACCGCGCGACCATCAGGACCCGAGGCATGGCGGCGTGCCGGATTCCATCGCCCCCTCGCCGGATTCCTCACCTATCTGCCCCTGGCTCTGCTGCTCTTCTTGCCCCTGATCGCCTATGATGTCTACGTTCTCCCCGACCTCCTGATGCCGGATGCGCAGGGGCTGCAAACCTGGGAGACAGTCATCACTTGGACGATGATCGTCTGGATTTTGCTGGATGCAGGGATGGGCACCGCAGTCGTGCGTATGTACAGTGCGCACCACATCCACTTTCCGCAGCGCGCCTCGCGATACCTGCAGTTCTATATATGGTGGCAGATCATCAGCGGGGCGCTGCAGCTCGGGATCACGTGCGTGCTGTGTGCCGTGGTCAATACCGGCGATAGGACTGGCCCATCTCACCTACTATATCCTGGCACGTGCCGCACTCCAGCTTCTGGGATTCATGGGGGTCTTCGGGGTAGCTTTCCGCGCGCGCCAGCGTTTCGACTTCCAGCAGTTTCTCAACCTTACCGCGATGCTAAGCGTGCCGCTTCTGCAGATCACGCTCATCCTTCTCTTGCGACCGTGGGGAGAAGTCACGACGGAGATCGGCCCAGGGCTGGGCGGCGCGCTTGGGCTCGCCGGCGGCGTCGTGCTCGCGAATCTCTTCACGTTTGTCCTTGGGCGCTCTTCTCTACCGCCGAGATGGCCAGAGTATTGGGGCGCTGTTCCTGCCCACGTTCGATGCCCAGACGTCCAGAGACACGCTGTCGTTTGGGATCCCGTGGGCAATTGGTGCGGCGATTCCAGCTATCGGCGTACTGCTTCAGACCCATGTGCTGGTCTCACAGCTGACGCCCCCGAGTCTGCGGGTCGAGAGCTGGCGCCTCCTATTGCTCCTCGCAGGGGGGTTCGAAATTCTGCTCACCGGCCTTTATCGTGACCTGATGCCGATGCTGTCAGAGGCGCAATCGATGAACTTCCGAACGCTGCTGCGTTACGCGACCAGCCAGGGCATCCGGTATGGCGCATGGTTCAGCTTCTTCCTGTTCGCGGTCCTGGGCGTCCTCGGTGAGCGCGCCTTCGCCACAATACTCAGCCCTCGCTACGGAGATGCGGCGCCGTGGCTGATGGCGCTGCTCCTGTGGGGTGCACTGCGCTGGGCGACGTGGCTACCGGATCGCATGCTGGAGGCTGCAGGACGTCCCTGGTTTATCGCCCTCCTGTCGCTCATCGAGCAAGCTGTGCGAATCGGGGGAGGCCTGGTCCTGGTGCGGCGCATGGGGTACGCCAGGGCTGTTGGCAGCCTATGGCGCCGGACTCCTTCTGAGAGCGCTGCTCGCTCGGCGCTTCGCCGGGCACTATCTCGTCCAGGCCCGGATCTACGTCTGGCAGGCGCTCGTTGCCCCCGCAGGGGGCGCAATCCTCACCTATCAGATCCTGCGCATCATCCTGATGTATACATGGCCGGCCACCGCATCACCCACGACGTGGCTTGGTGGGGCGCTGCTCGCCATTGGGCTGCTGCTTCCCGCTCTATGGATCTACGGATTTCTCACCGCGCTCCTGGGAGGGTGGGACGATGGCGGTCTCGCGGAGTTGCAGGAGGCCACGAGCATCAGCAGCGTCGGCTACCCCGCCGCGTGGGTGCTCGTGCAATGTGTCCGCCTTGGCGCCCACATCTCACCCTTGCACGCACGCTTTCCCATCGCGCTTTATACGCCGGCCCAGAGAGAAGCCCGCGAGCTCACCTTGGCACAACGGCAACCTGAGTAGATAATGGATGCGGAAAGGACCACATCGCAGCCGAATCTTGGACATTCATGAAGGAGCCAGCCATGCTTACCCATCAGAAGACATTATGGATCTTGATCTTGCTCGCGGCGCTGAGCCTCGCCTGTAGTCTTGTCCAGAGCACGCCACAAGCGACGGACACTCCAACGGTGCCGCCGACAGAGACCAGCGCTCCGCCCACTGAAGCGCCGGCCGACATCAACACCGAAGCCTACGGCACTCCCCACCGCGACCTCGGCCCCAAGTGGATCGGAGTCGGAACTCGAGATCGTCAACGATACCCAACGGGACATCTGGTACGTCTACCTCTCTCCCACCGATGCGGACTCGTGGGGAGACGACCAATTGGGGGCCACGACGATTTCCGCCGGCGAAAGCTACACCTTGAGCGGGATCTCTGACGGTGTCTACGATCTGCAGGTGCGTGACGAGAACGACGAGGCCATCCAGACGGTTTGGGGAATCGAGATCTATGGGAGCGTCACCCAGGTGATTTCGGCCCAGGCCACGCTGGAGATCGACAACCTCACCGACACCACGATCGCGAAGCTCTACGTCTCACCCACCGATAGCGACACCTGGGGCCAAGACTGGTTGAACGGAGATACCATTCCCCCGGACGGCGTGTACTCCCTGGCAGACGCCGGCACCGGCACCTTCGATTTGAAAGCCGAGGATGCCAACGAGGATGCTATCGAGATTATCTACAACGTCTCATTGGACGGCGGCTATTACTGGGACATCGTGGGGAAGGTCGACCTGCCCAGCAACGCTGTTCTGCGGTTCCAGGATGACTTCACCGACAATCGCAATAACTGGGGCAACACCTCCACCGACACCGTCACGTACAACCCACCTGCAAACGGGGAATACTGCATCGATATCAACACCGACCAAATGACGGCCTGGGAGTGGTACGAACCCTTCCGCCCCGACCAGTTCGTGGCTGAAGTCGGCTGTAACATAGAACAGGGGAGCGACGCCAGTTGCGGGTTGGGATTCGGCCCTGACGGCGACAACCTCTACTGGTTCGAGGTCTCACCCTCCGATCAGACGTACGCCCTGTTCCTGCTGCTCAACGATGAGTGGCAGGACAGCCTGATCTCGTGGACGGAATCCAAGAACATCACGACTTCGGGATGGAACTACCTCAGCATCGAACGTGTGAACGGCGTCTTCTCCGTTTACATCAATGGCATACTCCAGGGATCCCTGAACAGCGACCACTTCCCCACGGGACGGATCGGCCTGGGGGGCGCCACTTACTCGGACGGCAGTGCCCGCATCTGCCTCGACAACCTGCGGGTGTGGCGGATGGAGTGAAACGTTAAGAATGACGATTGACCGGAAACGCGCCGATCGGCCGTCAATCGTCATTCGTCAGCTTTCCATACCGTGACGCGCCCATCCTCCACGCGCACACGGTCGCCTGTTCGTATCCGGTCGATCGGCACCTGGTCGACCATAGGAATGTCGCTGATGATCGCGCCGACAGCGACGATAGGCTCGCTGTCGGCGTTGATCATCGCGGCAGGCGCCTTCCCCTCGACGGCGAGCTCGTAGAGCACGTAGGAGCCAACGGTGCTTCCCTTCCCCGTGGGGAAGACCAGTACCTTGCCGGCCACGCACAGTCCCTCCAGCGCATGGCCACGCTCCGTCACAATGCCCGTCTTGCCGTCCACGCCGCCCAGGAAACCGATGGGCTCCGGCGAGACCAGGGCCTCTCCCTCGGCGATGCCGGATTTGATGACGCGAGCGGAGAAGCTCAACGGTGAGGTGATAGCCATTGGGTCGTCTCCCGGAACCGTCACTCGGTACGTCCCCATCTCCCCGTCATCGCCGCCTCAACACACGCCTCCAGCGTCCCGAAGCGCACGGCGACGTGGGCGAGGTTGCGCAGGTAGGTGGCACCTTTGGCCGAGGGTGTGGCTACGGCACCAAAGCCCAGATCGCGGACAGGGGCAATCGCCATACAGGCATCGGCGAAGACACGACCGCCCGCAGCCTCGATCATATCGACCAGCCCCTGTTCCGCCGCCAGCGACCTTGACCGGGCGAGCACAGGTAACCCACAGCGGGATGTGCAACGTCTTCCCCCGCACCCGGTCGGCCACCCGCACGATCTCCCGGAGTGAGGCGTGGGGACAACCGATCCAGACGAGGTCGATGTCCGTGATCGGGTCGCTGAGCGCGGCGTAGCCGGGGGCAAGGTCGTCGACGATCAGCGTGTCGTGATCCGGCGCCAGAAGGGCCTCGGGCGTGATCCCCTCCACGTGGAAGAGGGCCACGGCGCCCGTCGCTGCCATCGCGGCCCCCAGCGCCTTGAGCTTCTCCTCCCACAGCGGATCTCGCTCCCCGCGATCAAGATGCAGCCCAACAAAGTAAGGCACCGCCTTGTTCGCATGCCGCCCGACGATCGCGCCCAAGCGCGCTGTAGTCAGAGATCGTCTCGGGCTGTGCCACCACCTCCACCCGGAGCGTGCCGACCCGCGCTGCGTCGAGGTGCAGCCCATAGGCTGCGGTACGCCCCGTGATGGCTGCCGCGATGGCCCCAGGCCCACCCTCACGGTTGGTGCGGGCGCCCAACACGCTGTTGGCAAAGGCAACGGCCGAGGACTCCGCCCAGGCGACATGTGTACCCATCGCAGGGCGATTGCCGATGAGGTAGGGCGTGCACGTCGGAACGGGTGCACCTCCGCCCACGCCCATGCGCGCGAAGACCTCGACGACCTGCTGTTGCTTGTCGGCGAACTCGGGGGCGAAGCACTGCGCCTCCCAATCGACCATATCCATCGCCGTGGGGTTCAGGGTCGTGGGGACGCGCACGCGCGCACCCTCATCGGCCCAGCGACGCAGAAAGCCAAGACCGGCGTCACCGATGTTGCGGTAGGAGACGCCGGAGATTTGCACGCTCTCGACGGGAATCAGGCGCTCGGCCCCGTAGATGTTGCCGAGCGCCACAACGATCTCTATGGCGCGCTTGGTCGCGGGTCCGGCGTCGCCGGCAAGCCACGCCTGTTCCTCAGGGGTCAGATGCATCTGGACCGCGGGCGTCTCGCCCGCCAGCGCACGGGCAAGCCGTGTTGAAGAAGCGCCTGCCTGCGCGCGGTACCCCGTCGGCAGAGCGGGCGAGACGCCCGCGGTCCATTCCGGTTAGTATGGTGTGTCGCCATCAAACGCTCTCAAGTGTGGCCAGGGCCTCCAGAACGCGCTCCGGCGTGAAAGGAATCTGGCGGAGGCGGACGCCCACCGCGTCGTAGATCGCATTGGCAATCGCGGCCGGCGTGGGTCCCTGTGCGCCTTCGCCGATCCCCAGATAGGGCCGGCCCGGGCGATCGAGCAGCACGGTGTGAACCTCCGGCATCTGACCGAAGCGCAGGATCGGATAGGTTCGCCAGTCGACGCTGGTGATCCGATGCCGGTCGAAGGTCACCTGCTCGTTCAGCGTCCAGCTTGCCGACTGGGTGAGGGCCCCCTCGAGTTGATTGCTCAGCCCGTCGGGGTTGACGATCTGGCCCGCATCCACGGCAACGACGGCCTGCCTGAGCTGAACGCGACCGCTGTCGCGTTCGACGGTCAAGTCCACGACGACGGCGACGTAGCTTTGGCGGTTCTTGTACTGGGAGAAGGCGACACCCCGGCCCACACCCGCAGGCTTCGGCCCGGCCTTCGCCACAGCGGCCTCGATCACGGCTCGCGCACGCGCGAGCTGTTGCGCACGCGACGGCTGCTCTTCATCGCCCGCGAGGTACTTCAGGCGGAGGGCGACCGGATCGACTCCGGCGGCGTGCGCCAACTCGTCGACAAACGACTCAATCGCAAAGACGTTGGCATACGATCCCAATCCCCGGAGCGCTGAGACCCGTAAGGGGCTATCGGGCAGGAAGTGCTTGACGATCCTTCGGTTCGGGAAGGTGTAGAGGGGTTCGGCATTGCGGTGAATACCGGACTGCGGCCCCATCATAGGATGCGATTGGGGCCGCTTGAGCGGCTCCTCGAGATACCAGGCAGCCAGCAAACTCGACGTGCCTCCGACACCGCGGGAGCGAGCCGAGTGGCTGTAACCCCAGACATCGTGGTTCCAGTCGACGACCTCGCCGTCGGCGTTGACGCTGCCCTGCATCCGGATGACCGTCGCGGTGCCGTAGGGCTCCCACGCGTGCTCGTCCGCCCGCATCCACTTGAGCGAGACGGGGCGCCCGGGAAGTGCACGCGCCAGCAGGGCCGCATCCAATGCGGCGTCATCCGCCCCATTGTGCCCATAACAGCCGGGCCCGTCCATGTGGATAACGTGAATGGCGTCCTCGGGCAACTCCAGGACGAGCGCCAATTCGGCGCGCAGCGGGTAGGGGCCCTGCGTATGCGACCAGACGGTCAGCTTGTCGTCAACCCACTGGGCCACTGCGGCGGAGGGTCCGAGGGACGCGTGCATGTGATAGGGGCGAGCGTAGGTCGCCGCCACTGTATTCACGGCATCAGCCGGCACCTCGATGGGGGGGATCGGGCCGTCGACGGGGCTTCCGTCAACCAAGAGATAGGCCTCGTCGGGCTGGTTCAGGACGTAATCGAAGAACCCTTCCTGGGATGGCAGTTCGGTCACCGATTTCCAGACCGCAGCCGCCTGGAGCGCCTCCATCGCCCGCACAGCATGTTCTTCGCGCTCGGCGATCACGGCCAGGAAGCTGCCGTCGCGCACGACCCGCAGCACACCGGGCATCCGGAGGATGCCCTCGACGTCGACCGACACCAGCCGGTCGTCGTAGCTCGGCGGGCGCACGGCCCGCCCGTGGACCATATCGGGAAGCTCCAGATCCTGGACAAACGTGTGCGTGCCGGTGACCTTCGCCAGCAGGTCGAAGCGGCGCACAGGATGTCCCACAATCGTGTAGTCATCGGCCTGCTTGGGCTGTGCACGCCCGGTCACCTGGCCCCCGAGCTTCTTGCCACCGAAGAGATCCCAGTAGGTGACACTGCGTCCGGTGACCGGATCAGAGATCGTGCCGTCGGTCACCGTGAGACGCTCCTGTGGCGCCTCCAACTCCTCAAAGGCCACCTCGAGCGCGCGGAGACGAAGCTCGGCGGCAGCATAGCGGATGGCATTGCCCGAGGTCTCCAGAGACATACTGCTCACGGTGTACCCCTCGTCGGGCGAGGCCTCGGTATCGGCCATCACGACGCGGATGCGATCGAGTGCCACATCGAGCTCGTCGGCCCCGATCATCGCGAATGAGGTACGGATATCCTGACCGAGCTCTACCTTGCCGGTGAAGACCGTGATCGTGCCGTCTTCATTGACCCGTACCCAGTCGTCAAGATTGGGGGTCCGCCGCAGGGGGCTGGGCAGGTTGGGGGAGGAGGGGGAAGATGACGAATCATCGGCGATTCTCTGCTCGTATGCAGGCGCAGGCATCGGGTTGCCCGATGCACGCCGGACGGCCCTGAGGAATCGGTCGTAGGTCCCGCAACGGCACAGATTGCCATCCATCGCCGCGCGGATCTCCGAATCGGTCGGATGCGGGTCGCGATCGAGCAGCGCCTTCGCGGTAATGATCATTCCCGAAACACAGAAGCCACACTGCGCCGCGTTTTCCTGGACGAAGGCCTCCTGGAGCGGATGAAGGTGCTCCGCGGTAGCCCAGGCCCTCCACCGTCGTGATCTCGCGCCCTTGAACGGAACCCACGGGCACCCGGCAGGCGTGCACCGCGCTCCCGTCAATCAGGACCTTGCAGGCGCCACACTGGCCAAGGCCACAGCCAAACTTGGTCCCCTTCAGACCTAGATCGTTGCGCAGGGCATACAGCAAGCGGCGTCTCCGGCTCGATAATGAGACAATGCGTGCCGCCATTGACCGTCAACGTGATCTCTTCAGGCATCTTACCCTCCCTGCCATATAGCCTTTGCCCGAGTCTATCGCCGAAAGCGGAGTCCGACCGTCCTCTCAATCGAAGATACTCAGATCCCATTCCGGCAGATAGTGCAGTTCGAAATGACCGTCCACAAACTTCATCGGCAACCACATATACCGCCCGTCGATGGCGTTCTGAGGACGCCACAGGTCGAACATCGCGATGTAGGCATCCTCTCGCCCGGCAACCGGCAGAATGAACGTGCTCTGACCACCGAAGGTCGTCTCGCTATCAGGGCCAATACACGGATTGCCCAGCTCAATCCACGGCCCCCAGATAGAGCCGGCGACGGCGGAGCGGGCCGCGTTCGGCGCCCATCCTGTACAGTCCGAGCCGATGAAATAGGTGCGTCCCTGCCGCTTACAGATCGCCGGTGCCTCCATGTAACGCTGGGGGAACGACCCGCACGAACTCCCCGGCGGGCGCCAGATAGTCATCCGTAAGCCGCGAGATATGCAGGGTGCTGTTCTCCTCTGACGCGAAGAGATGATATGCCCGCCCGTCTTCGTCGACGAACAAGGTCATATCCCGAGCCATCTGCCCACCCAAGAAGTCCCGTCCGAGGATGTTGACCTTGTCGATATCCTGATCATAGCCCCCGCTGAACTCACGCTCGATAGAGACGGGGTCCACAGCGTGCATCTGCTCGGCGGTAGCGTTGATCGGCCAGACGCCGGCGTTGGGCCGGAATGATCGCAGAAACCTGTAGGGTCCGATCGGACTGTCGCTGACTGCTACACCGCTGCGCGCAGCACGATAGCCCTGCCCCTTGAGCTCCAGATGGAACCACATCACGAAGGTCCCGGTCGCAGCATTGTAGATGACCTTGGGACGCTCGATGACACATCCCTTGACAATGTCGCTGTCGAGATCTTCGGATACGGACAGAGCAATGCCCTGGTCTTCCCAGTTGTAGAGATCCTGCGAGGCGTAGCAATGAACGCCCACCATCGCGCGGTTACCTGCCCGGCCCTCGATCTTGTGCTCGCCGAACCAGTAGTAGGTGTTTTCATGCAAGAGTACGCCGCCGCCATGCGCGTTGATGTGATCGCCGGAGGTATCGGGCCAGAGAGCACCTGGGTAGAATTTCGTCAGCATAGGATCATTGTCCCGTCACGGAATCCACATCGCCGAAGATCGAGACGAGCCGCTGTCGATCTTCTTTGGGCAGCGGTGGGCGATCAAACGATGCGAGGTTGGCCCTGAGGTGCTCGGGATTGCCCGTGCCCGAGAGGATGACGTGCGTGCCGGGTTCGTCACGGCAGAAGCGATAGGCCGCATCGGGCAGACTGACGGCACCGCCCTCGTGTATGAGAAAGCCCAGCGGGTCGTCCAGATCCACATCCGCGGGATCGATCTGCCCGTTGGCCACAAGTTCGTTCAGGATTTCCACCAGCCTATCAGGCCGGCTCAGGGCCCGACGGACGGCGAACATCACCAGGATTCCGATGTTTTTCTCGATCGTCCGGCTGAAGACGCGGTCACGGGCGGACTGGTTGAGAAGGTTGAAGCCTACCATCATCACGTCCCAGACGTCATCCTGGAGCGCGCGCTGCGCCATCGCGTGGCCGGGATCGGCATTCCATCGCTCGGTGATCCCCAGAAAGCGGAGCTTGCCTTCGTCCCGGAGCTTGAGCATCTCGGGCACGATCTCCGATGCAAGGTAAGGATAGTCCTCGAGGATCACGCCGTGCAGGTGGTAGACGTCAACATAGTCTGTGTCCAACCGCTTGAGGCTGGCCTCCAAGCTCTGCCGCACGTCGGCAGGTGTGATCTGCCTCCCGGCGCTCTTCTTGGTGGACACCACAATGCTGCCACGGTCCAGACCTTGCATGGCCTTGCCGACGATCTGCTCCGTTCTGTAAGCCTCGGCAGTATCGACGAAATTGATGCCGGCGTCCAGCGCCTCGCGCACGACAGCGACCGACTCCGCCTCAGTCTTCCCAGTGCTCTGTCCGGCGCGGCTCGGTCCGCCGGAGCCGACACCCATCACCGTGACCCGAAGGCCGGTGCGTCCCAGTATCTTTGTGTCCACGATATTGTCCTTCCTAATGCTGCGCTGAGCACCTGTACCGAGACCTTTGGGGTTTCCTCCTCAAGGAAGCATCTTCTCTAGAAGAAAGGCCCCAAAGGTCTTCCCCACCCATGTCTTCGCCACGATGGCCGCGAGGTCATCCTCCGTCCAGGTCCGATAATCGCCGTCGACGTAGGTGGCGACGCGACTGCCGCCCCAACTTCGCAGGTCGCGCGTCACATACTTCAATTGCTGAGGGCCTTCCTTCTTGGCTTCCTCGACGGAGTTTGTCATCGGCACCACGCAACCTGTCCGTTACCGGATTTGTAGCGAATCTCGTGATCCCAATCCCGTTCTCGCCGATCCTCGTGTCGTGCAAGTACATTGTCACAGTGAGATCGACCTAGAGTGTACTCCAGGTAGACCTTGCCGCCAATACCCTTCAGTGTCTGGGACACACCTTAGGCGACGTCTGAAATCCCCGCCCTTGGAGATAAGACTACCGCAGTCGTGGGATCTTCGTTTCAGGTGCCAGGCACTCGCGCCGCAGACGGCGACGAAAGTGCCAGGCACCAAGAAAGAATGCCGGTCACCCTGGAGGCGATGACCGGCACCCATTCCCGGACAGGGGGATACTCCCTCGTGCCTTTATCCCTATTTCCTGATTACCTTCCCTTGAGACTCACCCGCAGCGTCTTGATCTCAAAGGGGCCGAAGCTGAGGGACACGCCACCCTCGACGAGGTCGAGCTCCTGCAGCGGGGTTTCCATCAGGTCGGCTTCGGCGACTGCTGCGACGGGCATGCCGAAACTCACCTGGGCGTCGACGCCGGCCCCGGTCGCCTCGTAGAGCCGGACGATGACGTCGTCACCATCCTCAGCCTGCTTGACCGCCTCCACGATGACGGCGGGCGCGTCGACCTGCAGCAGCGACGCCGTCTTCGGCGCCTCGCCGCCCTGGGCCTTCAGATAGGTCGTCCTCAGCGGCACGTTGAGCGCGTATCCTTCCCGGATCACGCCACCCTCGACCGGGTCGCCGGCGTGCGGGTAGAGCGCGTAGGTGAAGACGTGATCGGCCTGGTCGGTGTAGCCGAGATGGGGCTCACCCTCAGGGAACGTCTGCTCCAGCGCGTAGTTCGTGCCGGGGTAGGGCGCGCTGCGCAGCAGGTTGAGATCGATCACGGGGAATGCTCCTTGTCCCACGCTCTTGATCTTGTAGCCGTACTTTGAGTCATTGAGAGTGCGACACCGTAGTCGCGCTGCGAGACGTCGGCCCACTTGTGGGCCACGACCTCGTCCTTCGCCAGATCCCAGGTGGTGTTCCGGTGGGTCGGGCGGCGGAGGTGGCCGTACTGGATCTCATACGTCGCTTCGTCAGCGTGCACGGCGACGGGGAACTGCGTCCGCAGCATCGAGTGGATCTCGCGCCAGTGCAGGTGCGTCACGAAGTCGAGGCGCGCGCTGCCCGCCGTCAGGGCGATCTCCTGGGTCAGCTCGGAGTATCCCATCTTGTAAGTCTGCTTCAGGACGGCGCGGGGGCCATCGACGGAAGCAGTTGACGCCACCAGCGTCATCCGCCGCGGCGTCTGTTCGGCGTAGTCCATGGGGAAGTCCCAGGCATCACCGGGGTCCTCGAAGACCACCAGCCGGTTGGCCGACTCGCCCTCGGGGATGACCTCGCGACCGGCGCGCTTGTCGTAGATCGAGGCGATGCTCCCGTCCTCGGCAAAGCTCACGCGCAGGAGGTCGTTCTCCAGGGCCTCGGTGGACGCCGAGAGGAGGGGCGCAGCGTGCTGCGCCCCTACGAGATCGGGGAGGAGACGCAGCGTCCACCACGGCGTAGCCCATCGCGGGGACTTCGGCGTGGACCCAGTGCCATCCAGGCGGACCCACTCCTCACGCGGCCAGGAGAGGGAGTTATGAAGTGCCACGGGCGCGGTCATGCCGGTCGTGTCGACCTTGCCCACGATCCGCGCATCCAGCTCGGCGGTCAGCGTCTTGACCTCCTCGTACATCGTCTCGTACCGGGCAACGCTCTCGTCATAGACGCGCTTGATCGAGGAGCCGGGCAGAATGTCGTGGAACTGGTAGAGCAGGACCTCACGCCAAAGCGTCTCAAGCCGCTCCGCCGGATAGGAGGCGCCGGTGAGCACGCCAGCAGCAACGGCGGCCCACTCCAGGTCACGCAGGCCCAACTCCATCTTGCGGTTGAACCACTTGTTGCGCGCCTCGGTCGTCAGCGTGCCCTCGTGGCGTTCAAGATAGAGTTCGCCTACCCAGGTGGGAAAGCGATCGGCCTCCTTGCGCCACGACTCGAAGAACGCCGCAGCGGATTCCTGCTTGACCGGGCTCAACCCTGCGAGATTCTGGATGCGCTCCAATCGCTCCAGGTGCTCCGCGCCCGGGCCGCCGCCACCGTCGCCGATGCCGTAGACCATCAGCGCGTGGTGGGAGACGCCCTTGTCCTTGTAGTTGGTCTCGATCTTGCGCACGGACCGTGGCGCCGCCGGGCCGTTGTAGGTCTCCTCCGGCAGCATGTGCGTCAGCACGATGCTGCCATCGATGCCCTGCCAGTGGAACGACTGGTGCGGGAACGTGTTGATCAGGCTCCAGGAGAGCTTCTGCGTGGAGAAGATGTCGACCCCGGCCTTTTTCAGGATCTGGGGCAGCGCCGCACTGTAGCCGAAGACGTCGGGCAGCCAGAGGTAGTTGATGTCGACGCCGAACTCCTCCTTGAAGAAGCGCTTGCCCTGCAGCACCTGGCGGACCAGCGCCTCACCGCCGGAGACGTTGGTGTCGGCCTCGACCCACATCGCGCCCTGGGGCTCGATGCGGCCCTCGGCGACCTTGGCCTTGATCTTGGCGTAGAGCCCAGGGTAGTGTTCTTTCATCCACAGGAAATACTGCGGCTGGCTGGCGCCGAAGACGTAGCCGGGATAGCGGTCGATCAGGTCAATGGCGGTGGAGAAGGTGCGGGCGCCCTTGCGGATGGTCTCCCGGATCGGCCACAGCCAGGCGAGGTCCATATGCGCGTGGCCGACCGCGCTGATGGTGAGCGAGGGATCGCCGCCGCGCTGGGCCAGCAGCGGCGCCAGGATCTCACGCGCCTCGGACGCGGCTTCCGGGATCCCAGCATATATCGCGTGAACGACGTCGGTGAGCCCCGTCAGGATCTGGTGATAGCGCGGGCTATCCTCGGGCAGCACCTTGAGGAAGTCGAGCAGCACCTCGAAGTCATAGTAGAGGCTGCGCACCTCATCCCGGCAAACGGCGATGGCGGCTTGCTGGACGGTTCCATTGCCGAGCAGTCGTCCGAAGAGATCGTTGCAGCCCGCGTCCGCCCAGACGTCGATCGTCTCGCCGCCCTTGGCGGAAGGCGTTATCTGGAAGACGTGCTTGCCGGGTCGACCCAGACTGTAGTCGAACTCCGAGCCGACCGCCGTCAACCCGCGAACCGGGATACCCGCGTCGTCGAAGATGGCCATTTCGCCATTGACGTCCAACAACAGGACGACGTGTTGGCCCGCTGCTTCGGCCGGGACGGTGCCCGTGAAATTGAACCAGGCGCTATCGAAAAGATCGCCCCACTTGTCACCAGCTTCCAGGCTGTAGGCCTCGCCGCTCTTGCGCTCGTTATAGGGAACCGGCTCGCCGGTGCACCAGGCGCGGATGGTCAACGGCGCCATCTCGACGTAGGCCGCCTCACCGATCATCCTGAGCGCGTAATCGAGCTGGTATTTCGTGAAGAACTTATAGTCAGGCATATGGCACTCTCTCCTTATTAATGTGAATATGGACTTGTATTAACCGACATTGCGATCACGCGATTCCCTCAGGCTTCAGGCGGCGGACACGTGTGTTCACGCGCCATAGCAGCCAGGACATCCGGACGGACTGCCACGAACTCAGAGCCGAGCTGTGCCTGCACCTCCTGAAGCTTCTCCATCGACCATGCCCAGTTGAGCACCCATGCCCAAATGAACGCCGGGCGAGGCATAGACGCCGTGGCCTGACGGATTTCCTTGACCATCAAGTCCACGATCTCGTCGCGCGGCGTGCCCCACATCGAGCTGGTCACCGAACGGAAAACTACGACGCCGTTGGGCGCCGTACGGACCGACCCGACGTCGGGCCCCCCGCCATACCCATTGAAGATGCCCTGCAGCTGCCCATCGGACCCCTGAGCGTAACGGTCTTCCTCGGCAAGCCCGCCTTCAAAGAGCCACAAACAACTCGTGTCAAGCCACTTCATCGCCTCATTGGTCAGTCGGGTATAGGCTGCATATAGCTGCTCCCGGTGCTCGGGATAGGCGGACAGGTAGATGCTCGGGAACGTATAGCCGATACCCAGCCCGCCGACAAGGAGGTCATTTGGCGTGGCCGTGCGAACGTAGTAGTTGTAGACCGCCGGCGCCATCACCGTAGCCCCCGGGGCGAAGGACCACCCCATCGGGAAACTTCCCCGCTCGGGTTTATCCCACTGCAGATCTCGGGTCTGCATCATCAACGCTTCACCCAGATTGTCGCCGTCGGAGATCACGTGCGCATAGTAGACCTTGGTCGGATCAAACTCCGGCACTTCCGGCGCCTTGTGACGCCACGGGCCCATCGTCACCCCGGAATGTACCGAGAGGTTGGTAGCCTCGTGAGACGGCGTCAGCACCTTGCCGAAGTAGGAACCGTGGAGAAGGCCGGGGCCCTCCATCACAGCATCAGCAGAACGATGCTCCGGGTCCTTGTGATTGGGCATCCAGTCGAACCACCAGCCCACGATGGGCGTGTTCGGCGGCGTGGACGCCAGTATGCCCCGCAGTAGGTTTTCCTCCGCCAGGATACGGTGCTCCGGGAACCAGAAGGTGAAGATCCTGAACTGCACCAGATAGTCCGTGATCAGGAAGATGCCGGGGTAGTTCGTCGCCAGGATGCGATGGTTCATCCGCGGGAAGAGCTCCACGTAGGCCCAGCGCATCATCTCATACTGGTTGGCCCACTTCCCCCGCGCGTCAAAGAGGGTCGGAAGCCCTTGCTCTGCAGCCATCTCAGGCGTGAGCGGGACCGCGTCCTCCAGGGCGCCGATCATCAACAGCACGTTGGTCTGGTTCAGTTGGTTGGAGTGATAGTCTCCGATTTCGTCCATGATGCTGCCATCATAGACCACGGCCCCTCTGATCTCGTCACGGAAGGTGGCCCAGACCTCCCCGGCAGTCACCTCGCGGTAGGCATAACCCTCAAACACCAACTCATCCAGCCATTCGCGATCCTGCCGCGCGTAACGCGTGTGCAGCAGATAGAGGCGGGGCTGCGTGCGGTTGACGATCCCCTGAAGCACGCTCATCGCGAATTCCATCTGGGGGTCGGCCTCGCTCACATCGAGCACCAGCAGCTCCTCCGCGGGACGGGAGGACTTGGGCCAGAAAGTGGTGTAGGGTTCGACGTCCAGAACCGGTTCATATCGCTGGGCGACATCGTGCAGCGGCAGATATGACCCGGTCGCTGCATGCTGTTCACGTACGGCCTGCGCCCACGCCACATCCCAGGGATTGGCAAGCGCATCACGCTCCAACGCCTGAAGTGCGGTCTCAACACCGGCCCCATCATCGAGCGCAGCATAGACTTCCGCGAGCTCGTAGCGCGCCGCCAGACGTATCGTTGCATCGGGGGTTCCGTCTATGAGCGTCTGCAACCCAGCGATCACGCCTTCAGCAGCACCATAGGCCTCGAAACGGCACACCAAATTCCACCGAGGCATGAAGAACAGCAGCTTGAGCAGCACGCGGTTGACGCCGGGTTTCAGCGACACCAAAGCTCGCTCGAGCTCTGAGTCAGCGAGCCGAAAGATCGTCGGGTTCAGGACAGGCTGATCGTTGACCCAGGCAAAAGCAATGCCGGAAACCCCTGTGGCGAAGTGCGCCATCTGGGGCTCCGCCACTGCCACCTCGGCGTAGAGGTAAAAGACGCTCCAGTTCTCCGCGTCCGTCCAGGCACCCAGATCCAGCGGCATCTCGAAGGTGCTCTCCAGATCCGGGATGTGCCGCCAGCTGACCAGGCGATCGTTCTTACCATTGTAGCTCGCATCCAAGTCAATGGACTGCTCGGGAGCATAGGCCTGCCGTAGGCCGCGGAAACCTGTGTTGTCAAACGGCCCAATCAAATGGGCGTTAGTCAATCGCAGCAGGTTGGGCTCGGGCGTTACCTGGAGCCGCGCATTCTGCCACTGAGCGTATGCCGTCGGATTGTGAGTCATCATCATCGTCTCCTTTATTGTGGACGCTGGGCTAACGAGACCAACACGTCAGGCCGAACTCCAACGTACTCCGGGCCGAGGCGATCCTGGACTTCCATGAGCATGTCCATTGACCAGGCCCAGTTCAAGACCCAGGCCTCGACAAAAGCGGGGCGTTTGTGCCCGGCGGCCTCCTGGATCTCGTAGACCATCCGGTTAATGAGCTCCTCGCGGGACTTACCGGAGGTCATGCCGGTCGCAGGATGAAAAACCACGACATTGTTCGGCGCGATCCGCACCGAGGCCGTCTGGGGGCTGCCTCCGTAACCGTTGAAGATGCCCTTGAGCCGGCCATTGCCGTCGGTGCCCGGAGCTCCCTCAGCATAACGGTCCTCAGCAGCCTGAGTGCCACGGATCAGCCACAGACAATCGGTGTCGATCCAACCCAGCGCATCGCTGGTCATCTTGGCGTAGGTCGTGTAGAGCGAGTCACGCTGGTCGGGGTATGCGCGCAGATAGACATCGGGCTCGGTGTAGCCGACGCCCAGTCCACCAACCAGGAGATCGTTGGGCGTGGCCGTTCGCAGGTAGTAGTTGAGGACCGTCGGCGCCATCCGCGCCGCCCCAGGAGCGAAGGACCACCCCATCGGCACATCGCCGCGTTGGGGCTTGTCCCACTGGAGATCACGGGTGCGCATCATCAGAGCCTCGCCCAGGTTGTCACCATCGGAGATCACGTGCGCGTAATAGACCTTGGTGGGGTCGAATTCGGGCGTGGGCGGGCTCTTGGCTTCCCACGGACCCACCGCCACGCCGGAGTGAACGGAGAGATTGGTCGCCTCGTGAGAGGGGGTCAGCACCTTGCCGAAGTAGGAGCCCCGAATGAGCCCGGGCGCCTCCATCACGGCGTCCGCTTCTTTGTGCACGGGATCCTGGGGATTCGGCATCCAGTCGAACCACCAGCCGACGATCGGCGTGTTGGGTGGGGTGGAGGCCAGGATACCGCGCAGTAGGTTTTCCTCCGGCTGCGTGCGTTCCTGGGGGAACCAGAAGGTGAAGATCTGATTCTCGACCAGGTAGTCGGTCAGGAGGAAAATGCCGGGATAATCGGTCGCCACGATGCGATGGTTCATCTGGGGGAAAAGCTCTCTATAGGCCCAGCTCATCATGTCATACTGGTTCGCCCACTTACCCCGCGCATCAAAGAGCACCGGCAGTCCCAACTCTTTGTTCATCTCCTCCGTCAGTGGGACGGCCTGCTGCAACGACGAGATCATCATCAACACGTTGGTCTGGTTGAGCTGATCCGAGTGATAGGCGCCGATCTCATCCATGATCGAACCATCATAAATCACGGCGCCTGAGATTTCGGACCGGAATGCATTCCAGACGTCGTCCACGGAGACGTCGCGATACGTATAGCCCTCATAGACGAGCTCCTGGAGCCACTGCCAGTCCTGGCGCGAGTAGCGCGTGTGGAGCAGATAGAGGCGCGGCTGGGTGCGATTGACCAGTCCCTGTAGCACACTCATCGCGAACTCCATCTGCGGGCTCATCGAGCTCACGTCGAGCACCATCAGCTCTTGGGCCGGCGCCGAAGACTGAGGCCAGAAGGAGTCGTAGGGGGTCACCGACGTCACAGGTTGGTAGTTGATATTGACGTCGTGGATGGGCATGTAGCTGCCGGTCTTGTCGGCTTGCGCCGCCACGGCATCGGCCCAAGTGACGTCCCAATCTGTGGCAAGAGGATCTCGCTTGAGTGCCGCCAGGGCGTTTTTGACTTGCCGCTGCTGATCCATAGCAGCCTCGATCTCAACCAGCTTGTATCGCGCGACCATGCGCGTGGTCGGGTCGGGCGCACCGGAGATCAAGCGGTCAACCCCGCTGACGATCGGCTGTGGATCGCCGTAGTTCGCGGTCTGCACTTGAAGAGACCAGTTAGCAGTGGTATACATCAACTTCAGCATCAGCCGATTCGTCCCTGCCTGCAGCCCGATCAAGGCGCGGTTGTGCTCAAGATCAGTGAACGGCCACGAGATCGCCGGGGCATAGGCCTTATGCCAGGCTGCATCCGGACCATTGCTAAGCCAGGCCTCCACCGAATCGGGGCCGCCAAACCGCAGCTCCGCCAACTGAGGGTCCTGCACCTCGATTTCGGCATAGACGTAGAGCACGCTCTCAGGCGCGGACGGCATGAAGAGACTCAACGCCAACGGAGAGAGATACGTGGATTCCAGGCCAGGCGACGCTTTCCATTGAACCGTCTCCCCATCCTTACCGGTGGCGGTTGCGCCGAAGTCGATCGACGGGCTTGACGCAAGGGTCTGTTCCGGCGGATAGACTTCGTCATAGCCCCGATACTCTGTGTGATCAAAGGGGCCGATCATCTGAGCATTCCGCAACTGCAGCAGCGTGGGTTCCGGAACGATCTGTTGCCAGGCCTCAGTCCAGCGGCCCATCGCTGTCGGATCGTCGGTGTTCAAGGTAACCTTTGTTGCTGTACAGCCAACCGCCAAAGTTCCCAGAAGCAACGCGAGGCACAACCATCGCGTCGTAGTTGAGTGGAATGACATACGAGACAACCTCTCATCATCTATGAAAGCCGGCCTCAACTCCACAGTCCGGGAAAGACAATCACGACTGTGGAACCGAGACCGGCTGACACAGCTTATCGTATGGGTCTCAATGACAGGTAGGACAGTGGGATTTGAACGAGATCCCTATTGTGTCCCCCACGGTATTCCTGACCGTCAGATTGACCGAGCATCTCCGTCGGGAGAAATCCATCGGCCAGCCCCGGTACGTCGTCGTCCCGCCGGTCGGCTCAGACTCCACCGGCGTAAGCCAACTCGTCAGGTCTCGGTGCTCGCCATCCGCACACACATATTCGACCGACACCAGCTCATCGTCAACGGTCAGCTCATCGTACTGAACACTGTACATAGGGCGATGCGAATAGACTCTGACGGTGCCGACGGGCACCGGCTCACTGATCGATTGATCGTAGGCCGCCCCAAGGTCGACAGTCTGCACCTCCGCGGACAGTACCTCGCTCATCATCGTCGGAGCCACCGAGAGCACATCCGGCAGCGATGTTGGCGGAGGATCGAGAGAATTGCCTCGCACTGCCGCCTGACACCCAGACATCATCAGACTCACACCCAACACTATGACCAACGGTACAACGGCTCGCATCTCCTGCCCCATAACTCGATCGCTATCTCCCCGCTGGGCCCAACGTCCAACGGGGTATGTTTCGCGTTATCTGATGCCGAACCCGCTTCCGACTCAACCTAGTGGTCAGTAAACTCGGTTGCCGGACTCTGCCATCCTTGCGGGGCACAGATCCTTCACGTCCCCACGCTGCGTGGGGCACGTTCAGGATGACAGTTGCCACGGATCAACTTAAAAGAGCACTAGGTCAGAGAGATGCGGACCGACACTCCCGCAGGTTGGTTGGAGAAGCGGACGAGTGCAGTCTTCGATGCAGCATCCCACTCCATCGCGACGTCCGACCCCTCACCCGACACGAACGTCGGTGCCGAGGGCAGACTCACACGCACCGCACACTCCGTCCCTGCCATCCCTTCGGCGGTGAACGTGAGCCCATCCTGACTCGCCTGCTCATCCTCGACTCGCCCGGCTGCCGCGATGACCCACGGGCCTTCGGGACACCGAGCCAGGTCATAGAGCAGCCACCGGGTGTCGGGCGCAATCTGCGGGTCCGTGACGACCGCCAAATCAGGATCGTAGAGATTGACGTAGGTGCCCGGCAACGTCAAAGTCGTGTCCTCTGTCTCGTCCATCCCCGCGGCGACGATGTAGGGACCGCGCCGCAGGACAAGATGATTGCCGGGGGTCCACGGTAGTCCCACCGTCTCGCACGCTGAGGCTACTTGCGCCAGCACCTGCTCAGGGCCGGATTCGTCGTGCGCCAGGGCAGCCGGTGACGCCGGCACGACCACGAGATGCCCCTCGTCGACTCCATAAGTGCCGGCCTTCGGGGAGCGGCCCACGCCCAACAGCTCGGTCAAGTGTGCCTGGGGGCGGGCATAGGACATGCCATCCTGATTCCACCACTCGCGCACACCGTCGTAGGCATCACCGATGCCAAAAAGGAGCAGCACATTGCCTGCACGGACCCACGCAGCCAGTGACTCGTGGACGTCCGGAGAGAGAGGCTTCTGTCCCTCGTAGGTAAGCAACAGGAGTTGCACGTTGTCCAGATAGCCGGGATCGCCAGCCCGTTCGAGCTGGACCATATCCAATGCGACGCCGTGCTTGACCAACGGCATAGCCAGGCCATAGAGCGAGGACATATCGGGGTCGCTCGGCTCGGGGTCGCCCCGCTGGAACATCAGCGAGTCGGCGATGCCCAGCCCAATGCCGGTCATCCCGTGAAGGTATTCGGTGTCCTCGGGCCAATCCATATCCCGAAGCGCATTGTAGACGACCTGTAGTTCGGTGCTGTAGGACTGGGGGATCATTTCCAGATCGTCGGTGGGCCGGTGCATGAACCTAGCCAGTGCGTTACGAATGCGCTGAGCGTCCTCCTGATCCTCCCATTGGGCCAGATCCCGATAGAGACCGTTAGCCGTCGCCCGGATATCACCAAAGCGGAGAGACTTGGATTCCGTCGCGAGGTTCGCAAACCCAAGCGTCTCACGTTTGCTCTCCTGACCTTTTTCATCGTAGAACTTGATGAAGAGATCGAACGCACGTTGGGTATCGGCGTACAGCTCCTCCGGATCGTAATTCATCCATCGGGGACGGCGCTGTGCTCTGACTCCCGTCTGCCGACCTGGGGTCCTGCCTCAGCCTCTGCCTTGAGGCGGGAGAGGTAATCCTCCATCATCGGCTGGAGCGGATCCGCCATCAGGTTGTGGGTCGGGTAAGAGCCAAAGAAGACCCGACGCGGCCACGGCATAATCTCAAAACGCTCACTCCCCGCTACCAGCAACGAACCGGTTACCGTGCACTCCCAATTCACACGATAGTCCTCCCAAGAGTAGGAGGGATTGTCCTCAATGGGATCCGCCAGCATCCATACCTGCTTCTCCGTACCTCGGACGATCGCGTCACAGGAGGCGTATTCACAATAGCCGGCCTCAAGCGTTCGCTGTCGTGGGACGCCGCGATAGACGTTGGGCGTACGCGAGGTGCCCGTCCAGACTTGCCCGATCAGACCATCAAAATCCGGGATCGTCAGGAGTTGGCTTTCCGGGCTGACAATGCGCCAGTGCGCGTAGTTGACGAGACTGTGGGTCGGCACGTAGCACTTGAAATCAAGGTTGCCCTTTTCAGCTGCATACGTCTTGAGATCGTGGAAAAGGTAGGCCAACGTCCGGGTGTAGAGATACTGCTTGAGCTTGGCCGCGCGGTATCGAGCATCAGGAGAGGACGCAGGATCCTGCCATGGCTCGTCGTAGAACTCGGCCCACTCGCGCTTGAAGCCCTCGCCATACCCTCCACGAACCCAGAACTCGGGCTCCTCCAGGTGAATTGCCAGCGCGCCGGCATCGACAACGCGCTTCAGTCCCTCACTCAAATAGCGAGCATAGGTCTTGCTGGGCATCATGTAGAACATATCGTGCCCCTGACCAAGCCCGTGCTCCAGCTTGAAGCCACCCTCGGCCGCCTGGGCATCGTCGTAGTGCTGCCGGCCATCCCACTCGCCGCGCACGTAGGCCTGGTAGCCGCCCCACGCCACGCCGGTCATCACATGGATGCGATAGCCGGCCTCGCGCCAGCGATTAACCCGCTCCTCAAATGTATCGTTCAGCCCATAGACGATGGCGACGTCGGCACGACTGTCGGTCTCCGGGAAATAGGGGCTGGACTCCTGAAATGCCGTGCGCTCTTCCGAGCGATCGTGTTTTCGCATGGTTACTCCATTGTGAAGGCGTTTGAACGTTCGAACGTTTGCACGTTCGAACGTTCAAACGTCCCTCTATTCCTCGTTACCCAATCCGCCAGGTAGCGTTGTCGACCAACTCGATCTTGCCGCTCGCCGCCGAACGAACGCCGGCGTCAAGGATCGACATCACGTCAACGTTGAACCAGAGCCCCAGCGAGGGGTGCAGCGGCTCACCGGTCTCAAGGTGATGGATGTACTCTTCGGCCACAGTCTGCCGACCCTCGGGAAGGGGCTCTACATCATAGATGGTGGTCCGGCCATGGCCACGTTCGAGCCGTACAATCTGGTTGTCGCCCTTGCGGTCCACAACCAGGGTGCCCGTGGTTCCGTAGACGATGGGGCCGGTCGGTACACCATGATCGAACGTCGTCCACGTGCCCTCGAGCAGGGCCATCGCGTTGGGGAACCGCACCACGATCACACCGTTGTCCTCAGCGTCGCCCCAGTGACTGTTGAGGTTGGCCTTCATACCCATCGCTGCCGTCGCCTTCTCGCCGACGTACCAGTAGGAGATCATCGCGCCGTAGCAGCAGAAGTCGAGCATTGCGCCACCATGCGCCGCAGCCTGATGCCACCACGTAGCAGCGCGCTCCGGCCCGGTCATCCCCTCGACGACCTCACTCACACCTTCGTGCGCCGCAGAGGGACCCAGCGGCCCGGTGTGCCCAGCCCGCCACTTGACCTCCAGCACTCTGCCGATCACGCCCTCGTCGATGAGCTCCTTGGCCTTGCGCGCCGCCGGTGACCACGTGAGCGGCCAGTTGACCAGCAACTGGGTGCCAGCGGCCTCGCAAGCGCGGGCCATTCGCAGGGCGTCGGAGAGCGTACCGGCCATCGGCTTCTCAATGCAGACGTTGGCGCCTGCGGCAGCACATGCCTCGACGATCTCGGCATGTCTGGCGTTCTCGGAGGTGATGATGACGATGTCCAACGGCGTGCCCGCCGCCTTCTCTTTCTCCAGCATCTCCTTGTAGTTGTCGTAGGCCTTGGCCACGCCCAGCTCAGTCATCGCATGCTGCTTGTTCCACGCACGGGTATAGGGTGCGACCCGAAGCTCCGGTTTGGCCGGCTCCGTGTCCGCACACGCGGCCATCACCACCTGGGGGTGTTTGGCGTAGAGCGCGGCCACGTTGTTGATGTGCATGTGCCCGAATCCAGCAATACCTACACGGTATGTCTTCATGGTATCCTCCCTTAGTGAGAAACGTTCGAACGTTTTAACGTCAAAACGTTCGAACGTTTCTCCGATCCTAATCTTGAACGTTAGTCAGCCTGGACAGGAACTTCGTGCCCGACCTCGGCCGACTTGTAGAGGGCATCCAGTCGCCTTGATGACGTTGAGCACCTCTGCCCGCTTGACGATCTTCTCCTCCTCGCCACGCAGCACGCGAACCACGTGCTGCATATAAAGGAAGTGTCCGGAGAATGCCTTGCCGGGGTCGGAGGGGATGTGAGGCACGGAGTCCGACATGTAGTGACCCTGGTTGGCGATATAGCGAAGCGGGTCGAACATCAGGCCACCCTTGGTGCCGAGGATGAAGGTGCTGCCCGCACCTTGCTCGACGTTGGCAGCCCAGGAGGTGCGCAGCACCAGCGAGCCACCATTCTCCATGCGCATATAGCCGGAGGCGAAGTCCTCAACATCGAACTCGTGATAGTCATAGGGACGGGGCTCGATCAACAGGCCCGCATCGGCGCCACTCTCGCCCAGCGAGGTGACGAGGTCCTCATCCTTGTTTCCGAACTTGGTGACCGTCTGGCCGCTCACAGCTGTGACCTTGGGGTTCCCCATGACCCAGATGAGCATATCCAGCGCGTGCACACCGATGTCGTAGACGGGACCACCGGCGTTTTCCGCCTTGATGTGGAAGACGCCCCACTTCGGGATACCACGGCGGCGAATGGTCGCCGTCTCGGCGTAGTACATGTCGCCCAGCATGCCCGCTTCCGCATAGGCCTTGGCTGCAAAGGAGGAGCCGCTGAAGCGCGCGGTCTGCGTGATGAAGAGCTCGCGTCCCACGGACTCGGCGACGTCAAACATCTCCTTGGCATCGTTGTAGCCGGGCGCGATGGGTTTCTCGCAGCAGACGTTCGCTCCCGCCTTCAGTGCGGCGATCGTGATCGGCTTGTGGTAGCAGTTGGGCGTACAAACAGAGACGATGTCCGGCTGGATCTCATCAAGCATCTTCTGCCAGTCACCGTAGTGATTCGGAACGTTAAATCCGGCGGCCACCTGCTCTGCCCGCTCCGGCAGAATATCAGCGGTGGCAACCAACTCGACATCCTTCGTCAACGACGCCCACGACGGTGCGTGTGCGGTGCTACCAATCATACCCGTCCCAATGATCGCAACGCGGAACTTCTTAGCCATCATAGCCTCCTAGTGAGTTACTGAAACGATGATCCATGCGGGCGCAAGGTGTTGCGCCCCGCCTTCAATCCGTACGGGCGCAGCATGCTGCGCCCCTACCCATTGCCGATTCTATCACAGCATCGTGTTCAATCCCAATTCAACCGCCGCCTCGCTCTGGTTCTGGACAGCCGTGCTCTCCGCGAAAAGCGTTGCCGACAATCGAGGCCGCGATCAGGCCCTCATGCAGCGCCACCGCCGTCCCGGGGGCTTCCGCCGCCTGAGGTGTCGCCGCGAAGTCGCAGCCGTTGACGATCAGCCGGCCTCCATCTGCCGTCACACATGGGGCCCCGATGTTGTCGGCATCCCAGCGGGTGAAGTGACACCCGTTCAAGATCAGGGTGCTTGGCCCTTGCTTGACGACGTGCGACTGCGTCTCCGGCGTACCCCAGAAGCCGCAGTTCGTGAACTTGACCGGCCCCTCATTGGCCTCACCGATCTCGACGGTGGCCATGAACTGCCCATTGACGAACTGGACGCCCGCGTGGCTTTGCGAACGATCCACTCGGACGGCCACGGGGCAGATGTCGCTCCCGGATTGGGTAACCACTGCGTTACCCGGTCCATACCCGAAGTCATCGAAGTGGAAGCCGATCTTGGGAAAGATGACGAAGCTGTTGGTGATGTACTCCCAGTCGGTCTTGCCGATCTTGAACCCGATGAGATTCGCCTCCAGATATTCCTTGAAGCCGGGCCTTGTGACAGGATCACCGAGGTCGGGCGACATCCGCGCCCAGAAGTTGGGATTGAAGTGAACATTTTCCAGCCGCCCGATATCCGTGCACCGGTCGACATAGACACCGATATTGAGCGGGCATGCAAAGACATTCCGTACGGTATGGAGCTCGTTCCAGCACGTACCCAGATCCAGCGCGCGGTATGGATTCGTGAGGGTGACATCCGCGATCTGGCAGAGCTCGCCGTCCACACGTATGCTCCAGGGATAGGCCGCCACCTCAGGGATCGATTGCTCGGGGTAGTGGATGATGAGATTGCGGACAACGCCATTGGGCTTGAGGGTGATCAAGAGGATCACCCTCAGGCATATCACGACCTCCATAAGCGAGCAGCACCGTGCCAATCGGATGTTCCGAGTGAGGCACCCCACCGGAAGCACCGGCAAGCGTCACACCAGGTGGTACGACGAGCGCGCCATCGATCCGGTACTTTCCCGGTGGAAGATAACAGATCGGCGGACCGCTCTCCGCAACAGCCAGGGCCTCCAGCAGAGCCCCCGTGTCATCGGCCTTCCCATCCCCGATGGCGCCAAAGTCTGCGGCATTCACGAAATCCAACACGACGCTGCCTCCCGCCTACGGCTGATAAACTAGATCTCAGGTACGCTGACCTCGATCTCGTGCCCCACGGCGGCCGAATCCACCAGTCCCTGCATGATGACGTTCGTCAACAGCAGTTCTTCTGCCGGGATCGGTGAGGGCAGGCCCTCCCGGATAGCCTTGGCGAAGTCCAGGTTTTCGCGGCGGAATTGGTCGATGGGCTCGGTCGGCTGGTAGTTCACGGGCTGCGTGTCGGTGAGCATCCCGAACTCCCACCGGTAGATCGTCAGCGGGTGAAGCTTCATCCCGGCCTGCGTGCCCAGCAGGAAGGGAGCGCCACCACCACTCAGGTGCGAGATCCAGGCTGCCTTAAAGGTCACGACGGCGCCCGTGTCGAACCGAACCCAGGCGGCACCGAAGTCCTCGACGCTCAGTTTCTCGGGCGAGAAATCGCCCCCATGGTGATGCGCGCCGAAGATCGGGGAGTAGCTCTTGCCGAGGTAGTTATTGGCCACACCTGACACCGCGACGGGCTTGGGGTGGTGCATCAGGCAGAGTGTCGCATCGAGGCTATAGACGCCCCAGTCACCGACGACACCGATACCCGCGGTCTCCTTGGTGATGAAGCTGCCGCCGGGCAATCCCAGGCGACCGAACCCACCACTCTCACCGTAGTAGATATCACCCAGCACGCCGGAGTCGGCAATCGTCTGCGCGACGATCCGGTCGTCCCCATAGCGCGCCTTGAGCCCGACCATGAGCAACTTGTCGCTCTTCTTCGCGGCGCGGGTAATGGCCACCGCGTCGTCGAGCGTCGCCGCCATCGGCTTCTCGACGAGCACATTCTTGCCGGCCTCGAGCGCATAGATGGAAGGAGCAGCGTGCGCCTCATTCCAGGTGAGGACGGAGACGGACTCCACGTCCTCCTTGTCGATCATCTCTTTGTAATCCACGTAAGTGTGCGGGATACCAAACTCGGCCGCACGATTCTCAGCACGCTCGGGAACGATATCGGCAATGGCGACGACCTTGATTTCATCGACGGTCGAGAGCGCCTGCAGATGCGCGCCGGAGATCGCGCCCGCGCCGACGATGGCAATTCTCAGGGGATCCATATACAGCCTCCTCGATGTAAGCAGTGTTGGTATCTGCCAGGGCCGACGTTGGTTCAGCTGCGCCATAGGTCGGCCCTGACGATCTTTGCCAGATTCTGTTAGCACCCTGCGCCAGGTTTCGAAACCTGGCACAGGTTAGACATGCTTCCTAGAAAGTGACCTGGCGTCCTTCGCGAGAGGCCTGATACGACCGCTCGAGCATCTCGGTCAGGTTGCGGCCATCCTCGACGGTGATCGTCATTTCCGTACCGTGCAGGATCGCGCTGATCCACTGATCCATCGGCATCGGAAGCGACTCCGGCATCCTCGCCGGCGTGATGTAGCCCCGGATCCCGCCGGTGTCCAGATCGGTGGAGCTCAGGGTCAACCCACCGGAGTCACGCCCAACGTAGCCCTTGGTGCCGCGAATCTCCATCGGGTTGGGGCCGGAGCGCTGGACCCACGACGTATCGAGGACGCCCAGGGCACCACTCTCGAACTCCACGACGATCACGGAGTTGTCGTCGATGGGATAGGCGCCGGAGAAGTTGTTGATCTTGGCGACCACGCTCTTGGGCTTTCCCATGAACCAGCGCATCACGTCCACGGTGTGGCAACCAAGATCGAAGAGCGCACCACCGCCCGCCAACTCTGCATCGGCGAACCAGGCGCTGCCATCGTGGAACCAGGCGTCGAGCGCAGCGTTGTGCGCGACGCGCGCGCGCATGAACGTGACGTCGCCAAGCCAACCCTTGTCCAGGACATCCTTCATGAAGAGCGTCTCGCCGCGGGTGCGGCTGGGCAGCGAGATCATGAACTTGATGCCGCTGTCGTTGACGGCCTTCACGATCTCGTCGGCGTCCGTGGTCTTGACGCACAGGGCCTTCTCGGTGAAGATGTGCTTACCATACTTCAGCGCGGTCTTCATGACCCAGGGGTGCTGGCTGGTGTAGGCGTTGACGACGACGGCGTCTACATCATCGCGGCTGACAACCTTCTCCAGATCCATCTCGTAGGGAACGCCAAAGCGCTCGGTCGCGGCCTCACCTCGGCCCTTGTCATCCTCCCAGAGCGCGACGATCTCGGCCTCCGGATGATCCACAACGTGCTGTGCATAGCCATTGGCATGCACGTGAGCCATACTGAGCATTGCAACGCGTAACATTGTTAGTCTCCTTGTAGTGCCTTAGTGTGTGAACGTTTCTTCTTTGATCTCAGCGCACCGGCGGCATCGCCGGCAGCGCATCAACCCAACCGAATCGGACATAGGCAGAAAAGACACGGTCCACGAATGCCTAGTCCCCGAGACACGGGAGTCCCGAAGTTCTCCCGTAAAAGGACGACGAACTCTTCTGCAGTGACGACCCGGGTATGGGGCGGCAGGAGGTCGATGGTGCGTTTGACGGCCTCCATGGGCCCGCCGATCTCCTCGAACGACCAGGCATGCACGTTGATCAGCGCGTAGCTGTCGGGATCGGTCTGCGGTGAAGCCGGTAAACCTGCGATGGCCTCAGCCACGCCCTCAGGGCTGTTCTTTGCCAGCGGCTCCCAAAGCAGATAGCGATAGGAGACGCAGGGCTTGCCCTCGTACCAGGTAGATGCGGCCCTCTTTGGCGTTGTAGGGCGAGTAGTCCTTGTAGATCACGCCCATGATCCCCGGCTGCGCGAGCAGCTCAGCGCTCTGTTCCATACCACCGCCTGAGTTCAGCATCGTGGCGATGGTCAGGTCGCCGGCCTGCATTGCAGCCGCCGTGCGCTCGGCAAAGGTCTCACGGTTGGGCAGGTAGCTATGATACGCGTACCCGATACCGCTGGGGCCTGTGACGAAGTCGTCGATGGTGCGGCCATGACTGGCCGTTTGGTAGAAGTGCGCCAGCGTGCGCGGGGCCACCTCCGCGAGCAGAGGCGCCATCTCCCACGTCATGTTGAAGGTGCCGCGATAGGGACTGGCCCAGAATCCCTCGGAGGTGACGAACTGCCCTCCCATCCACTGGATATTATCCCCATCGCTCATCACGAAGGCAATAATGCGCTCCCCTTCCTTAGCCGGACGAACGGAAGGGTGAGGCCGTTCGGGCAGCGTTGCAGGCAACCGCTGGAGCACGGAGAGATTGCGCGACCAGTCCGCAGGAATGCCTGCGCCACCTTCGCTGCTCACCTGTTGGATCCAGGCATGCTCGTCGCCCCCCCAGCCGAAGACCGTAAGGTCCGAGCCCAGGGCATGCGCGATTCGCATATGGTTGTCGGGGTCAACGCCATAGAGGGTGAAGGCGTCACGGGAAACGGCGAAGTCGCGCAAGTGAGCGTTCTTGGATTCAGCCTGCTCGACCATGACCGTGCCGAGAAGCCCGGCTTCGCCAGAAGAGGCAAACATCTCGCTATACGTATCAAAGGCCTCGACCTCATCCATGCCGCGTGCGTCGGCCAGCACCGCCAAACCCGCCGCCTTGGCCTGGTCCTGGAGCGAAGTGTCGATCGCGACGGCCCTCAGCGGGCCACAGAGCGACGTTGCGACATTGATGCTGTCAGTGCCCAGATCGTAGAGCACACTGCCTGCGACAGCCTCTCGGAACTCGTCCAAGAGATCCCACACGGAACCCGCCTCGCGAATGTTGATACCTTCCTCTTTCAGATCCGCCAGGATGAGGGCATTCATCCCCACATCCTTAATCCAGATTGCACTGGACCCATCCGCCACGAGTCCCTGCAAAGTGAGAACTAGCGTCTGCTCCGCCGAACTAAGTGCATCCGGGTCAACGACCCAGAGCGTCTCGAGACCCGAAGGCGGAAAAGTCACAGGAATCGGGGTTGGGTTACACCCCGTCAAGAGCATCGTGCACAGCCCCAGACAGCTGAAAACCCAACCCCAAGCTGACATCACGTCTGACATCACGTTCCCAACCGGTAAGCTCATACCTCGGGAACGGACACCTCCACCTCACGACCCGCCGCCGCCGAGTCGATCAGACCCTGGATGATGACGTTGGTGATCAGCATCTCATCCGCCGGAATCGGCGAGGGCGTGCCATTCCAGATCGCCTCAGCGAAGGCCATATTCTTCGCCAGGAAGAGATCCTCATCCCGCCGCATGCCCGGCTGCGGGGTGATATCGACGAGGCGGCTGTAATTATGGGTGAAGAGGGTCAGGGGGTTCATCTTCATCCCCGCCTTGGTCCCCAGAATCAGATTGCTGCCGAGCGAGTCCATATGCATGATCCACGAGGTCTTGAAGACCATCAGCGCGCCGTTCTCAAAGCGCACCGACGCGACCCCAAAGTCCTCAACGCTCAGATCCTCGGGCACCCACTGCCAGCAGCCCTCAACAGGAGTGTGTGACTTACCGAGCAGGTTGTTGGCGATGCCGGAGACGGCCACCGGCTTCGGATGCCCCATCAGGTGAAGCACCTCATCCAACGCATAGACACCGATATCGGCTACGGTCCCGATGCCGGCGGTTTCCGCGCGGATGAAGCTGCCTCCGGGAATGCCGCAGCGGCGGCATGCCACGGCTTCAGCATAATAGATGTCACCGAGCGTACCGGCGTCGACGATGCCCTTCGCGGTCTTGCGGGCAAAGCCGAAGCGCGGCTGGACGCCGACCATCAAGATCAGCCCGGTCTCGTGGGCGGCCTTCGTCATCTTGGTGGCATCGACAAGCGTGGCGGCCATCGGCTTCTCGACCAACACGTGCTTCCCTGCGTGAAGCGCGTCCACCGCGGGTGCGCAGTGCGCCTGGTTCCAGGTACAAATGCTCACGGCCTCAACTTCGTCCATCTCGAGGATCTTGTTATAGTCCGTGAAGACCAGGGGAACGCCGTAGGTGTCAGCGGTCCGCTGGGCCTTCTCCTCGACAAGATCGCAGACGGCAACGACCTCGAATTTCGTCCGTCTTCGCAAGCGCCTTCATATGCGTCTGCGCAATGCCACCAGTCCCAATCAATCCGATCTTTAGCGGTTTCATCGAACTCCAGCCTCCATTTCATCTGCGCTATCGTTGTTGAAAAAAACAGCCTACAGGAACTGGGTTCACACCCGTTTCTGTAGGCTGTCTGCTACCTAATTGAAGCTCTTTCTCAGCAAGACGTTAGTCCTCGGCTCCCACAGCTTGCCGGCGTCTCGCCGCCTGAGTCTCGGCCACGGGCTCTCGCACGGGGCGATCCTGATGCAGGAAGCATGCCGCGTAGTGGCCTTCCTCTACCTCAAAGTCGGGCGGCCGCTTCTCGGAGCAGATCGGCATAGCATACGGGCACCGCTCAACGTAGACACACTTGTTGCCCTCGTGGGTCAGCGGTCGATCGGTGATCTTCACGTTCGCGCGACGTCTGCCAACGCTCCGTCGGATCGGGCGAGGGAATAGCTTTCAGCAACTGCTGGGTATAGGGATGCGAAGGCTTATCCAGCAGTTGGTCGATGATCCCTGACTCCACGACCCGGCCGAAGCACAGCACCAACATCGGGCCACCCATATAGTAGGCGGTCGCCAGGTGGTGTGTGATGAACAGACAGGAGATGTCGTACTTATCCCGGAAGTCCAGCAGGATGTTCAGGAAGAGCGCGCGCACGGCGACATCGATCATCGAGACCGGCTCGTCTGCGATAATGATCTTGGGGCGCAGCAACAAGGTGCGCGCCAACATCACGCGCTGGCACTGGCCGCCACTGAGCTGGTGCGGGTATCGCCCGATGACGTCATCGGGCTGCAGATCGACACCACGCAGCGCCTCTGTCTTGAGAGCCAGCGACTCCTCCGCCGAAGAGGCCAGATCAAAGTTCTTGATCGTCATATCCAAGACCCGATCGATGCGATAGAAGGGGTTGTAGATGCTGAACGGATCCTGGAAGATGGGCTGCACGTTGCGGCGGAAGTCCCACCACTCACTCTTGGTCAACTCGGTGGTCAGCTTACCGCGGAAGAGCACCTGCCCGATGGTCGGGGGCGTCAACCCCAGCAGCATACGGGCCAGCGTCGTCTTTCCACTGCCACTCTCGCCGACCAACGACACGATCCGGGCAGGTTTCTCGTGCAGGGCAAGAGAGACCTGGTCCACAGCGGCGATGTACTCTCGCTCGAACCCTGGGGTGGGGATACTGAAAATCTTCGAGACATTGCGAGCTTCGAGAACAGTTCTGATTGTCTAGCGTATTCATTTCTTACTAAACTCCTCGGAAGCTGCGACCCATCCATCTTCTGAGAGACGCGTGTCCATATGCGTCGCCTGAGTCACGTCTTCAGACATCGGGTTGGGGTAGAGATGACAGGCAACCCGTCGCCCCGGGGCCACTTCCAACATTGGAGGTAGTTCGTGTCGACAGACCTCCATCACGTAAGGGCAACGCGGGTGGAAACGACAGCCCGGCGGCCAATCCAACGGGCTGGGCGCATGGCCGGGGATACCGACCATCCTCTCACGATCCCCCCCAATCATAGGAATGGAGGCGATCAAGCCCTGCGTGTAAGGATGCAGCGGCTCCTTGAACGTCTCGATCACCGGTGCGACCTCAACTATCAGCCCCGAATACATAATGCCCATACGATCCGCAAGCTCGGCGTGTACCGCCATATCGTGTGTCACGTAGATGAGCGTCAGCCCCAATTGGTTGGCGATTTCCTTCAACTCCTGCAGGATGACCTGCTGGACGTTGACGTCCAGCGCTGTGGTAGGCTCGTCAGCGATGATCAGACCGGGCTTCAGCGAGACCGCCGCTGCGATGGTCACGCGCTGCTTCATACCGCCACTGAGCTCGTGAGGGTACATGCGCGCAACGGCCGGCTCAAGCCCCACCATATCCAGGCACTCGAACATCCGGTCGCGAGCCTGCTCCTTCGACATATCGCTGTGTTCGTAGATGGCGTCCAGGATCTGATGTTCCACACGATGGACCGGGCTCAGCACGTTCATCGCGCCCTGGGGAATGTAGGCGATATGCTTCCAAAGCATCTCGCGCATCCCCCGGGCCGAAAGCTTCAGCAGGTCGCGCCCGACGGACGTCGAGCCGGAGACGCGGCTATAGTAGATGACCTCGCCACTCTCGATGAAGCCGGGCAACTTGGTCATCCCCAGGAGGCCCCTGGCCAGCGTTGTCTTGCCACACCCCGACTCTCCGGCCAGGCCGAAGATCTCGTTGCGGTCAATGGTGACATCAACCCCATCGACAGCTTGGGCATTCCCGCGCGACGTCCGGTACCAGACACGCAGGTCTTTGATCTCCATCAGTACTTGCTCGTCGCCAGTCCGCTGGCGTGTTGTTGTTTCATTCATCGTCATAGACATGATCGCTTCTCCGTGGTCACTTGGTCACTTTCTGCAGACGCGGGTTGAGATACTCCTCCATACCACGGTTGATCATGGTAATGGCCATAAAGATGAGAACCAAGGCCCCGACGGGGATCAGCAGGATCTCCATCCGCCCCATACTGTACACCCCCCATCCTTGGGCGTAGTTGATCATCAACCCCAGCGTGATAATGTTCGACGGCCCCAGGCCGATCGCTTCAATGCCTACCTCGGAGACCATTGCGCCGACGACACTGAAGGCAAAGCCCATCAGCAGGTAAGGCACCAGGTTGGGGAGAATCTCGGTGAAGATGATGGCGAAGTCGCCCTGCCCCGAGACCTTTGCCAACTCCACGTAGGGGCGCTCTTTCATCGTCATCACCTGCGCCCGGATCGTCCGGGCCGAGAACGGCCAACTGAAGAGAGCGAGAATGACGGCCATCGTTGCGACGATCAGCTCGGTCGTGACCATCGCGATAGCGACGAGGACCGGATAGGAGGGGATCACGATCAACATGTTGGTGAAGGTGAGCAGCACCGTGTCGATCAAGCCCCCCTCATAGGCCGAAAGGAACCCCACGGTAATACCGACGGCTGACGCGACACAACCGGCCAGGAAACCGATCAGGAGGGTCTTCTGCAAGCCGGCGAGGAAATCCGCAAGCAGATCACGCCCGTGGCCATCGGTTCCCAGAGGATGACCCGGTCCCGCAGGCAGCCAGCGTCCGAACGCCCCAGGCCGCGCAGGGTTCACATTCCCGATGATGGGCCTGTAGATCAATGGGGCGACCAGGGCCAGCACCACGAAAAAGGCGAGGACCAGCACCCCGAACTTGAACTTCCCGCTCGTGCGCCAACAACTTCCTAGAAAACTCAGCATCCCACTCCTCCTACGCCTTGATGGCGGTCCGAACCCGCGGGTCAATTGCAGGCAACAGCAGGTCGACCAGCAGACTTGCCGTCATGACGCTGACGACCGATAGAATGATGATGCCCATCATCGTGTTGTAGTCAAAGATGGCGACCGCACGCCCCATCACCTGCCCCAGTCCCGGGAAGACGAACATGTTCTCGATCAGCAGTTGCCCGCTCATCATCGAACCCATGGTCAGCGCCAGCCCTGTGGCCTGTGGCAGCATCGCGTTGCGCAGGGCATAACCGATCATGACTTTCCGCGGATTGATTCCCTTGGCCTCAGCGTAGAGCAGGTAGTCCTCGCCCATATTGCCGACCACCAGGGAGCGGGTGGACAGAATCCAACCGGAGAGCGACACGATGATGATCGACAGGGCCGGCAGGAGGCTGTGTGAGACCACACTCTTGATGAAGTTCCAGTTCAACCCGATCTGGTACTGTGCATCAAACGCACCACGGGTAGGCAATAACTTCCACTGATAGCCTATGAAGAGGACCAGGAAGAGCGCGATCAAGTACGAGGGAATCTGCGATAGACCGATGGAGATATTGGTGATCAGGCCGCTAGCCGACGTGTCGCGAAACCACGCCGCGATTGACCCGATCACCAGACCTAAGGTCCAGGAAATGATGATCGAGACACTCAACAGCCCGACCGTCCACGGAATGGCCGCCTTCATCAGGTCGATGACAGGCGTGGGGAAGTTGATAAAGGAAGGGCCCAGATCAAAGTGGACGAGGACTTGGTACATGTACTTGTAATACTGCTTCCATAGGGAGCCCGTCATACCGAACTTCTCCCTATAGGCCTGGACCATCGCCTCGCCACCCTGGATTTTCACCGAGTATGTCTTCTCCAACGACCTAATCCAGTTCTCGACCGGGTTGGCGGGGATCAGACGGAACATGAAGAACGTGATCGTCAACGCGCCGAAGATCGTGAGGAAATAGGCAAAGATCTTACTAGCATAATACGACAGAATCGGATACTTCCGGAGTATCTTAAACATAAGCACCTCTCATGATCAGAATCGTAGAGACGGAGCGCTGCCCCGTCCGATGGGGCCAATGGTTCAACGGAGCCTCCCCCGTACAACGGGGATAGAAGCCCAGGGTCCGGTTTGCCACCCTGAGCGAAACGGAGGCCCCAGCCGAGACGCCCGGACAACGTCCGCAGGTTCTTCGCTTCGCTCAGAGTGACGGCAAACTTCGCATCAGAACACACACGTTCCACTCTGCACGTACGTATGCATACCGACGCATGTTTCTCCACCACTCGAACCACACTGATCCATCTTGCTGAAGTAGGTGAGAACACGCCTCACTCCGGGCGGTCAGGCCCCGCACCTGCTTCGGCACGGGACCTGACCTGACTCAGATTCAACGAACCTAACCAGTCACCTTAGAGACGGTGTCCTGACTAGTTGCCCGAAGGCGTCACGTTGAAGTAGACTTGCTCGATCTGGCCCCACCAGTTGAAGGGCACAGTGTAGAGATTGTCGTTCGACGGCATGTTGTCCCAGTAGTAGGTGTTGAAGCTGACGCTGTAGTAGGTCTCGATAAGCGGGACACCGGGCGGATCCTGCAGCCACAGATCGAACATCTTGTTGTACAGAGGCATCGCGTCGGCGGAGTCAGGATCGATGGCATTCAGCGCTAGCAGAGTCTGATCGTACTCCTCATTGCAGTAGCGAACCTCGTTACCGTTGGTGGCCACATCGCCCAGCGGCACAACGCGGTCGCAGGTGTAGCCATTGTACAGCTCGGTCGGATCCACGGTCGCGCCGCAGAACCACCAGAAGCCGATCTGCACATCACCGATGTCGAGGTTGTCCCAGAAGGTCGACTGATACTCGAAGGTCGCATCGATGCCGATGGACTTGAGCTCCTCGGTGAAGTCCTGGCCCATCAGGTACTCGTTGCCACCGACGCCCACCGGGGTCGTGACTGCGAGAGCGACCTGGTTGCCATCAGAATCGACCAACTTGCCACCCTGCTGCGTATAACCGATGGTCGCCAGCAGATCCAGGGCTGCCTGGGGATCGTAGGTCAGCGTGCCCCACTTGGCCTTGGCATCCTCGTCGATGAACTTATCAAGGTTGCGGTAGTCGGCCCACAGACCCTGCGCGGGCTTGGAGGGCGGCGTCCAGATGTTCGCGCCCCACTTCTCGCGGTCCATCAACATCGACATCGCGCGGCGGAACTCAGGCTGATCAAGCGGGGGCTGCATGCTGTTGAACCACGCCGCACGCGGGCACGGATCGACGTAGGTCACCTCATTGATCTGGGGGATATCTGCCTTGTTCTGCTGGTAGATATCATAGCCCAGGCCAAAGATGTCCATATTGTTCGCCTTGACCTCGGCGAGCTGCTGGTCGGCGCCAGGGCCGGTGCGGTAGATCGCGTACTTGGGGGCGGGGAAGTAGCCGATCGACTTGCCCCAGTAGTTCTCATTCCGCTGCCACACGAACACCTTATTCTGAGGATAGACTTTCATCAGCGTGTAGGGGCCGGTGTAGACGGGCGGATCATTCTTATAGGTGTGCGGGTCCACGATCGACCAGATGTGCTCAGGGTAGATGTTCAGACCGCCTACGATCCTGCACCAGAAAGCCAGGTGCTGGCGCGGGCGGGGCTCGGTCATGGTGATGACCACGGTGTAGTCATCAGGCGCGCTGACATCGGACCAGAACTCCGCGTCAGACTGCGGAAGGCCACCCAGATCGTCGAACTCCGGGTCCATGGCCATCTGCAGCGTGAAGACCACGTCGTGCGCCGTGAAGGGCTCGCCGTCGTTCCACGTCACACCCTTGCGGACGTAGAGGGTCAACTGGGTGTAGTCTGCATTGTACTCCCACCCCGTGCCCAACCAGGGGATGATCTCACCGGTGGCATAGTTGACGTACCACATCCACTCACGAGAAAACTGGCCGAGGCCGTTCTGATAGTGTTCCCCGTTGGGGATGAAGGGGTTGAAGCTATCGAAGATCGAGAAGTCGACCTGGTCGTTGATGACCACTTCATTGCGACTGAACGGCATGGTCACACCGTTGACCTGGAACTCCTCGACGGCCGTAGCCACGGTTGCCGTGGCCTCGGGCGCGACCGTGGGCTCAGCCGTGGGCGTCGGCCGCGGGGTCGACGTCGCTTGTTCACTTACCACCGGCGGGTTGACGATCTGCGGCGTATTGGTGGGGGCGGGGGGCTCGGTAGCTCCTCCGCAGCCCGCCACCATCGCCGCGATCAAGACCGCGACTGCAAGGTACATGAGCTTTCGCGACATGGATTCTATCCTCCTACAACGTGGTTGAAGTTAAGCTACAGACAACTGGGAAATACTTCGGCATCCAATGGATGGTTCGTTCCGCGACTTATCACCCCCCTTCCCGAGCAGATCACAACATCTGACAGTATCGCACGAAGTCACACATTACGCAAGCGGGACGATCTCCATAGGGATCACGATCCGCTGCGGGTTCAGGTCACTACCTGTGACCATACGCCTGATCAGAGCATTCATACCCTGCTCGCCTAAAGCCTCACCGGATTGCAGAGCGATGATAACCAGTGACGCTTGATCACGCCCCAGAAGTCTGTGGCTGACCGCCGCAATGTCAACACCCGGACCCTCTACATCCCCACCTCGGCCCTCAATCACGGCCCGCATCAGTTCATTCCTGATCCGCATCAAATCGAAATTCATCTGCAAGGCTACGAACTGGTTAATCGCGATCATCGCCGTGATCCGATCGCGACGGAGATGGTCGAATAGGCGCAAGTGACTCGATTCGCTCTCGTTTAGCGACACCGGAGAAAGCGCCTCGTATACATCCAAACAGACCAGATCCTCATCATAAATGAGTCCGGCCTCTTCAAGCGCCCGCTGATAACCTCGTATGCGTCCGCGCACGCTGCTGACCTTGACCTCGTGCCCCGGGAAAATACCAATACGACGATGCCCTCGCTCAATCAGGGCCTTTGTGAGGGCATATCCTGCCCCCAAATCGTCGAAGACCACACGGTCCGTGTCAAGCTCCCGATAGTATCGGTCCAATAGAACCAGCGGGAACCCTCGGCTCTGCATTTCACGAAAGAGCCCCATATCCGCGAAACGCGACCGGGGGAAGAGCAGTACCCCGCTGACGCCGCCGTCAACGGCATCCCGAATGCGAAGGCTCTCACGTTCCTCCGACTCCAGCCCGACGATCTCAAGCTGCACGCCCTCGTGCATTGCTACACGGGCCGCACCAATGAGGACCGAGGTCACGTAGCTATCCGCATACGTGGGCATACAGAAAGCGACCCTGCAGCTCGACTCTTCAGCACCGGGCTCCTCACAACTCGTGACGAAACTCCCACGCCCCTGCTGCCTATCAATCAGGCGGTCCCGCACCAGCAAATCCAACGCTTTGACAATTGTGATCCGGCTGACGCCGTAGTCCTTGACCAACTGCCGCTCAGATGGCAACGCATCTCCCGGCCGAAACTCGCCTATTCGTATTCGATCCTGAAGCGACGAATAGACCTGATAATAGCGCGGCAAGGGATCCCGGGGATCAATACTAAATTGGGCCATTAGGACTTTCTGCGTCGCGATTAGCCATATGGATATATGGACATGTGGATATATCCAGTATAGAACAAATCATAGCCCTGTCAAGGACGCCCACTCGAGATTCCTACACAAACCACGTTTCGCCTTATGTCCAGATCCTACCACCTTCCCCCAAGTCGGATCGCAGTACTCGATCAGTGTATCTACACTAGGCCAATCAGACGAAAATCGCCAAACACGGATAATGATTGTTATTATAATAGGATCTTTGTGAGAGAAAAGAGGACAAATATCACATTTATCCGGGATTCCTCGCCTTGCCCCCCTGGACTAACCGGCCAATTATGGCTATGATGATCTTGGGTGAGCATATCACAAGTTTGTCAAGGAGGCCACATGCTACCGATCGTCGAATTCTGCGGACTTAACGTGACACGCCTGATCCTGGGAGCCAATCCCTTTGGGGGCTATAGCCACCAGAATCCGGAGCGCGACAGGGAAATGCGCACCTACTATACGGTAGAACGCATCCAAGAGACCTGGGGCCGGGCCGAAGCCGCAGGCATCACGACGATGATCACGAACAACGAGACCCCACACGTCCTGCAGGCTGTGCAAGAGTATCTCGGGGCGGGGGGCGCCCTCCAATGGATCGCGCAGGTCAATCTCCGCGAGAAGAACGATATGGTACAAGCCATCGACGAGGTCGTCGAGATCGGATGTAAAGCTCTCTACTTCCACGGGGCGCTCGTCGACGATGCCTACCGCCGGCAGGATGCCGCGGTGATTCGCAACTGGTGCGAGTATGCACGCTCACGCGGCGTGCCCGCAGGCGTCGCCGGCCATGCACCAGAGGCTCATCTTTGGGCCAACAGCCTGGGCGTCACAGACTTCCACGCTGTCTGTTTCTTCAACTGCGGGAGTCTCCACACCGGCGGCGGCGAGAGATTCCGGCTTGCCGACATGATCCGCGCAGTGGATGCAATCCGCCAGATTCAGAAGCCCTGCATCGGCTACAAGATCATGGGCGCGGGCCGAATCGACGCGCGCATGGCGTTCGAGTATGCCTTCGAGAACATCAAGCCCACCGATGTGGTCAACGTCGGGATGTATCGAGGTGACAAGGACGCCATCGTCGAGGAAAACGTCGCCCTGGCAACCGAGATCCTCGGTGCCTGAGCGCTGCCGCACTGCCCGTCAAGCGGGAATGGCACGCCACGCAGCCTGAACCTGGGCCAGTGTCTCGGCCAAGGAGCCGCCGGTGTCAATGACGACGTCGGCACGGGAGAGCTTATCGGCCTGAGGAGGCTGCGCGCCGATCCGCTGCAGCGCATCGGCGCGGCTCAACTTGCGGAGACGGACCAGGCGCTCAAGCTGTGTGGCTTCGGAGCACGTGGTGACCCAGATGGCATCGTAGTCCTCGGCCATCCCGCTCTCCAGGAGCTTGATCGCCTCCACCACGATGACCCGGGCCTGGGATGAAGCGATGATCCGGTCCACGGTCCGGATCACAGCGGGATGGACCAGCGACTCCAGGCGCCCGAGCGCCAGCGGATCAGAGAAAACGATGGCCCCCAACGCCTTTCGGTCGATGGTGCCATCGGAGCTTCAGAATCTCAGGGCCAAACGCCTCGAGAACAGGGCCATACGCGCTGCCGTCCGGAGACATGACGGCATGTGCAACTTCGTCGGCGTCGATCCGTTCTGCTCCCAGATCCGCCAGCATTCGCCCGACCGTCGATTTGCCGGTGGCGATATTCCCCGTGAGCCCAATGCGGTAAGGAATCGCCATCAGGTCGTTGCCAGAGGCGTGTCGGCGACCTGCGCCCACTCCTCGAGGAGCTGATTGACCCGCACCTCGGTCTGGCGATACTCGGCGCCCAGCTTCGCCACCCTAGAGACATCCTGGTCGCGTCCGGCTGCATCCAGCGCGTAGGTTAGCGTCTGCAGATGCCCCTCAAGGCGGTGGATCTCCTCCTCCAGCTCGACCAAATGCTCCTGCTGACGAGCCAGGACCCGCTCGCGCTCACGACGGGCCCGCCGCTCGGCCTCTCGTTGCGCGCGGGCCTCCTCATCGACCTGTTTGGCCCTACGAGGGGCATCTCGCCACATTTGGTGCCAAGCCTGATAGGGCTCGTAGCCTTCCTCAAAAACGTGGAGGATACCATCCCCGATCGCCCACACTTTTGTGGCTATCTCGCGGATCAGATACCGATCGTGGCTGACCATCAGGATCGTTCCGTCAAATCCGAGCAGCACTTGCTGAAGCACCTCCTGAGAGGTGATATCCAAGTGGTTCGTCGGCTCATCCAGGAGCAGGAAGTTCGCCTTGGCCAGCGAGAGAATGGCAATAGCTACCCGCGCGCGCTCGCCGCCGGAAAGAACGGCGACATCTTTGAAAACATCATCGCCGCGAAACCCGTAGCGGGCCAGAAAGCTGCGTGTCTCGGCAATCGATCCCATCCCCGCGTCGAGCAGCGTATCGAGAACCGACCGGCCTCCCACAAGATGGTCCTGAACCTGCGCGAAGTAGCCGACACGGACCGCGGCCCCCAGGCGGACGCGACCTTCCAGTGGGCGCAGCCGGCGCAAGATCGTCCGCAAGAGCGTCGTCTTGCCCGTACCATTGGGGCCTACGAGGGCCACGCGCTGCCCTCGCCGAATCTCCGCCTCGGCGACCTGCACCAACGATTTGCCCTGCTCGTACCCGACCTCCAGGTCATAGAGCCCAAGGACGAGGTCTCCGCTGCGCAGCGTGGTCTGGAGGTTCACGTGAATCCGCTGTTCCTCAACCGGACGCTCCAGGCGCTCCTCACGTTCCAGACGTTTCAGCCGTCCCTTGGCCTCGGCGGAGCGCTGACCTGCCATATAGCGTCGTATATAGGCCTCGGTCTCCTGGGTATGACGTTGCTGCGCCTCATACTCCGCCTCCTGCCTCGCCCGGCGACCGGCTCGCTGCATCGTGTAGGCACTGTAGTTCCCCGTATAGGTCTCCAGCTTCCCCTGGGCCATCTCGACGACCCGCGTCGCAATCGCATCGAGAAAGGCTCGATCGTGCGCGACCACGATCATCCCACCGCGCCAGGCCTTCAGTTGATCCTCCAGCCACTCAATCCCCTCGAGATCAAGGTGATTGGTCGGCTCGTCGAGCAGCAGGATGTCCGGCTCCTCAAGCAGGAGTCGGCCCAGGAGAGCACGCGTCTTCTCACCGCCGCTGAGATAGGCCACCGGCTGGTGGAATTCCTGCTCCGTAAAGCCCAGCCCACCCAATACCTGGCCAATCCGCGCTTCGTAGGTGAAGCCCCCGGCTCGCTCAAACGCTTCGAGTTCCCTGCCGTATCGCTCGATCGCTCGCTCTCGCTCCTCCTCATCGGGCGAGGCCATCAAGGCCTCGAGATGTCTGAGCTGGGCTTGTCTGGCCTTCAGACCCACAAAGACAGCCTCCATCGCCTCCCACAGCGTTCCCTCCCCCGAGAAGTCGGGGTCCTGGGGGAGATATCCCAGCCGGCTATCGCGGGTTCGACTCACCTCACCGCCCTCGGGCTCCAGTTGCCCCGCGATCACGTTCAGGAGTGTGCTCTTCCCACACCCATTGGCGCCAACAAGTGCAAGGTGTTCGCCGGCGTGAAGATCGAGGGAGATATCGGCGAAGATGTCGTCGGCACCGAAGTATTTTGTCAAATGAGAAACTGAGAGTAATGCCATAGTAGTGAGATTATACCAGACTTCAGGCACCTCAATCTCGCAACAAACGTTGCGACCCGCGCAAGCCAACAATCGACTACAATGGGGAAGACCCGCAGCCCAAGATGAGGAGCCCATGATGAACGTCGTTACCGTAACGATGAACCCAGCCCTGGACCAGACTGTGAGCGTCGACAATTTCCGACTCAGCACCATCAATCGCGGGCAGGCCATGCAGGTCGACCCCGGCGGAAAAGGGGTCAACGTGGCATCCTTTCTCGCCGATGCCGGCTATGCCGCGACCGTCACGGGCTTCTTGGGAGAGGACAACCCCGAGCTTTTCGAGCGGCTGTGCGACCAGAAAGGGATGGTGGACGCCTTTGTGCGAATCCCGGGCCGCACACGTACGGGGATCAAGATCGTGGATCCGGCTCAACGGCAGACCACGGATATCAATATGCCCGGAACGCCGCCGCCGCAGGCGAAAATCGCCGCCCTTCGAGCTATCCTCGAAACCCTGGCATCGCACTGCGACTGGTTTGTCCTCTCCGGCAGCCTGCCGCCGGGGCTCCCAGCGGACATCTATGCGTCCCTCATCACAAGGCTGAACGCACTGGGGAAGCGCGTGGTCCTGGATACAAGCGGCCAGCCACTCCGCGAAGGCGTGCGCGCCGGGCCCACGATCGCCAAGCCCAATGTCGACGAACTGCAGCAGCTCGTCGAGCATCGCCTGGAGACGTATTCTGAGATTGAGCGGGCAGGTCGGCGCCTCCTCGATTACGGCATCCTGCTGGTCGTCGTCTCAATGGGTGCTCGGGGCGCCATTTTCATCGACGCCCACCGGTCGCTTCTCGCGACGCCCCCGCGCGTTGCTGACGTGAGCAGCGTGGGTGCCGGCGATGCCATGGTTGCGGGACTTGTGGCAGGGCAAATCCGCGGGCTGGAGCTGGCGGCGTGCGCGCGGCTGGCGACGGCCTACTCCGTAGGGGCCATCACGCGTATCGGGGCCCACCTCCCCCCGCCCGAGCAAGTCGAAGCCTATCGGACAGGGGTGACCCTTGAGCTCCTGCTCAGTGTTGACCCTGTTTCCACGGGTGATTCTTGATGGGACCATGGTACCAGCTATAATGAACGCAGATCCCCCCTCCTTATCAAGGGGGACGACCAAGTTGGAGAACTGTGAGTAGCGTCCGCTTTCTAATCGGCAAAACCCTAGGCAAATACGAGATCCTTGAGCACATCGGCCATGGCGGCATGTCGGAGGTGTACAAGGGCCAGCAGGCCCAACTCGACCGCATGGTGGCCATTAAAGTGCTGCACCCATTCCTGGCGGATGATCAAGGGTTTGTGGTTCGCTTCCAGCGTGAGGCCCGCATCGTGGCCACGATGCGCCATCCCAACATCGTCCAGGTCTACGACTTCGATTACAACGAGCCGTTGGCCCTCTACTATATGGTCATGGAGTATATCGAGGGGCCAACGCTAAAGGACCGGCTGCAGGAAGGTCCGCTGAGCTGTGAGCAGGTCATTCACATCGGTGCGGCGGTTGCGGGTGCCCTTGACTACGCTCACCAGCGGGCCATGGTTCATCGTGACATCAAGCCCGCGAATATCATGTTTCTCAGCGAGGCCGAACCCGTCCTCACCGACTTTGGCATCGCGAGGATGCTGACGCTTTCCGGCCTGACGGCAAGCGGCGCAATGGTGGGAACGCCGGCCTACATGGCGCCTGAGATCGGCAAGGGTAAGGCCGGAACCGCCTCCTCCGATATCTACTCCCTGAGTGTGGTGCTTTACGAAGCGATAACCGGGCAGCTTCCCTTCTCCGCAGAATCGCCGATGGGGATGGTGATGGAGCACATCAACACGCCTCCTCCTCGCCCACGCCTCCTCGCGCCCTCGATTCCGGCCGCACTCGAGGAGATCATCGTCCGGGGGCTCGAGAAAGAGCCGGAGGATCGATTCAGCAGCGCCGGGGAAATGGCCGACGCCCTTCGTCTCGCGCTGGATTTGGGTGAAGAGAGCCCCTTTGTCCGGCCGCTCAGCAGCGTCGTTGCCTCGGCGGGCCAGGGGCTCAGTCTCCCACAGGATGACGGTCTCAAGGACGGGACGCCACCACCCGAGCCCGGAGGCGCTGAGGAGGGGACGCCCGCTTCGACGGGGGTTGAAGGGAACGCCGGAGAGGAGCGGTTGGCCGAACTCCAGGAGATGTCGACCGCCAGCCAGACGGATGCCGGGATGATCGCGCCCCCCCAGCCGGAGCGAAAGCTTCCGGCATCACGGTGGCGGATCGGGTGGCTGCGCTTGAGCTTGCTCGCGCTCCTGGCCTCTGTCATAGGCGGCGGCATCTGGCTTATGGCCGGTGATGGTTCCCCGATGGCCCTACAGGGTCTCCACTCTCCGGCCTCTGTCGACGCAGTGACGGCGAGTCCGTTACCTTCCGCCCCAATCTCCAGCCCAACGCGCACTCCGTCTCCGTCGGTAACACCGCGCGTGACGCCACTCGGCAATGTCGTGCCAACGCCGACCGCGACCCCGGTCTGCACATTGCGCGTCCACCAGGACCGCGTCCGGATAGAGCCCGATCCGATCGTCGCCCCCGGCACGCCGCTCATAGCCTACATCGCACTAGACAACAGCGGCAACTGTGCCTGGCCAAGCGGCGCGGGCTTGGTCTTCTCGGGGGGCCACTCCCTCGGTGCCCCCGAGGCCTTCAGCGTCACATCGCTGGCACCGGGCGCCACGGTGCAGATCCTCGTTCCGATGACGGCGCCGGAGGAAACCGGGGTCTACTCGTCGACCTGGGAGATGCACCAGGAAGATGGAAGCCCCTTTGGCAGCCGCATCGTGCTGCAGATCACGGTCGACGACATCGTAACCCTAACGCCCACCTCGACACCCGACATTGCTCCTGAGATTGCCACACCGGAGCCTTTGGCCCTGGCGGATGTAGAACTCCTGGAGTGGCAGGACGATCCGGACTCGGGTCAGTGGTCCGGCGTCGCACGGGTCCAGGCGACGGGAGGCACGGGGACCTACAGATACTATCGAGATGAGGTCAGCGAAACCACACAACTCCCGGCGGGAGAGCTGACGTTCGAGTGGCGACGATGCCAATCGGTCCCACTCAAGATCTGGGTGCTCTCAGGGGATGAGGTTCTCGACTGGCAGGGCGAGATCCCATACCCGGACCCGGACACCTGCAACTGAGGTATGACTCGGCCCGCACAGTATTGAGAGACGCGGAGGAGGGCGGGATGAACCGTGAGTCTATGGTGCAACTGATCAGGCGTCGAGGCGTGAAGGACGAGCGGGTCCTCCAGGCCATGGCGCGGGTGCCACGCGAAGTCTTCGTGGAGGGCACCACCGACAGAGCCTATGGCGATTTTGCCCTGCCCATCGGTTACGAACAGACTATCTCACAGCCCTACATCGTCGCGCTGATGAGCGAGGCCCTGGAGCTACAGCCCGGCGATCGTGTGTTGGAGATCGGCACAGGCTCAGGGTATCAGGCGGCCATCCTGGCGGAGATGGGGATGGAGGTCTACACCGTCGAACGCATCCCGGAGCTGCAGGAAGTGGCCCGGAGACGGCTCGAGGCGCTGGGCTACGAGGTGCACACCAAGCAGGCCGACGGCTACGATGGCTGGAAGGCATTTGCGCCTTACGAGGGCATCATCGTCACGGCTGCCGCGCCTGAGATTCCGCAGCCATTGGTCGATCAACTGGCCGAAGGTGGGCGCATGGTTATCCCCGTCGGCCAGAGTGGCACCTACCAGGTCCTGTGGAAGGTCGTCGTGGAGAATGGCGAGATGCGCAAGATCAATTTGGGCGGTGTGGCCTTCGTCCCCTTTGTGTCGGAGGAGTTGGGGACATACCCCTAGCCCAGGTCGATCAGGAAGATCGGGGGCGTCCCCGGGCTCAGCCGTCAGAACCGCTGAAGCGATTACTACGAACCTTCCCTGAACAGGGTCAGCAGACGTTTGCCCGGGATTTGGCGGAATGTGGCGCCCTGGCTCACGGCCGTCAGGGCTTTTGCGGGATCGACGATCCGGGTGCCCGACACGGCGTCCACACCGACCGCGAACAAGGCGGAGGAGAGGGGCGTCGTCGCCCCCAACACGACCACATAGGCGTCGGGACGACAAAGATCGATGAGCCCGTCGAACGTGCCATTGAGCAGCGAGGTCCCGGTCATGGCGACTACGTCCGATTCCGGCAGCACTTGCGAAGCCTCTTCAGCGGGCAGATCCCCGGTGCCCGGGTTCAGTTCGAGGACCCAGAGCGTGCCGGCGACCTCTCGCAGGCGCGGCACAAAGGGGAAATGGCCGACAACCGCAACCTTCTTTCCTGCACCACGCTCGGCGATCACATCGGCCGCGTTGAGCTCAACACACGCCGTCTCATCGACATCAAGCAGAGCATTGATAGCTGCCAGTCCCACGCCGGCTTCGAGGACGCTGATCACTCTCCGCCATCTGCACGAGGTCAACGGCGGCAAGCTCGAGAAGACGCCCTGCCTGCTTCACGGGAGGGCCACCGCCATGATGGTGGTTGCTCCATCCGCCCGACAGCGTTGAGGCGATGCCGGCGCACAACGTGCTTTCCCCCTCCACCTGCATACCGACGAAGGTCCAGTGGGCCCCGACGCACACCTGTACCGGCCTCGCCCGGATCGCCCGCGACCGGACCTCGAGCTGCAGTTCCTTGATGATGATGGGTCATTCAGTGACTCCCGTGGGGAACGTTGATGCGTTGACACGTTTGAACGTTGGCACGTTATAACGTTCAAACGCGCCATCGCTTGTCTTTTCGATGCCGACCATTATAATCCCCCGATATGAAACGCCTAGCCATCTCTGCATCTCGGTGAGGGCGGCTTGATGCAAAAGCCGTTCTCGCCCCTTGTAAAATGGCTGGGGATCGGGCTGGCCCTGGCAGGGATTGCTGCCTTCCTCATTGCTACGCCAGGTGGGTTCCTGCGTAAGACCGACTACATTGCGGCAGCCGTCTGCCATCGCCGGCCGAGCCACTCTTTTTCCATCGCCGGGGAGCAGCTTCCCCTGTGCGAGCGGTGCACGGGAACATTTCCCGGCGCCCTGACGGGGCTCCTGGTGCAATGGGGTATCTGGCGGCGACGGCGCTCCCTCTCCTTCCCGCGATGGCCGTTCTTCATCCCGGTTTTCCTCTTTGCTGCCTTCTGGGCTCTGGATGGCGTCAACTCCACCACGAGCGACGGGCAGTTCTACGATATCGTCCAGCAGTTCAGCTCTCGCCCCGCCGGCGTCGGCATCCTGGGATACGCGCCGCAGCCGTGGTTAAGGCTGCTTTCGGGGGCGCTGATGGGTATGTCGATGAGCGTCGTCCTGGTGCCGGCTTTCAACCAATCGCTATGGCACGATGGTGAAGAGACCACGACCGTGCGCACCTGGCACGAGATGGGACTCCTGCTGGCGATCGAGTTGGCGATGGCAGGGCTGATCTATCTCCTGGAGCCCCTTCCCTCTCGCGTCGCCCTGTATGCGGTCTCGGCCTACAGCGCCCTGGGTGTCCTGGCGATGTTCACGCTCCTGGGTGCGATGATGTTTGTCCTGATCTCTCACCGGGACGCTACGGTCAGCGGCTGGCGGAATGCGTGGGTGCCCCTGGTCTGGGGCGTCGTCTTCGCGCTTCTCATTGTCACGGTGATGGACTCGGCGCGGTTGTGGCTAACCGGCACCATTGATGGCATACCAGGGTTGGACTAGTGGTATAGTAGGGTCTGTCGGATAGGAGGACTCAACGTCCTCTGTTCTCATTGGCCGAGCTTGCATTTATTCATTAGCCAGGGGGAGGAAAGAGAATGTCCACGGTCAAGAAGCTGTTTATTCCCGGCCCGACACACGTGCGCGAGTCCATCCTGGAAGCACAAGCCGCACCGATGATCGGACATCGGAGCACGGACTACTCAGATCTGCAGGGCGCGGTGACGCCCAAACTCCAGCAGCTTCTCTATACGGAGCAGCCGGTCTTCATCTACGCAGCCTCCGGCACGGGCGTGATGGAGGGCTCCCTTCGGCAGACGGTGCTCAAGCGGGCGCTGATCACCGTGTGCGGAGCTTTCTCCGAGAGATGGTATGAGATTGCCGAGGCGAATGGCGTGCCCGCCGACCGGGTCGACGTTGCCTGGGGTGAGGGTTTCACCCCCGAGATGGTGGATGAGGCTTTGAGCAAGGGGGACTACGACGTCCTCACGGTGACGCTCAACGAGACGTCCACGGGCGTGATGAACCCCCTCAAAGAGATCGCCGCGATGGTTCGCGCAAAGTACCCGGACACCCTCATCCTGGTTGACGCGGTTTCAGCGATGGCCGGGGTGAAGATCGAGTTCGATGCCTGGGACCTCGACGTCGTGATCTCAAGTTCGCAGAAGTGCTTCGCGCTTCCTCCGGGGCTGGCGATCACGGGCGTGAGCGAGCGCGCCCTCCAGCGGACAGCGCAGGTACCCAACCGGGGCTACTACTTCGATTTCCTGACCATGCTCAAGTACTTCAAGCGAAATCAGACCCCGGCAACGCCCGCGGTCAGCCTCATCCAGGCCCTGAACCAGCAAATGGACGACATCCTGGCGGAGGGACTCGAGGCCCGTTGGGCCCGCCACATCGAAATGGCGAATGTCGTGCGCGATTGGGCCCGGAAAGACTGGGCACTCTTCTCGAACGAGCAGTTCCTCTCCAACACGGTCACGACGATCCGGAACACGCGGGGTATCAGCGTCGCGGATCTCAACAAGGAGCTGGGAAAGCGCGGTGCGATGATCTCCAACGGCTATGGCAACACGCTGAAGGAGAAGACGTTCCGCATCGCGCATATGGGCGATCTGACGGTGGCGGATATCCATTGGGTGTTGGGGCTGATTGATGAGATACTGGGAGCTGGGGAGTAGGGAGTAGGAAGTAGGGAGAAAAGGACTGAAGCAAGATCCGCTTTCGCCGGTTGTTGGCCTGGTCCCTGATTGACCAATCCCTAGCCACACGAGAGGAGCACACAATGGGCAAACTACTGATATGCGATCCGGTTGACGCGAGCGCCATCGAAGAGATGCGGTCCGCCGGCATCGAGGTGGACGTACGCGATGATATCAGCCAGGAAGCTCTGGGGGATATCATCGGAGCGTATGAGGGAATCGTGGTCCGCAGCCGGACGCCGGTGCGGCAGGCGCTCCTGGAAAAGGCCTCCGCGCTGCGGGTGATCATTCGCGGGGGGGTAGGGTTGGACAGCATCGATGTCGCCTATGCAAAGAGCAAGGGCATCGACGTCCGTAACACCCCGGAGGCCAACAGCAACGCCGTGGTCGAGCTGGTGCTGGGCATGATGCTGACGCTTGCACGCCACGTTTCGGCGGCCGATCAGGGGATGAAAGCCGGAAAGTGGGAGAAGAAGTCGCTCAAGGGGACCGAGATCACGGGCAAGACCCTGGGCATCGTGGGCTATGGCCGCATCGGCCAGCTTCTGGGTGAAAAAGCCAGGGCGCTTGGCATGACGGTCGTGGCTTACGACCCCTATGTGAAGCACCCGGATATCGTCTCCCTGGACGACCTGCTGGGCGCCTCTGACTACATCAGCGTGCACGTCCCCCTCACGCCCGGAAACCGCGGACCTGCTCGACGCGTCCGCCCTGGCCAAGGTCAAGCGCGGTGCCTATCTGATCCAGGCTTCGCGCGGGGGAACGGTCAACGAAGAAGCACTCTACACAGCCCTGGTCGACGGCACGTTGGCAGGCGCAGGGTTGGACGTCTACACGGCGGAGCCCCCCAAAGGGGAGCTGCTTCGGAAGCTCGTGGAGCTTCCCCAGGTCGTGGCAACGCCGCACATCGGCGCCGCGACCGAGGAGGCAACGGCCCGTGTCGGCGGTGAGGTGGTCAAACTGGCGAAGGAATACTTCGCTTAGTGGTCAGGCAAGCTGGTTCTTGGAATCTGTCATCCTGAACGGGCGCCCACGCAGTGGGCGCGTGAAGGATCTACGTCGAGCAAGCGACTGAGATCCTTCGCCTGCGGCTCAGGATGACAAGTTCGCACGAATAGGGTTAACTGACCACTCATCAGTCGGGAGGGTTTATGGCAACCATTCGACCGTTTCGTGGGCTGCGGTACAAGCCGGACAAGTTCTGTGAGCTGTCCGACGTCATTACGGCACCCTACGATCGAATTCACGAGGCGGAGCAAGAGCTCTACTACGAGCAATCCGCCTACAATGTCGTCCGCATCATCCAGGGCATCCGCACGCCCGAGGACGACGACGAGAACAACGTCTACACGCGCGCGCTGGGATATCTGCGCAACTGGACCGCCGAAGGCGTCCTGGTGCGCGATCCGGAGCCCGCGCTCTACGTCCTGGAACAACGTTTCACCACCCCCGACGGCGAGGAACACGTCCGGCGCGGGCTGACGGCGGCGTTGAAGCTGACGGCTCTCGGCGAGGGCGAGGTCCTGCCCCACGAGCGCACGCTCAGCGGGCCCAAGGTCGACCGGCTCCGGCTGACCGAGGCCACGCAGACGGCCTGGGGCCACATCTTTATGCTCTACCCGGATGCCCGGGAGACCATCAATGCCCTGCTGCAGCCCTTCCTGGACTCGCATATGCCCGCCATCGTCAACGATACGGTCGTCGAGCCCTCGGTCGAGCAGAACTTCTGGGTCGTCAACGATCCGGAGGTCGTCTCCGCGGTCGTGGACGCCATGGCCTCCTGCGGCCCGTTGATCATCGCCGACGGACACCACCGTTACGAGACGGCCTTGGCCTACCGGGATGAAATGCGGGTGAAGCACCCGGACGCACCGGAGGACGCGGCCTTCAACTACGTGCTGACGACGCTCGTGAGTATGGACGACCCCGGACTGGTGGTCCTGCCGACGCATCGCCTGATTCACTCCTACACGGCGATGAGCAGCCAGGAGCTGCTGCTCGCATTGGAATCCACGTTCGACATTCAACCTGTAGAGGATCTCGATGCGCTCTATGCGGCGCTGGGGGAAGCCACTGCCGAGCATCCGCGGTACGGCTTCTACGATGGCCAATTTGCGGTCCTCACCCTGAAGGACCTGGACGTGATGGACGAGTTGCTCCCGGATCGCGACCCCGTCTTCTGCGACCTGGACGTGACCGTGCTTCACGAGCTGGTCATCGAGCGGACGATGGGACTGACCAAGGAAAGCGTCCAACGGTTGGAGAACATCACCTATCTGCGGGACCCGATCCCGGGTCTGCAGGCCGTGGACAGCAACGAAGCCTCGTTCCTCTTCCTGCTGAACCCGACGCGGATGGATCAGATTCAGGCGTGTACTGCGGTGGACGAGCGAATGCCGCAGAAGTCCACGGACTTCTACCCGAAGATCGTCAGTGGGCTGGTCGCGCTGCCGCTGGATGGTGACCTGTAGGATGGCCGAAGTCCGGTACCTGCTCTTCGATCTGGACAACACGCTCTATACCGATAGCTCGGGGCTCTTCCTGGAGGTAGGGCGGCGCATCGAGGAATGGACGGCAGACGCGCTGGGCATCGAGTTGGCCGAAGCAAAGGCCCTGAGGCGCGTCTACTACACCAAGTATGGGACGACGATGGCGGGACTCCTGAGCGAGCATCCGGAGATCGACATCGATGCCTATCTCGACTACGTGCACGATATCGACGTCTCGCGTTATCTGGCGCCCAACCCCGAATTGGCCGCAATGCTGGACGCGCTCCCGGCGCCCAAGATGGTCTTCACGAACAGCATCGCGAGCTGGGCGGAAAAGGTGACGCAGCAGCTGGGGATCCGGGATCGCTTCGAGGGGATCGTCGACGTGCGCGCCGTTGGGTACCGGTGCAAGCCGGACGCCTACGCTTTTGACTGGGTCCTCAAGACGCTCGACCTGCCCGGGCCGGCGTGCGTGATGCTGGACGATCAGGTCAGCTATCTGTCCGGGGCCGTCAAGGCCGGGATGCGCACCATTCTCGTTAGAGAGGGGGGCGCGGCGACCGACGGTATCGAGTTTGCCGTGGACGACATCCTGGCGGCGGAGCCGGTGCTGCAGGAGCTGTTGGCGAAGGGATAGGGAAGAAGGAGTAGGGAGTAGGGAGAGGAGTACGGAGTAGGGGGAGCCCTGCGGGCGAGGGTGGCTCATCTCCAAGTGCCGGGGACTCCGCGCCGCAGACGGCGCGGGAAGCTCCCCGGCACTGTTCGTGGTGGGTGTGCGGCGAAAATGGGTTCGTTTCGCAATGGGAGGGGCGGCAGGGATTAGGGTTCGTCATCGGGGGGCTCGATTGGCATGAGCGGGTGGGGATGGACGGGGGTCGCATAGCCGGCGCCGCGCAGGCGCTGGAGGTGTTCGAGGCGGGCGAGGGCGCGATCGAGCTGGTTCTGGAGGGAGGTCTCGTAGCGGGCGAGGGTGGCTGCGGTTCTGAGGTGCGGGATGCTGTCGTCGGCTTGCTGCGATCGCGAGGCGGTGGTGGCGGTGGGCCGCGAGCTGCTCCTGCAAGCGCGTCGAACAGGTCGGCAGCGGCCCGGAGGAGTTGTTCGTCGCCGGTGTCACGGAGGGTGGGATCGTGAGCGAGCATACAGTTACGCAGCTCGGCAGGGCCGGCGTGGTATGCCGCCTGGAGGTTTCCGACCTCAGACGCAAGCCGTCTCTCGGCGGAGGTGACCGGCGGTCGGCCCCAGTTATTCTCGGACGAGCTGAGGATCTCGTCGGGGTCGGCGGCTTGCTGGCGCCAGGCGATCTCGGCCGGCCTCGGCGCGATAGAGGCGTGCGAGGCGCCAGTAGGCCACGGCGATCTGCTGGATGAGGAGCTCCTCGATGGCGTTGATGGGCTTGAAGATGTCGAGGAGTTCGGTGACGAGTTCGTCAAAGGCGTCCTGGGATTCGTAGAGTGCGAGGGCCTCAGGGATGAGGGCCTGGGCGAGGATGCCGTGTTTGAGGGCGTTGTGGCGCGAGATGGCTTTGCCCTCGGGGGTGCGCGGGCCGGTGGACTTTCGGGCGTTGGCGCGGTTGGCAGCGAGCTGCTTCTCGGTGACTCGTTTGGGGCCGGTCATCGGTGTGTGCCTCCTGTGATAGAACGTTTATTCTATTATAGAGCGGGATTGGGGGTCAATCAAGGCTGCACCGACAAAGTGGCGATGGGGCGATATTGCGCAAAGTAGAGTGAGCGAATGAGCGGGAAGACGGGGCGGCGCCCCGTCTCTACGAAGGTCGCGAGACGAGATGATGCGGGAAAACGATGCGCACCCTCTGCCGCACCGTGCGTTGCGTCCGACCCGGCCCGGGGCTATACTCGTGGTGTAGGGGACCCAGAAAGGGAGGTGTCGCCATGGTGAATAAGGCCGCAGTCGCAGGACCCAACTCCAAGTTCAAGGAGCCCGAGGCCAAGCCGGCAGGCTTTTGGGCCGGTGTGTGGCACGGCGCGATTATGCCCATCGCTTTCTTCGTCAGCCTCTTCAACGAGGGGGTCGGCATCTACGAGACCCACAACACGGGCCGGAGCTACAACTTCGGCTTTCTGCTCGGGGCGTCGATGGCGGTTGGGCGCCAGAAGGGCATGCACGTCGAGGTCGGTAAGGACAAGGCGTCCAGGGAGGCGGAGCGTCCGGGGAGGACGTAGCGTCCAAGTGATCAGTTAACCGATTCTGGAGCTGTCATCCTGACGCGCCCAGCAGTGGGCGCGTGAAGGACTGTCGTTACACGACTGAGATCCTTCGCATGCGGCTCAGGAGGACGTAGCGTCCAGTTAAGCTGAAGCATAGTCTCATTCATCGGTTCTGTAGCCGCTCAGGCCGGAACGACGCCTGAGGGACTACAGGCCAAGTCGTTACTACGAACCCCAATGATCAAGTTTGCAGGGCATTGGGGCGAAGCGTCCAAGGATGGAGCCGTGGCCGGCCGGCGGCGCGTAGGCGCCGTCCTCGGCCTCGACGTTGTCGGGGTGCACCTGGGTGATGAACTTGCGGCTGCGCCCACAGGGTGGGTCGTGGTCCCGTCCCAGTCCACGGCAATCAGACGCAGGAGGCTGCTATGACCGATCGCGCGACGTTCAACTGGGCGCGGCGCGTGTCTCGCCTCGATATCCAGCGGCTGTATGAGAGCGATGCGCAGGGGATCCCGGACCAAGAGCTGCTCGACAAGGTGCACTACGGAATCTACGCGCGGGTGTGCGATATGTTCGAGGTGCGTCAGGCACAGCAGACGGGACGAGTGACCTGCCGGCGGTGCGGCGCGCCGATCTCGCAGCCCTACCGCATGGGCTCGCAGCACAAGGGGGACGTGCTGACGTGCGAGGCGTGCGGGTGGCATGTGACGTGCGGGGAATTCTACGACAGTTATACCGGGAAGAACCTGCTGCCGGGCTCGGTGACGGACCTCTTCGAGGCCTACCTCGAACGGTTCCCGGCGGCGAAGACGGCGCAGGAGAAGATGGTGCTCATCGACTGGCTGATCCACCAGTTCCACGTGAACCAGGGGGTGGCCAACAAGCCGGTGGGCAAGAACGTGATCCAGGGGACGGCCAAGCAGGTGGCCGAGCTGATCGAGACGCTGGCCTACGGGTCGGGGAGCACGAAGGGGTTGATCTCGCAGGAGGCGTGGCGAGAGATCACTACGACCCGGTGCGGCAGTTCAAGCAGGCCCACTCGCACGCGGAGACCCAGCGGATCGCGGCGGAGCTGGGCATCGAGGGGCGGAGCGGGATGACGGAGGACGCGCTGATCCCGGAGATATTGCGGCGGAGGGGGAAGGGAGCGGAGAAGCGATAGAGAGAAAGGGCGAGAAGGTGCGGCGTGCTTACGGCATTTCACCGGCCAGCGTCAGGACACTATCGTAGAGCGAGGCACTAAGGCGAAAGCCCTGATCAACGAGGGCATCCAGATGAGGTCGTACTTCCGCAATCAATCCGGCTCGATAGGCACGAAGCAAAATCCCCAACGTACCCATCACACGCAAGCCCAAGGATTCGGCCAGTTCACGGGCCTGCCGGTCATCGAGTCCCGCGAGCGTGGCCGGCTGCATACGGGCGAACGCAATCACCGCCCGTTCGCCGTTTCCCAGGCGGCTAGGGGGAAGCGCCTCGATGACCTCGACGGGGATCGTGATCACCCTGACCCATGAGAGCACCCGAACGTCAAGCGTATCGCTCCGCAGAAGACGTCCCATGTCCAACTCCAGGGCGACTTCTTCAGGGACATAGATCGCTGCAAACAGCGCCGGGAGCAGGTTTGCCTGGGCAATACGCCCCAGGTAGAGCAGGACCGAGGTATCGCAGACCAGGCCAAGCGAGGATTTCGGGACGGAATCAGCCATCCGCCAGTTCCCGGCGCAGGTCGTCAGCCGTGATCTGGGAGATAGGAATGTTGTTCTCGGTGCACAGATCGAAGAAGAGCACGCGGGGTATGCCCGCCAGTTCGGCAGCAGCGCCAGAGGACAACTTACCCGACCGGAAGAGCATCAATGCAGCGTACAGCCGGAAATCCCGCGCCAACTCGTCCGGTGTACGGTTGAGCATCTCCCGTACATCAGCGGGGACCTGAATGGTGATGACTTCATCCATCGCTATCGTTCTCCGACTTGTATCATCGAGTCAGCATCTTCATTATAGCAGAATCACCCGCGAGCGGGGCGGAGGGTCAGGCTAGCGCATTTGGACGTCGAGGGAACCTTCCGGGAAGCTGCATCGTGCCCTCCAGTGGCCATCCTTCCCGGGTCGAAGGCGGTCCTACATCGCAACGCGCTTCTCAGCTTCCCGGAAGGTAAAGCGCGCATTACCCAAATGGGTATTTGACAAAACGACAACAATCTGTTAACATGCTGTTAATGATCGTGGTGTAGACTACGATCAGGTTGAGGGAACAGAGAAACCCTCGAAGTACTTGAACATATAGAGCAGCTTGCCGCCTAATGCGACAGCAACGGGGGACCCACTCGTGGGGCGAACCGGATCGGGGCGCACAGTCGTGTGCCCGTTTCCGCAGGGTTACTTCTTTGACCCGAGCCCGACAGCTAACCTCGTAGGCGTGGAGGAAGGACGCCCAGCACTCTGGAGTGTCCTTTTTTGTTGCCGAGCGGCGCAGGGCCGAAGCGGCGCAGGGCCGAAGCGGCCCTGGCCGAGGCGCGAAGGACGAGCCCCAGAACTCGGGCGTACTTCTCTAGCATTAAGGTAAGGAGAAAGTACGATGAACGAACTATTTATGGCAGATGTGGAAGCGCAGGTGTATCAGGACTGGGAACGCCGTTTCAACAAGCGCGTGATCCGCCGACCAGAGAAGACCGGCATTGAACTGCCCCAATTTGTACGGGACTTGGTGGACAATCTGAAGAAGGCCTTCTAGTTACCGGCCCAGGCAGGACAATCGCGGGGAGCCCAATGGGCTCCCCGCTTTTTTGTGTCTGAATCACGGATGGGTGGCCGGGCGGGCTGCCCATGCGCATCAAGCTGAGGAGATGGGACCAGTGCCGGGGACTTTCCGAACGCCGTCTGCGGCGCGTCCCCGGCGCTTGAGGACAGAGCCCCCGCGGCTGTGGGTGTCCTCGTTCTAGGTGCCAGGCACTCGCGCCTCGGAAGGCGTCGAAAGTGCCAGGCACCGGAGACGCGCCGCATCCGGTGGGCGCGATGGCGGATGGGCGGGATTGGGTGTACAGTGTTTGGGACAACGATCTGCGTTCACGGGCGACATTCCTCCCACCTCGGTCTTCGGACATCTGAGAGCGAAGCACTGTTATGGCCGGACGATACAGTGATGAGGAGGAGGGGAGATGTGCGAGTTCACGATCGTACGCGCGGAACGGCGGCCGGACTCGATCTTCATCGAGGGAACATCCGACTGCGACACGGTGTCGGTCAGGATCAACCTGCCCGACACGACGGCATTGACCTCTCCGGTCGACGCCGAAGGCCACTGGGAGGTCGAGTTCACGGAGAACGAGGTGCCCGACCTCGACAGGGTCACGTGCCCCGACCGGATCAAGATGGACATTCACTGCGTGGACGACCTGTCCTGCAAGGGCCCCGATTTCGTGGATCTGGAATGCGCGGGCGCCACGTGCCCGCAGATCGGCCTGGCACTGACGGAGATGTCGGCCTGCGACGCCAACGATCAGCAGACGGCGACGTTTGAGGTCACGGTGACCGGCGCGCCCAACCCGACGATCCTGAGCATCGACTTCGGCGACGGGGCAGACGAGACCCTCCTCAACAGCGAATCCAGGCGAGCGGCGGCGGCCCGATCTCGAGGCAGCATTCCTACGACCCGGGCAGCTACACCGTGGTGGTCAGCGCGCTGTTCCCGGAGGGCTGTGCGGACTCGAACCCGGTGACCCTCGCCGTGCGGTGCGAGATCGCGTGTCCCGAAGACATCGCCTTCGAGATCGAGGCGGCAGACGGCAAGCGCTACCGGACGGTCTCGGGCACCACCGGGCCCTATGAGGAGATCACGGACGGCGGCGGTGGCGAGGTCCGCGATTGCCTGCCGGGCGGCGACGCCACGGTGGTGCTGGCCGCGCCCGACGCTGCAGGCCTGGGGATCACGTGGCGGCAGGACGACGACCCACCGCAGGTGACGGACCAGGCCACGTTCGTCGTGACGCTGGGGAGCGGCGCCGAGGTGACCGTCAACGCGACCTTGACGAAGGACGGGTGCCCGCCGCTGTCCGAGCCGGTCGTGCTGCAGGGCTGCGGCTGCGAGCCGACGGCGTGGTCGGAGTGGAGCGAGTGCGACGCCTGCGAGCAGCGCCGGACGCGGACGCTGGCCGATTGCACCACCGAGACGGAGACGCGGGCCTGTACGCAGGATCCCGGCCCCTGGACGCCGTGGCGGCGGTCCTGGTTCTGCGGGGCCAGTCGCAGCCGCGAGGGTGCGGACTGCACGACGGAGACGCAGAGCCGCGTGAACTGGTGCTGCGTCTGGATGTGGATCACGTTGGGGCTGATCGCAGCGACGGGGGTCCTGATCTTCATCACCCTCTGCATGCTGCCCGCGACCTTCTGGTCGGCGCTGGCGGCGGTGGGGTCGGGCGGCGGTCTGGCCCCGGTCTGGGCGGCGCTGACCGCGACCAACATCGGGATGCTGATTGCTTCAGGCGCGGGCCTGCTCCTCTCGATCGCGAGCCTGGTACTGTGGCTCATCTTCTGCGTCTTCGGCAACTCGCGGGACGCGGCCTGCTTCCTGTTGGGGATCTTCATCCAGGTGATGGCGTGGCTGACGTCGATCAGCACGCTGGTCGCCGCCGTGCTCTGGGTGATCGCGCTGCTCTGCGGGCTGAACGTCGTCTGTCTCTTCCAGGCGGTAGGCTGCGCGGTAGGCGCGACGATCGACGTCGGCGTGGTTCGGCGTGATCCTGTCCGTCGCGGTGATCATCCAGTCGTTCCTCTGCGGCGGGGAGGACTGATAAGACGGACTAAGGGAGGTGCACTATGGCACGAAAGCTCTATGAATTGGCGCGAATGGTTCCCGGCTGGATCGTTGCGAACCTGCTGGGCTTTGCCGCGATCAGTACGTTACCCCTCGTCCTCACGTTCCTGAAAGCAGCGCCCGGCATCGTGGTGTCGTCCCTGCTCGTCGGGATCCCGATCGGTTGTTGCCCAATGGATCGTGCTGCGACGTGCCGTCCCGATCTCGGTTTTGTGGGTCGCCACGATTCCAGCCGGGCTGCTCCTGGGATTGGTGGTGCTCAACAGCCCCATCCTCTCGCCGCTTTGGGCGTCTTTTGACGATGAGTCCGTGCTTGCACTGACCGCAGGCTACGTGGTCGTCGCCGCTTTGGTTGGGTTGGCCCAATGGTCCCTCCTGCGGGGTCACTTCACCACGTCATGGGCCTGGCTGTTGAGCAGTGTGGTCGGCCTCGGGCTAGGCACCGGGCTTGTGTTGGGTTCGGACCTGATCCATCAGGCTTGGCTCGTCTCTGTGTTCGTGGTCGCGCTGGTGTATGCGGTGGTGACCGGACTGGTCATCGCATGGTTGCGCGCGGCGCACGGGAAGGCGGAAGGGAACGTGGTGGGCGCGGCGTAGCGAGGGAGCGAGAAGGCGAGGCGGGCCTGCGGCAGGGCGTAGGGGTCGTGCGCCGATAGGAATCGGCGTGGGCGCTTCAGACGGTGGGAGTGTGCCGATTGGAGTCGCCGTGAGCGCCTCGGAAGGCCGCCGGAAGACATGGAGAAGACAGACTCAGCGGGCGCCCGAGGCTTGTATGGCAGTCACGAGCTGCTGGTAAAGGGATCTCTCTCGACCGTAGGGATCGAGCGCGAGTTGGGCTTCCTCTGGGGTCAGGTCTTCCAGAAAATCGTAGGCCCGCTGGACATCGCGGACGAGGTCAGACGGGGCCACGAGGCGATCCGGACGCACCAGTCTCCCCAGGTCGGACCAATCGTAGCGGTCCTCAGCCAGGCCGGACAGGAAGTTGGCAGGGTCAAAGGCGAAGCTGGTCTCCCAGCATTTCACAACGGCGATGCGGCGTACCAGGTCGCGGTCGTAGGGCTGACGCGCCAGCTGGTAGAGGTCATAGAGGTCGCGCACGCGGCTGCGCTGGGCAGCGGCACGCAGCTTCTCGCCGATGAGTTCGTGTAGATCGAGGGCCGGCACTGTAGGCGGGTCGACGCCAAGCCAGTCGAAGTAACGCTCGGGGCGCAGAGGTATCCGCTGAATAGGCAGCAGAGGCTGAGCCCGGAAGCTGATCTGGAGCCCAAAGCGTCCAGCCGTCACCCAGTCGTGATGGTAGGTGACCTCAGCGCCGCAGGAGTCAGACGTAGCATAATAGCTGGGGCTGGGGATCGTGAACGTGAGCCCGTAGAAGGTCTGCTCGTGCAGGGCGCCCACGAGGTCCAGGATCAGGGCATCGGGAGACGTTTCGCCCACCGCCGTGAAATCGAGGTCGAGGCTGAAGCGCCCGGTTGAGCTGAGGTGGAGCTTGCGCAGTGCGGTGCCGCCCTTGAAGGCCAGCCTGTCAAGCAGGCCCTGGTCCGAGAGGATGCGGAGGACATAGGTCAGGGCGATCTCGCGCTCGGCGATGTCAAGATCGACGCCGGCATCAGCGGCATACCATTGGACGAGGCGCCTCTCGATCATCAGCGTACCTCGATCTCGGCGAGCAACTCGCGATGGGGCACGTTGTCAACGACGTGCCAGGTTGAATCATAGTCACCCCCTGTAGACCACCGGGCGGGCCGGCCGAGATAGGGGGTGCTCGTACTCACAGCAGCCAGGAGACGATCGCGGACGGGCGCTGCGGGCGACAGGTCGAGCGCATCGAGAAGGTAGCCCAGGCGCTGGATCAGGGCCTGGGACTTGAATCGAAGTGCATCATCGGTCAGCTTGTCCCAGTCGAAGCGACCGGCTCCGCGGCGGAGCATCCCGGCAATCTCCGGAATATCGCCGGCGTACTCGGGGCGGTCGAGCGCATCGACGACGGTCTTTTCCGGCCCGGCCATACGCACGGGACTTCCATAGGCGTCAACCTCAACGTCGCCGAAAAACTTGTGCGGAGGCTGGTGGACGAGGCGATAATCCTTACCGCGCAGGTGAATCAGGCGCCGGCGCGGCAGGGCCGAGGTGGCGAGATAGACGGTGGCCGCAGCCTGGGTGGAGAGACCGTGGAAGTAAGCTGCAGTGGCGAAGGAGAAGTAGTAGGGCTCGACCAGGGCACTGCCGATGAAGAGGGGGTTGGTGTCAGGGAAAGCGTGCTCGCCACGCTCGGCGGGAATGAGCTCATAGACACCAGGCGTGAGGGGAGCCAGCCAATGGCGACGGGCGAGGCGGCTGAGCACCTGGCGGGCGTGGTCATAGGAGCAGTCGAGAATGGCCATGGTCTCGTCAATAGAGACGGTCAGCTGTTTTTCCCACTCGAGATGCAGGATCAGCCTGGCTTCCAGATCGGACAGTGAACGGGACATCGCGTGCGTTCCCTCCGGGCTTCTTACGTTGATCGCGTTTTGTGACAGATTTAGTCACAAATCGCGACTTCCGTAAGAGAGTATAGCGGAAGACAGGGAGAAGGGAAGGTATCGCGGCGTGACGCTCGGCTTCGAGATTGTCACCCGGCGTCCGACGATGTCTATGGGTCGCCGGGCGACACATTCCCAAGTCAGGCGTCTGGTTGTGATGGGATGCAGGATGGCGGAGTCAACGGAGAGCAAGAGCTAGGGCTCGTAGACGTGATCGTTGTGCCACTCGATGTACGCGGATGACGGCCAATCGGCGGGCGAGCCGGGCAGCACACGAAGCTCCTGACCGTGCATCCGATAGTAGTCACGCCCGTTCTCGAACTCCTCCTTGATCCGCTGACTAACCTCGATGTGATAGTCGGGTGTCACCGTGATGTAGCCTCGATCGTAGAGGATGTGTAGATCGGCACGCAGCAGGAGCCCGTTGTCCACGCGATGCGGCCCGGAGTCTGCGAACGGCCTGATGTGAGACGCCTGCAGGACCGGGAGTGTACGCTCCCCGGTCATCGCACAACGGCGATGGTAGGCCTCGGTGACCAGGGAGCGGAAGCCGCCCTGCCCGAGCCTGGCGCGGGTTAGGTACTCCTCCCCGTACCGAGGGGCGTCGAGCACGGCCCTGTCCGGCACGTCAGCATCGAGGCGGCGCAACTGCGTATACTGAACCGCATCCTGGAATCGCTGCCACAGCTCCGCGCCGACCGCGGCTTCAGTGCGGTATGTCTTCCCGGACATGATGTTGGTGTGCCAGTCGGACGGCGGGTCGATCCAGTCATCTTCGTCCAGGAAGACCGGCTGTGTGAGGACGATACAACCGATCTCGGGATCCGGGTGCCGCGGCGCACCCATATAGCGGAAGATCGCCCGGCGGAAGGTGCCGAGGTCGGGTGCTCCATTCCTGCGCTCGAACACCTCCCACGCCAACGAAAGCGGCAGGCGCGTGTAATGGACGAAGAAGCCCCCACCTGCGATCTTGTTGACGGGGCTCTTCAGCTTGAAGAGGAAGGGATCCCACCGGCTCAGGGCCGCAAGGCGGACCGAACTGGGGCGCCAGAAGTTCACCTCGTCGGGCTGGTGCTCGGCGAGGTAGCGGAACCAGTCGATATCCGTGACACCGACGAAGAGCTTCATTCCGGCCTTCCCGTCCCGGTAGGATATGGTTCCTCCGACTGTACTGCGCTCCCTTGGCTGCGCAAGCACCTAACCGCAACGACTCGAATTGGAGTTTGGGCCCTATACGCGGCTGGTACAGTGTCCCTCGCCTTGACGCCCCTCGTCCTCTTGCTACAATCATACCTGTGGCCAACGACCTATACGTGCACAAGCTAAAGATGCAAACAAACCAACGAGGAGGGCCCCTGCCACCTTCGCCATCGCTTTTACGATGGACGATGTTTTCAGGGCCGTCCGTTGTCGCTCGTCTGTCACCGCCGTAAGGAAACAGGCCTCCTCGGCGAGCGACCTGTATCATCGCAACAACCACGTCTTACCCATCCCTGCCTGGCCGTGGACGTTGAACAGCAGATACTCATGATCATCCGGCGTGCCCAGGTTCCGCTCAAAGACCTCGAGCTCGGCATCCTGCCCCACGAACAAGTCACGTTCGCGCTCTTCCCTTACATCACCCCAAGTCCGCTTCGTTGGCATGCCTACCTCCGTGCAAGCGCCTCTTACAGCGCGCTCACTCTCGAAGAGTCAGGATTTCCCCATATAGTCTATGATCTCTTCTCCGACTCTGCAACGTCGCCCAACTTATCCTCCCACGTTTCCCCACCCACCGAAAAGGCCTCCACGATGGTGGAGGCCTTGCTCGCCTACCATGCCGCCACCACTGGCGCCACTCCCGTCACCCTCAACGACAAACTCGATCAGCCCCTCACCCTCACTACCACACCAGGCCCGCCTGCCGACCATGATCTCCGGCCAACGCCCCACTCACCGCGCCCCACTCCCACTGACCGATCTAGACGCGCTCGGCCTGTAGTCAAATGGTCGACCAACTGTCCTCACCCAAAGGGCGACTCTTGGAGCTTATTGTCCCTTAGTTCTTCCTCAAGGTCATCAAGAAAGCGCACCAGGCCTGCAATGTGGCTCAGAATCAACACGCTCTCACGGTAGTTGAGAACAGGATTGGGATGAGCCAGACTCTGGTTGTTTCTAACGCTATTGAATGAATCCAACACGCTGATCGATGACTTCAGTATCCGCTCCGTCATTCCCGAATCTACAGCGCATTCATTCGCTAGGGCTTTTACGTATCCCCCGAAGATGCTCTGAAGAGGATGCTTACGGTCATATGCAACGCCGTGCTCGTCACACAGTCGTCGGACGTACTTCATCATGTACGTGTGTAGTCTATCCAGTGCCGCTTCCGGCTCGCCTTGTTCAATGCTTCGTCTAATCGAGGCTACCAACAGATTGAAGTCTTTATCATCAGGGTCTGACTGCAACGCATCCAGATTCTCGAGCCCCGTGTTGCCCAGTAGCCTATCAACAATCCGACTACACTCCTCCTCCAATTCATGCAGCTCTTGCTCATCCGACACCGAGTAATATGAATGCCCCGCAGCCCGCCGATACTTCAACAGATCCCTAAGGAGGCATCCCACAGACGGTCTCCTCGGCTTCCCAGAATCCTCTCAGTAGATTGGCCTTTGACCCGCTACCTACCGTGTATTTCGCATCATAGATGTCCACTGCGACAGATCCAGCCACAAATCGCTGGAAAGAAGCATTGGAGAAGTTCAGCACATAACCACTCTCCATACCGAACAACTTCTCGAACTTCATCTTCTCCATTATGTTGAGGCTAGACATACTACCTCCAAGAGCACCCGACATCGCATATCGCCAAGCTTCCACAGATGTGAATCCCGATTCACCATCTTACGCGTTAGCCCTTGGCTCATCAAGATTATCAATACTGCCGCTCCCATCCTCTCTTCGGACATTGACCTACCGACGATCAGCCCGGCAATGTCCTAGCCAATCTCATCGATTGTGTGTGGCTGTACTCCGTGCCAATTGTACCGGATGGCTATGCTACCTCCTCGAAAGCCGGCTAAGCGTCCCTACGCTTCACTCGAGAAACAACACCTCGACACATCGGTCCCCTCACTCTCATGCACGGACTCACAATCCCCATCGCTATTCGAGTTCGCCCACCCGATACAGACACTTTTCCCGTAGTCTCCCGGCAAACCTGCCTCAGCTCCTCATATACTCCCAAACCATGCTCGATCCACTGTCACCTTCTGCGTCTCAATCACCTCGGTCTCCACGCCCAACCCGAGATCCCTCAGCTTCTCAATCAACAAATCCCCATCAATCAGATCGATGGCTAGCGCACCGTCCCGAACCGCCTCCCGCATCGCATCTCGCGTGAAGTTGCCTGTGGTGATGAGCAACCCCTTGTCCGCGCGCCCGACCATAGCACCCCGAAAGTCCCGCACTTGCCCTACCGAGACTGAACCCTTGTACCGCTTGCATTGGAAGATCACGTGGAAACTCAGCAACCCCCCAAGCCTCATAACGCCCTTGCCGTCGATCCCGCCATCGCCGCTCCTGCCGGTGACCTCCACCTGGATAAACCCCGACTCCCTGAGTAGCCGCTGTACCAGACGCTCAAACGCGGACGGATCCATCTCCAACAGCGTCTCGAGGAGCTCGTCCCGCCAGTTCTCTGCCTCCTCCGACTCCACCTCATCCGGCTCTGCTTCCCGCTCCTTTCGCCGCTCCTGCATCCAGCGCTTTACCAACCCCGGATTGACCCGCTCTATCTCCCTACCCTTCGGGGTCAGGGCCCACACGCCTCTAGCGGAGTTGTCCAGCACTCCGTAGTTCTTCAGATAGGTCCTTGTCCATGCCAACCGGTACTCGACCTCGCTCTGACCTCCCCCGGTTTCAGGCTTATGCAACACCTCGGTCTGCTCGTCGGTGAGATCAGCGATCTCGATCACTCTGTTGCTGATCTCCTCGATCGTCCCGGACCCGCCCAACTCCTTGAGAGCCCGGATCACGGGATTCATCAACGAATCGTAGCTCGGAATCTCCGCTTCACTCATGCGATCTCCTTAGCCGCTCCGGATCATGCCTACACCGCCGGGTATCGTGTGCACAGGGGTCACAATATAGTGTAGACCCTATCCCTCGAGCCCGCAATATCCTCTTGCCTGCGACGCCTCATCACGCATCTGATCACCCATATCTCTAGCCCATCCGTTCTATTCCTCCTTGACAACCCTTCCCTTCCTGGTACCTTACGTGTAGGCGAGCGGTGAGGCGAAGGGAGAGGCCGGCCATGTCTGATGATGCAGTCAAACTCATAGACCTGTTCTCCGGAGCAGGAGGGCTGACTCTGGGTTTCCAAGAGCATTTCGGAGATCGTCTCGAGGTCGTCTGGGCTAATGATTTCGATAAAGCCGCCGCTGCCACCTACAACGCCAACTTCGGGCATCGCTGCGACTCCCGCGACATCGTCGACCTACTCGCGGACCCGGACTTCGAAGTGCCCGAAGCCGATATCGTGGTCGGGGGTCCTCCCTGTCAGGGATTCAGCCTTCTCAACAAGAACCGGGAAGCCGATCCCCGTAAGCAGCTCTGGAGACCCTACCTGGAGGTCGTCGAGCGTTCCGGTGCGACCACCTTCCTCATTGAGAACGTCCGCCAGCTCATCTCCTCCCCCGAGTACGACGACATCGTGGATGTGGCCCGGGATCTGGGCTTCGACATCTGGTCGGCGGTGCTCCGCGCTGCCGACTACGGCGTGCCGCAGATGCGCTATCGCGCCTTCATCGTCGGGAGCAGGGAGACCGACCCCGCAACCCACTTCCCTCCGAAACGCACCCACTACAATCCCGAAGAGCCGATCCCCCTAAGCAACCTCTTCTATGTTGAAGACCCGCAACCTTACCGAACCGTGCGCGACGCTATCGCCGATCTGCCCGCCCCTGTCGGTACCTCAATTCGCGATGAAGACCCGCCGCTGGATCTGCATTTCGGTCGCAATCCAACGGAACTCAGCCGGCAGCGTTATCGTGTCGTCTCCGAAGAAGGGATGAATCGATTCGACCTCCAACGTTTGGCGCCGGAACTCACCCCGCAATGCTGGATAAACAAGAAGAGCGGCGGCACCGATCTCTTTGGGCGCATGTGGTGGGATCGCCCCTCGGTCACTATCCGCACCGAGTTCTACAAACCCGAGAAGGGCCGCTACCTGCATCCCGAGCAACATCGCCCGATCACCCATCGTGAAGGTGCGCGCCTCCAGTCTATCCCCGATTCGTTCGTCTTCCGCGGAAGCAAGATCCGGATTGCACGCCAGATCGGGAATGCCGTTCCCCCTCTTCTCGCAAGGCGCCTCGCCGAGAGCATCGACGAGCTCATAAGGATCTCCGTCCCCGAGCATGCCTGACCGTATTACCCCTCAGCAGCGCAGCCGCAATATGGCTCGTGTGAGGAACAAGAACACCGCTCCCGAGGTCACGGTCAGGAAAATCCTCCATCGCTTAGGCTATCGCTTTCGCCTCCACAGGCGCGATCTGCCCGGAACCCCGGATATCGTCTTGTCGCGCCACAAGAAGATCATATTTGTCCACGGCTGTTTCTGGCACAGTCACGATTGTCCCCGAGGCAAGCGTCCGGCCACACGTACCGAGTTCTGGAATGCCAAGCTTGACGCGAATGTCGCGCGAGACCGCCGTGATCAGCAACAGCTGGCGGACATGGGGTGGAGCGTGCTCGTCGTTTGGGGATGCTGGCTAAAGGATGTAGAATCCCTGGAGCAGAAGCTCGTCGCCTTCATGGAATCCTGACGCCGCAAGGAGTGGTTTCCTATGTCTCAAGTATCCGCATCCGATGCCGGTGCCTACCTCCGCGATCTCCTGACGCTTCTCCGGGAGTTCGAGAAGACCTCTCCCGATCTGGATCTGCGGGCCAGGGTTAAAGCCCTCATTCCTGCCTACGAAACGCTCAAGAACCTCGGTAAATCACTCATTCCGCACGGACTGGCGATGGCCGCCCGAGACCGTATCCTCCACTACTTCCTCGCCTACCCCTGTACCGTCATACCCCGCGAGGAACTTGAGATTGTCGCGGGCATTACCGAATGGGCCCGTCGCGTCCGCGAGCTGCGCGTCGAGCACGGTTGGCATATCGTCAGTGGTAAGGCTGCACAGCAGATGCAGTCGGAGGGCGAGTTCACGCTTGAGGACGTTGACGTCGGCGCGATGCGACCTGATGACTACATACTCACGAGCACCGTCCAGGACAAGAAAGCCGCCTACCGATGGAACGTAGCCAACGACATCCGCAGAAGCGATCTCAGTGTCCGTGATCGGCTGCTGGAATACCTGCGCCGCAACGTAGGAGAGCCGGTATCCGGTGAGGAACTCCGCTACGTCGCTCGCCAAGCTACCGAGTGGGCTCGCCGCGTCCGTGAACTCAGAACCGAACACGGCTGGCCGATAGCCACTCGGTTCTCAGGCAGGCCCGACCTCTCTGTCGGCGAATACGTCCTGGAGGAGGACCGCCAAAGCCCCGAGCACGACCGACGCATCAGTGACGACACTCGAGGTCAAGTCCTCAGACGCGATCAATACATCTGCAGACGGTGCGGTTGGGATCATAGTCAGTGGAATCGCTCGGATCCGCGGCACCTCGAACTCCACCACATTATCCACCACGAAGCCGGCGGCAGCAATGAAGCTGACAACCTGATCACGCTGTGCACTGTCTGTCACGATACCTGGCACGGCCATGACGCAGATAACCCGCCCCCCGACTTCTACGTGTGGCTGGATACCGCCTAGCTTCGCATCTGAGCCCGGTGGCCCAGCTGCAATCTCAATCGGTCGTCGGTGAGAAGCACCTGCACAGCAGGCACTCACCGCACCACCAACGGCAGGTAGACGTGCTCGTTGAGGACCAGCGGGAACCCGCACGACGCGCCATCGCAGCTCAGGCTAAGATTGTACGCGCCGATCTTGTCGGCGCCGTGGGTGCCGGCCAGCAGCGTGTAGGTGCCGCTGAAGGGCAGGGTGCACCCAGCGAACTCTGCCTTGCCGCTCATATAGCTGCTGCTGGACCCATATGCCTCACACAGTTTGACGCCGTCCGTCCCGTAGAGCCGGATGTGCGGATCGATCACGTTGACGGCACAGGTCATTCGAGCCGTCACCACGTCGCCTGAAGCTGCCCGGAACGTGTAGGCATCCCATTCGCCTGCCGGGCTGATCGTCGCCTGGATGGGCACTCCGAACTGCAGCGGCACTCCGCTCGGCGCAGGATCGACCCGTTGGAGATGCAGATCATAGGTGCCATAGGTCATACGAGAGGAACTGGGATAGGTGCCGACGAACGCCACGTAGGTCTGGTCGGACGGTAGGATGCAGTGGACGTAAGGCGCGTCGGTAAGGTACTGCGTATAGGCATAGTCCTGACAGATCAACGTCCCGGTCCCACTGTAGACACGCAGCTCCGGATCAAAGCTGTGATCCGGCACCCCCACCTGGCCAACGAGGACCTCGCCTGTCTTGCCTTCGAACGTGTAGGCGTCAAGCTGGGCCGCGTGACTCGTCGCCTTCACTTTGGTCTCGCCATAGGCCAAGGGAGACGCGCCAACGGGATTCGTCGGCCGCACCAGGTAGAGGTCGTAGTTCCCCACGTCGCTCCCACCATAGTCGCTGACTAATAGCGTCTGCGTGCCTTGCGTCACCAACGTACAGCCCGGAATGTCCGCGATAATATCGTAGCTGTAGTCGGTGCAGATCTGTGTGCCGTTAGGGCCATAGACGCGGAGTTGAGGATCTAGTCCACCGGCTGAGGTGGGGGCAGCGCGAATCACCAGCACGTCTCCCGCGTTGCCGGTGAACGTGTAGGCATCCAACTCGGCTGCAGCTGCCACCGTCTCCGATCGTGTCTGAGCGTCGGGCAACGCATCTCCGCCCAGGGGGTTGTTCAGCCGCTGCACGTGCAGGTTGTAGACGCCCACGTGGGTGCCGAGGTTATCGCCTACCAACAGCGTGTGAGGGCCATCTGTCAACAGGGTGCAGGTGTCGATGAAGACCGGGGAGTACGTGCTGCTGTTCTGGCAGAGAAGCGTGCCCGTGGGGTCGTAGACACGGATCTTGGGAGAGACCGTCCCGCTGGTCGTGGTTGCCTGGACAACCAGGTGATCGCCGGTGTTCCCGCCAATAGTCAAGGTGTTCAGCAACGCGGCTGAGGTCAGGGAGCCCGACTGCGTGCGGCCATACGCAAACGACGTGGTATTGCCGGGCGCGTTCAGCCGCTGGATGTAGAGGCCGTAGGTCCCCGTGTTGACCAGGTTGTGGTCCGTCGCTCGCACGGAGTATGCGCCGGTCGAGGGCATCGTGCACGCGGCGATCTCGGCCGTGTTATAGTAATCGTAATCGGCACAGAGCTCTATCCCGCCTTCGTCCACGATGCCCACGTGGGGCTTCAGTGTGCCGGAGATCTTGCTCATGCGCACGAGGATGATGTCGCCGGCATCGGCAGCAAAGGTGTAACTATCTTCCTCTGCGACGGTGCCGATGGCATCCCGGATGACGGCGCCAAAGGTCAGGTCGGATGCTGAGGAAGCTCGTGCCCGGGCTCGCAGCGTGATGAGCATGCCTAGGAGGATAACGAATACGATACCAAGACGGCGAACACGAAGGCGAACTGACACGGGAACGGTCTCCTGATCAGATGATAGGTGCCCAGGGGCTTTAAGGTATTCCCCGCCCTCAGAAGAGGCACGGGCCTCACGCTAACCTAGTTTAGACCGAGTCTCGGAACGTGCAAAAGCCAGAAACACAAACCCGGAGAACCGGTCGCAATCGTGCCGAACGTCTGCCACGGTACATCTTGGCATGGGGTCAGGTCAACCGAATACGCCGTGCTGTGACAGACTGTCATGGCGCTCGCACTGAGCCGGAATGGCTGCGAGCGCCTCAGACGGGGCGCCTCAGACGGCGAAGACGCAGGATATTTCCCTTTCGGCGTAGTAGCTCCGGAAATGCCGGGCCGGCCCAGACGAAGATCGGGCCACATCCGGAGGCGGGGAGGTGAGGCGCACCAACGCCAGGTGCATCCCACCGGGCCACGTGCGCTGGCTAGGACAGGTTGGTTCGCGCCAGCGGCCCAGGAGTAGTTCATGTCGGCCGTTTGGCGGCGACTCGACGACGGGGAACTGTAGCAGCAGAGTCAGGCAGGCGCGAACTCGCGGACATGGAGAATCTCGGTGCGGCCGATGGGACGGACGTCGTCGGGGAAAGCGCCTGTTGTGCTGCGCCCGACTATGCCTGCCGCGGGCTTGCTTCTGACTTCGTATAGATCACGGTCGCGGTGCTGAGCACCTCGCGGCGGAGCAGCCAGTTGCGGCTTTGCTCGACGCCGCGGCGGGTGACGAGGTCGACGTCGCGGTGGAGGAGTGTGCGGAGCTCCTGCTCCATGGTGACGTGGTCGAGGAGGCTCCAGGCCGCGTCGTCCTCGAAGGTGGCAAGCAGGTCGATGTCGCTCTCGGCGTCGAAGTCGGGACGCAGCACGGAGCCGAAGACCGCGTGCTGACGCAAGCGTCAGCATCGGCAGAAGCCGGCGATCTCGACCATCGGGAGCGTCTCCACCGGGCTCATCCTCGTGTGCCTCGCGTGCCAAATGGGTCTGCGTTCGTTCTATACCACCGTCGTCAGTGTACTATGGATTGGCGAATCGCCCCAAGCGGAGTGACCGGGGGGCCCATGTCAACGTGGTTGCTATGGTCTGCATCGTACGCACTGTGGCTTCGGACGGAGCGTCCAGCAGACTGGGCGGTGCGCCTCAGACGGCGGTGCGCCTCAGACGGCGGTGCGCCTCAGACGGCGGTGCGCCTCGGACGGCGACCCGACAACCGGCGCCGTAGCGGCAGGGTCAGGCGGGCGCGAGCTCGCGGACGTGGGCTGCCTCCTGCCATCGCAGCCCAGGAAGCCTCAGGCATCGCGCCACACATAGAAAGAATGGGGAAGAATGGAGAATGGGAGAGGAGAAGCACGGGCCGGGGAGGCATCGACAAGTGGTCATCATACTTTCTCCTTGGCTCCGGCTTCATCGGTCTTACAATGAAGCGCAGTAGAGACACCAGCGATCTGACTGGGGAGGCGGACTATCTGAGCGCACGCTGTCCAGCCTGTTGACGCAGTTGCGCGCGCTCCTGCCCGGGCTGCAAGCACGCTATGGGGTGCAGTCGCTGGGGGTCTTTGGGTCGTATGTCCGCGGCGACCAGGGCCCCGGCAGCGATCTCGATCTCCTGGTCGCGTTCGACGATCGCCCTTTGTCCCTGTTCGAGTTTCGTGCGGCTGGAGAACGAGTTGTCCGATGCGCTCGGCGTCAAGGTGGACCTCGTGGAGCGGCGCGCCCGGGGACACGTCGATCCCGAGGCAACGTCGTTTGACACGTGGCTGGATGCCGTCCACGAGGATCTGGAAGTGCCGGCGGATGAGGTCGAACTGGGGCCGGCTATGGTGCAGGGGCGGCTGCTGTAAGGTAGAGGCGATTGTAACCCGCACCTTGCCAGTGTCGGCTATAATCGGTTTATCGTTCAGCGCGTTGTAACGCGGCAAACGCATGTCATATGGAAAGGTAGCAAGCGCTATGAGTATCCTACTCGACCGAATCGAGATCGACCCGGAGATCTGCCATGGAAAGCCCGTCATCCGTGGCTTACGCTATCCCGTTGAGAGTATCCTGGAACTGATGAGCGCGGGGATGACGATCGACGAGATCCTCGCTGACTACGAGGATCTTGACCGCGAGGACCTGCTGGCTGTCTTGGCTTTCGCCGCGCGGTTAAGTCAGGTCAAGCGTATGGAACCCGTCGTCGCGTGAGTTTCCTGATCGACGCTCAACTACCGCGCCGGCTGGCACACCGTTTGCGTGACGCCGGTCACGACACACTGCATACGCTCGATCTGCCCAAAGGGAACCGTTCCACCGATGCCGAGATATGCGAGATCTCCGCACGCGACCAGCGCATTGTCATCACGAAGGATGCCGATTTCGTCAACTCGTTCCTCCTGGGTCGCGGACCGTACAAGCTTCTGCTGATCTCAGTGGGCAATATCAGAAACGCAGATCTTGAGACGCTCTTCGTGCCACAGATCCCGGCGATCGCCGCCGCCTTTGTTCACATGACTTCGTTGAGCTGACCCGTACCGCACTTGTCATCCACGTGTAGGTGGCAATACGCGGTCCATGCAGTATGAGCTGGGCGGCGGAGTCCGCCGGCGATATCTAGTGTTCAATGCCACGCCTAACCGACCACAGCTTCTGTCTCTCGTATGGCCCCGGCGACGATCGCCTGCAGGCCTTCTACATCCCTGCACTGGCCAGCAGTGTACGCTACGCCCGGTTGACGGGAATTTTCATCTTTACAATCGCATCGAGGAGTACATCAGCCAGTAAGAGCTTGACTGCGATACAGTGCTGATGGCTCGAGGCGTCGCTGCCTTGGCACAGCAGCGCGCCCGCCGAAGGGTCTCGGCGGGCGCGCATGGTTCGTGTGCGAAGGTTTGTCTGCGAACGCTTAGTCCGCGGCAGCGGCCCAGCTGTAGTCCATGTCGTATATCTGCTTGTACTGGTTCCAACGGGCCTTGGCGTCCGCGCGCACGGGGTTCAGCAGGACCGCAGCCCGCTCGGGCTGGGACTGCAGGAGCGTGCGGAAGCGGATCTCGTTGTTATGGAGAAGAGAAGAATGGAGAATAGGAGAGGCGGTACGAACAGGCGACCATCCTACCGCCTCCTTGTCTCCGGCTTCATCGGTCCCACAATGAGGAGCAGTCGAGGCACCAGTGCCTCACTGAGGAGGGGATATGTCTGAGAGCACGCTGTCCAGCCTGTTGACGCAGTTGCGCGCGCTCCTGCCCGGGCTTGAAGCACGCTATGGGGTTCAGTCGCTGGGGGTCTTTGGTTCTTACGTCCGCGGGGACCAAAGCCCCGGCAGCGATCTCGATCTCCTGGTCGCGTTCGACGATCGCCCTCTGTCGCTGTTCGATTTCGTGCAGCTGGAGAACGAGTTGTCCGATGCACTCGGCATCAAGGTGGACCTCGTGGAGCGGCGCGCCCTCAAGCCTCATATCCGCCAGCGAATCCTGGATGAGGTGATTGCGGTATGACGTCTCAGCCCACGTGCACCTGCATCGACTACCTGCGCGACATCCTCGATGCGGCAGAAAGCGCACAGAAGTTCGTGTGTGGATGTGAATTGCTGGACAACAGGCTGTCGGTCAACACCGTCTCAGCGGAATAGATCCGCATGTGAACCTGTACGTTCGAAGATGACAACTTCGTCATCCTCTCCTTCGAGCTTATAGATCAAGAGCCAGTCGGGCTCCAGATGACAATCTCGCCGGCCCACATAGAGGCCAAACAATGGATGGTCCCGATACGCTGGATCCAAGGATTCACCCTCAATCAGGGCGTCCATCACGGTCCACAGCTTGTCTATGTCCTTGTGACGCCTCTTCATCAGCTTGATGTCGCGTTTGAATTGGGTGGTGGTTACCGGCTCGCGCATCGCCTACCTTTTCTGACTTATCGACCCAGATCCCGGTACATCTCCTCGACAGTCTCGTAGTGGTGCAGATTGCGTCCGGCATCCGTATCCTTGAACGTCTGCTCCGTAACCTCGTTCGGGATCTTGACCTCGAAGGGCAGTCCCTTATGCAGAAGTACCTGCTTGTAGAACAGCGTCACGGCCGTGGTTGTCGATAGGCCCAGCTCGTCGAAGATTTCATCCACCTCTTTCTTGAGCTCAGGCTCTAGCCGTGCCCTTAGCATCGCATCCTTAGCCATCATCTACCTCCCCACACACCTCAGTGTGTTTGTGTGCCTGTCCGCACACTGCCACCGCCAAGCTGTCGTGCTAACACTCATATTGTACACCGTTTGGGACACAATGCAAGGATACGTAAGGGTGGCGAATCGCCCCGGGGGTAGTGACTGGCCGACGCACGTCAACCCGGTTGCCATGATACTCATTCGGGAGTTGCCCGTATACTACATGGCAAGTGGATCTTCCGAGCATGATCTCGCCATCTTTCGAGGAGCTTATTTCATGAAAGCAGATAACACCAAGCGTGAGTTGGGATTTTCGAGCCGCCGTGCGGCCGTGTGGCTGTGGCTGTCGATTGGCGCCGCGCTGTTGGCGGTGGCGGGCAGCGTTATCGCGTTGTCGGTCAAGGGGATCTACGCCGGGTTGACGCCGGCCTTTTTGCCGCAGGCGCTGGCCCAGGACATCGCGAATCTGGCGATCGTCGCGCCGCTGTGGCTGGTGCTCGCGGTGCTGGCGCTGCGCGGTTCGTTGCGGGCGTATCTCCTGTGGTTGGGTGTGCTGACGTTCACGATCTACAACTATGTGATCTATACGTTTTCGATCCCTTTCGGACCGCTGTTTCTACTGTGGGTTGCGGTCTTCGGGATGTCGATCTATTCGCTGATCGGCGGGGTCACGGCGGTGAATCACAAGGTTGTGGCGGCGTCTTTCTCAAGCCGGCGTGCGGTTCAGGTTGTGGCCTGGTTTCTGATCATCACGGCGGTGCTCTTCGGTTTTCTCTGGCTGTCCGAGGATGTGCCGGCGCTCTTATCGGGCACGAGACCTCAGAGTGTCGTGGATATGAGCCTGCCGACAAATCCCGTGCATATCTTGGACCTGGGGTTCTTTTTGCCGGCGGTGATCGCCACCGGCGTGATGCTCATCAGGGGAAGGGCGCTGGGGTACACGCTGGCCCCCGCTTTTATCGTCTTCCTGATCTTGACGGGGATCCCGATCTTGATCACGCCCGTGGTGCAATCGGTACGCGGCGAGGCTGCGGCGTGGGGCGTGGTGGGGCCGATCGGGACGCTGACGGTGGTGCTGTTGGGGTTGTTGGTTTGGGTGGTGGGGACGATACGGCCCAGGGGGAAGGCGGCTGACAAAAGGCGGGGGTGATCGCCCACCAAGTGCCGGGGACCTCGCGCCGATCGGAATCGGCGCCAAGGCTCCCCGGCACTGTAGATAGCAACGCGCCCGCCGGGATCCCGGCGGGCGCGTTTGTGTTCTGTAGGAAACGTTCGTCTGCGAACGCCTAGTCCGCGGCAGCGGCCCAGGTGTAGTCCATGTCGGCCATCTGCTTGTACTGGTTCCAACGGGCCTTGGCGTCCGCGCGCGCGAGGTTCAGCAGGACCTCAGCCCGCTCGGGCTGGGACTGCAGGAGCGTGCGGAAGCGGATCTCGTTGTACATGTAGTCCTTGACGTCCGCCTTGGGCTCGCGGGAGTCCAACTGGAGCGGGTTCTTGCCCTGGGCGATCAGGCGCGGGTCGTAGCGGTAGAGCATCCACGCACCGGAGTCGACCGCCAGTTTCTGCTGGGAGAATCCCTGCTTCATCTGCGGGATGCCCCAGGAGATGCAGTGGCTGTAGGCGATGACGAGGCTCGGGCCGTCGTAGGACTCGGCCTCAGAGATCGCGCGCAGTGCCTGCGCATCGTTGGCACCCATCGCGATCTGCGCGACGAAGATGTTGCCGTAGGTCATGGCGATCATGCCCAGGTCCTTCTTGGGCAAGCCACGACCGGCGTAGGCGAACTTCGCGACGGCACCCCGCGGGGTCGCCTTGGACATCTGGCCGCCGGTGTTGGAGTAGACCTGCGTGTCCAACACGAGGACGTTGACGTTGCGACCCTGGGCCAGGACGTGGTCGAGGCCACCATAGCCGATGTCGTAGGCCCAACCGTCTCCACCGAAGATCCAGACGGAGCGGCGCACGAGCACGTCGGAGAGGCTCAGGAGGTCCTTGGCCTTGGGGCTGTTGTCTCCTTCGAGGCGGGTGCGCAGCAGGGCAACGCGTTCGCGCTGTGCGGCGTAGTCGGCCTCGGTGAGCTGCTCGGCACTCAGGATCGCGTCGACCAGGTCTTCACCCACGGTGCCGGCAAACCCCTGCAGCAGTTCGCGGGCATATTCTTCCTGCTTGTCCAGCGTCAGGCGGAAGCCATAGCCGAACTCGGCGTTGTCCTCGAAGAGGCTGTTGTTCCAGGCAGGGCCCTGACCCGCGGCGTTGGTGGTGTAGGGGGTGGTGGGCAGGTAGCCGCCGTAGATGGACGAGCACCCGGTGGCGTTGGCGATCACGGCGCGATCGCCGAAGAGCTGGCTGACCAGGCGGACGTAGGGCGTCTCGCCGCAGCCCGCGCACGCGCCGGAGAACTCGAAGAGCGGACGGAGGAGCTGTGAGCCCTTGACCGTCTTGAGGTTGAGCTCGGTGCGGTCGTAGTCAGGGATTTGGTTGAAGAAGAAGTCCCAGTAGCCGCTCTCCCGCTCGCGAATGTCGAAGACGGGGGTCATGTTGATGGCCTTGCGGCCGGGGTCATCGCGATCCTTGGCCGGGCAGACCTCAACACAGAGCCCACATCCCGTGCAGTCCTCGATGCTTTCCTGGACGGTGAACATCTTGCCGGAGAACTCGCGACCGCGGGCCTCCGCAGAGCGGAATCCCGCCGGCGCATCGGCGAGCAGGCCGGCATCGTAGGCCTTGATGCGAATCACGGCGTGGGGGCAGGCCATCGCGCACTTGCCGCACTGGATGCAGATATCGGGATCCCAGATGGGGGTCTCGAGGGCAATGAAGCGCTTCTCATACTGGGTTGTGCCCACGGGGAAGGTACCGTCCGCCGGGATGGCGGAGACGGGCAGGCTGTCGCCCTCACGCTGGATCATCTTCGCCGTCACGTTGGCGACGAAGTCGGGCACGTCACCCTTGACCGGCGGCTGCATAGCGCGGTCCCCGGTGGGCTCGGCGGGCACGTCAATCTTGTGCATGTTTTCGAGCGACTGATCGACGGCGGCGAAGTTCATGTCGACGACCCTCTGACCGCGCTTGCCGTAGGACTTCTTGATGGCGTCCTTGATCTTGGCGATGGCCTCATCCTTGGGCAGGACGCCGGAGAGCGCGAAGAAGCAGGTCTGCATGATGGTGTTGATGCGGCCACCCAGGCCGACCTCGCCGGCGACGTTGTAGGCGTCGATGACGTAGAAGTCGAGACCCTTGTCGATGATCCGCTGCTGCGCCATCCGCGGGAGGTGATCCCAGGTCTCGCTTGCGGGGTAGGGGCTGTTCAGAAGGAACGTGCCGCCCTTGACCGCGCTGCTGAGGATGTCGTACTGCTCGATGAGCGAGAACTGGTGGCAACCGATGAAGCTGGCCGCGCTCACGAGACAGGTCTGGCGGATCGGGCGCGGGCCGAAGCGCAGGTGAGAGACCGTGATGCCGCCGGACTTCTTGGCGTCATACTCGAAGTAGCCCTGGGCGTAGAGGTCGGTCTCGTCGCCGATGATCTTGATGCTGTTCTTGTTGGCGCCCACCGTGCCGTCGGAGCCGAGGCCGTAGAAGAGGCCGCGGACCACGTCGTCGCCCTCGATGTCGAACGCGGGGTCGTAGTCGAGGCTGGTGTTGGTCACGTCGTCGACGATGCCGATGGTGAAGTGGTTCTTGGGAGTCGCCTTCTTCATCTCATCGAAGACGCCCTTGGCCATTGCCGGGGTGAATTCCTTGCTGGAGAGACCGTAGCGCCCACCGATCACGCTGAGCGCGCGGCCGCCCTCGGCCAGTGCCGTGATGCAGTCCTGGTAGAGGGGCTCGCCGGCGCTGCCGGGCTCCTTGGTGCGATCCAAAACGGCCAGGATCTTGACGGTGTCGGGAAGCACGGCGAGAAAGTGCTCGACGCTGAAGGGGCGGAAGAGGTGCACCTTGAGCACGCCCACCTTCTCACCCTGACCGACGAGGTATTCGACCGTCTCCTCGGTAACCTCGGCGCCGGAGCCCATCAACACGATCACGCGCTCCGCATCGGGTGCGCCGACGTAGTCAAAGAGCTTGTACTGCCGACCGGTCAGCGATGCGAATTGATCCATCGCCGCCTGGACGATGCCGGGGGTCGCGACATAGTAGGGATTGACGGTCTCGCGGCCCTGGAAGTAGACATCGGGGCCCTGCGAGGTCCCGCGCACGACAGGGCGGTTGGGGTTCAGGCCGCGGGCTCGATGGGCCTGAACCAGGTCGTCATTGATCATTGCCCGGAGGACATCGTCCGAGAGCGGGTCGATCTTGTTGACCTCAGAGCTGGTCCGGAATCCGTCAAAGAAATGGACGAAGGGAACCCGCGACTCAAGTGTCGCGGCCTGCGCAATCAAGGTGAAGTCCTGAGCTTCCTGTACGGAGTTGCTCGCGAGCAGCGCGAAGCCCGTCGCGCGCGTCGCCGTGATATCGGTATGATCCCCGAAGATCGAGAGGGCCTGCGCGGACAGACTGCGTGCGGAGACGTGGAAGACCGTTGAGGTCAGCTCGCCCGCGATCTTGTACATGCTGGGGATCATCAGCAGGAGGCCCTGGGACGCCGTGAAGGTGGTCGTCAACGCCCCCGTCTGGAGAGCCCCATGAACTGCACCTGCCGCACCACCTTCAGCCTGCATCTCGGCAACCAAGGGGATGGAGCCCCAAATGTTGGTCACGCCCTTGGCCGAGAGCTCATCTGCCAGCTCACCCATAGAGCTGGAAGGGGTAATCGGGTAAATGGCAATGACCTCATTGATCTTGTGCGCCACGGTGGCGCACGCGGTATTGCCATCTACCGTAATCATCTTGCGTTCTGCCATAAAAGCCTCCTAGGGATTTAGGATAAATCTATCTTCGATATTGCGATCGAAGCCGTGTGTGTATCCAACTTTTGATTATAGCATAGGCAGGGGGACGGTCAAAAGGAAGGCTGACCCAACCTGGGGAGACAAACGTAAGAACGCGGGTTCTACGTGTCAAGTGCCGGGGACGCGCCTCGGACGGCGTCAAGGTTCCCCGGCACCTGGAGGGATAGTACTCAGGACCGCGGGTTCTACGTGTCAAGTGCCGGGGACTGCGGAAAGTCCCCGGCACTGTTGTAGATGCTTAGCTGGTCTCGCCCTTGAGATAGGCGATCATCGGGTCTGTGACGAGCGGCACGAGGTCGTCGATCATGTGGGGCATGAGGTTGTCCATCACGCGGGGCATCAGCGTCCGGCATCTGCTCTACCATGTAGTCGGGCATGGGGATGCGCTCGGCGACGCGCGCCAGCATCGTGTCCATGACCTTGGGCATCATCATCGGGAGCAACTTGGGGAAGAGGACCGGGAACATCGGTTTCATCATCCCCAACGCGCCGGGCACCTTGCCCATCGCGCGCATCATCCCGCCCATGCCGTAGGGCATCGCGTCGATCAGCTCGGGCCACATGGTGCCCATCAGATCGGCAAAGCCCTGGGGCGTCATCAGGGCGATGAAGGCCTCAAAGACACGCCCACTGGGACTGCACCTCAGGGTGTGGGTCGGGGAACTCGTAGCCCAGTGTGCTCGCCGCGAAGTGCGCCAGGTCCTGGACCTCGATGTCGACGTTGCGCTTATCGCGCGAGACCCGGAGCTGCACCTCACAGCAGGGGCAGGCGGCCAGCACCTTCTGCGCCCCCACCTCTATCGCCTCGTTGAGACGGGTCTCGCCGATATCCGGCGGCGATCGGCGGATCCTTGATCAGCGTCAGCACGCTGCCGCAGCAGTGCGCTTCATCCCGGTTGTAGGGCATGTCGACGTAGGTTCACGTTGGGGATCGCCTTGATCAGGTCGCGGGGCTCCTCGTAGATATGGGAGACCCGGCCCATATGGCAGGAATCGTGCCAGGTGACGGTCACCGGCTCCATATCGTTCTCGGGGAAGGCAAAGGCGCCCGTTTCGAGCTGCTCCGCCACGACCTCGCTGTAGTGCTTGGCCTGGATGTCGTAGTCGATGCCCAGCTTCTCGGCCCACTCGGGGTAGACGTGGCGCCACATCATATTGCAGGCCGGACACGACGTGATCACGGTGTCTGCCCCGGCAGCCTTCACCGCGGCGACGTTCTTGCGCATCGTCTCGCCGAAGAGTTCCCACTTGCCGGCCACCAGCATCGGCGTGCCGCAGCAGTTCTCCTTGGGTCCCAAGTAGCTGAAGTCAACGTTGGCCTCGTCCAGCAGGCGCACCGTCGCCATGCCGATGTCGTGCTCGACGTAGCTTGCCGTGCATCCGGCGAAGTAGATTGCCTTCGCCGATTTGCCGGTGTGCTTCTCCTTGAGGTCCTCAGGGAACCAGTCGGCCCGGTCTTTCCGGTAACCGGCCCAGATATTGCCCTGATCCTCCAGCGCGGCGGCCATCATCTCAAAGGGCGGGAAGGTCATCTGTTTGTCCTCTTCGATGAGCTTGCCGCGCAGCTTCATCCACGAGGGCTCGATGGGAAGGACCGCCGAGCAGCGAAGGTTACACAGCTCGCAGGTGGTGCACGCCAGGAAGGTGTCGACCATGAACTGATCCCACTCCTCACGGCCCTCCATAAACTCGCGGAGCCAGTACCACTTGCCGCGAGGGCTTTGGCTCTCCCAGCCACGGCCGTAGTATTGGTCGCATTCGGCTACGCAATAGCCACACTGGGAGCACGCGTAGGCATACCAGGCCACGTCACCGGGGATACCCCGAACCGACTCCTCCGAGGGATGCTCGCCGATCCGCTCGGTCACGGCGTTACCGAACGGGCGGATCATGGGTTCCATCGCGTTGGCCGCGACCAGGGCATTGCTGATCACCGAGTTGCCGATCACTTTGCCCGGATTGAGGATGCCGTTGGGATCCGATTTCGCCTTGAAGGCCTTGAGCACTTCGACGCGCTCCGCACCCAATACCTCCGGGGCCATCTTGGAGTAGTAGAGACCCGTGGCGTAGGGCCGCCCCCCGTACTTCTCGGCAATCTTGGAGATGGAAAGGGACAGGGGAAAGACGAAATTGTAGGTGAACTTCCGCTGATCCGCCGGGATGAAGCCCAGAATCACAACCTCGGGCTCGCCCTGGGGATTGCGCCCGCGACGCACCAGGACGCCCTCTTTGACGACCGGCTTCTCGACCTTGTGTTCGACGTCGCTCAGCATGCCCCCCAGCCCGGAGAGCGGCACCACCACTTCTGCAGGCACGAGGCTGGGTCCAAGGCGCTTGACCGTCATGATCCTGAAGCGATGCTCCCATTCGTGATGCGCGATCTCGTCGCTGAGCATCTGGGCCTGGCACTGCTCCGATGACATCCCGGCCTCGAGCCCCTCGCGGACCCGGGCCGCATCCTGCTTGCGGAAGGCCACCGTGACGATATAGGCAGACGGCAAGAGGACGCGTTTCTCCACGGGATGGCCCTGATGAGTCAGCAGGGGCGCCCGATTCTTCAGTTCCGCCATCTGCGGGTTGATGAAGTGCATCGACCAAATCGGCAGATCCGCCGCCATAATGCTTTCAAGAAGATACTGTACGCTGTGGGGTTCAGGGCAGCCCAGCGATATAACGTCCAGGGGCTCATCGGGTTGGATCTTGATGGTCAGCTCGGTGATGATCCCCGTGATGCCCTCGGCCTCATAAATGACGTCGAGGCCGTCTCCCTCGAAAATGCCGGTCGTGCCATCGCCCAACACGACGCGGGCGCTCACGACGTTGTCATAGAACCAGCCGGCCTCATAGGAGCCGAAGCCGGCGCCCCCCTTGTGCCAGCCAGCCGCCCGCGGTCGCGGAAGGGTAGCTGCTCGGGTAGGTGCGGAGGGTCAGCCCCTGCTTCTTCAGTTCACGGTCGGCCTGCTCCCACACGATGCCCGGCTGCAGCGTGGCGGTCAGGGCCTCCGCATCGACGTGGAGCACCTTCGAAAACCGGAAGAAGTCGACGACCACGCCGCCCTTCACGGGCAGCACGCCGCCATATCCGGAGGTCGCTTTACCTCTGGGGACAAGGGGGATTCGCTCTTGGTTTGCCCACTTCACAAGTGCCACGATCTCATCTTCCGAGACCGGCTGCACCACGGCGTCGGCAAAAGGCGTCCCGATCAATGGTTTGATCAGGCTTGGCATGTCACCGACGTCGTGACTGTAGAGCTTCCGCTCAACCCGCCGGGTGGTCACCCGGTCGCCGAAGGTGGCCTCCAGCCACGCAGTCTGTGCCGCTGCTAACTCGCTCATAAAAACCTCCTGATTGAAGGGATTGGGGAGCCCGACTAATGGTTAACTACGTTTGCCCGATCTTTCAGCAAATCCGCCACAAAGCCCCGCATAATCTCGATCGCCTCAAGGATGCGAGGGTCACCCAGCGAGTAGTAAATCGACGTTCCATCGCGCTCCGCGACCACGAGCCCGCGGTCGCGGAGGATACGCAGATGGTGGGATACCGTAGGCTGAGAGACGTCGAGTGCCTCGGTCAATTCCGTAACGTTACAGGATCGCTGGGACACGAGATACAGCAACATCAAGCGCTTGGGGTCACCGATACCTTCACACACGTAGCGGTGGATAAGCGCGATTTCTTCTTCTGTGATAGAAGTGACAGGCGGAATAGGATTCATAGGGGCGCCTCGATGATGGAAATATCGAAATATATCAATATGTACATTATACGTGGGAAGTGGAAAAAGGGGAAGGGGAGAGAAGAAAGAATGGAGAATAGAGAATGAAGAAGGGAGTAAGAGGGAGTAGGAAGTAAGAACCGGAGATGGGGGCGCATACAAACGTGCAGGAGGCGAGCGCGAGGGATAAAAAACAAACGGTGTGGCTGGAAAACCACACCGTTTACGCTATAATGCCGAAGGTGGGAGTCGAACCCACATGAGCTAAGCCCGAGCGAGTTTGAGTCGCTTGCGTCTGCCTATTCCGCCACTTCGGCGCGCAAATGAGTATAACCAGATTCCGAGGCACGTCAAGCAACGGGTGTCCCTAAGTTGGAACGCCCCAAGCCAACAGGCTAACGAACAGTGACGACTACAGACGACACGTGGGATGAGGAATCATTGGTCCTTGCCGCTCAACGCGGCAATATGGACGCGTTCAATGAGCTCATCCTCCACTATCAGAGCCGGGTGTACAACCTGGCCTATCATATTATGCACGATCCGGCCGCCGCGGATGATGCGACCCAGGAGGCCTTTATCTCGGCCTATCGGGCAATCAAGCGATTCCGCGGGGGATCTTTCCGCGCGTGGTTGTTGCGGATTGTGACCAACGCCTGCTATGACGAGCTGCGTCGCCACAAGCGTCGTCCGAAAGTCTCGTGGGAAGACTTCGGCGATATGGAGGAGGAAGCCAACCCGCATCTGGTGGACAGTGGGCTCAAACCTGAGGAGTCTCTACAGCAGCAAGAGCTGAGACTGGTTCTGGAGAGGGCCATTGCGCAGTTGCCGGATCACCAGAGAACCACGCTCGTGCTGATCGACCGCTTGGGGCTCTCCTACGAAGAAGCCGCGGAGACGATGGGCGTCGCATTGGGAACCGTCAAGTCTCGTCTGGCCAGAGCGCGCAGCGAGATACAGGCGTTGCTCCAGCAGGATCGGGAACTTTTACCCACGCGTTACCGTCTATAGCATAGTCGGTAATGTGGGAGGCGAATTGTTGATGACTCGCAGGACATGGAGTACGACTGAGATCTCAGCCTACCTGGATGGGAAGCTGGCAAGCCAGGACCGGGTAGTGTTCGAGGCTCAGATAGCGCAGGACCCAGCATTGCAGCAGCGTGTCGAGAAGATGCGAGACGTGGTTGCGATGGTGCAGTCCCTACCTTTGCGCCAACCTCCGCGCAATTACCTGCTCACCCCTTCGATGGTGGCCGATAGCAAGCCGTCGCCGAAGCAACGTCGTCTGCCTCTGCTGATGATGCGGATGGCGACGTCGCTGGTGGCGCTTGCGTTTGTGGTCACTTTCAGCCTGACCCTGCTCCAGCGGGGTATGACCCCTTCGATGGCCGGCAAACGATCCGGTGGAGCGCAGGAAGTCGCGACGATGCAGCGCGAGGATCGCGCCCCAACCCCAGCTTGCTCCCAGCGCAACGGAAACTCCTGAAGAGCCGCCGATGGCGCTGAGGGCACCGGCAACCAGTAAGAGCCCCCGATGGCCTCGGGAGCAGCGCTACCGGCGGCGCTGCCGACGCCGGCACCGGAGGGGACTCGGCGCAGGCCGACGGAGAGCGCGATCGCCGCTGCGCTGCCACAGGCCGACGCTGGGGCTACGGACGGTACAGGGGAGAATGCCGAGACCGGTCCTGCTGCAGCGGGTATAGGCGGAGGAGCGAGGCAGAGGCCCCTCAGGCGACAGGAAGTTCCCGCCGCCGGCACCCCCGAACCCGCCGAGGAGGTCCGAGCATTCGCGGCGGCAACGATCGAGAAGATCCGAGCCGACGTCCAATACTCTGCAGGCTCCCGAGGATCAGACAGTGAGTGGAGCTCGCGGCACCGGTCAGCGCGACACAAGCGCCAACTCTGTCAGCGCCAGCACCATCCCAAGAGGTGGCGGGGGTGAGGCAGCCCTCGACCCTGCCCTGGGTAACGGTCGGTCTGGGAGTTGCGACCGTCGCACTTGTAGCGATCACCCTTTGGCTGTCGCGACGCAACGTGAGCTAGCGTGAACCGACGATTGTAACGTGGGATCGAGTAGATGACAGGCGATCAAAGGCGGGGGGAACACGCGCACCTGGGTACGCACGTGGGGGCGCAGGCCTCTACAGATGCCTCCGCGGCCTTGGGGCCGCACGCACACGTGGGGTCGTCCGTGCATGGCCCGGCACTGGCCTACTGCCCAACGTGTGGGACGGCGCTTGAAGACCGACAGGCCTTCGGGCGGATGCGGCGCTATTGCCCGAGGTGCGAGCGGATCGTGTTCCGCGAGCACAAGGTCGCGGCGGGACTCCTGATCACAGATGAGGCGGACCGGATCCTACTGGTGCGCAGGGCATGGGAGCCCCAGCAGGGGCTGTGGAGCTTGCCGGCGGGCTTTGTCGACGCCGACGAGTCCCCTGCCGAGGCCGCCGTGCGGGAATGCCACGAGGAAACGGGCTTCGACGCTGAGATCCTCGGACTGGTGGACGTTATCTCCGGGCGGGAACACGCTCGCGGTGCTGATATTGTCATCGTCTACCGGGGCCATATCGTGGGAGGATCGCTCGGGGCTGCAGATGATGCTGCCGAAGCCGGCTTCTTTGCGGCCGGTGACCTGCCGCCTCTGGCCTTTGAGGCGACCCGGCGGGCGGTGAGCTACTGGCAGCATAGGAATGAGACACGAAAGGCAAAGACTTGCCCGTGAGACGGCTTCTGCGCCTGTCGCTGCTCATCCTCTGTATTCTCCTGGCCGCCTGCGGACAAGGGACGCTGCAAGGCGGAGATATCGCGGTCGAAGGCACTCGCGATCTTCCAGGCCGTCAGGCTATGGAGGCCCCCTCAGGTTCTACGGTTCGGCCCACCGATACGGCACTCCCGCCGACACCGTTGGTTGAGCCTACGCTGACAGAGACGCCACAGCCCACGGATACAGTATCGCCACCGCCTACATCCACGGCGGCTCCCTCTGAGACGCCGCCTCCCACGGAGACGCCGCCTCCCACGGAGACACCCGCGCCGGACGCGACGCCTGCTCCCTCGCCGACCGTCACGGCGACATATCCGCCGCCGCCCCAGGCCCTCAACGTACCCATCTTGATGTACCACTATATCTCGGAGCTGCCGCCGGATGCGGATATTTACCGGACCGATCTGACGGTGACCCCCGAGCAGTTCCAGGCCGAGCTGCAATATCTGCAGGAACAGGGATATGAGACGGTCAGGTTGAGCGATATCTACACAACGCTCACCACGGGGAAGCCTTTGCCGGCACGCCCTATCGTCCTTACCTTTGACGACGGCTACAAAGATGCCTATACCAACGCCATGCCGCTGTTGCAGGCCTACGGCTATGCCGGCGAGTTCTTTGTTCTGGCGACACCCGCCCACTACGAAGCGCCGGGCTATCTCACCTGGAACGACATGCTCGCGATGTCCGACGCCGGCATGTCGATGCAGGCACACGGGCGCGATCACTACGATCTCACCAACCGCGATTTTGACTTCCTCGTCTACCAGATCCTGGGAGCGAAGGAGGCCGTGGAGGCCCACACCAATCAGCCGGTCACGTTCTTCTGCTACCCGTCGGGCCGCTACGATGCGGATACTCAGGCTGTCGTCGAGTCCGCAGGCTACGAAGGGGCGGTCACCACAGCCTGGGGGACCGAACTGCGGCTCGACAACCGCTATGCGTGGCCCCGTATCCGCATCAGGGGGGAGTGGGGGCTGACGGAATTCGCCAATGTGCTCTCATCTCCGGACTAGCTGAGTGCGAACCGATTACGGAGGGAGATCGATGCGTAAATGGTCGATTGTGCTGTTGGTGTCGCTGGCACTCGCATGCAATTTCCCGGGACTACCGGCGAACTGGCCGCTTGCGGCAAGAGAAACGCCAACGTCGGAATCATCCAGTCCGGGCGCCACGGATACCCCGACGTCCATGCCTGGAGACGTACAGAATACCCCAGCGCCCTTCGACACCCCAACGGACGAGCAAGGGCAGCCCAGCCTCACGCCGACGCCGACCGCGACGGCCACGATGCAGGCAACGCCGAGTTCGACACCCCAGCCCACGAATACCCCGGCGCCGGCCCAGCCCGCAGCGCCGCTGGCCTTCCAGGATCCCGCCTGGGAGTTGGTCTCCTGGAACAAGATTCCCGATACGAATGACTGGCAGGGCACGATCCGCATCTACGTGACCGGGGGGACGGCTCCCTATCGCTCCCAGTTGGAGGACAACGAGATCGTCAACGGCCTCGACGTCCCGGCCCGATGGCGGCTGTGCGCCGCGATGCCTGCCACGATCAGGGTCTGGTCCGATGATGGTCAGAAAATCCAGACCAGTATTTGGGTGTCGGAGGTGGGCTGCCCCAGCAACTGAACCCCAGCATGGGCCCGCGAACCCGAACGTCTGTTCTTATCCGTTGACGACGGCAGGCTTCCCACTATACTGAAGCCCCGAGAACGTCGGAAATCATGGGGGGTGTCAAAGGATGGGGATGACAGACGAGTTCGAAGAAGCGTTCCCAAGGCCGGAGGTACGTGAGGTCGGAGTCCTGGGCACCGTCGTAAGCGGCAGCTTGGGCAAGGGCATTGAGGCAAGGCTGGCACCCGACCGGCTGATCGAAGGGCTGGCAGTCGGCCGCTACGTCGTCATCCGCGGTCAGACGGGGCGGCGTTTCTTCGGGATGATCACCGATGTCGCGCTGGAAAGCGGCCACCCGGAAATCGAGCAGTCGCCGCCCGACGAGCCCGACGGCTTCATCGCTCGGGTATATCGCGGCACGCTGACCTACGGCCGGCTCCACATCACCCCGATGCTTGTGATTGACCAAGAAGGCGGGGACGTCCGGCCCGCCAAGACCGTCCCCGCACACTTCACGCACGTTTATGAAGCCACGTCGGAAGAGGTGGCGGACGTTTTTGGCGACCCCGATGAGGCCGGACGCTTCTACATCGGCGATCCCCTGGAAATGCAGGGCACCCGAATCGCGCTGGATTTGGCACGATTCGTCGAGCGTTCCAGCGGCATCTTCGGCAAGAGCGGCACCGGCAAGACGTTTCTCACACGGATGGTGCTGGCGGGCATCATCGAGAACAAGGCGGCGGTGAACCTGGTCTTCGATATGCACAATGAGTATGGTTGGAAGAGCGAGGACGAAGCGAAGCAGGACGTGAAGGGCTTACGCCAGCTCTTCTATGACGGACGCGTAAGCGTCTTTACGCTGGACCCCGAATCGTCGCGCCGCCGGGGGAGCAAGGTGGACTTCGCCGTGAGGATCGGATACGACCAGCTCGATCCCGAGGACTTGGAGATGCTGGCCCCGCTGTTCGGTTTCACCGAAGTCCAGACCAACGCACTCTATATGCTGCGCCGGCGACTGGGGATAGACTGGGTTCGGCGGCTGCTTGACGAGGACATGGGTGAGGAGCTACGGGAGATCCTGGAGCAGAATCGCCTCCACGAGGGGACCCTGGGCGCGATCCAGCGAAAGCTGGAACAGCTCCGCCGGTTCGGGTTCCTGGTCGATCACGCCACGGACGATCCTATCCGCCGCATCCTCGACTATCTGACCAGCGGCAAGAACGTTATCCTGGAGTTTGGGCGTTACGGCAACGCCCTGGAAGCCTATATCCTCGTCGCCAACTACATCACCCGGCGCATTCACCAGGAATACGTGGATCGGAAGGAGCGGTACGTGGGGGGCCAGGGAGCGGAGCCTCGACCGCTGGTCATCACGATCGAGGAGGCACACAAGTTCCTCGATCCGGCTATCGCTCGACACACCATCTTCGGCACGATCGCAAGGGAGATGCGGAAGTACAACGTCACGCTGTTGATCGTGGACCAGCGACCGAGCGGCATCGATGCGGAGGTGATGAGCCAGGTCGGGACACGGGTGACGGCGCTGCTGGATGAAGAGGGCGACATCCGCGCGGTCTTCTCGGGGGTTGCGGGCACGGCAGCATTGCGGGAGGTGCTGGCGCGATTGGAAACCAAGCAGCAAGCGCTCATCCTGGGACACGCCGTCCCCATGCCGATCGTGATCCATATCAGGGATTACCGGGAGATGACCCAGGAGATTGCGGGGAACGCGATCGACATCAAGGACGCAGGTGCGGCGCTCTTCGGCTAGACATGATGATGAGAGAGTAGGAGTTTTCTTGGAAAGCACTGTCTTCAGTAGACACGAATGGCTCAAGGGGTTCCCCCCGGCCCAGCTCGTCTATATCGTCTACCGGCGACTTCGCGAGCACGGGCTGAGAACCACATGGTTGTGGATCAACGACAAGATCGTGCGCCGGACGCGCGGGTTCTCCGTGCCATCCGTGAGCTGTGTGGCACCCCAGCTCTATGTCGGGGGTCAACATACACGGCGAGGCCTGGCGGGGATGCGTGGACTGGGCATCACGGCGGTGATCAACATGCGCGAGGAAGCGGATGACGATATGCGCGGCGTGAAGCTCGATGAGTATCTATGGCTCCCGACTCGGGACGATGCAGCACCTTCGGCGAAGGATCTGGCACGCGGCGTCGCCTTTATCGAGGAGCACTTGGGCGAACGACAGGGCGTCTATATCCACTGTGCCTCAGGTGTCGGACGGGCCCCCACGATGGCGGCTGCCTATTTCGTCCACCGGGGAGCCACGCCGGAAGAGGCCTGGGAGCTCGTCCGCAGGGGACGCCCGTTTGTTCGACCGACACCGCCGCAGATTGCGGCCATTCTCGCGTTTGCGAAGCACGTGCCCGCACACCCAACAGATGTCACCGACGACGCCGGGTCAACTCTCGGCTCGCCCGGAACCATGTCCCAGGGCGACCCGTCCGGTCCGTCCGATCCCCCCGCCTCCATTGGGGAGCGCGAGGT
>CAVVUS010000031.1:0-21743 GCA_963751345.1 uncultured Chloroflexia bacterium
TCGCAAGCCTAGGGCAGCGTATCGAGCTGGTGGTTCGTGACGAAGGGGACGAACCCGTGGGCTAGGGCACGCTTGATCGCCTTGGCCCTCAGAGCGTGGTCGCCGGGCGCCGCGTAATCGAGCGCCAGCAGCACATGCCGGTCGAAGGTCGCCTGTAGCTCCAGGGCTTTCTGCGTCGTCCACGCGAGGTCCGCGCCGAGCCACGATCTGTAGCGAGTGCCGTCGTAGTGGCTCGTGAACGCCTCGAAGACCACGCCGTCAGCCACCTCGCGAACTGTCGCCATGATTGAAAACCCACGGTTGACGAGCAGGCTGGTCTCCGGGTAGGCAGCACGGATCCGACGCATGAGCTCCTCAACTCCCGGTCGTGTATCCGCCACTCGATCCTGCACATCCACTGTGTCGAGGAAGAGTCCACTGAAGCCCGCCTCCAGCAGGCGTGGCACCAGATCGTCGAGCACGTGATCCTGCCACAGCAATGATCGGCAGTCCACCAGACCCGTACCCCACTTCGGGTTCACCATGGGTCTGCCGGTATCGGGATCGAGGATCTGCCACGGGCCCTCCGCTTCGGATCCGAAGGCTTCTCCCAACGATAGATAAGCGAACGTCCGCGTGTCTGCTTCCTCAAGGGAGCTGATCTCTTGAGGCGTGTAGTGAGTAGCCTGCAGGATCACCAGATTGTAATCTGAAAGCTGCGCGATGCGGCCCATACCGTAATAGCACGCGTATCGCGTTGGTAGTGCCAGTTGCATACGCATTTAGTCCCCCCTGATTCCCTCCGGTTGGGTCAGTCCATACATTATAGACGATGTTGCACCCGCTGCCCTGTCACCCTTACTCTTACCATAATCATACTCACTCTTGCTTTATGGTTGTATTATGACTATAATGTGAGGTATGGAGGTATTACATAATGGTAAGCGAGATGTGTTTCAGGGTTGGCCGTTGGATGCGGGCCGCGGCGAAGAGCGCTGCGGTGCTCATTCTCCTGCTGGTCCCCATACCGATGGCACAGGTGCCGGCACTGGCCGCAGCACCCGATATCGAGACACCAGCAGCGCAAGCCGCCGATCCGCCGTATAGGGTGTTTGTGCCCCTCCTGCGGCGTGATCCGGCACCTTCCCCTTCAACACCCACACCTTCACCTATACAGGCCCCCGGCGGGGCCGACTGGTCCTCAGTAGAGACCTGGGTTTATCAGCTATCGAGCTACACCGATGATCGCCTGGATGAGATCGCAGCGAGCGGTTTTGATCTGGCTGTGATCGATCTGGCTCGCGACGGTAGCAGCGACTACTGGTCGCGCAGCGAGATCAATGCACTCCAGGCAACCGGTACGGTCGCATTGGCCTACTTCGAAGTTGGGGCTATCGAGAACTACCGGCCGGAGTGGGGGGACGTCCCGGCTGATATGAAGCTGGGGGCTGTCTCGGGATGGCCATCAGAGCAATATGTGGCCTATTGGGACCCACGTTGGTGGCCGATAGTGCAAGGACGCGTCGACCAGGCGATTGCCGCGGGTTTCGACGGTGCCTACCTGGACATGATCGTGACTTATGAGGAGATCCCTGCCGGCTCAGCCGGGACCAACCGGGCCGATCTGGCCCAGAAGATGGTGGATCTGATCGCGCGCCTTTCGACGTACGCCAAGGCGCAGGATCCGGACTTCAAAGTTGCACCGCAGAACTCGCCCGAGCTACGGAAGTACAATGGCTACCTGGGCGCGATCGACGGGCTGGGCATGGAGGAGCTGTACTTCAAGGCCACAGACCGTGCTTGCACGCAGAACTGGTGCTATGAGAACCAGAAGAACGCTGCAGCGGTGGCGGGTGCAGGGAAATTGTGTCCTGACGATCGATTACGCCAATGACCCGGCCAATATCGACAGGGCGTACGAGCAGTCGTTGGCCGCCGGTTTTGTGCCCTACGTGAGTGTCGTCAACCTGAATGTTGTGCGACTCAACTCCCCCTGGAAACCACACCCGGTTCATCCGCCGCACCCGGGCGACCCGACGTCCACCCCGACCCCAACCGGTACACCTGACCCAACCGCTACTCCCGTGCCAACGTCGACGCCAACAACCACGGCCACAGCCACCTTGACACCCACAAGTTCACCTACGGCATCGGCGACGCCGACGAGCCCGCCCACGGCGACGCCGCAGCCCACCAATACACCTACGCCGACGGCGACACCCACGGCAACCCCGACATCCACGAGCCCGCCAACGGCGACGCCGCAGCCCACCAATACACCTACGCCGACGGCGACGCCCACGGCGACCCCGACACCTACGAATACGCCTACACCCACCCCAACTGCACCGGCGGGCGGGGGCAACTGGGAGTCGGTAGCCGACTGGGTCTATCAGCTCAGCGGCTATCAGAACGATAGCTTGAACCAAATCGCCGCAAGCAACTTCGATCTGGCGGTCGTGGACCTGGCACGTGACGGTGAAGCGGATTACTTCACGCGGGCCGAGGTGCAGACAGCACGGGCTACAGGCAAGACTATGCTGGCCTACTTCGAAATCGGGGCCATCGAGAACTACCGCCCGGAGTGGGGGGATGTCCCGGCGGATATGAAGCTGGGCGCCGTCGACGGATGGCCTTCGGAGCAATATGTGGCCTACTGGGATCCGCGCTGGTGGCCGATCGTGCAGGGCCGGGTTGACCAGGCCCTGGCAGCAGGCTTCGATGGCTGCTATCTGGACATGATCGTGACCTATGAGGAGATCCCCGCGGGCGCCGCAGGCACCAACCGTGCCGATCTGGCACAGAAGATGGTGGACCTGGTCGCGCGCCTGTCGGCCTACGCCAAGGCACAGGACCCTGACTTCAAGGTGGTGCCGCAGAACTCCCCGGAGCTGTGGACGAACCCGGGCTATCTGAGCGCCATCGACGGCCTGGGTATGGAAGAGCTCTACTTCATGGCGACGGACAAGGCCTGCAGTCAGAGCTGGTGCAATGAGAACCGCGACAATGCTGCTGCGATCGCAGCAGCCGGGAAGCTCGTGCTGTCGATTGACTACGCCAAGAATCAGGCGAACATCGCCAGCGCCTATACCCAGTCATTGGCCGCGGGGTTCGTGCCCTACGTGAGCGTGGTGGCACTTGACGTGGTGCGTATCAACCCGGGGTTCGAGCCTTGATCTTCAGCCCCTGAGATTTACTCAGCCGACCGGGTCGGGAGCACTCCCGTACGTCGCTTCCGGCCCGGTCGTGAGATGGCACCCATCGGGTGCCATCTCTTGCTTATAGTTGCATTCTAATTATAATGGCGTAATGGGTTTGCGAATGATAACCACAAGAACCACGTTCCTCGTCGGAAGCCGCCTGCGTGCACTTGGTGCAGTTCTCGTTCTGGCGGGAGTCACGCTCGCGCCGGTTCAGCATGCCAGGTCGTCCGATCTGGATGGGAGTGCCTCCGGTGTGACAGCTGCAGCGCCCGCCGCCACCGAGGGGACGCATGTCTACCTGCCGCTTGTCCAAGACGGCAGGTCCCCGATTCTCCCTCAGCCGACTCCGGTCCCACCGTCCGATGATGGCAACTGGAACGGCGTCGCGAACTGGGTCTACCAACTGAGCGGTTACCCCAACGATCGTCTCGACCAGATCGCCGGTTCGCGCTTCGATCTGGCGGTGGTCGACCTCGCCCGCGACGGAAGCGATGACTACTTCACACGCGCCGAGGTCGGGGCTGCCCAGGCGACGGGCAAGCTGATGCTGGCCTATTTCGAGATCGGCGCCATCGAGGACTATCGTCCCGAATGGGGTGACGTTCCGGCGGACATCAGACTCGGCGCTGTGGACGGGTGGCCCTCCAGCAGTACGTAGCCTACTGGGATCCTCGCTGGTGGCCGATCGTGCAGGGCCGGGTCGACCAGGCGCTTGCGGCGGGCTTCGACGGCTGCTATCTCGATATGATCGTGACCTACGAGGAGATCCCGGCCGGCGCCGCAGGCACCAATCGGGCGGATCTGGCTCGAAAGATGGTCGACCTGATCGCGCGTCTCTCGGCTTACGCCAAGGCGCGGGATCAGGGCTTTAGGGTAGTCCCACAGAACTCACCGGAGTTACGTGAGGTCTCAGGCTATCTGGACGCGGTCGACGGGCTGGGCATCGAGGAGCTCTACTTCCTGGCCACTGACAAGGCGTGCACCCAGAGCTGGTGCTACGAGAACCGGGATCACGCTGCGGCGATTAGGGCGGCGGGGAAGCTCGTGCTGACCATCGACTACGCCAACAAACAGGCCAACATCGATGGCGCCTACAAGCAGTCTTCGGCCGCGGGTTTCGTGCCCTACGTGAGCGTCCGGGACCTCGACGTCGTGCGACTCAACCTCGGTTGGGAGCCGTAAAGACGATACGGTAGGTCTATCTGTAACCTTTCGAAGGTGGCCCGAGCATCGGCCTGATGCCGCCGACCCTCGGGCTTGACCTATCGCGAGGTCGGTTGAATGACAACCTTGCGAAGGTCGTGTCGCGCCTTCTCTTGTGGGCGCCGGCGTTTACGCAATCACTGTCGAAGCGAGGCCCGGTCGTAACCTTGGCAAGGTTTACAGCTCCGTTAGGAGGCGACGATGCGACGTCGGTGGTTATTTGGCATCCTGATTCTGTTGGCGCTGGCGGTGCGCCCGACGTACGCCGCGCCCGCTCCACCGGAGGATTTCGGCGGCGGGCCGATCGAGCCCCCGCGGTCTGAGATTTCCGACGCGGAATGGGCGCTCGATGCAGCGCGACGTCGATACGGCCATTGCGCTGCTGGAGGCCGACGGTCGCCTCTCCGCGGCGAGCGGGGAGGCCGTCTCCTTCGGCTGGCCGCTGCGCGCGGCCGGGCTCACCGACTACGGCTACCACGGCGTCTCGGGCTTCGTCGATCACAATCCTGCCACGGGCGCGTGCTCGACTATACGTGCGGCAATCGGTCCTACGATCTGAGCAGCGGCTACGATCACCAGGGCACCGACTTCTTCACGTATCCCTATCCCTGGCTCAAGGTGGAGCAGTCCGAGGTCGAGGTCGTCGCCGCCGCACCGGGTACCCTGATCTACCGGCACGATGGCGAGTACGACCAGCAGTGCGCCATGACCGGCGCCACCTCCAACTCCGTCGTCATCCGCCACGCCGATGGCACGCTGGCCTACTACCTGCACATGAAGAACGGCTCCCTTACGCCCAAGGGCGTCGGGGCAACGATCGCGGCAGGGGAGTACCTGGGCGTCGTCGCGAGTTCGGGCAGCTCCACCGGCCCCCACCTGCACTTCGAGGTGCGGTCGGCGGATAACCGGGTCCTCGACCCCTTCCACGGTGCCTGCAATGCCTCCGCCTCGCTGTGGGCCGAGCAGCCCCCCTACTACGATTCGGCCGTCATCGCCGTCCACACCGGAGACGCGCCGCCCTACCGGCCCGCCTGCCCCGGCGTCGAGACGCCGCACATCGAGGATCATTTCGCGCCCGACGACACCGTCTACTTTCGTGACCACCTATCGCGACCAGCTTGCCGGGCAGGAGAGCGTCTATCGCGTCATCCGCCCCAACGGCACCACTTACCGCACCTGGAGCTATGCCAGCACCTACGCCCACTACACCGCCTCGTACTGGTATTGGTCGATGGGGCTCGATCGCGACGGCACGCCGCCGCTCGGGACCTGGCGCTTTGAGGTCGACTTCGAGGGTCAGACGTACGAGACCGAGTTTCACGTCAGCGTGCCTACGGCCATCACCGTGACCTATCCCAACGGCGGCGAGGCATGGCCCGCGGGCGGCGTGCTGCCCATCGTCTGGAAGGACACGGTGAGCGGCGACGTCGGGATCGACCTCTACGCAGGCGGGGTGTTGGCCCGGCAGGTCGCCACGCCACGGCGAGCGACGGCGTCACCTTCTGGGGCATTCCGGCCGACCTGGCGCCGCGGACCGACTACCAGATCCGGATCACCGACCTGGCGAACGCCGGCGTCTTTGACGAGAGCGACGCAGCCTTCACCATCGCGCCCGTGCCCACGGCGGACTTCGTCGCGGCGCCGGTCGAGGGCGTCGTCCCGCTGACCGTGACCTTCACCGACACCTCCACCTCGCTGGTGGACGCGTGGGGGTGGGGCTTTGGCGACGGGATCACGTCGACGGTGCAGAACCCGTCCCACGTCTACAGCGCCACCGGCGTCTACACCGTCTCACTGTCGGTAGCCGGCCCCACCGGCAGCGACGCGATCACGCGCACGAACGCCATCACGGTCACCCCACCGCCGTTGCCGCGGCCTTCACGGGCACCCGCTGCTGGGTACCCCGCCGCTCACCGTGACCTTCACCGACCGCACGACCGGCCCGCCGGTCGAGACCTGGGCGTGGGTCTTTGGCGACGGCGTCACGAGCACGCTGGCGTCCCGAGCACGCCTATACGCAGACCGGCGTCTACACCGTCACGCTCGACGTCGCTCAGGTGAGGAGGCGGACACTCTCGTCCGCCCCGCCTACGTCCACGTCGTCGACGAGGTGTGGTCGGCGTACTTGCCGCTAGTCTTGCGGTAGTCTTTCTCCCTCCTCTACCGTGGGGGAGGCTTGCGATGATGGGTCCGATCTTCCGAGATTGGACCAATCTATTACCTCCTACGGTAGCCCCCACCGCGTCCACAACAGACTGCACGGCTCGCCTGCGCGCACCTTCTGGTAATAGACGGTGAAGAGTGAGCCGTCGGGCAGCTCGACGCTCGCGGGATAGCCGAGGTCGCCGTCGGGGCCGTCGTCGCGCAGCATGAGCCTGCCTCCCAGCTTTCCCCTCGTCATAGCTGACCATCGCGCGTTCCCCGAAGGGGGCCAGCCGGTAGCCGTAGACGGCGACGAGCGCGCCCGCCGGAGTGGCGGATGAGGTGCGGCGGAGAGCCGTGGAAGCCCAGCGGCTGCGCCGTCGTCCACGTGCGCCCGCCGTCGCCGGACGTGGTCTGCATCATCGAGAAGTCGGGGATCCCGGCGTCCGCCAGCAGAGGCGCCGCCCCGTGGTTCTGGATGCGGATGAGGCCGAGCAGCCGGTCGTCTCCAAGCGCGACGACGTGGGGCTCGTGGTAGTGCTCCGCGACCGTGTGCGGCGCCAGGGGCACCGTGCCCAGCTGGTGCCACGTGACGCCACGGTCCTCGCTGCGCCACGCCTGGATGGCCTCGCCGCGCCCGTGCGTGAAGACCTTGCCGAGGTAGAGCAGCGCATGCCCGTCGGGGAGCAGGACAGGACCGTGCGGAGCGGTGACAGGGACGTGGCGTGGGGGACCCCAGGTGTCGCCGCCGTCGTCGCTGACGCGCGTCCACGATCCGAGCCAGCGGTCGATGCCGGCGTCTGTGAGGCGCCGGAAGCCATCCTCATAGCGACGGACCGCCGCGGGATCCGCCAGGTCGCGATAGCTCTTCGCGACGTCGTAGCGGCGGGTGTCGGACGTGAACCACGTGACGAGCAGCGCAGCGCCACCGAGGCTGACGATGCCGGCATCGCGGTCGTCGATGGGCAGGTCGTTGATGACCGTGGGTGTGGTCCACGTGCGGCCCTCGTCGCGGCTGCGCAGCAGCACCGTGCGCCCGAAGGGGTCCACGTGGGTGTGGCGGAAGCCCGAGGCCACGACCAGCAGGTCGCCGTCGTCGGTGCGCGCGACGCTGGGCCACCCGAAGTATCCGAAGAACTCGCCGGGCAGCGTGCAGACGACGCCGTGTTCCGCCTCGACGGGCCGCGGCGCGTGGTTCACGACCGGTGCGGACATAGGAGCCTCCTTAGGATGACGATGGTGGTCAGTCTGTGCCAATTCGATGGGACGTGCATCAGGTATCCGGAGTGCGGTGGCCTACAGCGCACGAAGGCGTGGGCACTGGGGCGGAAGTGTCGTGACATACCCCCACCGTTCAGAGCGGCACGTGGGGCATCCTGATCGCAGGTCGGGTCATTCGGCGGCGTCACCTGCGGCCTGTAATTCCACGTCAGGCCGGTTGATCCCCGGTCCCTTCAGCAAGTACCACGGACGGTGCATATCCAGTACCTGGGGACGGATCCCTTTGACGAGACCGATCACGACGAGCATCGCCAGGCCACCGGCGAACCCGTTGTTGTAGAGGTTCATGAAGCCGTGCAGGCTGCCCACGTGCATCACCATCGGGAGGTGCACCGCTCCGACGACCAACCCGGCGAAGAAGCCGAACTGGCCGGCGATCGGCGCGAGCGTGGTGCAAAAGAGGGCTGCCAGCAGCGGGCCCGGCTCAGCGTGGGTCCAGACCTTGGGAATGCACATCAAGTACACGCCCAGCATGATTGGGAAGATATTGCGCAGGTGCTTGCCCAGCGCACCAAAGGCGACGATGGTCAGCACACCTGCCAGCGTCGCCCCGTTGACGTCGCCGCCGACGATCAGGATGTAGGCGAGACCCAGAAGCCCCACGAGGCCCATGTCGACCAGTGTGGTCGGCAGGCCGGCGATCTCGACAAAGTCGGTGGAGAGCTTGCCCGTCTCGTCGCCGATCTTCCGGTACGAGGACCAGTTGGCGCCCCAGATGAAACCCAACGCGATGAGTATAAGGCAGACCGCGAGGGCCAGGGCCGCCAGGAACTCGGTGTACTGGGTTGACCAGTAGAAGGCCGGCGTGATCTCGAGGCCGAAACCCCGCATCATCATATAGGCTACCATCCCCACAAACCCACCGGTTGTCCCGGTGTTGTAGAGGTTGTATCCGAGATGCATACTGTAAATGTGTCCCATCAGCGCGGCCAGCAGGAAACCACCGAGAAGCCCCACGGCAACGGCACCGATCAGGCCGGCGAGCCCGAAGTCAAAGCCGAAGGCCATCTGTCCGACCAACGGCCCCAGCGTGGTCCCAAACAGATAGGGGGCCAGCAAGTCCGCCTGTTCACGTCCCGCCACAACCCCGTAGAGATAGATCCCCCCGAATATGGGGAGGGTGTTCAGGGGATTCTTGCCGAAGAATGCGAACCCCATCATCGTGAAGGCGCCGGCGAGGAGGTAGCCCGTGAACTTAGCACCAATGGCCCAAGGAATGGCCAGCGCGATCAACGTTACCAAGCCGGCGTTCACCAAGGCGGCCCCGAGGTTCGCGAGCGCTACATAGTCCGTGATCAGGATGCCGGGTGAGGTGAAGATCGTGCCCAGCCCCGCAATGACATCGCGCGGCGGTGTCACGAGGAATCCAAGCGTGATGAGGCCGAAGCTGAAACCCAACAGCAGCATGGTGATGCGACGCCGGTTCTGAGCAGCCGGATCCATATGTCCCCCTTCTTTGGTGGCACGCAGGCCAGGAGAGCACGACATTCCAGACCCTATGCAGCCCCAGGCCCACTTGCGGGTCACGGTTGCCCCGAGAATCTACGGAGCGGTTGTCAAGCAACGCAGCAGACACCGTGGCTGAGATCATAGCCGACTCGAGCGATTTGGCAAAGGTCATGTCCGAGCCTTCAGAGGCGGGCGGGTTGACGGTCGACGACTCCGGGCGTATGCTCGGTGCTATCGACTGACGATGCAAGGAGATCAGGAGGCGGTTCCGATGGATCACGTCGATGCAGTGCTGCGACCCTACCGCGAGGGCGACCTACCGCGGCTGCAGGATATCGCCGTGGCGGCCTGGGAGCCCGTGTTTGCGTCCTTTCGCTCTAAACCGCCGTCCTCGACGAAATGCGCGTCGCGGGGTTGCGTTGCGTCCAGGTGAGTACCGGCGGCGACGATTCGCACGCCCCCGCCCGCCGTGCCTACGAGAAGGCCGGCTTCCGTCCGGGCGTGCCGAGCCTGACGCTTTACCGGGAGCTGACGAACAACGATCCTGCACCCACGCCGGGGCAGGTCGACGATTGAGCGCGATATGCCAACGTGAAAACGTCGCAACGTACGGGCGTGTAACCAACAACCTATGACCGTGAGCTGAAGACTGGAGTGAGGTGAGCCATGCAAATCATCCCTGACGTGTTTCAAGTCAACGGTGCCGTCTACGGGCAGCACCAGAACGGCTACGTCGTCCGGCTGGGCGACACCTACGTGATGGTCGACTCGGGCGACCTGGAGCACCCCACGCTGGACCTCGTGCTGGCTAACTGTGCCAGGTGGGGCATCGGTGTGGAGGATCTCTCCTATCTCCTCGTCACCCACGCCCACTTCGACCACGCCAGCCACGCGGCGGCGCTCCAGCGCCAGGGCGTCAAGATCGTGTCAAATGCCGCGGGCGCCGAGGCTATGGCTGCAGGTGACGATCGCTGCGTGGGATACGCGGTGAACGGCGTATTCGATCCCTGCGAGGTTGACCTGGTGGTCGCGGACGGCGAGGAGCTGATCATCGGGGGGAGGAAGGTCCGCTGTTTGGAGGCCCCCGGCCACGCGTCGAGCTGCGTGGTCTACGAGATCGAGCTGCGTGGCGAGTGGCTCTGGTTTGTGGGCGACGTGATCCTCACCGGGCCCGAGGGCGAGTCGGTGGCGTTGGGCTGGCAGGGCGGTCCGGACTATGACCGCGCGACGTACGTCGAGAGCCTGCGCCGCCTCGCGCACCTACCGTGTGACCATCTCTTCCCCGGGCATGGGCCCGCCTCCATAGGCGACGGCAAACGCCTCGTCTCGATGGCTTACACGGAGGCGATGCTGACGCTGAGATAGACCGCTCGCCCGTGAGTGCCTGTGGTCTGTCGTACATCAAAGATAGGTCATCACTATGAGGATCTCAACAGATAGACGTCGCAACCTCGGCGTGATCGCAGGTGCGGTGATCCTGCTGGCGGCGCTGGTGGTGCCGGCGGTGCTGCCCTGGCTCACGGATGGCCTCGCCGAGATCCCGGAGTTCTACGTCACGTCGGTGCCCGAGGATGTCCGCGGCGCCTACGCGATCACGGATCGTGGCGTGATGCAGCTCTTCGGATGGACCATGATCATGCAAAGCGCACCGGATGAAGCTCCTACGTTCGCTGTAGATGAGCTTCAAGGCCTCGCGGTGGTCGTTCCGAACGTGGGCACGGCGGATGCCTACCCTCTCATCAGCCTGGCTACAGGCGAGCGCATCGCCTGGCAGAGTGCCGTCCTGGACGGGCAGCGCCTGATGCTGGACCCGGGCCCGCTTGCAGCGGGAGATTATCTGCTCGAGGTGTCGACCGGCAGCCTGTTCGGTGCTGCAACCTACCACTATTTCCACCTGCGCTGAGCGCGCCGGGCGCCGGGGCTGCTCTCTACGTCCGGGCGGCGGATCACAGATCCGCCTGGAACGTAGGCTGAGCCGGGGCTGTTTGCTTCGTCCGTCAGGCGGATCACAGATCCGCCTGGAACGAGACCTGAGGCGGAACGAAGGCTGAGCCGGGGCTGCTCGTTACGTCTGGGCGGCGGATCACAGATCCGCCTGGAACGAGACCTGAGCTGGAACGAGAGCTGAGCTCTCTCGCGGAACGAAGGCTGAGCCGGAACTAGAGCTGAGCCGGAACGAAGGCTGAGCGGTGACCTCAATCACCTCGCCATTTGCCGATTCCGGCGTCTGCGTTACAGTTGAGGCATATTGTCGACAAGTGAGGGACAAGGATGACAACGCAGACACCGACGGTACAACAACGCATTGAGGCACTGACAAAGACGAAGATCGAGAACACGCTGGCGAAGACGGAGCGCGACGGGTTCCACGATGTGGACGACCACGGGATGATCTATTGGCCCGAGCCCATCGAGTACGAGCGGACCTCCAATCATCCGTCGGGCGGGTGCTACGGACCACGCTGCATCGGCGAGAACTTCAGGGCGTTTCTGGCGGCGCACCCCGTTTACATTCACCCGATGAGCTCGCTGGCGGGGGCGTGGGCGGCGTTCGTACACGGCATCGGGGGGTGGCGGCCCGAGGACCGGCCCACGCACCTGTATGAGCTCCACAAGCTGTACGACCTGCAGAAGAACGGCATCGGCGCGATGAACCACCTCGGGCCGGATATGCGCATCGGGCTGGAACTGGGGTGGGGCGGTATCCTGGAGAAGATCCGCTATTGGCGCGCGTTCAACCAGCCCGAGGACACGGGTTTCTACGACGGCGAGGAGGCCCTGGTCCTGGGCATCCAGGACTGGATCCGGCGCCACATCGCCTATGCCCGCGAGACGGCGGAGACGACGGACGACGCATTTGTCCGCCAGAACATGCTCGACATCGCCGAGATGAACGAGTGGCTGGTCGACAACCCTCCGCGGACGCTGCGCGAGGCCTGCCAGTTCCTGGCCTGGTTCCAATCGGTCGACCGGATGTGGCGCGCCGGCGGCGCGCTGAGCCAGCTTGACGAGCTGCTGCGACCCTACTATGAGGCCGACCAGGCTAACGGGCATCGGGGACGACGAGGCCGTCATCTGGCACCTCGCCAGCCTTTTCTACAACGACACCCACTACTCGCAGGTCGGCGGCCAGGCGGCCAACGGCCGGGATCTGACGAGCCCCATGTCGTTCCTGATCCTGGAGGCAGCGCACCGGCTGGCGATTCCCTACAACCTCGCGGTGCGCGTCCACGAGGGGATGGATATGCGGCTGCTCCACCGGGCGCTCGAATACCATCTGGCCGACGGGACGGGACCGAGCTTCTCCTGTTCCGGCGGGCTGGACGCGGGTTACGCCAAGAGCGGCGTGCCGATCGAGCTCGCGCGGATGCGGGCCAAGGTGGGCTGCAACTGGACGGCGCTGCCGGGCATCGAGTACCCGCTCCAGGACATCACGCGGCAGAGCCTTATCAAGCCCTTCCTGCTCGCCTTCGGGGAGACCGTGGACGATGAGCTGCGGGATGCGGGCAAAGGTGGGCTGCAACTGGACCGCGCTGCCCGGTATCGAGTATCCGCTCCAGGACATCACGCGGCAGAGCCTGGTCAAGCCGTTCCTGCTCGCCTTCTGGGAGACGTGGACGACGAGCCTGAGGCGCGGTCGATGGAGGCGCTCTGGGAGCGCTACGTCCACCATCTGCGGATCTCGTGCGACACGATGAAGCAGGGCTTCGACTGGCACATGACCTACCAGGGGCGCAACTCCGTCGAGATCGTGCTCAACCTCTTCTGTCACGGTCCGATCGAGCGCGGCCTCGACGTCGTCGAGGGCGGGGTCGACATCTACCGGCTGACGGCGGATGGCGTGGGGCTGGCCACGGTGGCGGACTCGTTCGCGGCGATCGAGCAGCGGGTTGTGAACGAGGGCCGGCTGACCTGGGAGGGCCTCAAGGAAGTGCTCGACGCGGACTTCGAGGACGCCGAGAACATCCGGCTGATGCTCAAGAACATCGCCCGCTTCGGCTCCGGCCACTCGCGGGCCGATTTCTGGGCAAAGCGCATCTCGCAGGCCTTTGTCGCGTGCTACGACGCGCCCACAGCCAAGGGCTACAGGATCCTGCCGGGGCTCTTCTCGCACGGCGACGTCGTCGATCTGGGCAAGATCGTGCCGGCGACGCCCAACGGGCGTCACGCAGGCGCGCCGATCTCGCACAGCTCCGAGCCCGACCCCGGCTTCTCGCGCATCGGTGCCGCGGCGCCCACGGCAAAGGCCGTCGCCGTGGCGACGGTACAGCCGGGCCGCGGGAACTCGGCCCCGCTGCAGCTCGACATCGATCGCAAGCTGATGAAGGACGCGGGCGGTATCGAGAACGTCGCGGCCATCATCATGACGCACAACCAGCAGGGCGGCACGCTGATCAACCTCAACATCATCTCCAAGGAGCAGATCCTGGAGGCGCACAAGGACCCGAGCAAGTTCCCGGACCTGGTGGTGCGGGTGACGGGCTACAGCGCCTTCTTCCACACGCTCTCGCCGGAGTACCGGCAGCAGGTCGTGGACCGGATCTTGTCCGAGGATTAGTGGCGGTCCTCCCTCCCCGCGGACATGCGATTGGACCAATCTTCCGGGATTGGTCCAATCTGTCTCGCCTCGGGTAGGTGGCGCTAGTCTGCCCGCGCTGAGCGGGTGCTGTCCTCGGCAGCGGACCTCACTCGCCCGCGCAGAGCCCAACGATGGCCTTCCGCGTCCCGGGTAGACCTTTGAGGTTTTGCTTCTCGTGTAGAAGCCTTCAAAACAAGCAAAACCTCAAAGGTCTCTCGCTCGCGCAGACCGCTGCGAGGATGGCTGGACGAGCGTCCGGGGAGGCGGGAAGGCCCGCGGCGCACCAGGCTAAGGCGAACGGTGCCCTGGTACTCCGGACGCGCCCCACGGCGTAGAACTGCCCATGGGCGTGAGAGCATCCGGTCGGCCTCCCCTACGCGGCGGGTCGGGAAACTGGGTTCAGGCGTCCGACAGGTGCCCGCAGGCCGGGGGCGACGCACTCCCAAGTGTCGTACAGCATTGCGATGGTCATGTGCGTTCGTACCGCCGCCGACTTTGAGGCTCCTGCTACGGGAGTGCGTCGCCCCTACGATGGCGCGTCCGTGACATACCAGCGCCAAGGCAGCTCGGCAGCATGTCGGCACACCTTAGCTTGATGCCTATGGGCTGCCTGTCCCGCTGCATTTGTGGGATCTCGCCCGCGGTCCATCATCGCGAGCAGCCCGCCCCAATCCTGAACGCACCCACTCACAAGGGGTGCCCCTACAGATGACGATCGTAGCGTGGTAGCCAGGGCTTATCTCTGCCCTCTGGGCCTACTCGACCGAATAAGTCACGGCGTCCCTGCGTTGTACCCATGACAACTCAATCCGGAGGTCTATCTATGCCGTTGCTGTCCGTGTTCTTTGCCCCCGACGCCCACCAGGTGGGCGCGATCCGTGTGAAAACCGTGCTTCTCATTCTCGTTGCCGGCCCGCTGCTGTTGTTGGTGCTCGCCGTCGCGGCCTCAGCTCTCAGCAACATCGGCCTGCCCACGCGCTCGAGCGTGCTCGACCACCTCGCCGGCGTGGAGAAGGCGCGGGTGGCTGAGTATCTCAACCTGGTTGCCGGCGTGGGCAGCGACGTCTGGCCCGGCAGCGCCGGCCGGCCGGGGTGGGGTGATGTGACCATCCCGGTGATCGTGCACAACGAGGCGTACGCCTTCCTGCTGGGCTATCCCGGCACGCCGCCCGCCGGGTGGGTGATGATGCCGAGCGCCGAACAGCGGGGTGGGGCGTGGGAGCCCGTGCCGGACGACACCTTCATGGGACAGGTCTACTATCGCCAGCCGCTGCCCGCAACTGGAGGAACCCCAGAGAACTTCGCCGTGCTGGTGGGGGATCAGTGGGTGGCAACGCTCTACACCAAGGAATATGCGAAGGTTGAGTTCTTTCAGGGCTTCCGGCACGACCTGCCGCCCTTCCTCCAGCCGGTCTTTCCGTATCGACTGGCCTGGGCGCTGCTGATGGGGTCGACCGAGAACTACGTCGGTGCACTGGCGCACGAGGCCTTTCATGCCTATCAGGGCACGGTTGCACCCGAGCGGCTGGCTGCGGCAGAGCGCGCCAATGCTGCCGAGGCCGGGTATCCGTGGGACGCGTCGCAGGATGCGTGGAGCGCTGAGCTGTCGGCGCTCTACGACGCGGCAAAGGCAGCCGCCGACCCGAGCACGCCCGTAGACGAGGTCGTGACGCTGGCGCGCACGTTCCTAGATCTGCGTGCGGAGCGTCGCGCCGGGCTCGGCTCAGATCTGGTCGCCTACGAGCAGCAACGCGAGTGGTTGGAGGGGCTGGCGAAGTACGCGGAGCTCTCGATCGGCCTGGCGGCGCAGCACGCCGTCAGCGCCGGAACGTACGTGCCGCTGCCCGCGCTGGCGGATGACCCCGAGTACAAGGGCTACCGCACGCGCGAGCGGTACTGGACCGGACAGCTAGGCGAGGTCCAGCGGACAGGCGGACGGAGTGGAGAGACCCGCTTCTACTACGCGGGCTTCGCGCAGGGCGTGATTCTGGACCGGCTGATGCCGGAGTGGAAGGCCCGCGCGATGGACGATGGCGTGTGGCTGGAGGCGCTGGTGGCGGAGGCGGTGACAGAGTGATCCCGGATGCCGGATGCCAGATGCCGGAAGCCGGTTGCCTCTGGCCAGGAACCCAAGACCTGAAGCCTGCTGACGAGTTCAGGTTCGTAGGTACCGATTCATCGGTTCGGGAGAAGGAGCTGAACGGAACGACTTAAGTCGCACCTACGAACCTGGGATGCGTACGAGACGATTACTCGACCAGGCTCACGGACCTTACATCACCGGGTTTGGTAAGGCCGCCCCCGGTCCACCCCAGCGCGCTCGTGCAGGCTGCGGGAGGATTTCCGTCGTCATCACACGGGATGCGTGTGAGCAGCACTTTGTGACGGCCGTGGCCCAGCACGAGGTAGTAAGGACCGGGGATCGTGTCGATCTCGTAGACCTCCAGGCAGGCGACGCCGGTCGAGGGGAGGGCTGCAGGGGCCCCAGTCATCCTGGCATGGCAGGAACATCGCGATTTCCCAATCCTCACCGTTCGGGACGCAGCAATTCCACGTCTCACAGTTTGCGGCGCCGACCTCCTGGAGGAGGATCCAGTCGCCGCATTTGGAGTCTTCAGGCCAGTTGAGGGTGTTGCAGGCCATAGGCCAGACGTGGCCCGCGCCCTGGGTCACGCCGCAGACTGCGGTGCCATCGGCGGGGTCGCCAAAGCCGGGCTCGTGGACGCCGTCGAGAGCTCGACGATGGTGAGGACGAGGTCGCCCGTGGGGATGCTCTGATTCACACCGGCACAGTAAGGCGGAACACGTCTGTGGTAGCGGATAGCCTCTTCACCGATGCAGCACACGCGCGGCGATCGCGTGTGGGCCTATCCGACGGCATCTAGTAGGGCATCGAGCCTTGCCGGTTACTCCGACAGCTGCACTACGATCGGTTCCTCAGGATCCACCGGTACGCCGCTGCCTGGGGTCAAAGCTGTGCACTCATCGTAGCGGTCCATCTCGTTACCGTTCGAGTCCTTTGCGCACATTTTCTGGACGATCACGACCTGCGCCTTGTTTTCCTTGCGGTCGTCGGGGTCGGCACCGCACATGAACCACGCATTGTAGTAGCCAATGACTCTCATACACCCGAAGCCGGAGATGTGGTAGTAGTCCACGCCAGGGCTGATGTTCTGGCTGCACTGATACCAGTTGCTCAACGTATCGCCTGCGTTGCACTCGCGATCGAAGAGAAGAAGATTGTGAATTTCGTCACATTCAGCGTTGATTGGTGTCTTGAGGGCAGGCATGTTGCCGGACTCGCCGGCAACACAGTCGCGAACGTAGATTGGGCCTGGATGACCATTCTCGATCCAGCATTCCACGTTCTTCTCTCCGCAGTTCTCGTGGCAGAAGCTAGGGTAAGGGTCAAGTGGGATCTGCAGGTCCAACCAGCCCCTACTGTCACTATCAAGGTGTTGAACTTTGTCGATATCCGGCAGTCCGTCGGCGTTCGAGTCAAAGGCTTCCCCCAGGAACGATATTTCGCATTCATTCTGCCCCGGGGCGCGCTGTAGGTCGACAGCAGGAAAGTCGCAGTTGTCCCAGGAGATCGTCGGGTCGCTGATGTAAGCATAGTACAGCTCCCCGCACGCAATGCACTTTTCTGGATCCGTACACGTTCGATCATACACGTCCTCACCGACGGCGAGTGGCCATAGTCCCCCACCGGCCACCGGACCCTCGCAACTGGCTGAGGCCCGCGCCGATACCTCGACCTCGTCAAAGCCGATGGCCCGCGCGAAGAAGGTTTGTGCCGTTTCTGTTGTGACCACGGTGACAGTCACCGGGGCCGACACCGTCACGACAGCTCCGTCCGCGCCATTCAGCTCGACGGCATACTTGTCGGCAGCCAGCGTCACGGTCGTCAACGTCGAAAACTCATTCAGGCACAGCTCCCGGGCACCTGCCAGCGCGCCGGCATCAGCAGCGTTCTGCATCTTCCGGCGTTCAGCATAGAGACTTCCCCCGTCAACTGCTAGAGCGACGATCGCAACCAGGACCAATAGGGCCAGGGCCACAAGCACCAGCACCTGGCCCTTGTGACCAAGAGTATCATGCCGTAGCATTACCATCCTCCCCGCGTGCCCATGTGCACACCGCCGGCTAATTCTCAGGCTTCTGCGTACTGCCAAACATAACCATGACATTCTGACTATGCATCGGAATCGTGTCCAGGCCCACAAGGCCGGTGAAGATCGTCGTGATGGTGTAGTTGACGGTGACCGTGATCGGCTCCCCTGCCTCCCGTGGTGGTGAGTCCCACTGCGCCGGATCGATCGTGACGGCAGCGATGGCGGGATCCGCGGGAACGGGATCGCCGGGAGTGGTGCAGTGCCCGAGATCCACTCCGCTGTTGGCCGCCTCCTGGTACACTGCACACAGGATGTACCCGTTGATCGTGTCTGTGTGGTCGTACCGCGCGGCGAAGCGTGCTCCCTCGCGGGCGGCATTGTTGATGACAATGTAACTGTTGAAGGCACGCCCGAAGTCAGCGACGGCGGCGACCAAAAGTAGCAGCACCGGCAGAATCAGCGCCATCTCCACGAGGCTCTGGCCACGCCGCCAGCGTCGCGCCGTTACTTCTCCCTTCCTTCGATGCTGTTCCATAGGGCCTCACTTTGCCAAAACCCAGGTTCGTTGCCCTGGGTAACGCCACAGACCGCGGTGGCATCAGCCCCGATGTCCACGCTGTTGATGCCGACTATGCCGGCGACGATGGTCCCACCGTCTCCCGCATGGCCACCGTGACGGTGATGTCGTCGGTCACGCTGACCGCAGCAGTGCCGGCTTCGCTAGGCGCCACCCTCGACCGGCCAATGCCGGGGCTCAAAGCACGCGCCTTCGGCGACCGCGTGGGGCTCGAGGCGCGGGTGGCGGATGCCGGGTGACGAATCCTGATGAAGTATAGCCATCGTTTCATCGGTTCCGGCGAGTTCAGAACCGCCCGCTGCTCTCCTGAGAGTTCTGGACGCTTCCTAACTCCGAAGTAGTCTACTCGATCAAACTCACGGCTTTGACGTCACCGGGATTCGCAGGATCACCTGTTGTCCATCCGGGTGCGGTGAAACACTCGGGCGGGGGAGTATGATCCGCTGTGCACGGTATGGTGCCCACTATTACCGGGGCCGGGGCGGTTTTTGTGTCGACAGGAAACGCGCGCAGGTAGCCTGCTGTGATCCATTTGTCCTCGTCTTCGTGGTAGACTCCGACTTGCAGGCACAAGAGCTCATCAATGTAGTAGGCCTCGTTGCCTCCGCTGTGAGAGTCCGTGATCTTGCAGACGTTGAGATCTGGGTCAGTGTCGGAGTCACCCTCGGAGATCGTGATGGTCCCGGGTACATTTTTCCCCGAGTAGTCAGGATCGTAGAGTGGTATATGTACGATGCGACCGTCGGTGATCTTCTCGGCTGCGATCCAGCCTGAGGAAGCTACGCCGAGCCGACGCCCCCCGCATAGCAGTCGGGTAGGCTGAGATAGGGCGTGCACGCTTCGCCGTGAGCCTCGCCGGCAATCCGGTACTTGATCTCATCGGCGCCGACGCCGGCGCTGTCGTTGCCCTCACAGGGATCGTACTGCAACAGACCGGCGGTGAAATCGACCCATGCGGCCCGGTCGAGCCGGTACATCTTGGGCACATAGTTGGCGTTGCAGTCCAGGTACTCGAGCACATCATCCTTATTCTTGTCCTTGTACAACGTGCAGCAGTCGAGCCCTCCGTCGGTTGGGTTGCCGCAGTTGATCTGGTTTGAGCCTTGCCAGATGATAACCCTGTCCCCACACCCGATCTGGCTCTGGTCAACTGCCTGATCCCAGCGATTCTTGTCGAATCCCACAGGCCACAGGTCGCCAACCGCCTCGGACTTTCCGCACACCGCTGTCGCGTCGGCATCGACCGGGATCTCGTCGAAGCCAATCAGACCCGCGAAGTAGGTGGCATAGGTCCGGGCGGCGACGACGGTCACGGTCGTGGGGGCTGTTACTGTGACAAGAGCGCCTGCGGCACCATTTCTGTTGATGGTGTAATCAAGGGCTACGCTCTCTGCGTTGGCTTCAGACCCAAAACACATCTCCCGCGCGCCAGCCAGCGCGCCGGCATCAGCCGCGTTCTGCATCGCTCGTCGCTCCTGGTACACACCACCGACGTCGACGGCCAGAGCGACGAACGCAAGGAGCGCGAGGAGCGCGACGGCCACGACCACCAATACCTGCCCGTATCGGGGCTCAGTCTCTTGCATCACTGGGTAACTCTCCTTCGTCTCTCACTGTGTACCACAATCCGGTGTGCGAGCCCAACACTAATTGCCAAAGATCACCATCTCGGTAGAACTCCGAATCGGGAACTCCGGGAGGCCGATCAGACCGCCGATAAAGGTGGTGAAAGTGTACTGGACAGTCACGGAGATAGGGTCGCCGCCGGCCAGGCCCTGGCTGGCCCCGATACTGATGGTTGTGTTGTCCTCGGTTAGGTCCATCCCGTTGTTCGCCGCGCCCTGTTTGACTGCCGTCTCGATGATGTCAACCGCTGGCACACAGACCCCTTCTTGTCACAGGTCGTAGGTATGTGTGATGCCCGCCGCGCCCCTTCTCGCGATGCGTTGGTGATGACAATGTAGGTGTGGAACGCCCGACCCATATCGACGACGCCCATCAGCAGGATCGCAAGCAGCGGCAGCACCAGCGCCATCTCGACCAGGCTTGGCCACGCTCCTATGCCTCCGAAGCTCTACAGTCGTTCTCCTCATTCTCGTCTTTCCCGCCCTCATACTCTTGTTCAGGTCAATATAGCCTTGCCGTCGACGAGACGCTCGCGCACGAAGTCGCCCTGCGGCACGATGCGGAAGTGAGCGGCGTCCAGGGCAAACTCCATATCGACGGCGTGACGCCCGCCCGGTTCTTCTCCACGCTTAACACGACCCAGCCGCGCATCGTCTCGGCGTCGGATAGGTTATAGATCAGGTGCTCGCGGCTGACGATGTCGTACTTGCTGTTGAGGACCAGCCCTATGTCGGTTTCGTATTGAAGGGCCGAGCTCCCCCGCAGGTCGGACAGCCGCATCCGCTGCGATTGCAGCCCAGCCGGTCGGCCGCCGCGACGGCGATGACCTGGATGCCCTCCGAGAGCGCCAGATCCTTGAGTCCGTGGGTGAGATAGGTCGTGATCTCGTCCTCGGTGCGCAGCAGGTCGCGGTTCACCGGCACCTTCTGCAGGTAGTCGACGATCACGGCGGTGTGCCCGTCGGGATCCGACTGCATTGACCGGGCCCACTGCTGGATCTCTTGAAGCGAGGTGTAGACGCCGCTGGCCTTGGCCAGGATCAGCCGATCGGCGTAGCCGTCAATCCGGGCAATGAGGTCGTGGTAGCGGGCATCCTCGCGCAACTGAGCGATGACGCCGCTCGTCTCGATGGGGTTGAAAGAGAGCTGGCTCAGCTTGCGCAACGTGAGGGCACTGTCGCGATCGCCGGCTTCCGCGCTCTCCAGGCAGAGGAGCCGCGTGAGCAGATGGGCTCGGTCGTGCTCATAGCAGATGTACATCGCCTTGTTCTGCTCGGCGGAGACCACGAAGTTGCGCGCGATCTGGAGGGCCAAAATCGTCTTCCCCACACCATACGGCCCGCCGATGACGGCCAGTTCGCCCGGACGCAATCCGCCGTTGAGGATGTCGTCCAGGGGGCTGAACCCCGTGGCCATGGGGCGGAACTGGGACAGGCGGCCGCTCTGGGAGAGCATCTCGAACTCTTCCATTACCCGGGTCACCGACGCGGGTCCCGCGGCGCCTCACTTAGCCGTTTGCTGGTGCTGGGATTCCAGCCAACTTCGTTCCAGCGCGTCCATTGTGTTCCCTCCCGGAACCGCTGAAGCGGC
>CAVVUS010000032.1:0-90270 GCA_963751345.1 uncultured Chloroflexia bacterium
GATCTGAGATTCGCCGAAACGGTCGCCCGCGACATTAGCACAGCCGTCGAGAGAGCACACCTGGCCCGGATTGCCGCGGAGGTCGATCTACTCCGGGAGATTGACCGCCTTCGGTCGACATGCTCGCGAACTTCACCCACGATCTCAAATCGCCACTGGGCGTCATCAAGTTCTCCTCTACGACGTTACTGCGCGAGGATGTAGCCTTTGATCATTAGACCACCAAGGAGCTTCTTGCGGACATTGATGTACAGACCGACCGCCTGACCGGCATCGTCGAGCGGGTCCTGGATCTGGAACGGCTGGAAAGCCAGGGAGTGCAGCTGCACCGCGAGCGTATCAGCGTCACCCGGATTGCTGAAGGCGTGGCGGCCTCTATGCAGAGGAGCCTGGAGAGACACCGCATCTTCCTGGACGTTCATCCACAGAATCTGGCGACGTACGCAGATGCAGGACGTATCGAGGAGGTCGTCGCGAATCTCTTGGATAATGCGGTGAAGTACTCGCCCCACGGCGGCGACATCCGGGTGACCGGACGTCGAAGCGGTGGGGAGGTGTTGGTGACCGTCACCGACCAGGGCATTGGGATCCCCGAGGAGGACCTTGAGCGGATCTTCGAGCGTTTCTACCGGGTTAGTCGCGATCTGGCGCCCGACGTCCACGGCGTCGGCCTGGGCCTGCCCGTATGCCGCGGTATTGTCGAGGCTCACGGAGGCCGGATCTGGGCCGAGAGCCCGGCCGGCGGGGGAGCAGTCATCAGGTTCACGCTGCCCGCTGCCTGAGATCTGGGCGGGTCGGCACCGCCGGCGGTCCGCACGGCCGGCGGTGTGCAAGGAGGAAGATGATCGACAGTAAGGGCAGAATACTGGTTGTCGACGACGATGATCGCTACATCAGGCTCATCCAGGTGAACCTGGAGGCCAGCGGTTACGAGGTGATCTCTGCCGGCTCGGGTCAGGAGGCCATCGACCTGACCGCGAGTGAGCATCTCGACCTTGTCTTGCTCGACGTCATGCTCCCCGGCAAGAACGGATACCACACGTGCGAGGAGATCCGCGAGTTTTCCCAGGTCCCCGTCATCATGCTCACGGCGCTGGGGCGCACCGAGGACGTCGTCAAGGGCCTGGATGCCGGTGCCGACGACTACATCCCCAAGCCCTTCAGTGCTCAGGAGTTGCTCGCGCGCATCCGGGCACTATTGCGCCGCGCCGAGCTGCGGGACGGGGGACCGCAATCCCGCCTCCAGATCCGCCAGGTCACGCTCGATCTGGCCAGCCGCCGTGTCCACGTCAGGGGAACTGAGGTCCATCTGACCAACACGGAGTACAAATTGCTGGCCGAGTTGATGACCAATGCCGGCAAGGTGCTCGTTCAGAGCCATCTTCTGGAACGTGTCTGGGATGCGGATGAGGATGAGTCCCATCTGCTATGGCAGACGATCCATCGTCTCAGGCAGAAGATCGAGCTGGACCCCTCGGATCCGCAGTACATCCAGACACGGCCCGGCATCGGCTATATCTTTCTGGTGGAGTAAGGCTAGAACGTTTCGCCAACGCAGGAGGTACCATGGACACAGAACCGGTGCTTTCGGCCGAGAGCCTGATCGACGTCAGCTTCGACCAGGCCCGCGCCTGGTTCCTGTCACTATCCAACCATCCGGAGCGCTACGCCTTCGAGAGCCACAAAGGGTTCACCTTCACGGAGGGCAGGTTCGGGGAGCCTGGCGCGCGCTTCGAGACTGAGGAGCTCTTCCTCGGGCTGAAGGTGACACTGAAATTCGAGCTTACCGACGTCTCAAACGATCAGTTCAGCTTCAGCGTGCTCAGCCCAACCCGCGGCGCGTGGGGATATTTCCGCCTCGAATCCCAAGACAGCGATACCACGCGCTTGATCCTTGCGGTAGGCAGCGATCAGGCGCCCACGCGGCTTGTCCTGCGGGCGCCTGTAGTCAACGGCGCGATCCGGAGCCAGATCACAAGTGAGGTCGATCACATCAAACGGTCAATGGAGTCGCTCTACCAGGAGGAAACATGGGCTTCCTAAGGAAGATCAAGGATGCGCTGTCGCCCGGCTCCCGGCGCGCCGGGGGCCGGGCGCGCGAGATCCGTGACCCCGCGGGCATCTACCTCTACGTGAAGTGCCACCGGTGCGGTGCGCCGGTCCGTGTGCGCGTTGACCGTAGTCACGATCTACAGAGCGACTACGACACCGGTGGGTACGTCCTCCACAAGGAGATTATGGACGGGACGTGCTTCGCCCTGATGCAGACCACCGTGCACTTCGATGGGGGGTACAACATCACCGACCAGGAGATCGAGGGCGGCGCGTTCATCACGTGGGACGAGTACGCCGCACTCACCCAGCCAAAGCCGTCAGAACCGGACGCCTGACGCCCAACGGCAGACCGTTCCCCGTGGATCTGTGATCCGCGATCCCAGGCACAGCGGAAGTGCACGCCCGACGTCGGCCTGTTCCCCGCGGATCTGTGATCCGCGATCCCCGGCGCAGCGGACACACACGCCCAACGTCGGACCGTTCCCGCGGATCTGTGATCCGCGATCCCAGGCACGCGGAAGTGCACGTCCAATCTCAGGCTTGTTCCCCGCGGATCTGTGATCCGCGGGCCACCGCGTTACTTCTGCACGTCGAGTGTATACCAGAACGCCGTAGCCCCGGAGTCCGTGTACTTCCCGATCATCTCCCGCAGTGCGTCCAAGGTAACGTCGCTGCCGATCAGGTAATCCTTGCCAACGATCACCGCCGGCGTGTCGAGCCGCCGATCCTGGGGGATCCCGAGCTGCTCTCCGATCGCCTGCGCCAACGCCTCGTTATCGGCGATGTTTCGCTCGTCGAACGCTAGTTGCGGATAGACCCCCTGCAGATAACGCAGATCGTATCGCGTGCGATCACACGTGTCGGTGCAACTGGCATCGGTGAAATAGAGAGCGAAGATCGGCTCGGGAGAGGCGCAGACCGCGCTGGCCTCATCGGTCAGACACGATGCGGCTCCGCCTCCCGAACTGGCGAATGGCGTGTTCGCAGCGACGGTCGGCACCGGCGTCACCGTGGCGATCTTGTCCAACGCAGGTACGTCGGGCCAAGCGTTACCGCCTGCACCGAACACGCACTCAAGGTGCGACACGAGCTGCTGGCGAATCGCGGTCTCACCGATCAGGTAGGTCTGCTCGACGACGACCGCAGGCACCTCAAACCGCCCTGTGTCGCCGATCAGGGCCTGCTCTGTGGCCAGCATCGCCTCGTAGCCCTGCTGCGTGCCGATGTCGACGACCTTCACCTCCAGGCTCGGACCACACCGCTCCTTCAGGGGCTCGATGACGTCCTGGTAGATCTGATCGCAGTGGTCGCAGTCCGCCGCCGTGAAATAGACCACGCGACCTACCGTATTCGCCGGCACGTTGAGGTCCCCCGGTGCAACGGATCCCTGTCCGCCACAGCCCGCCAACAGCAACGCGACGCCCAAGAGGCACATCGCCGCCATATACCCGCCCAACCTTGCCCCGAAACCTCTCACATGATCGGTCATTGTTCGTCCCGCCTCGATTTGTTGACCACTGCCCAGAAATTGGGTGGCTCTTCGTAGATCCTCACCTGCGTCGACGCTGTAGTGAAAAGAGCCTCGTACGCGTCGGGCCGCAGGAAGCGGCTCCTCATCAGCAGAAGACGTTCCGCGAGCGCTATGAGCTTCACGGCAAACCGCCGGACGTCCGGCTCCTCGATGACCAGTATGCCGCCCGGTGCCAGCACCCGGATGAGCTCAGTCGCTGCGCCGGCCTGTTCTCCGAAATGATGGAACGTGTCGACTGCCACGATCTTGTCGAATGTGCCGTCGGCGAAGGGCATCGCCTCCGCGACGCCCTGGCACGGCGCCAGTCCGGGCTTGTCGGCGACCTGTTGCAGCATGCCCGCCGATAGGTCCAGGACACACGTGTCGCGCACCAGAGAACTCAACACCGCCGACACGCGTCCGGTGCCCCCGCCCGCGTCCAGGAGCCGGTCTCCGGCGTCCAGTTGCGCCAGCGATCTCAGGCGATCGACCGCCGGTGAGTGCACCAGACGGTCGTAGATCGGCGCAAGCAGGCCGAAGTGATCGAAGGGGATCACACGGCGGTGTGACATCGTTCACCCTCCCACCACCCCTTCACCCTCGACCTTTGACGCTGCTCACTGTTCATGTGCGCTCCAGGCGACAATCGATTCACACTTTGCACCATTGTACCGGCGTCACATCATCCGTCAATGGGCCCTCCCTCACAGGGCCGTATCGCAGGTCCCACTGGCGGCTTGCCATCCATCCGGACGACAGTAGAATGGTCGCCGAGGTGATCATGGAGTTGACGCGGATCCTGAAGACGGCGGCACGTTGGTGGTGGCTGGGCGCGATCCCCGTGGTGGTCGTCGTCGCCTACGTGGCCCTCACCTATCACGCCCCGGCGACGTCCTACAAGGTGGTCCTCCGGTTCACCACCGGAGGTGAGCCCGCGACGCCGCTATCGGCCGACTACGACCGCTATTACGCCTGGCTGGCCTCTGAGTACATCGCCAACGGCCTCTCTGATTTGGCGCGTACGTCCGTCTTTGCCCATGATGTCTCTGATCGGCTGGCCGCCGAGGGGCTGGACGTGCCGCCCCAAGCCATCCAGGGCAGTCTCGTCACCGATAACGCCCAATCCATCCTCGTCGTCGACCTGACATGGTCCGACCCTGACCAGGCGGTAGCCATAGCGACGGCCGTCGGCGATGAGCTCCTCGCCGCCGGGCCGAGCTTCTACCCGCAGATGGGTGGAATCGGCGAGGTCGCGAAGCTCGCCGATCCCCCCGCCCCGGTGCCGCAGGCGCCGTCTCTGCGGACACAACTCCTGGGCCCCGCGATTCGGGTGTTGCTGGCGGCTTTCATTGGGGCCGGGCTCATCCTCGCGGCGCACGTCCTTGACCCGGCAATCCGCGAGTCGCGCGATCTGCAGATCTTGGAAGTGCCCGTGGTGGGCGTGGTTCCCAGAACTCGCGTCCATCGGGAATAAAACAAAGACGGAGCCGCAAGCGGCTCCGTCTCTCAATAGCGGTACACGGGGCGCTAGTGCAGCCCCAGCAATTGATCCAGCTTACCCCGGTCAAAGCCCACCACAGGACGCCCGTTGACCGTGATCACCGGTACGCCCTGCTGTCCGCTGATCCGAACCATGTCACGGGCTGCTCGCTCGTCTCGCGAGACGTCGACGTCCGTGAAGCGGACACCCTTCTGCTTCAGATAGCTCTTGGCAGTTCGACAATGAGGACACGTTGGCGTTGAAAACACCACCACTCTAGCCTTGCGCTGCTTCGATTCGGTTGCGGTCATCAGTCATTACCTCCCACGATATTATATAGATTCACCGGACTTATTATAGACTTTTTACGACTTCTGTCAATCAGATTTACGTAAGAACCGGAACACGAAAGGCGAATCCTCTCTACGCCAGTTTCCGGACCCATGCTATAATGGCAGAACCCCACGGCGCCCGGTCGGTGCGCACCTGGCAACGTCCCGTTGGGGCACCAGTCCAAGGGAGGCGACATGAAGTGCCCATTCTGTGGCTCCGACAACACGAAAGTGGTGGACACACGCCATGATGCGCAAGGAAATGTACGCCGGCGCCGCGAGTGCGCCGATTGCGATCAGCGCTTCAGCACGGTCGAGCGCGCAGTGCTCACCAATCCTCTCGTCGTCAAGCGGGATGGACGGCGGGAGGAGTTTGAGCCTGACAAACTGATGTCGGGGCTGCGCATTGCGTGTGCCCGCCGGCCCATCTCTGCCACAGCCCTCGACCGGGTGGTCGAGCGCGTGGAGTATGCCATCCGTCAGACCGGACGCACGGAAGTTCCCAGCCAGACCATCGGCGACATCGTGATCGAGGAGCTTCGCCAGCTCGACGAGGTGGCGTACATCCGCTATGCAATCGTCTATATGGGACTGAAGGACCTCGAGTCGATCAGGGCGGAGATCGACCGGCTACGCACTCAGCGCTATTGAACGGCCCGTCGCCGTTTCATTTTGGCCCACCCAAGCCTCTCAGTGGGTGGGCCTTATTATGTGTGTCGAGGTCTTTGTACAACCAATTGGAATCATAGAGTGAGGAGGGTAGACATGGATGTGACACCCGGATCAGGGCACGGCGACACCTCGGCGGACGAGCGACTGGCGGCCCGCTTCTCAGCGAATGCCTTGGAAGTCTTGACACGTCGCTATCTGCGCAAGGACAAGGACGGCAACCCGGTCGAGACGATTGCCGGCATGTTCTCGCGGATCGCTCACCACATCGCCGAGGTCGAGGCGGGCTGGGACGGCGACGCGGAGCAGGCCGAGCAGCTCTTCTACAATCTGCTCACGGACCTGCGCTTCGTGCCGAACTCGCCAACCTTCACCGGCGCGGGCACCCCCTTGGGCCAGCTCGCGGCCTGCTTCGTATTGCCGATCGAGGACGATATGGGCCGGGACCCGGGTGGCATCTTCCAATCGCTACGCGACGCGGCCCTGATCCAGCAGACCGGCGGCGGCAACGGATTCAGCTTCTCCCGCCTACGCCCGAAGAACAGCCTGGTCGTCTCCAGTATGGGCAGGGCGACCGGCCCGATCGGGTTTCTCCGCGTCTATGACAAGGCATTCGGCGAGATCGCCCAGGGAGGCACCCGGCGCGGCGCGAATATGGCCGTCCTGCGGGTAGACCATCCCGATATCGAGTCGTTCATCACCTGCAAGACGTCCGAGGACGCCATCACCAACTTCAACATCTCCGTTGGCATGCTGGACGCCTTCCTTGAGGCCGTCGAAGCCGACGAGCCTTGGGAACTCCGCTTCCCCGATATCAACGCCCCCGCCTATCGCGACTTCCGCGGCGGTCTTGAAGCTGCCGTCGAGGCAGGCATACCCCTCAAGAGCTACGGCAAGGTCTCCGCCCGTGAACTCTTCCAGAGCATCGCCCGCCAGGCCTGGGCCAATGGTGAACCCGGTATGCTCTTCCTCGATACGGCGCAAGAGGATCATCCGCTGCCGGCGCTGGGACGCTACGAGAGCACGAATCCCTGTGGAGAGCAGTTCCTGATGCCGTATGAGAACTGCTGTCTCGGCTCCATCAACTTGGTGGAGCACCTCACGACGCTTGGGGACGGCACGCCGGCCATCGATTGGGACCGTATGGCGGAGACGGCCCGGCTTGCCGTGCGCTTCCTGGATGACGTGGTCACCGCGAATGCCTACGTGCCCGCGGTCCCGCAGCTCGAGGAAGCCGCGCACCGCGCGCGGCGCATCGGTCTGGGGCTGATGGGGTTAGCGGACCTGCTCTACCATCTCCGCATCCGCTACGGCAGCCTCGAGGCCCAACAGGTCTCGGCCCAGATCATGGAATACATCCGCTACCACGCGATGCTGGCCAGCATCGACCTGGCCCAGGAACGCGGCCCTTTCCTCGCCATCACGGGTAGTGTCTATGATCCTGAGGCGTTGACATGGCGACCTCGCCCGTGGCCCGAGTGGCTTGGCGGCGCCCCTACCCAGGAGTGGAATCGGCCCGCGCTGGACTGGGACCGCGTGCTGACCGGTATTGCGGAACACGGCATCCGCAACTCCACACAACTGACGATCGCCCCCACGGGCACCATCGCGACCGTGGCCGGCATCGAGGGATATGGCTGCGAGCCCGCTTTTGCCCTGGCCTATACGCGCTACGTCCACGAGGCGGACGCGGACATACCTCTGCGCTACGTCAGCCCCAGTTTCGAGGCCGCCCTACGCGCGACCGGTATGAGTGAGAGCACCCTCGATCAGGTGCTCGAACGCGTGCAGCTCACCGGAAGCTGCCGGGGCATCGCCGAGGTGCCTGAGGCCATCCGCGACGTCTTCGTCGTCTCGAGCGACATCGAGGTCGAGGGTCATATCCGGATGCAGGCGGCGCTCCAGCTCTTTGTCGACGCCAGCATCAGCAAGACCGTGAACTTCCCCGCCGACGCCACGCCCGAGGATGTGGCCGACGCCTTCATGCTGGCCTGGCATCTCGGCTGCAAGGGGCTTACCGTCTACGTCGCGGGCTCGCGGGAGAAAGAGGTCCTGGAGACCGAAGCCACGCGCCGGCAGAAGACCGGCGACGCCGTGGAGGCCGAAGAGGTCGAGATCGCGTCGCTGGCCAACGCCATACAGCTCGCCGCGCCCGAACCCGTCCTGGCCGAGGCCCACGCCTACGCGCCCATCCGCCCGCGCCCGAAGTCGCTCATCGGCGTGACATACCAGGCACAGACGCCCCTGGGCACCGCCTACGTCACCATCAACACCAACGGCGAAGACCAGCCCTTTGAGGTCTTCCTCAACGTCGGGAAAGCCGGCTCCGACACCGCAGCCGTGGCGGAGGCCATCGGACGCCTGATCTCGTTGGCCCTGAGACTGCCCTCGCCCATGGCGCCCCGCGACCGGCTGGCGCAGATTGTCGAACAGCTCAGCGGCATCGGCGGACGCCGGCCGATGGGCTTCGGGCACAACCGCGTGCTCAGCCTGCCTGACGGCGTCGCCAACGTCCTCGAAGAGTACATCAAAGAGACCGAGGAGACGGAGGATGAGCGCGCTCAGAGGCAGGCGCACCACGAACTCACCCAGCCCAGCCTCGCCCTCTTCCAGGTCGGTGACCTCTGCCCCGCCTGCGGCCAGGCCGCCCTGGTCAACACCGAGGGCTGTCGCCGGTGCTACGCCTGCGGCCACAGCGAGTGCTGAGGCGCACCCTCGCCGCGGGTGCCGGCGGTTGCTCTGTCGGGTCAGCGCGATGTCCGGCCATCCCTGCCCGCGCGAGGCTCGCGGCGGATCGGTTCCCAGACGAGAAGCGGGGCGGCATCTTCACAGATGCCGCCCCGCCTGAAATCACCAACGGACCAAGCCGGACTTACGCCACCTTCACGATCTTGAACTGAATCTCTCCGGAAGGCGCCCTTACCGAGACCCGATCGCCGACCATGTGCCCCAGCAGAGCTTTCCCAAGTGGCGAGACGTGTGAGATCTTGCCCTTGCTTGGGTCCGCCTCCGTCCGGCCAACGAGGTAATACGTCTCCTTCTCGTCGTATCCCTCCTCGACCACGGTGACCACACTCCCCAGCCCTACATGCCCATCTTCCTGCGCGCCCTTCTCGATCAGCACCACGTTCCGGAGGATCTGCTGCACCTCCAGAACCCGCCCCTCGAGAAACGCCTGCTCTTCCTTCGCAGCCTGGTAATCCGCATTCTCCGACAGATCGCCCTGCTTGATGGCAAAGTGCAGGCGCTCAGCCAGCGCCGGGCGCCTCACCTTCACCAGGTCGTCCAACTCCCGTTCCAGCTCGGCCTTACCCTCAGGTGTGAGATACGAAATGTCGTTATCCATGGCCTCTCCTTAGACTGACCTGAGATTCTACCACAGCGCGGCCAACCGACAACAGCCGCGCGAACCGGTCTGCACCTCACGGTGGAAGCGAGACGACCCGGGATGGAGCGCGCCACACCCAGCAGAACGGAGCCCTAAGGTTCCTCATCGTGAGATGGGAACTTCCGCTCCAGAAAGCGACTGTGGATCAGGAGCCGCTGAGCGTCGTCCAGCGGCCGGCGCTTGGCCAGGTCGTCGAGCGCGCCGAGGAGCAAGTCGAGCTGATGGTTCAGCTGGGCGCGCGCCGTCTGCCCATCGCGAATCGGCTCGTGCGTCGCAAAATCGTGAGGAAGCGCGCGGTAGGCCGTCAGTGCCTCCGGCAGATACCCGCGCACGGTCTGGCGCACGAGGTAGGCGTCGGGATCGCCGCCGGCCAGGTTCTGCATGTGCGGGAGAAGCTCCGCAAGGGCCGCCTCGATCGCACCGAGGCGCTCGACGACGGCGGGCGGCATGTCGGCGCGCGCATCGCGCACCAGAGCGCGCATCTCGTCTGCCAACTGCGCGCGCAGGGCCTCATCCGGGGTGCCCGGGACGGTCGGCAGCGCGCGCGGCGCGGCGGAGCGTGTGAGGCGGTAGACGCGCTCTCCCACGAGCCCGGCACCGGCAGCGCCGGCGAGCGACAGGGCCGCGCCGGCAAGCGGACCCAGCAGCGGAAAAGCCACGACCCAGGCCGCCGCCAGCGCCGCACCCAGCGTGCTCAGCCCGGCAAGTGTCGCAAGCCCGAGCCGTCCCGGCGCTGCTACCTCGGCGTAGAGAACGCCGGTACGCTGCAGCGAGTCGATCCCGGCGAGCCAGGCCTGGAAGTCCGGGGCTGGGACGTTCCAGCAGGCGTGTGTGGCTGAAATCGAACGCCGCCAGACCGGTGAGGTTGGTCAGGTCCGCGGGGAGCGGGCCATTGAGGTCATTCTGCGCCAGGTTCAGGCGCACCAGGTGGGTCAGACGGCCCAGCTCAGGCGGGACTTCGCCGCTGAGGCGGTTGTCGGAGAGGTCAAGGACCTCGAGCGCCGTCAGGTCGTGCAACGCGGCAGGGATCTCCTCGGTCAGGGCATTCCCGTGGAGATCGAGCGTGCGCAGCCGCTGGAGCAGGCGAAGCCGTGTGGGCAGAGGGCCGTGGAGGTCGTTCTCGGCCAGGTTGAGCGTGACCAGCGCGCGCAGATTGCCGACGGCAGCGGGAATGCGTCCCGTCAGCCGATTGCCGGAGAGGTCAAGCTCGATGAGGTAGGCAAGCGACCCGATCTGGGTGGGCAGCGTGCCCGTAAGGCCCCTGTGGGGCAGCGCTAGCCCGGTGACGCGACCGCGCTCACACGTGACACCGGCCCACGTGCACGGGTCGCTTCGCTCCAGCCAGCCTTCACGCCCGGTCCACGTCTCCCCGCCGGTCTGCCGGTAGAGCGCCTCAAGCGCCCGCTGTTCGGCGGGCGAAATCCAGATGGTCATCGTCTCCTGCTTCGGACGCCTGCGCGCCGTCTCCGCACAGACACCCGCCATCCCCACACCACGTTCTACTCAGGCGCCTCGGTCTCCTCAATCGCCAGCAGATCGCCGGTGGTATCCAGCGCCTGCTCGCTCCGTACGCGGTCGAGATAGGTCGTGGCGCGCTGCACCTGCGCTGAGAGCTGGGCAGTCGTCTGCCTCATCGTCTCCAGCGCAGCCTGCTTGTATGTGGAGATACCGTCGAGGGTCTGGAAGACATTGTCGAAGGCGGCTTGCAGCTGCTCCATCCCGACTGTGGCCTCTGTCGACTGGCGATACGTCTGGGTAGATTGCTCTCTGAGCAATACCGAGGTCGATGCGATCAGGCTCGATGTCGTGTCGTTGAGCGCGGAAATCTGGTCCAGCACGAGTTTCTGGTTGGCCAGTGCCTGAGCGACGATGACCGCGGTGCGCAGCGCCGAGATGGTCGTGGTCGTGGCCCGCTCCACGCCCTTGATCAGTTCCAGATCGTTCCTCCGGATCACATCGAGCCCCAGGTAGCCCTGGACACTCACGGCAAGCTGGGTCAGCAGATCCTGCTCCTTCTGGCGCACATAGAACAGGACTTCCTCGCGCACCACCCGCGCCTTCTCCGGGTTGTCGACCGCGATCTCGCTGAGACGCTGCTCCAGCGCGCTGTCCAGTTGCCGGCACGCGTGGATGAGCTGCTGAAGGCGCCCCATGATCTCCCACAGGTTGGCCTTTTCCTGCTCGATGGCGGCAATATCCCGCTCCAGCTCGTCCTGGCTGTGGTGCAAGCTGTTCAATACAGCGTCAATGTGGCTCTGAGCAGACTCGTACTTGCGAAAGTAATCTGTGACGTGCGTGCCCAGCGGGATGATCCCCAGCAACTTGCGCTCCGAAGCGTCGCGCTCGGAGGGATCCAGCGCCTCGACCGTGCGGCGAAGTGCCAGCAGTGCCGTGCCCACGTCGGAGTCGTCACTCAGCCCGCGGACCGGGCGGTTGAGCAGCCGATTGGAGACATTGGCGGCCTCGCGGATCTCGCGGGTACCCAGGGCGTGGATGGCGTTGATGCGAGACTCGAACTCCTCGCTGTGGACGTCCGCCTCGGTCAGGGCCTCGACAAGCGCCTCGACGCGGGCATCAACCCGCGCGAGCGCGTCCGCGTTGGGTTGAGCACCCAGGGGAAGCATCGCCTCGGCCTCAGGTCCCGTGACCGGACCGACCGGCTCGGGCGGGGTCAGCGGCTCAATCGGTTTCTTCGGTTCGGCCATCACACACCTCACACCGGGATCACAAACGGCGCCCTGCTCAGCTCGCTCAGCGTGATGCACCCCGAGCCCGAGACCGCGACGTCGTCCTCGATGCGAACGCCGCCAACGCCCTCCAGATAGACTCCCGGCTCGACCGTGAACGTCATACCTGGCTCTAGCTGCAGCGGATTCCCCGCGACGATGTACGGCGGCTCGTGCTCCTCCAACCCCAGGCCGTGGCCGGTACGATGGAAGAAGAGCGGCCCATACCGGGTCGCGTCGATCACAGCCCGCGCGGCCGCGTCCACAGCCCGCGCCTCGATGCCCGGCCCTACTGCAGCCCGCCCCGCCGCGTTGGCCTCGACCACAATGCGGTGGACCCGCAGAAGCGGCTCCGTTGGCTCTCCCACCGTCAGCATCCGCGTGAGATCCGAGTCATATCCGGCGACCTTCGCCCCCCAATCGACCACCACCCAGTCGCCCCGCTGGAACAGGCGCTCCCCCGGCACAGCGTGGGGCAACGCGCCCCGTGGTCCGCTCGCGATAATCGGATCGAACGCCAGGCCATCCGCCCCACTGCCCAGCAGCGCCCCCACCAACTTGGAGGCCGCTTCGCGCTCACTGATCCCCTCGCGAAGCATGGGACCCATGCCAGGAAGGCCTCTTCGGCAACGCGCACCGCCCGCCGCATCGCATTGAGCTCGTCGGTCGACTTCGTCATCCGGAGGTCGGCATATAGATCGTCTACCGGCACGAGCTCGACGCCAGGGGCAAAACGCTCCAGGATGCCCGACTCGAGCAACCGCATCCGCAGCGCCTCCACGCCGATGCGGGCATCGGCCAACTCCAACGCGGCGCAGGCCTCGTGGAAGGCCATCCGGTACCCGTCCTCGTCGTTGTACGTGAACGTCTCAAAGCCGGCCTCGACGGCCTTCCCGGCCTCCAGCTCCGGCAGCACAATGCACGGAAGGCGCGTCGACCGCCATCAACGCCACGATCGGCCGTTCGCTCAGAAAGAACGACATCCCCGTGGCGTAGAACAGGTTCGGCCCCGGAACGAGGGCCAGTGCGTCAAGTCCATCCGTCTCGGCTGCCGCCAGTGCCAGCTCAAGTCGCTCGTGCAACCTTGCCTCCCTCAGGCTCGTCGTGACCGCCTCACCAGGTCTGCCGGATCTTAGTCGGCGATCAGCCGCAGGACCCCCAAGAAGCCCAACGCGAGCTTCACCGCCGTCCCCGGCGTGGGCGTCTCCAGACTCTCCGTCCCTTCCGAGTCGACCTCGACATTCGAATTGTAGTAGATGAACCCGGCCAACGCGCCCAACAGCAGCCCCACCACCCCACCTACCATAAGTGCCCGCGTCCTCGGACTATCCATTGTCACTCACCTCCCTGTTAGTTTCTTCACCATCGCTGTCGCCTGACTGCCCACGGCGTGCGCCCGGATCACGGGCCGCGCCACCGTCTGACTCGTGCGCTCCACGTAATCATGCGCCTGCTGGGCATAGCCCTGGGCTTTCTGGAGATACGTCTTGGCCAACCGGTGCAGCCGATAGACACCGTAGGCCAGGCCCGAGAGGATCACCAGCGGTACGAGTGCGACCACCAGAGCCTCCAGGCTCAGAAAAATCAGCGCGATGTCGCGTGCAGTTGGCATGGCTTACCCTCCTTCAATGCTAACTCACACCAAGTATACAAGAGATAGGGATTTGTGAAAAGGGAATGGGGAGAGCGCGTGCATTTCGGGATGGCGGCGGGCTGCTCGGCGATGACGGATCGCGGGCAGCCTGTCCTGAGCGCAGCCTCAGGATCTCGCCCGCTCCGGGCGCACGTGGAAACCACGACGTGGCGACCACCATCTGCGCACGGTTCCCCGTCGCCAGAGCGGGCGAGACGCCCGCGGTCCACTGTCGCTGCATGTATCGTCCCCGAAATATAGTACACCCGGGAGGCGCGTTCGCGGATCAACATTCTCCGATCCCTGCAGGGTCGCCTTTTCCCCAACCTGGGGTACCATTGCCCACGTGAACGCAGGAGCCAAGACACGTGCCTGGTGGGCGGCCGTCATCGTCCTGCTGCTGCTCGCTTTCGCCGCGCGGGTCTGGGGCCTCGAAAGTGTGCCGCCGGGGCTGACCCACGACGAGGCCAGCAACGGACACGATAGCGCAGCCATTCTCCAGGGGGTCCACCGGATCTACTTCCCGGTAGGCTACGGGCACGAACCCCTCTATGACTACAGCGTGGCCCTGACGACGCTCGTCTTGGGCCAGGGCATCTTCACGCTCAGGATCACCACCGTCCTCTGGGGTCTTGCGCAGTGCGTCCTCGTCGCCGCACTTGCCCGCCGCTGGTGGGGTCGTTTCGAGGCTCTCGTGGTCGTCGCGGCTTACGCCGTCAGTTTTTGGGCGCTGATGCTCTCCCGTGTCGGCCTGCGCGCCCCGGCCCTGCCGGCCCTGCTTGCCGCCTCGATCCTCGCCTACAGCCACGCCACCTCCGCGGCTACCACTCGGCGCGCGGCAGGCTGGTATGCCCTCTCGGGCCTCGCGCTTGGCGCGAGCTTCTACACCTATATGGCCAGCCGCGGGATGCCGCTGCTCTACGTGGGCGTGCTCGCCGCGGCCCTGCTCTTCGACCGCTTACGTTTTCGCAGGATCTGGCGCGGCACCTTGCTCACGCTTGCGACGGCGGCGCTGGTGGGTGCGCCGCTCTTCGTCTACCTGCGCGCTCATCCGGACCTCGAGCTGCGACTTGGGCAACTCGGCAGCGCCGTCACCGCCCTGGCCGCGGGCGACATCGCCCCGCTCTGGCACAATGTCGTCGACAGCCTGCCGATGCTGCTCTGGCACGGTGACCCCTATTGGCTCTACAACGTCGCCGGGCGTCCGGGCCTCGAGCCTCTCCTGGCCACCAGCTTCGTCATCGGCGTCGTGGCTGCGCTGGCGAAGCTGCGTGATGCTCGCCGGTCTACGCTCCTGATCTGGCTCGCGGGCGGCGTCGCCCCCGCGCTCATCGCCCCCGTCGCCTACAACCTGCTCCACGCCGTGGCAGCGATGCCCGCGGCCATGCTGCTGGTAGCGCTCGGCGCCCGGGAGATCAACGCGGGCGTACACAGACTTGCGACAGCCGGCCCCGCGCCTGCTCGCAGCCGCGGCAGCCGTCGCGTGGGCGCTCACCGGCCTCGGGACCGTCCGAGCCTACTTCGACACGTGGGCGCAGGAGCGTGACGTACAGGTCGCCTACCACCACCACGTGGTGGCGCTCGGTCGCACGCTCGACCGCTCGTCGGAGACCACGCCGGTCGTCATCACCAGCCTCTATCCCGGGGAGTTCCACGACCCCTACGTGATGGAGGTAACCCTCCACCGCAGCGATCTGACCCTCCACTGGGCCGACGGGCGCGCCGCCATCTTCGTCCCTGCGACGCCCGCGCGCCTCTTTGTAGAGCAGCAAACCCAGCTCCCGCCCGGCCTCTGGGACCTCATCACGCCCGATCTCACGCCATCGCTCACCCTCACGCTGGGTGAGACTGCGATCCCTTCGTGGGTCAGGGGATACTCCTGGGACGCCGCCGCGTCCTGGCAGACACTGACGGCGGGGCTGGCGACCGAGGTGCTCGCGCAGCGCGGCGACCCGCTCCCGTCAGCCGACCACGTCCGGCTTCGGGTTCCCGTGGATTTCGCGGGCGCCGTCTCGCTGGCCGGATACCGCACGTCGCAGGCGACATCGGATGGCGCCACGACGCTCACCCTGCTCACGGCCTGGACGGTGGAGGAGCCTGTGGCGGATGATCTCGCGATCTTCGCCCACGTGCTGGACGCGGGCGGCGGCTTCGTCGCCCAGGACGACCGCCTCGATGCGCCCTCCTGGCAATGGCAGCCCGGCGATCGCTTTGTGCAACTACACACCCTCGCCCTGCCCGCGGACACCCCGGCAGGCCGCTACGTCATCGAATTGGGCCTCTACGCCCGCGGCGACCTCGCCCGGCTGCCCGTTCATATGACCAGCCCAACCGGTGACTGCGTGGCCACCCGCGTGCTGCTGCCTGTTATGGTCACGTCCCCGTGAGCCGTGGTCACGTCCCCGTGAGCCGTTTGTCGAGAACCGAGCGCATCGGGTTGGTGGTGCTGGTCCTCCTGACGTGGGCGCTGCGGTGGGTCGCGCTCATGCAGACGCCCCCCGGGTGGCGCGACGATGACCTGATCGAGCTCTACACCTTCTCTCGCCGGATCGTCGAGGAGGGGCCGGTCCTCTATTTCGCGGGCGCATCCGGCCACGAGCCCCTCTACCACACGCTCCGCGCACCGCTGATCGCCTTCGCAGGCATCAACCAGGCATCGGCGCGCATGATGTCGGCCTCGGCGGGCACGCTGGTTGTCGTGCTCACCTGGGCACTCGCTCGCCGCATGTTCGCAGGCTCCCGGCGCCCGTCACCCTCTCAGTATCGCGCACTTTCGACGCCATCCGCGGCGCGAGTGCCCGGCACTTGGCGTCAAACCCCCACCCTTGCCCTCACGGCCGGAGCCCTCGTCTCGGTCTCCTTCTGGAGCCTTATGTACAGCCGCGTGGCCATTCGCCATATCGGCGTCCTGCCGTGGACCCTCGTAGCGCTATATTGGGGATGGCGACTCCTCCGCGACGCCACCCCGCCACGGGGTGCTGTGGCCGGCATCGCCGTGGGAACGGCGGGTGCATTGCTCACCTACTATGCAGGCCGCCTGACGCCGGTCCTGCTCGTCGCCGCCTACCCCCTACTGGCGCCGCGCCGCCGCCGCTGGCGCCGCTACGTCGCGGCCCTGGCCATCGGTGTCGCCCTCTCGCTGCCGATGTTCTGGACCGCCGCGCACATCCCGGGTGGCAACGCCCGGGTCGGCGAGTTGGCCGTGCCGATCCACGCACTCCGCCAGGGCGACCCCTTGCCGCTGCTGCGCACCGCCTGGACGACGCTCGGCATGTTCCACGCGCAGGGCGACCCCGAATGGCTCTACAACGTCAGTGCGCGCCCGGTCTTTGGTCCGGCAGGTGCGGCCCTCTTCGCCCTCAGTGTTGCCCTCTGTCTCGCCCGTTGGCGGCATCGCTGAGGCACGCCTGCTCCTGATATGGCTGGCGGTCGGCATCAGCCCCGCCCTGATCAGCTCGCCGCCATCCAGCTTCGGCCACACGATTCTCGCCTTGCCCGCCGTCTATCTCTGCCTGGCGTCGCTCGCGAGGCAGACGCTTCCCGGAAAAGGTCTCTGCTCGGACGAGCGCGTGGTTCACTGCCACAGTCGCCGTTCTGATCGTCGCGGTTGTGGGCACGCGCGACGTCACCGGCTACTTCCTCGACTGGCCAAACCACTCGATGGTACGCTTCCTCTACCGGGCCGACTATCGGGCCCTCGCGACCTACCTGCGAGCACGGCCCGAGATCGCGGACGCGACGGTGGGCAGCCAGCTCTACGGATCGTGGGACAAGGTAGCCGTGCTCACCGACCTTGACGGCGCAACCGTGCGGCTGCGTTGGGCCAATCCGGCCCGCGCCCTGGTTTTCGCCAACGGCGAGCCGACGCGGATCTATCTCCAGGAGGTAGGCGAGCGTGAGACGGGGATTGAGGCACTGATCGCCCATTCCGAGGGCGTGGATGCCCCGGAGGGAATGCAGGCGTATCGTGTGACACTGCCGGAGCTGCCCGAGGATGCCATCGAGACCGGCGATGATGGCACGGCGCTGTCGACGCAGCCCTTTGCGGACGCGATAGCGCTCGATGCCGTGAGCTGGCAGCCACCCGCCGCGCCCGGCGAACCCGCCAGGCTCCTCACGTGGTGGACGGTTACCGCGCCGCTTCCCCTGCCCGAGGAGGAGCTCATCCCCAACCCCCCGCCGCCCGGCGTCTACAATGGTCCCAGGCTCAGCGTCTTCGCGCATCTGAGCGTCGATTCACCGGCGAGCGAGGAAGCAACCGCCATCGATGACGGGCTGTGGGTCGACCCCTATACCCTCGTGCCGGGCGACGCCGTGCTGCAGGTTCACCACTTCGACGTCGACATCCGGCCGGGTGCCGCGGTCACGATCACCTTGGGACTCTACGACCCACTGACGGGTGCCCGCTGGTCGACCCCGTCCGGCGCGGACCACGTGACGATCGTCCTGGCGAGATAGCCCGCCACGTTCCGGCCCCATCAGTGGGCGCGCCGCGTGGTCACCCGGCGGTTCATCGTCGGGCGGATCAGGCCGGACTACCCCACCCCCAACCGCAACCACAGGGGCGGGCCGAGGACGGCGAGCCCCACCACCACCGACGTCGCGGCAGCCACCAGCACCGCAGCAGCGGTCAGGTCCTTCACCTGCTTCGCCAGCGGATGGTACTGCGGCGACACCAGGTCAACGAGCGCCTCAGCCGCCGTGTTCATGATCTCACTGATCAGCACCCCGCCGATGGTGAGCGCGAGGATCGCCCACGCGAGCGACGAGAGCTGCAGCCACGCGCCGAGCACGCTGGCAGCACACGCCGCCGCCATATGAACGCGGAAATTCGGCTGCGTCTGAAAGACGTATACCAGCCCCTCGAATGCAAACCGGAAGCTATCCAAGAAGCTACCCCGGAAGGCCGGCCTTACTCCGGCAGCGGGATATCGACCTGCAGCAAGCGTAGGATTTGGTTCTGTTGAGTCCACATCTTCTCCTTTTCCGCTTCCTCAGCATGGTCATAGCCCAGCAGGTGCAGCACACCGTGGACCGTGAGGACGCGCAGCTCGTCCTCCAACGACCCGCCGACCGCCTCCGCCTGCTCTCTGGCGCGGTCGACCGAGATCACGATATCCCCCAGATACCTGGGGAAACCCGCGGCGCTGCCCGAATACGGCCCGCGCGTGTCATCGGCAAACGACAGCACGTCGGTCGGATAGGGCTCACCGCGGAAGCGCCGGTTCAAATCGGCCAGAGATTCGTCATCCGAGAGCACCACCACCAACTCGCAGGGCTCTCCCAACTCATGCCGCAGCAGCGTCAGGAGTGCCGCCTGCTCCACCGGCTCCGTATTCAGCGGACCGACTTGCTCCTCCACCTGAACGTCGATCTGATGGCCTTTGCTCATGCCTCTGTATCCTGCCCTTCTACGCCCACAACTAACGTGTGGCCATTGCCCAAGTCCGCTTGGGCCATTGCCCAAGTCCGCTTGGGCCGTTGCCCGAGTTAGCCCCGAGTCCGTTGCCTGTATCATCGCGTACCCGCTCTACACTGGTCTCAACGCCACCACGTGACGCACGTTCTTCCGAACCCATATCTCCCGCACCGTTACCGGGCTGAGCCCCCGAGCTGGCCTCACCAGGCGGTCGCGAGACACCCGGCGCGGCCCCACTCGTACTCAGCGGCCCCGCTCGCTCTGCAGCCGTCTCGCTGTACTCAGCGTCCCGCTGACTGGGCCACCCTCCTCCGCCTCTCCTTGTCGCCCCTGCGCGCGCAGTTCCTCCCCCTCCTCTGCCTGGTGCCTCGGCGGCGCCTTCAGCGGCTCAGGATACTGCACACGCGGGTGGAAGGCGCCGCGCAGCAGGTCAACATAGCTTTGCCTGACTTGGTGCAGCTCGGCCATAGTGATCGGCGCCCCATCCATCTGCCCATCCTGCATCCGCTGCTGGAAAATGTAGTCGACCACCGCCGCCAGATCCTCGGCAGTGCCCGGACGCCGCGCACGTGTCGCGGCCTCCGACCCATCCGCCAGCATCACCAGCAGCGTCTCCCGGCTCTGCGGGACAGGACCGGGATAGCGGAACTGCGCCTCATCCACGAGATCCGCCTCCCCACCCGCGGCTTCCACAGCCTTCTGGTAAAGGAAACTCACCCGCAGTGTACCATGGTGTTCGGGGATGAAAGCCCGCACCTTAGAGGGAAGATGGTACTGCTTGGCCATCTCCACGCCGTCCCTAACGTGGCCGGCCAGCACATCGAGGCTCGCATAGGGATCGAGTCGATCGTGTGGGTTGCTCAGCCCCTGCTGATTCTCCACAAAGAAATAGGGCCGCGCCAACTTGCCGATATCGTGATAGTAGGCACCCACGCGCGTGAGCAAGGCATTCGCGCCAATGCGCTCGGCCGCCTGCTCGGCCAGGCTGGCCACCATCATCACGTGATTGAACGTCGCCGGCGCCTCACGCAGCAGGCGCTGCAGCAACGGGTGATTGGGTCGGCTCAGTTCGGTCAGTCGGAATGTCGTCGTCAGGTCAAAAAGCGGGGTGAGCACAAAGAGGCCCCCAACCGTCAGACCTCCGGCGATCAGTCCACCGACGACACACGCCCCGAGCTTCATCGCCACATCCAGCGGGGCTATCGCCAGCTGCCCACCGAGAAGACGAAGACGACCAGCGCCTGAACCACACCCGCGATCAACCCGGATCGGAAGAGCCGTCCGGTCTGCTCGTAACGTGGCAGGGTCAGGACGGCATACAGCCCGCCCAGGGCCACCATCGCGGCGATCGCCATCGATCGTGCGCCCACCCACCCGCTCACAACGCCGAGAACTATGGCTGCAGCGACTGCAGGCAGGGGCCCAACGGTCGTCGCCAATAACATCGCCGCCGCCGCGCCGGGGAAGAGATAGGGCAGCAGCGCGCCCGACCGGACCAGCAGCCAGCACAGACCGAGGAAGAGCGTGAAAACCGAGGTGATGAGCACCTCTTGCCTTCCGCCGTCCAGGACCTCCGGTTGCACCCGGTGGACAAACATACCCGAGACAAAGATAGCCACGGCAGCGAAGAGAATAGCCACGCCCGCGCCCGTATCGTCCTGCGTCGCCGCGGTCAGCCCGAACTGCGACAGCGCCTCGATGTCGAGGCTTGACACGATCGTGCCCTCGCGCACGATGACCTGACCGCTGCGGTACATCTGGACTGCCGGCCCGACTGCCTGGCGTGCGGCATCCTGGGCTGCCAACGTCGCGGCCTCGTCGTAGAAGACGTTGGGCCTGACAAAGCGCGTCACCAGGTTCTGCACCACCTCGGCCTCATCCTGGGCAAGGTCCAGCGGCACCAGCGTGGGGATTCGCTCTCGAACCCTGGCAAGATCGGCGTCACGGATCTCCTCCTGGCGCATCACCTGATCCAGCAGATCCAGAAACTCCAACTGCACCCGGCTCCAGCTCGTGTCGGGCAGGGCAAGGATCGACAGCACGGTGTCCTGTGGTAGATCGCTAAGTTCCGGCACGGCGCGGATTGCGGCGCTTCGCTGCGCCTCCGATCCATACGTATCCGCCCTAACGGCACGCAGAAACGCCAGCACGTCACGGGCTCGCGTATACTGCTGTCGCGCGACGGTGGGGTCCGGCGGGGTGTAGCGGGATGCCACACGTCGGGCGGCATCATCCTGCGCCTGCCGCGTCAGGATGTCGCTGATGTAGGTCAGATCGCGCGGCGCCTCGATATTCTGTGAGGCGACATCGCCCGCCGAAAGATCGTACGCCTGCGGAGCCGAGTAGACGAGGACCAGCGACGTGGATGCTACCAACCAGAGCCAGAATGCGCCCTGGCGCAGGGCCCATCCCCCTCGCCGTCTGCGAGTTTCGGATCGTCTCTTGGATCTCGCCATGGATTCGTTGCCCGAATAGACAAGGAGGGGCTCCCCGCAGGAGCCCCTCCTTCACGTCACTAGGTCAGAGACCGGGGGTCAGGCAGAGAGCAGGTCGCGGACAACCTGATTGACCATTCGACCATCTGCCCTCCCCTTCACTTGAGGCATCAGCGCCCCCATCACCCGGCCTATGTCGCGAGCCGAGGTCGCGCCGAGCTCGGCGATGACCGAAACGGCTACTCCACGAACTTCCGACTCGCTCATCAGCGCAGGAAGGTATGACCCCAGAATCTCCAGCTCGATCTCCTCGTCCGCAACCAGCTCATTGCGGCCCACCTCACGCATCATCTCGACGGCCTCTTCGCGCCGTTTTACCTCTTTGCGGATCAGGTCAACGATCTCGGGATCCGTCGGCGCGCGCCCCAGTTCGACTTCTGCCAGTTGGATCGACGTCAGGACCATGCGTATGGCCGCCTTGCGGTGCGCATCCTGCGCGCGCATCGCGTCCCTCAGGTCACCTCGTAGCTGGTCTTCCAGGCTCATACAGCCTCACCACGCTCAACAACCAATACTTGGCACCTTGCCGGTCACTCAAAGCAGGGCGCCGGACGCTTCGTCTTCCCTACTAGAACTGCCGGCGACTGTTCTTCAGCGTTGTGCGGCGGCTCTTGCGCAACTTGGCCGCTCGTTTCCGCTTCCGAACGATGCTGGGCTGCTCGAAATACCGCCGCTTACGTATCTCTGAGAGAATCCGGTCTCGCTGCACCTTTTTCTTAAATCGACGCAGCAAGGAGTCAAATGACTCGCTGTCGTCCGCATAGACGAACGTCACGCAACTCACCCCCTTCTTGCTCCCGCACCATATCACCGGACTGACACGGCAGCCCGCCTGACATGCTGTCGGCTAGGAGTCGCCTCTCCCAAAGGGAAGATCGCTCAAACATTATAGCGCCAGGCGTGTGCATGTCAAGATCACGGTTGATCCACGTCATACACCACCATCAGCAGCCGCCCATCCGGCGCGTGAAGCTCCGTCTGCACCCCTCCGGGAAAGCGCTGGTGGATCAGCTCCAGGTCGAGGACGCGCTCGGGCATCACGGCAAAGCGAGCCGGGCCGCTGATGGTGATCGGCACCTTGCCCCGGTCGACGTCCTCGCCGGGGAAGTGGCGAAGCATGAACTCCAGCGTCCCAAAGCCCCAGTACAGAAACGGCGGCCCGACGAAGTAGACGCGTCCGTGACACGCGCCGTCCGGGCACCGGGTCGCAGACGGGCTCGGGATGCGCCAGGCTGTATCTGGCGAAAGCTGTCGCGCTCTGCGCCGTCGGGTTGCCGTAGACCTGGGAGGGCACGTACCGGCCGAAATAGAACGTCGCGTTCACGGTCACGATCATCGTCAGTGCCACCGTGGCCAGCGCCGCGAACGCGACCGTCCGCCGCCCCAGCAGCGACCACACCCACTCGACGCCATACGCGACCAGCAGGACCACCGGCACGATCAGCAACAGCCCGCGCTGGCTGCTCGGCGGGTTCTCCGTGATGCCCCACGCCATCAGCATCGTCGGCCACAGCCACAGGTGCGCCAAGGCCCTGGACGGCCACCGGACCCGGACGAAGCGCGGCGACCAGCCCGGTCGCCATCATTGCGCCCGACACGAAATCCACGAGTGGCCGGTCCGGACGGTACCAGAAGGTGGGATCCGGCGTCAGGTGGAACGCCGTAACGCTCTTCCAGAGCTGCAGCAACATCAACTGGGTGGCGGAGCGTCCCGTGGTTGTCACCTCGCGCGAGAGCCAGCCCGAGACGAAGATGCTCACGGCACGATAGCGCTCCGTCAGTGAGGATCCGTGAAGGGTGTACCAGCCCAGGAGGGGAGCGACGGTGACCAGCCACCCGGCAGCAAACAGCACGAGCCCCGCCCGATGGCGCCGGAGCAGCGTCCGGTCGACCCAGGCACGCCACACCACGACCAGCGCCACGAGCACGACAACCCATCTGGCGCCAAAGTACCCATACCACCCGAGACCCGCGCCGATGCCCGCCAGTCCCCAGAGCGCCGCGGCAGACCTGTCGTGACCATCTTCACGCCGCAATGGATCCCCGAGCCCATTCCTGTGTTCGCGCCCGAAGCGGTCGCCCCCGGCCACCTGCCCCAATCCCAAGGCGCGCCAGACCAGCCACAGCGTCACGGTCCCGATCAAGGGATCGCCGATCTGATTCGATGCCAGGCGGCTGAAGTGGATGTGATAGGCCGCGCCCGCGAGCGCGACAGCCGCTACCCACCCCACACGCCGCCCGCCGACCGACCGCGCCAGCAGAAAGGTCGTCACCACCGTCAGTGTGCCCGCGATGACAGACGTCATCCGTCCGCCCGCCACCGTCGCGCCAAAGATCCGCATCCCGACGCCATAGACCAGGAACGACATCGTGGGCACCGAATACCAACCGGTCGCAAACGGGTTGCCCAGTGGCCGCGTCACGAGATCGAGCGCCGCTGCCAGCTGCGAACCCTCATCGCCACCCAGGTTCGCAGGCGCCCTGCCGACGGCCACGCCGCGCAGGAGGCCGGCCCCGATCACAAGGGCCACCAGCCCCCAACGCTCGGGCTTCGTCAGGCGTACTCCCCGCAACGCGTGGCCGCGCAGCGGGACGGCGAGCGACAGGGCGAACCCGCCAACGGCTATGAGCCAGACGATCAGTGGTACGGTGAAGTCGTGCCCGTCTGGACGCGCCCGCGTGGCTAACGCCACCGCCAGGCTCACGAACAACGCAGCGACGCGGATCCATCCCCCCGCCGAGTGCGGCACAGCCTCGCGCACGTACGTGATGCCCCTCCCGCCAAGGGGATGTCGACGCAGCCAGATCGCAGTGAGGCAGCCGAGGCCGACGACGAGGTAGAGCGCAGCATCCCAGACATAGACGCTCAGGGACAGGAGATAGGTACCCACCAACAGCAGCAGGAGGGCAAGGCTCGTCAGGATGGGCACGGGAACAGGCTCCTAGTCTGCAAGCAGCCCAGCGATCAGTCGGTCGAGCAGAGCTCCGCTATGCGCTCCCCGGTGGCGCGGGCGCGGAGCCGAAGCAGCCCAAGGGAAGCGGACCCGTCGACGGTGAGGGCCAGAATCGCCTCGAGCACGTTGAGCGCATAGAGCATATAGCTCCCACCGGTGATGCTCTGCTCGAACCTCACCTGCTCGCGCCCCAGGATCCGCGCCATCTCCGCCGACGTCTGCCGGCTCTGGAGCACAGCCCGCGAGATCGAGTCAATCTCGGGCTCTTCCAGCGTGCCGACGGCGGTGAGCAGGCCGCTCTCGCTCGTCAGCAGCACGCCGTCGGCGCCCACCTCCCGCGCCAGATCGCGCATCAGCGCCTCGATAAGCCCCTGGTTGAGCCGGAACGTCTGCCGCGAGAGGGCGGGCTCCAGGCTCGATCCGGCATCTGTCTCCGCTATCTCACCCGCTTGGCTCCGAGGCTCCACAGCGGCTTCGGCCCCCACGTCGTGCGCGATGGGCTCCCGGATCTCACCGTCAGCTTCAACCAAGGTCTCCGCGGCGTGTGGTGCCGGAGCCACCGTGGGCGTCGCATCCTCAATCGGCTCCGCCGGCAGCACGACGGCCGAGAGCGCCGCATCGATACGGTCGGGCAGCTCGGGCATGAAGAACGGTTTCGGGAGCACGCCCTGGATCGATGGGGCATCTTGGGCTAGCGCAGGCTCCTCCCCAAACATCGGGATCAGCATCAGCCGCGTCGATGGGTTCAGCTTGCGCAGATCCCGGGCCAGGGTGATGGCGTCCGGATCCTCCAGCCCCATGTCGATGAGGGCCAGGTCCGTCTCCGTGCGCCGGGCGGAGGCGTAGGCATCCTCCCCGGAGTAGCACGCCACAACGTCGTGACCCAGGCGCGTGAGCTCCTCGGTCAGCAACGTGGCGAAGGCAACGTTTGGGTCAACCACCAGCAGATGCATAGCGTCTCTCCCGGAAACCTTGCGCAGGTTCGCGATAGGCCCTGCCGACCAGATGCCTGTGAAGGCGCAGATTCCGGCGCAAAGGGGCGCCGTCCTGACCTTCGCAAGGTTGGTGCGCCTCGACAGTCCCCTACGCCCATTGTAGGCATGCGGCGTAAAAGCGCAAGAATGGTACAATTACAGTAAGAAAGGAAACTTATGCCGATACATAGGTCAGTGAACGGTTTGAACCGCCTCCTCCTCTCTGTGGCCGTCGGAAGCGCCCTGATCGCCGGCGTCCTCGTCATCGCCTCCACGCCGGCGCGCGCCGAAGACGTGCCGCCCCAGCCCGACGTGACCACAACCGCCGGTCTCTTGGGCACGTGCTACGCCAACTACGCCACCGCGAGACCAGGATCTTGGCCCCCTGGCCTACCGCGCGGGGTCCCGTTGGGATCGCATAGACTTCAGCTGGAGCGTGCTGCAGCCCAGCCGCGACCAGTGGAACTTCGAGCCCTACGACGATCTCACCGACCGGCAGCTCGGATACGGACTCGACATGATCGGGATCCTGGGGTCCACACCGACCTGGGCCTCCCCCGACTGCCGGGCCGTCGCGAAGTCCGGCGCCCTGCCGCCAGCCTTGCAGGGAAACCCCTCGACGGCCATCCGGCCCAACCAGGCCGATGGATGGCAGGCCTGCCCGCCCCAGGGCCTCTATCTCGACTGGAACGACCCCGGCAATCTGTGGGGCAGCTTCGTCTACACGACCGTGAGCCGCTACGCCGGAAAGGTCAACGTCTGGGAGATCTGGAACGAGCCCGACCTCTGGAACTGGTTCTGGCAGGGCTCGGTGGATGACTACGCGCAACTTCTGCGCGTCGGCTATCTGGCCACCAAGGCCGCCGACCCCAACGCCACGGTGCTCTTCGCCGGGCTGGCCTACTGGGCCAACCCCGCCTACTACGTCGCCGTTCTGGACGCGCTCCAGAGCCTGCCGGGCGCCGCGCAACACGATTACTTCTTTGACGTGATGTCCCTGCACCTCTACAGCAACGTCTACCAGATCCGTCCCATCGCCGCCGAAATCCAGGCCAATATGGCCTCGCGCGTCGGGCCGCACCCCATCTGGCTGACCGAGACCGGCGTTCCGCTGTGGGACGAATGGACGTCGGGCTTTCCCGAGACCTACAAGATCAACCGCGCGACCGCCGAGGAGGCAGCGGCCTATGTGATTGAGGCCTTCTCCGAGGCTCGCTCCATCGGGATCGAGCGCTTCATCGTCTTCAGGACCCACGACGAGGCGATGAGCGGGCCCGGCGGCCTGCCGGAGTACTTCGGCCTGGTTCGCAACGACCTGACGCTGCGCCCGGCCTACAGCGCCTTCCAGACCGCGGCGACCTATCTCTACGGGGAGAACCAGGTCACCGGCCCCTTCTCGAACGAGGGCATTCGCCGGATCACCTTCTGGGGCACCCCGCGCGGGCGCATCGACGTGCTCTGGAACACGACCGGCGCCCCGGTCACCTTTGGCCTCCCCGCCTATCTGCCTGAGGCCACCGCCGTCACCTACCGTGGCATGACCTCGACGCTCTCCGCCGCGAGCGGCGTCTACACCTTGACGCTCGCGCCGGCTACCGCCAATACCGCCGCGGATGGCAGCTACCTCATCGGCGGGCCGCCCGTCCTCGTGATCCAGGCCGACACCCAGCCACCGACGTCGTCGCTCCATCCTCTGCCCTCGGTAACCTTCACGTCCGGCGTCACGCTGAGCTGGGACGTGATCGACGAGGGCACCGGCTACTGGTACGCCGAGATCGAGCGCGCCTCCGCACCCACGGGGCCGTGGACCACGGCAGCGGGCTGGGGCGACACCGATGACGCCATCACCGCCGTCGTGCCGGTCACGACCTCCGGCACCGCCTACTTCCGGCTGCGCGCTCGTGACAATGCGGGCAACTGGGAAGCGTGGCCCACGACGGCTGAGGCATCGACCCGCGCCATGCTGACCCGCACCGTTGCCCTCTCAGTGACCGCTTCTTATGCCGGACACCATCGGGGAGCATGTTTCCGGGCCTACGCAGTGGAGTTCGTCTGGGCCGACGCGGCTCGGGACACGTCATCAGCACAAGCCGAGGAACCGTCAGGCCTGGCAGATCACGCAGACCGTTGATGCCGGGCAGCTACCTCGTCACCGCCCGGGCACCCGGTACGCTTATGGCCGTCCACCGTTTTGACGTCACGCCCGGCATAGCCCCGCTCACCGTCACCGCCACGCTGCCGCTCAAGCTTATCGTCGCCAGCGTCTATATGCCCATGGTCATGCGTGGTCCCTGAGTCGTCGCCCTGATGCACCACGTCCGTCTCGCGGCGCCCAGCCGGGTCCGTAGGTGCGGCCTTCGGTCGTTCCGCCCACCTGTCCGGAACCGATGAATCGGTGACCACGGACCCTCGCCGCGCAGCCCTGGCGCTCATCCTCTCCTCCATCCTCGTCCTCACCGGGTGCGCAGCAATCGCCCTGCCTGACGCCACTCCTACCGCGACGATCACCGGTACGCTGGACGCGGCTGCCGCGTTTGCCGCCAAGGGCGAATACACCGCCGCGGAGTCCCTCTACCGGGTGGCCATCGATGCTGCGCCGGACGATCCGACCCCGGCCCTCGTCCTGTCCGATCTCTATCTCGCCTGGGGCCGCCCAACCGACGGGCTCGCCGCGCTGGACACAGCCACCGCCCGCGGCGCCACTGCCGAAGAGGAAAGCTCCCGCCGCCTGGCGCTGCTGAGCGCCGCAGGCGAATGGCGCCAGGTCACCGCCCTGGCGGGGAGCATGCTGGAAGCCGACCCGGCCAACGGCGACGCCCTCGCTGCGCTGACCCGGGCTGCCCTTCAGCTTGGAGCGTGCGACGAGGCCCAGGAGGCAGCGGAGCGCGCCGTCACCGCCCATCCCACGGACGCCCGGGCCATCGAAGCCGCGGCACTGCTCGACGCGGACTACGCTCGGTTAGCGGACGTCGCGCCCGACCTTGGTCGCGGGGCTGGGAACCTGCTCGGAGGGCTGCGACCGCGCGGTCGGCATGCGGCTCGTCCGCGAGGGACGTTGGGATTACGCGGTCTGTCTGCTGCAGCGTGCAGCGGTCGCCGATCCGCAGGACGCGGAGGTCCAGGCCTGGCTTGGGGAGTCCTATAGCCGCCTCGGCCGGCCCAACGCTGCCTACGTCCATCTGCGCGCCGCGGTCGAGCTGGCGCCCGACCTGCCGCAGGCGTGGCTGCTCCTGGGCAAGCTCACGCTCGTGACGGGCAACTTGGACGACGCCCGCGTCGCACTGCTCAACGCCCAGAAGCTCGACCCGGCCAACCCCGCCGCCTGCCTCGCCGTAGCCGAGCTCCAGGCGCGGGCCGGGAAGTATGGTGAGGTCGATCGCTGGACCCAAGCTGCGCTTGACCGGGCGCCCGAGGATGCGGAGGTCTGGAAGGCCGTCGCGCGCTTCTACCTCAGCCGCGACCTCGCCGGCAACGCGGTGGCCCGGGAGGCCACCGCCATGGCCGTGGACCTGGCCCCCGGCGACGCCGAGGCCCACCTGCTAAGCGGCTGGATTCAACTGCTGCAGGGCCGTCCGGCAGAGGCGCTGGAAGCCCTCGACCGCGCCGTCGCGCTGGATCCCACGCTCGCCGAGGCCTACTACCGCCAGGCGCAGGCCCTCACCGCCACCGGCGATCCTGCCCGCGCCGAGCAGGCCCTCACCCGCGCCGCCGACCTCGGCTACCGCTGAGTGTCTCGGCTGCGCCACCGTACGCCATCATAGATTGGACCAATCTCGGAAGATTGGTGCCAATCTTGTGCATCGCCCGTGTGGCCCGTGGTTCTCAGGGCATGACCGTCACCGTGCCCAACACAATCTCATCCGCCCCCGACGAGGTCGTCAGCCGCACGCCGTCAGCATCGTACAACCCCACCCGCACCTCGTAGGTGCCATCCGCGGCCCCATCGGGGATCGTGACCGCCCGCGGATCGACGACGACCTCACCGACCGCCCAACCGGTCGTCGGCCGCGTCCAACCCACCGGCTCACCGTCGTCCTGCGCCACCAGCGTGCCATCCGGGCCCACCAGATGCAGAAAGACGCGATACGCCACGTCCATCTCCTCCGTCGCCTGCCACGCCAGCGCAACGTCCAGGCGGTCGCCCGGCGCGACTTGCTCGGCGCTCAACCGGTACCCCGCCAGGCGCACACGCCCGCCCAATACCTCGTCCGTGGCCACGAAGTCGCCCGGCACCGTCCACACCCGCTCCGGCGCCTCGACCTGCAGCGACCAGCGTCGCAAGCCGGCAGTCACCCAGCATCATCGACAGCGTCGTGTCCCCCGAATCGAGCGACCCAGGCAGCCGCAGCGCCGTCCGGCCTACCCACCGGTCGCCCTCCGCCCAGCGGCTCGTCGGCCACCAGCCGACCGGCGCCTGATCCCCCCACCGGTTCAGCGTGACACCATCGGCATCCGCCAGCACAAACGTGAGGGTCAGATCCTCGCCCGGCGCCGCCGTAGCCTCCCACGCCGTCGCAACGGTGAGAAGATCGCCCGGCGCGACCTGCCGCGGGCGGACATCCGCCCCCAGCAGCTTCAGCGCACCGCAGGTCACGCCTTCGGACGTCGCCCCCGCGCCCAACTCGCCCGCCTCCGGGACCACCGAAGGCGGGCGCACCTCGATCTCGCCGATCGTCAACTCCGGCCCCACAGGATTCCCGTCGGGGCCGATCACCGACGCCGGCACGGCGGTTGCCCGGTCGAACAGAGCCAGCGTCAACGTGAAACGCCCGGGCGCCAGACCAGCCGGCAGATCGACGTCGTAGTCCATCCGCGCGTAAGCATCGCTCGCCCACTCCGACAGCGGCGGCGGCGTCCTCGCCCAGCGGGCGGGCCGCAGCTCGGCGGGCCATCGCGAGCCGTCAGGCGCGATCAGCGTCAGCCCCACGTGCCAATCTGCACTCCCGGGATCCAGCGCACGCCAATAGAGCGTGAGTACCGGGCTTGCGTCGGCCTGGACCGCGTCCGGCAGCGGCTCCATCCCCAGCAGCATCGCCCGATTCCCGAAGTCCACGTTCGCAGGCGAAACGACGCCGCTCAGCGTACCGTCAGGGTCCAGCCGCGTCGCGCGCCACGCCACGCCCAACGGGTCCACCACGCCGACCTTCACGGCGACGACCGCGACGACGGCTGCCAGCGCAAACCCGGAGGAGATCCAGGGGAGCGCCGGCCGACTCCGGGCAGACCTTTGGGGTTTTCCTGTCGAGTGGGCGCTGCGCTTGAGAGGAAAACCCCAAAGGTCTTCTGCGACCGTGACGACCACAAGCAGCGCCCACGCTCAGACACCGACAGCCCATCGCCACCCCACCGGATCGGCGTCTCGCCAAACCACACCTCGACCGTGTGCTCACCCGCTGGCACCTCAAAGGTCAGCAGCCCCGACCCCGCCTCGGGTGCCACCGCCACCGGTGCACCGTCCACCGTCGCACGCCAGCCGGGATAGTAGAACGCCAGGTAACGCGCGCGAAACGCCACCGGCGTCTCGATCCCTAGCTCGGCGCTCTGCGCGCCATACCGGGCATCGACGATCCGCGCGCCCTCCGGCAGGTCCGCCGGGCTCAGCCGCTCAATAGGCCCCCCTGCAGCATACTGGGCGTCCAGGCTGACGTCCGGGAACTGCTGCACCCAGATCGGCAGGTACTCGCCCTTGGCCGTCGTCCCGAGCGTGTCGGTCAGCCGCTCCCAGCGAATCATCCCGGCGACCGTCGGATCGGCCCGGCGCGGCGCAATGGTCGGGGTAGAACCAGCCCAGGTTGGCCAGGATCAGACTGCGAGCGCCACGCACGACCCGCCGTCCCTCCGGCGCGCACCAGCGTGCCGCCCGTCCTCGCGCCCGCCCATCAGCGCCCCGGCCCCAATCCCTGTCAACAGGGCGATGCAGAAGGCCGCCGGCCCGAGATAGCGCCACGGGAATTGGACAAAGCTCAGGAGCGGGATGGCGTTCCAGATCGCGCCGGAGGCAGAGAGCGTGAGGAAGGCCGTGCCCAGCGCCGTGACCCACAGCGCGCCCACCTGCCAGCGCGCCGATCTCGACAGCCGTCGCCACGCAGCGACGGACAATAGCGCCAGCAGCACGGGCACCAGCCCGAGCGCCTTCTCGGGCCAATCGTTCAGGAGCGCCGGATCGGCTCGCCGCGGCAGCGCCAGCATGTGACCCACCGAAAGGAAGTTGTAGCGATAGTCGAAGACCCACGTGCCCAGGAGCCGCCCGGTCTGCACGAGCGGTCGCTCCGCCACGGCGGGCAGCCAGAAGAAGGCCGTGATACCTAGCCCCAGCAAGCCCAGCATCGCGCCCCGCCAGAGGACGGCCCAACTCCGCCGGGCCAGGGCATTGGCGATCACCCACAGCCCAAAGACGGGTGCGAAGAGGAAGGCAAAGAGGTGGTGGCTGAGCACCATAGCGGCAAACGCCCCGACGCCCAGCAGGAGGAACCGCCGGTCGCGATCGACCGACCACCGGTGAAGGCCAAGCAGCACCAGCGGCGGAAACGCCCAGGCAAAGGCCTCCCAGAGGCTGCCGCGGTTGAACACGTCATAGGCCTGGAAGGGCGCGTAGGCATAGGCGACAGCGGCGACCAGCCCCGCTCCCATCGCCCTGCTCCGTCTCCCCGCCTCCGATCGACCGCGCTGCAACCAGCGTCACCGTCAGCCAGAACATGCCCCCGCACCCGATAACCAACCCCAGGGCGAAGACCACGTTGAGCGCCACCGGCCACGCTGCCCCCAGGCGATGGACGAGCGCGACCAACGATGGGGGGAAGGGTGAGGCGAAGACGAAGAGCGGGAAGCCTAGACCCAGCGCCATGTCCGGCGCCCACCGGCTGAAGAGGATGCCATCGTCCCACAGCCGCGCGATCTGCACCGCCCGGTAGAGGTGAAAGGCGTCGTCGTACCCGCAGGTGAGGTCGCCGCCGGCGAGCGGCTGCACCACGGGTACCAATGCAATGGCCAGCGCAACCAGGGTCAGGGCGAGCGCAATCGTCCTCTGCGCTGCGGGTTTCATCTGCCTACCGGACCGAAATCGTCGCCACCACGGCGCCATCGTCGCCCTCACCCGTCGCCAGGCGGCTGCCGCCGGGCAGGTAGAGCCCCAGCCGGAGAACGTACGTACCCGGCGCTGTGCCTTCCGGCACGGTCATCGTGCGCTGCTCCGTGACGACTTCGCCCTCGGCCCATCCCGTCGTCGGTCGCGTCCAGTTTGCCGGCTCGCCGTCGCTCTGGGCCACGAGGTTGCCCTCGCTGTCTAGCAGGTGCACGAAGACCCGGTACGACGCATCGACCTCGCCCAGCGCTCGCCACGCCAACTCGACGTCCAACGCGTCGCCGGAGTCCACCATGGTAGGCGGCCCCACAATCCCCGCGAGCTCGATCGCGTCGCCGAATGTGACCGCCATAGGCGAGAACCGCTCCGGCACGGACCAGGCACGGTCTGGCGCCTCCACATCCAGCCACATCTGGGCCAGGTCCTCATCGCACCCCGTGACCCGCATCACCAGCGTATAGGTGCCGCTCGTAAGCCCTCCGGGGAGGCGGATGATGTGGTGTCCGGCCCAACGATCCCCCTCACGCCAGAGATCCGTGGGCCAACCGTCGGCGACCGGGGGCAACGTCCACGACCGTGCGACGGTGCCGTATTGGTCCTCGATCGTCACGATCGCAGCCAGGTTCTTCGCCGGCGTTCCCAACGCCTCCCACACCCACGTGATCGCCACGACATCGCCGGGCACCCCAACCTGGCGGTCCAGCGACATCGACCACAGGCCCATCTCGCCGCAGTGGGTCAGTGTGGCGCTCGTCGGGACGCCCAGCGCCGCCAGACTCGCCCGTTGGCTGGGTGGCTTGACCTCGACCGTCCCCACGACGAGATCCGGGCCAAGGGGCTGGCCCTCCCCATCCAGTGCCGAAGCAGGCTGGAGCGTCTTGACGTCGAAGACGGCGACGACGACGTCGTAGGTGCCGGGCGGCGTGCCGGGTAGCGCCGTCACAAGATGCGGGTCATAGGCATAGTTCCCCGGCTGCCACGCACTCGTCGAGATCGGCTGCTCGTAGCCGCGTGGACGCTCGGTCCCTGCCGGGCTCCACGTCCTGCCGTCCGGGTCGCGCAGCAGTACCGTCGTGACATAGTCCGTGTCCGGCTTCACGTCGGCCGACCAGAGCAAATCCACCGGCAGCTCCCCATCCGCGGCCATCGTCCCGATGTCGAAGGTCATCCCCACAAGCCTAAGTCCACCCGAGAACGACACATCCATCGCCCGCGAGACCTCGGGCAGCCCGCCATTCGCCAACCGCGACCGCTGCACGGGGGAAGCTACGGTGTCCACCACAGTGAGACGGACGACGGCCAGCCCCGCGGCGATCGCCAGAAGCACCACGCAGTAAAGCCCCGCTCCCGCCTCTACGATGAGGGCCGGTCGCCGTCTGCTGCGGCCCCTGCGCCGGCGGCGCGCCCTGCACTGGGCGACGTCGCCTACGCCCCGGCCCCCACAGCGCCCACCCCAGCGTCAGCGCGACGCCCACCAGCGACAGCGCAGCACCCAGATCACGTATGGGGGTCGAGCCGAAATACACCATAACCAGGTGCTCCCCCGCGGGCACGGCGAATGTGATCAGGCCGGTGTCGTTCTCCGGCGCCACCGGCACGTCAACCCCGTCGATCTGCGCCCGCCATCCCGGAAAGTAGAGACCCAGCCACCGCGCTCTAAACCCTACCGGCGTGTCGATGGCCACGGCAGACGCCAGCGGACGGTACTCCGATCGCACGACCTTCGCCCCCGCGGGGAGCGAGTCCATGTCCATTCGCTCCGGGAGGTAGCCGTCGGCGAAGTCCGACGCCAGGCCCGTGTCCGACGGATGCGTCTCAACCCAGATGGGGAAATAGCTGCTTTCGGGGTCCATCCCCATCCAGCCATCCTCCTCGCGGGCATAGAGGTCCGCGAGCGTGGGGTAACGACCTGCCGAGCACATCCCCTTGGGGGGATAGGTGTCGGGCCACGATAGGAGCGTCAGCGCGATCATCACGGACGAAGTGGCCAGAATGGCCACCCAGGTAGGCACCCGATTCTCACGATCGCGCGCCCGCCCTGTCGGCCCGTCCGACCATAGCGAGGCCGCTTGCCCGGCGAGCAGGCTGAGCGGAAGCAGCGCCCGACCGACGAGCCGCCAGGGGAACTGCACGAACGAGAGCAAACCCACACGCTCCCAGACCGCCACAGACCCCGGTGTCGCCATCCACAGATACGCCCCGGCTGCCGCGACCATCAACAGCGTGATCGACCGTTGCTGGCGGCTCACCCCGCCGCGCAGCCCTACGACCGCCCCGATGACGCCCAACACCAGTTGGCCGATGCCCACCGAGACGCGCATCGGCGGGTTGAGATAGTCGGGGTCGTGCGCCACGGGCGGCGTGAGGAGCATCTCCTGCCAGGTGACGAAGTTGTAGTGGAAGTCATTGTTCCGCGTCGCCCGCGAGAGGTCGAGCTGCACCATGCCCCGCTCGGCCAACGCGGGCAGCCAGAACCAGGCCGTGAGCAATATCGCTGCCCCGACGACCAGAAACGCCGTCATCCAGCCCTTGCGGTCGCGGTAGAGAAACGCCAGCAGGACGACATAGAGGCCCAGGAATGGCGCCGCCAGCAGCGACGAGATGTTGTGGGTCAGGAAGAGGGCCACCAGCAGAACCAACGTTGCGAACGCCGTCCCGCGACGGCGCCCCAGCACCACGCGCCGGATCGCCACGAAGAGCCACGGGAGCAGGGCCAGGGCCACCGATTCCGGCAGATTCCCACGTCGCAGCGGATCGAGAAGCACATACGGCCCGAGGCCGTAGGCGACGCCCGCGATCCACCCCGCATGCTCGCCGAAGAGGTCGCGCGCCAGCACGTAGGCCCCCCAGGCCGCCCCGACCAGGCTTGCAGCGTAGATCAGGCCCAGCACCAGCGAGAGCGGCAGCCCGGCCAGGTAACCCGCCTCCCCCACCCAATACGGCAGCGGCTCGCGGTAGTTGAAGAAGGGGTAGCCGTAGCCGAGTGCCAGATTAGGCACCCATCGAGAGAAGACCCAACCGTGGTCAAGCATGCTGCGCATCGCGACGATGCGATACGCGTGGAACATGTTGTCGTGGGTGCAGGGAAGCAGGCCGGCCTGCAGGAGGGGTAACAACGCCGGCAGCAGTAACAGCCCCAGGACCACGGGCCCGGTCACCACGCCCAGGACACGTCTCAAGGCTGTGTTGGGCGGCAAGAGGAAGCCTACGGATTCCGCCTTGACTCGCGGTAGACGTGAACCATACGCTGCACCACCGTGAACCAGGTGAGGACGGTCAGTCCAATGAGCACTTGCACCGGCCACGGCGAGAGCAGGCCTGCGGCCAGCACCACCACGCGCACGGGCCGTGTCAGGAGCCCCACCTTGCACGCGTAGCCCACGCCTTCGGCTCGCGCCCGCGTGTAGCTCACCATCACCGACGCCTAGCAGCGCAAACGTCGCCATCAGCACGCCGAGGTCAATCCGTTGTCGCAGGAACCAGGCCAGCAGGCCGAGGAGCACCGCGCCTTCGGAGAGACGGTCCAGCGTCGAATCCAGGAAAGCACCGAACCGGCTCTGCTGTGATGTCTCCCGCGCCAGCGCGCCGTCCAGCGCGTCCGTCGCAGAGGCCACCAGCATCACAATCCCTCCCACCCCCAGCCGCCCCGTCATAACGATGAAGCCGGCGGCAACATTCAGGATGAACCCGACGATCGTGATGGTATTGGGGTGAAGCTGCAGCCGCGCGAGGTCTCGGACGATGGGTTTCACAATGCCGACCACCTGCGCCCGCAGCCAGTCGTCGGTTGTCATGTGCTGCCGGTGTTTGCCGAGGTCCGCTTGGTTCTTGATCACGGCGCTATCGTAGTCCATTCCACGAAGGAGTCAAACGGAGAGCGTTGGAACGTTCCAACGTGCTAACGTTCCAACGCTCTTCAGTTGTCCCCACCCACCATCGCACTACAATACACCCCACCATGCCCATTCGACTTCTGCCCGAGACCGTCGCATCCCGCATTGCCGCGGGCGAGGTAGTCGAGCGTCCCGCCTCCGTCGTCAAGGAACTCATCGAGAACAGCCTCGACGCCGGAAGCACGCGAATCGAGATCGAGACCCGCGACGGCGGCGCCACCTTGATCCGCGTCCGGGACAATGGCGTCGGCATCCCCGCTGCCGAGGTGGCGCTCGCCTTCCGCCGGCACGCCACCAGCAAGCTGGAGACCGCCGCGGACCTCGACCACATCGACACCCTGGGCTTCCGCGGCGAGGCGCTCGCCAGCATAGCGGCGGTGAGCCGGACCACGTGCATCACCCGCTGCGTCTCCGAGGCCGTCGGTACCCGCCTGCGTCTCGACGGCGGTGACGTGGTCGCACAGACCTCGGTGGGACGCCCTCCGGGCACCGAACTCATCATCGAGGACCTCTTCTATAACGTCCCGGCCCGTCGCAAGTTCATGCGCTCCGAACGCACCGAGCGTCGCCACATCGACAGCTTCGTGACACGCTATGCCGTCGCCTATCCCGATACAGCTTTCATCGTCACCCACGACGGCCGTGAGATCCTTGCCACGCCCGGCAACGGCGACACCCGCGAGGTGCTGCTCAGCGTCTACGGCACCGACCTCGGCGCGAGCCTCCTGGAGGTCCCCGCTTCGCTGACCGAGGGCCAGGCCATCCGCGTCGGCGGCTTCGTCGGCCCCACCACCGTCCACCGCGCCAACCGCGGTTACCTCACGCTCTTCATCAACGGGCGCTGGATCGAGGACCTGCGCCTCACCTACGCCATCATCCAGGCCTATCACACGCTGCTGCCCATCAACCGCTTCCCGGTCGCCTTCGTCATCGTCGAGCTCCCCGCTGAGGACGTGGACGTCAACGTCCACCCGGCCAAGTCCGAGGTCCGCTTCAGGGACAGCGATGAGGTCTTCCGCGCCATCCAGCGCACGGTCCGCGCCACCGTCGTCAACGAGGCGCCCGCCGCATCGTCGTGGGCACCGGGGGCGGGGCAGTCCGGCGCTCCGGCCACCCCGGGCGGAGGGGAATCGTTCAGAAGCAGGCTTGCAGCACTCCAGCCGTCTCAGGAGCACATCCGCTTCCCGGAGGAGGACAGGGGCCGAGGATTCGAGGGTGACGGGCGACGCAGCATCCGCTAATCGTGCCGTGGGACCGGCCGGGACATCGCCCATCGCGCCTGCCGACGTGGTCCGGCCCGCCGTCGCCGGATCAGGCGCCGAACGGCTCCCGCCGCTGCGCATCGTTGGCCAGTTGGCCACGATGTTCATCATCACCGAAGGGCCCGACGGCCTCTACCTCATCGACCAGCACGCCGCCCACGAGCGCGTGCTCTACGAGCAGTTGCGCTCCCAGGCCACCCGTGGCCAGGTCCCCCGACAGCCATTGCTGGAACCACAGATCGTCTCGCTGCCCCCCGACGAGGCGGATCGGCTGGAGGAATTGCTGCCCGCGCTCATCGAGCTGGGGCTCGACGTCGAGGCCTTTGGCCCCAACACCTTCCTCGTCAGGGCCGTGCCCGTCGCGCTCCGGACCGTCTCACCCGGTGACCTGCTTGCCGACGTCGCCGCCTCCACCGGCACCTCGCCGGTGCGCCGGGAGCTCGAGGAGCAAATCATCCGCCACATCTGCAAACGCGCCGCGGTGAAAGCCGGCCAGGTGCTCTCCGGCGAGGAGATGGACCGGCTCGTCAGGGATCTTGAGCGGACGGAGAACCCGCGCACCTGCCCCCACGGACGCCCGACGATCGTCCAGATCTCGACCGAGGCCCTCGCCCGCCAATTCGGCCGCCCCGGCGCCTGATCCCCAAAGGTCTCGGCCCTAGTGCAAAGTCAGTAGAGCTGTTCGGGAACGGATTTCAACCTCGTTCCAGGCGGATCTGTGATCCGCCTGGTCTCACGTGCAGACGGCGGATCACAGATCCGCCTGAAACGTATGCCCTGGGAACCTATCACCGAGAAGCTGCTACGCAACTGCCCTAGCTCCCCGGCCCCAGCAGCAGATAGAGCCCGTAGCACACCGCCCCAGCACCACCGGCACCGCCACGATCCCCAGCGCGAAGAGGATCGCCACGAGACTGTAGTGAAAGAAGTCGACCCGGGTAAAACCCGTCTGCTCGTCCATCACGCGCGGATGGATCCGTGCGCCGCATGCCGGGCAGCGCTCCGTGCCGTCCGCCACCATCGTCCCGCACTTCGGACAGAACTCCGGCATCCCACCTCCTTCGGGAGAGCCTACTGCTCCCTCCCCTATCCGGTCTGCGAGCGTCTGGAGGGGCGCCCTCACGGTCCACCGCTGTTGCCTACGCGAAGAGCGCCCCACTCTGGTTTCTCCTCGGCGAGGAAAAACAGAGTGTCCGGCTATGCCCCAGCACCGCCAGCCCCTCCACACGCCCCGGCGCATTCTTCCCTGCCGCCTCGGTCCCGGCGACGACGTCATGCCCTGCCACGATGTAGGCGTGCGCCAGGTTTGGCGTGTTGTGAGCGAACCCCACCCGCCCCTCCCGATCGATGAGGATCACGCCGCCATAGCCGCGGACGCGACCCCAGAGCCGCGCAATGGCCTGGTCGGCGGCCTGCTGCGCCGTCTGTCCCGCTGACATGAAGTCCACCGCCGTCTTGCTCGTCACGATTCGCATCAGCGACTCACCCGACCCCGTTGCTGCCGCGGCCCCCGCCTCGTCATCCGCGTACCCACCGCAGCCCACCAGCGGGGAGTCCCCCACCCGGCCCGGCCACTTATCCGGTGTGCCACCCGTCGAGGTCGCCACCGCGAGGTGCCCGTCGCCGTCCAGCGCAACCGCACCGACGGTGTCGCCCAGGCGCATCCCGCTTCCCGGCCCCAGACCCGCTGCTGCAGCCGGCGGCGCCCATCCGCCGGTATCGGGCCGCCCGAGCAGCTCCTCCGGGTCGCACAGCTCCATGCCCAGGTCCACCGCCAGAGCCTCGGCGCCCGGCCCTACGACGAACCGGTGCGCGCAGTGCTCCATCACCTGCCGCGCCAACGTGATGGGATGCCGGATTCGCTCGACCGCAGCGACCGCACCGAAGTCGAGCCGGTGCCCGTCCATAATGATGGCGTCGAGCTGCACCCGCCCCTCTCGGTTCAGATAGCTGCCACGCCCCGCGTCGTAGGCGGGGTTGTCCTCCAAGAGTCTCACCGCCACCTCGACGGCGTCGAGCGCCGATCCGCCCCTCGCCAGAAGGGCCCATGCCGCCGATGCCGCTTCGCGGCACCCCTCCATGTGAAGCTCTCGCTGCTCCTCGGGGATATACCACGCACCCCCGTGCACAATAATGGCCGGTTGTCCCAAGATGACCTCCGAAGGTGATGTCGTTGTGTGGCGCCCATTATAACCCATCGGAGTCGACCGCGGCCCGTGCATCTTGCCTTCTCCTCACCCGATGGCACAATACGCCGCGGGACGGAGCACCCACCGTCGATTCTGCAGAACCACAAAAGGAACCTACCATCAACCGCAGAGCCACAACCCTGATCGCTGCCCTGATCCTCCTGGTCGCCGCCTTCCTCCGGCTGGGGGCGTTCCAGGAGGCGTTGGTCGGCGCGGATCAGAGCTCGATCCTCGCGTCTGCCGCCGATATCGCCGCGCTGCGCGATTTTCCCCTCGTGGGTATGAAATCGTCCGTCGGCGTGATGCAGACGGCTGCCGTGGCCTATCTGGCCGCCCTGCCGCTCCTGCTGGTCCATCGCGTGATCGCGATTCGCTGGTTCTTCTCCGTCATCGACCTGCTCGCCCTCGCCTTCCTCTATCGCGCCGTGGGGCGGACCTTCGGGCGCCGGGCCGGGCTGATCGCCGCGCTGCTCGTCGCCACGAGCCCGTGGCTGATCGAGTTCAACCGCTGGATCTGGTACCAGACCCTGATCTCGACCTTCGCCACCATCGCCTTCTCAGCACTCCTCCTGACGCTGCGGAACAGGACGAGCGACCGGCCTGCACTCATCGCCCTTGCGATGTGCGCCGCAACCTTGATGGGCTTGGTCCATCTCGCGTCGTTGCCCTGGGCAGCCGTGCTCTGGCTGCTGGCGCTCGCCGTCGTATGGCGACGACGGTGGTGGGGCGCGGCGGCTGCCGGCGCCCTCGCCAGCCTCACGATCGCGGCCCCCTATGCCAACTTCCTGATCCGCAGCCACTTCACCGACGTGGTCACGATCCTGGCGGATGGCGCTTCGGAGGGCTCGACCTGGAACTGGTCAACGTACCGTCTGACCCTTGAGCTTCTCACGGGGCGCCAGGTCCTTGAGACACCTCACAACCCGCTGTGGTCCCAGTCCGTCCTACACGCGGACGCCCTGATGAGCGTGATCCCGGTCCTGCTGATCGCGGCGGTCGTCGTCGCCCTCTGGCAGATCGCGACCGACGCCGGACGCCGCCGGGCCTATCTCTTCGTCCTCGCCTGGTCGGTGCTCGCGCCAACGCTCTTCCTGAGGAGCGGCGTCCATCTCCAGCACTTCTACCTGCTCTTCGTCTTCCCCGCGCCCTACGTGCTCATCGCGGCGGCGCTGGGTCGCGGCCTGCGACAGACCTCTGGGGCAAGCCCGAGTCTGCTCGTACCCTTCAGGGCACTCGGGCCGGAAACCCCAAAGGTCTCAGCTCGCGTGGGCCAGTTCGATCCGGAGGACTCTCTCTCTCGTTGCGCTCGGCGCCGTGCTGTTGCTCTCCGCGTGGTGGACGTCGCTCTGGGTCGTGCGCATCGGTTACGAGCAGCAGGGCATGCTGCGCGCGACGACGCGGGCGTGGCTGATGGATGAGACGGTGTCAACCGTCTCGGATCTTCTGGCGGCAGACCCCACCCGGCAGGTGATCATCCTGACGCACTTCGGCACCGGCGAGCTCTCCCCCTTCGATTGGGTGCGCAACTTCGTGGGCAGCGACCGTGTGCGTGTTGTACCCGGCGAGACCGGGCTGATCGTGCCTGCCGCCGAAACCTGCTACCTCATCGGCGACCGGGCAAGCATCGACGCCCTGGATCCCGTGGCGATGCGACTCACACCGCGGCCCGATCTCACGATTCCCGCGGAACCGCCATGGCCCTTCTACTGCGTTCCGCCCCGCCCACCCCTGAGCGAACCCCTGGCAACCTGGCAGAACGGGCTGAGCCTCCTCCAGAGCGACCGGACCGGCGACTTGGTCCCCGGCGGGCACCTTGACCTGGTCTACACGTGGCACTATCGCGCCCTCCAGAAGCGCGAGTACCACTTCTTCACCCATCTGCTCCTGGATGGCACCCTCGTGGCGCAGATCGACGGCGCCGGCATCCCCACCCGCTACTGGCGCGACGACGACGTCTTCGTCACGCGCTTCACGCTCGACCTGCCCGCCGATCTGCAGCCGGGCGCCTATCGCCTGGTCGTCGGGGCTTACACCTGGCCCGACGTCGTCCGCATCCCCCTCGACGATGCCCGCGATGGCTACGACCTCGCCCACTGGGATCTTCCGTAGCTGAGGCGAAGCCCCCTCGAACGCGTGAACCGCGGTCAGACGAGCTGATCTTTGGGGTTTGTAGTAACGACTTCAGTCGTTCCGCTGCCTCAGAAGGCGCGTCCAGCAGACTGGGCGGCGGCAGAACCGATGAATCGGTTACTACGAACCAACTTAACCGACCGCTAGCCCCATTAATGGGGCGCTGCATGGTAGCCCGGCGACTTCATCGCCGGGCGGGCTCATCCATATGACGCCGTCACCGGGCAACCCCATCGCCGGGCGGGTTCATCCACATGACGCCGTCACCGGGCAACCTCATCGCCGGGCGGGTTCATCCACATGACACCGTCGCCGGGCAACCTCATCGCCCGGCGGGTCCACCCACATAACGCCGTCACCGGGCAACCCCATCGCCGGGCTGACCCCGCCGTCACTGGGCAACCCCATCGCCGGGTTGCTTCACCTCGAACGGCTCCGTCACTTGGCGCCTGCATCACCCGACGCCCCGCCGCTGACCGCTGAAAGCTGTACGCGCTCAGCGCCACAAACACGCCGACCACCAGGTTCACGTTGTTCACCAGCAGGTTGTCCACCAGGCTGTGCACGGCCAAATGCGTCCACGCCCCCAGCAGCCCGATCGCCAGCGCACGGGACCAACCGTGCGCGCGTCGAAGCGCGACCACCAGGCCGACCACCAGCGTCCCCCACCAGGCGAGATACGCCGTTAGGCCCACCAGCCCCGTCTCCGCGAGGAAGTTCAGATAGACGTTGTGCGCGTGGCCCAGCGCGATCGGCCAGTTGATCAACCGGTAAGCCGGATAAGCGGGCTCGTAGCAGCCCAACCCCACCCCCAGCCAGAAGTGCGACCGCCACATCGCCAGCGCCGCCTGCCAGTGCGCCATCCGCTCGACGACCGCGAAATTGGCGTCCGTGATCCCGACGCCGCGCACGTCCTGGAACTGAGTGTACGAGAGGAATCCGGTCAGCCGGTTCACAATGGAGGCCGGGAGGCGCCCGGTGGCGTAGAGCCCCCCCACCAGCGCCACGGCGCCCACGACGAGGATCGCGCCCCAGGCGCTATGCCGCGGCAGGAAGACGGTCATGACCAACATTGCGGCACCGAACCCCATCCACCCGCCGCGCGACCAGGAGGCCACCAGCGCCGCCACGGCGAGCGCCGCGGGCAGCGCGATCCAACCCGATCCCCGTATCGCGCGCCATCCGCGCTGCCATCCGGTCCCCTCAGCCCCGCGCCAGGCGTCGACGGCTCTCGCTGCGGTGACCCCCACCAGCAGCGCCCCCGCCATCCCCATGAAGCCGGCGTAAGGATTGGGCTGCTCGAAGGTCCCATACGCCCGGAACAGGCGATCGTTGATGGCAAAGTGCTCGGCGACCGTCGTGCTCACGCCGAACTGCCACAGCCCGATCAGCGCCTGCACCACCACCGATCCGCTCAGGAAACCCAGCAGCAGCACGACGGCCCGTCGCCCCAGTGCCTGCAGCCGGTCGTAGGCGATGATCGCCACAACGAGGATCTCGGCCCACTTCACCCATTCCTGGAAGCCGACCCAGACGTCGACAGGGGACCACAGCGTGAGGAGTCCCACGCCCAGGAAGATCCATAGTGGCGCAGCAAGGGGAACCCACGGCAGTCTGAGGTCGCGCCGCCAGAGGCCACGCGCGAGCCAGGCTGCCACCGTCAGCGCGAAGACGGCCTGGCCTGCCTGGGAGGCAGGTCCCGGCGCCGTACTCGCCAGGTACGCTCGGGAGGGGCCCACGATGAGCGCAATGCCGACCCCGGCCAGCGGCTCGACAAAGGTCACGCACGGCGACCCCCAGCCCGCCCACCGCGACGACCAGCAGCGTCAGCGGCGCCCGCGCGATGAGCAGCCCCAGCGCCAGCCCCACCAGCGCCAGGCCGCCGGGCAGCACCCAGGCGCCGGGGGCCCTACGAATAGTCGACCCAGTCCACCAGGGCAAGGTCGGCGTCATAGACAAACTTGGCCGTGAACATACCGCCCGCGGCGTCCAAGACGCGCGGCGCGAAGATCCGGTCGGCCTGCGGGATCTCCAATCGGTGGAAGTAGTCGTCCAGCGGCACCCACGCCAGCATTCCCTCACGCAGATCGGGACGCAAGCTACCCTCGAAGTCGTGAGTCACGTAGACAAAGAGCATCCACTGCCAGTCAGGCAGCGGAGACACCTCGGTGCAGAACCCACGCCAGACCAGGTCGTGCACCTCCAACCCCGTCTCCTCGGCCATCTCCCGTCGTGCCGCATCGTGCGGCGACTCGTCGAGCTCGATCTTACCGCCGGGCGCGATCCACAGCCCGAGGTTGGGCTCCTTGTTCCGGTGCATCAGCAGGACCTGCGAGCCTCTGCAGGGCGTAGACCAGCACGGTGGGGATGCGGGGCATCAGTCGAGCCCCAGCCGCCTGCGGAAGTAGTCGGTCGTCCGCCCCAGGCCGTCGCGAAGCGCGACCTGCGGCTCCCACCCCAGCGCCTCCCGCGCGATCGTGATGTCGGGGCAGCGCTGCTTCGGGTCGTCCCGCGTGCGTTCGTCCTCCGGCACGATGAAGGTAAGCGTCGAGGCGCTCCCCGCGACGTCGATCACCAGCTTCGCAAAGTCCACGATCGTGATCTCCGTGGGGTTGCCGATGTTCACCGGCCCGTCGACCTCAGCCTCCATCAGCCGCACGATCCCGTCGACCAGGTCGGATACGTAGCAGAATGCCCGCGTCCGACGTCCGTGATCGTAGACCGTCAGCGGCTCGCCTCGCAGCGCCTGCCCGATGAAGTTGGGGACCACGCGGCCATCGTCGGCCCGCATACGAGGGCCGTAGGTGTTGAAGATGCGCACGATCCGCGAGTCCACGCCGTGGTACCGGTGGTAGGCCATCGTCAGCGCCTCCGCAAAGCGCTTGCTCTCATCGTAGACGCCCCGCGGGCCTACGGGGTTCACGTTGCCCCAGTAGCTCTCGTCCTGCGGGTGCACCAGCGGGTCGCCGTAGACTTCCGAGGTGGACGCCAGCAGAAATCGGGCGCCCTTGGCCAGCGCCAACCCCAGCGTGTTGTGCGTCCCCAGCGCGCCAACCTTCAGCGTCTGGATCGGGAAGTTGAGATAGTCGACCGGGCTGGGCAGCGACGCCAGGTGTAGCACCATATCCAGCTCACCCGCCACGTAGATGTAGTGCGTCACGTCGTGGTTGATGAATAGGAACCGCGGGTGTCCGGCGAGATGCGCGATGTTGTCGGTGCTCCCGGTCTTCAGGTTATCCATCGCGATGACGGTGTGCCCGTCCGCCAGGTACCGGTCGCACAGATGCGAGCCGATGAACCCCGCCCCGCCGGTGATCAGAATGCGCATAGGGTTGATCCCTCCTTGTAACTGCGGATGGGGCGATTATACTCCATCCGTTAGGTTGGACGAACCTTCTGAATTCGCCAATTCGGAAGATTGGTCCAATCTGGCACGGAGGAACCTTCGAAGGTTGAGAACCGTATGGAGACACCATGGGAAAATCGCTACTATTGACGGGCTATCCCGGCATCGGGAAGACCACGATCATCCGGAAGGTCATCGAGGCCCTCGGGGACCGCGCGGGTGGTTTCTACACCGAGGAGATCAAGGGGCCCGGCGGGCGCCACGGTTTCAAGCTGATCACGTTGGCCGGCAGGGAGGCCGTTATGTCCCACAAGGACCTCGACGATCCCAAGATACCGAAGGTTGGGCGTTACGGTGTCGATGTCGGTGTCATCGATCGCATCGGCGTCAAGGCACTCCAACGTGCGATGGAGCAGGACAAGATCCTCATCGTCGACGAGATCGGCATGATGGAGCTCTTCTCACAGGCGTTCCAGGAGACGCTGATGCAGGCCTTCATGGGCCCCCACCACGTCATCGGCACGATCATGAGCAAGTCCTATCCCGAGGCTGACGCCTTCAAGCACCTCGCCCAAGTGGAGATCCGCGAGATCGACCGCCGCAACCGCGACGGCATGCCCGACCGCATCCTCAAGTGGGTCGCGGCGAACATCGGCTAGTCCCGGGCCCCTCTGCCCGTGCAGTGCCTGGCACTTCCGCGCCGTCCGCGGCGCGAGTGCCTGGCACTTGGTCCCCAGATCCCCATCGCCCCATCCGTGTGATCCGTGACTATCCACTGTCTCCCACCGCCACGTGCAACCGCTGGGTGGTCGGCAGCGTATATACTGTCAGCGTATATCCGAAATCCGACCGATTTCACAGTCACGCGAATCTATGCTACAATCATAGGTGAATCAGGTCCAGCTAGGTACACCGCAGGAGGGATAGGATGAGTCTGCTCGATAACGTCAAGGGCGAGATGTCCGGCTTTGAACAGCTGGTTGCCAAGATCCCCGGCTACAAGGGCTACAAGGAGAAGGAACAGCGGCGCGATGCGGACAAGATGCTGCGCGACCATATCGCGGCCCAGATGCGTACCGCCAAGCGGCAGCTCGATGCACTCCAGACGGATCTGATCTCCGCCGGAAAGCTCGACCTGCTGGATGAGACAGGCAGCGCGGCGACCCAGATCCAGACCTTCATCGACCGGGTCAGGACCGCCCCCTACGGCTACGGCGGTCTCTTTGATGCCAGCCGCATCAAGGAGGACGACCTCGATCGAGTCTACGAGTTCGATGCAGCGTTGGTGAGCTACGCCGACCGCATTGAAGGAGCGATCTCCCGCGCACAAGAGGGCCTCGAAGGCGAGGACGTGCGCTCCCTGGTCTTGATGATCCGTGATCTCGGGCGAGAGGCGAACGCGACGTTTGATGAGCGCGCCGACGTCCTACGTGGTACGACGTCCCAGTAAATGGAGGTAATGAGCGATGACACGTGTTTTTGACATCATTGAGTACGTAGACGAGGGCCAGGACGAGATCGTTCACCGCTTTCCCGAGCGTGGGTCCGGCGACTTCCGTATCGGTAGCCAGTTGATCGTCCGGGAGTCCCAGGCCGCGGTCTTCTTCCGCGATGGCAAGGCCCTCGACACTTTCGGTGCCGGGCGTCACACCATCACCACCGCCAACGTCCCGCTGCTGGCCGACCTCATCGGCAAGGCCTTCTCGGGCCAGACGCCCTTCAAGGCCGAGGTCGATTTCGTGACCACGCGCGAGCTCACGGACATGAAGTGGGGCACGCCGCAGCCGATCACGATCATGGACCCGATCCTGCGGATGGCGCGCGTCACGGGCTACGGCACCTACGCGATCCAGGTCACCGACCCGCAGCTCTTCGTCGCCAAGATCGTCGGCACCCAGAACCTCTACCGCACGCGGGACATCCAGGGCTTCTTCCGCAGCATCATCCTGACCAAGATGATCGATCTCATCGGTGAGATGGGCAAGTCGATCATCCAGATGGCCGGCTTCGTCGAGGAGCTTGCGGCGGGCGTGCGCGCCAAGGCCGCCGAGGAGTTCGCCTCGCGTGGCGTGACGCTCAACTCGCTCTACATTGAGTCGCTCTCGCCCACCGAGGAGACCGCCAAGGCGATCGACACCGCGGCATCGATGGGGGCCATCGGCGATATGGGCGCCTACATGCAGTACCAGGGGGCCCAGGCTATGGTCGAGGCCGCCAAGAATCCCGGCAGTGCAGCCAGCACGGGCGTAGGCTTGGGCGCCGGCGTGGGTTTGGGCGCGGCCATGGGCCAGATGTTCGGCCAGGCGGCGCAGCAGGGGCAGCAACAGCAGCAGGGCGGCGGTCAGGCCCAGAGCCAGTCCGGCGGCCCGCCTCCGCTCCCCCAGGCCCCGTCCTTCTACGTGGCCGCTGACGGCCAGCAGACCGGGCCGTTCGATGCAGCAGCGCTGCAGCAGAAGATTCAGTCCGGCGAGATCACCCGCGACACCCTCGTGTGGAAGGCAGGCATGGCGGCCTGGACCAAGGCCGGCGATGTCGCTGACCTCAGCAGCCTCTTCACGGCCACCCCGCCTCCGCTCCCGCCGATGTAGGCAGTGAGCTAACAGCGGTCAGCGATCAGCAGGAATAAGAAACACGGAGTAGGGAGTAAGCCCGCCAAGGGCTTCTCTCTACTCCGTGTTTGTTTGTCTGATCAAGAAGCTGCGTAGAGACGGCCGGTGGCACGTCTTCTGGCGGCGACATTGTCGGACCCGGCTGCTCTTCGTCGTGAGTACCCTAGCGTCGGCGATGCCGCTGCTACTCCGTAGACGTGCCGGCGGCCCGTCTCTCCACAGCGCTGCGGAGCAATCAGCTAGACAGCTACCCTATCCCTGATCCTCTTCTCCCTTACGGCAGAAACCGCTCCGCATAATGACACGCCACAGTGTGCCCCGGTCGCAGTTCCCGCAGCAGGGGGATGTCGACCGAGCAGTTCGGCTGCGCGATCGGGCACCGCGGATGAAAGCGGCACCCGCTCGGCGGATTGATCGGATTCGGGATCTCCCCCTCGGGCATGGCCTCTGTCCGCCGCTCGTGCGGATTCGGCACCGGCACCGCCGCCAGCAGCGCCTGGCTGTACGGGTGGAGCGGATACGTGTACAGCTCGCGCAGCTCCGCGATCTCCGCCATGAACCCCAGATACATGATTCCCACCCGATCACAGATGTACTTGGCCGTCGCCAGGTCGTGCGTGATGAAGAGATAGGTGAGATTCAGATCGCGCTTCAGCTCGTTCATCAGGTCGAGCAGCAGCGCCCGCACGCTCACGTCCGCCATCGCGATCGGCTCATCGGCCAGCACCAGGTCGGGCCGCGTCACCAACGCCCGTGCGATAACTGCGCGCTGCCGCTGGCCACCGCTGGTCTGGTGGGGAAACTTGTTGTAGAAGTAGTTGGCGGGGGCGAGGCCGACCTTCTCCAGCATCTCCGTCACCGTATCCCGCCGCTCGTCACTGCTCATGTCCGGGAAGTGGATCTCCAGCCCGTAGCCGATCGACCGCCCCAGCGACATCCGCGGGTTGAGCGAGGCCATCGGGTCCTGGAAGATCACCTGCATGCGGCTGCGCAGCCGGCGCAGATCCCGCGCGCCTAGCTTGGTCAGGTTGATGCCGTCGAAGATGACATCCCCTTCAGTCGCCTTCGTGAGCCCCAGGGCCACCCGTCCCGTCGTCGTCTTCCCGCTGCCGCTCTCGCCGGCAAGGCCGAAGACCTCCCCGCGGCGGACGTTGAAACTCACCCCATCCACGGCACGCACAAAGCGCTGGCTGCCGCCCGTGAGCTGTCCCAGCAGCCCCTGCTGAACCGGAAACCACTTCTTGACGTCGCGGATCTCCAGGAGATTGTCCGTCGTTGGTGATTCGCTCATCGTCTCTCCTCCCACCCCTCCGGGGGCTCTTGATGGAGCCAGCAGTGCACCAGGTGCCCGGTCTCACCCTCGGCCGGCAGCAGCGTTGGCTCGATCTCACTGCATATCGGCATCACCTTCGGGCACCGCGGATGGAAACGGCAGCCCGTGGGCGGGTGCGTCAGGTTGGGCGGCTCGCCGCCCATCTTGTAGAGTTCCTCGCGCTCGTCGAGCTTGATGTTGGGCACGGACCTCAGAAGCCCGTCGGTATACGGGTGCAGCGGGTTGTCGAACACCGTCGACCACGTCCCCGATCTCGGCCATCTGGCCCGGCGTACATCACGGCGATCCGGTCCGCGATCTGGGCCACCAGCGCGATGTTGTGCGTGATCAGCAGGATCGTCAGGTTGAACTCATCGCGCAGCCGCTTGAACTCGTCGAGCAGCTTCGCCTCGACGATCACGTCTAGCGACGTGGTCGCCTCGTCGGCGACGATCAGATCGGCGTTGAGCACCAGGCCCAGGCCCACCATCACCCGCTGGCGCATCCCGCCCGAAAGTTGGTGCGGGTAGTCTCTGAGGCGGTTCTGCCGGATGCCCAGCACCTCGATCAGGGTCCGCACGCGCTCCAGCGCGGCCTGCACCGGCGTCTTCTCGTGCACCTCGATCGCCTCGACCATATGCTCGTCGACGCGCTGCACCGGGTTGAGCGACGTCAGCGGATCCTGGAAGATCATGCTCACCCTCCGCCCACGGAAATCGCGCATCTGATCCTCGTCGTAGGCCATAATGTCCTCGCCGTCGAAGACAATCTGCCCGCCGCTGATCTCGCCGGGCGGCGCGATCATCCGCATCAACGCCTTGCCCATCGTGCTCTTGCCACAACCGCTCTCGCCGACCAGGCCCAGGATCTCGCCTTTGAAGATGTCGAACGAGACCTCCTCGACGGCGCTCAGCGACCCCAGTCGCGTGTGATACGTGACCGAAAGATCGCGAACCTGGACGAGAACATCCTTCTCTTCCGTTGAGTCTGTCGCCATCTCAGACCTCCGATAGGCGCGGATTGAGAATCTCTGAGAGGCTCTCACCCAGCATACTGAAAGCAAATGTCACCAGCGTCACCATGGCGCCGGGGAACGTGATCAGCCACCACGCGCGACGCAGATAGTCCTGACCACGGGCCAGGTCGATACCCCAGTCGGGCGTGTCCGGCGGAATGCCGAAGCCCAGGAAGCTCAGGCCGGCCTCGGTCAGGATCGCGTCGGCCACGTTGACCGAGAAGATGATCACCACCGACGGGATGACGTTCGGCAGGATAAAGTCCTTCATGATCCTGAGCGCCGTGGCACCCAGACTCCGGGCGGCCTCGACGTAGAGCTCCTCCTTGACCGCCAGCGTCTGTCCCCGCACGATGCGGTAGTACGTCGGCACATAGAGCACCGCGATCGCCACGATGATGTTGCCGATGCCCGCGCCCAGCACCGCCGCGATGGCGATGGCAAGGATCAGGCCCGGGAAGGAGTAGAGGCTGTCCATCAGCAGCGTGAGCACGCGATCCAGCGGGCCGCCGACGTAGCCGCTGATCAGACCCAACGGCACGCCCAGCACGAGCGCCGCGATCGCCGAGCTCAGGCCCACGATCAGCGCAATGCGCGTGCCCCAGATGATCCGGCTCAGGACGTCCTGGCCGATCTGGTTCGTTCCCATCACGAACCCGCGCCCTGTCGACTCGCGCAGCCCTGCCGCGATCTGCAGATCCGGGTAATTCGGGAGCAGAGGCTGGAGGTTGTCCGGCGTGGCCACGACCGCGTTGATGTCCCCCGCCTCCAACGCGCTCAGCGCCTCGTCCAGCGTGCTGTACCGCTCCGGACGAGGCTGGTACCTTACGTTCTGACCCTCTGCGCTCGCCTGTGCATTCAGGTCGTCCAGCGCCTCCCGGAGTGCCTGGGCCGCAGCCGTCCCCAACACGTAGCCGATCCTATCGGTGCTCGCGGCTACGTCCGCCAGCGACGTCACATCCGCGTCCGTTCGCGTCACCAGCACGTAGTCGGAGGGCGCCTCACCCGGTGCCAACAGCGAGGGGCCTACCTCGGCGCGTGGGTCATACGGCGAGAAGAGGCCGGGGAAGACCCCCACCGCGATGATGAAGAGCAGCAGCAGCGCGCTCATCAGCACGAACCACCAGTCACCACCATACCACTTCCGCGCCAGCAGTAGCCTGCGCACAAACCCAACGCGGTCCAGCTCCAATTGCCATTCAGGTACCTCGACGTCGATGTCGCGCGTGGCGTCCGTCTGCGCTCGATTGCGTAGTTGCCGTGCCATATCTCCTCCTAATACCGGATGCGCGGATCGACGAACGCGTACAGGATGTCGACCATAACACTGATGAGACCCACAAAGAGCGCGAAGACTGCGATCACTGACTGCACCGCGTTATAGTCGCGCAGCTGGATCCGGGTCACCAGGTACCGTCCCATACCGGGCCACGAGAACGTGGTCTCGGTCAGCACCGCCCCTGCCAGCAGCAGCGCAAACTGCAGCCCGATCAGCGTGAGGATAGGGATGAAGGTGTTGCGCAGCGCGTGCCGGTAGACCAACCGCCGCTCGGGCAGACCTCGCGCACGGCCTGCGACGATGAAGTCCGTCTGGAGCGCCTCGATCATGTTCACGCGCGTCAAGCGAATAAAGGGACCGGTCAAGATGAGGCCCAGCGTGACCGACGGCATGATCAGGTGAATCAGCAGCGACTTCAGTGCGGGCCAGTTCCGTCCGAGGATGGCATCGATGATGTAGAAGTTCGTGATGGAATGGAAATCTCGCAGGAGCAGCGTGTCCATTCGCCCGGCCAGGGGCAGCAGCGGAATCCGCACAGAGAAGAGGATCTGGAATAACAGCCCCATGAAGAAGACCGGAATGGCGTAGACGATGATGCTGAAAACGCGGATGCCGTAGTCCACAGGCTTCTTGCGGTGTTTCGCTGCAAAGGCTCCTCCATAGATGCCCACAATGACGGTGAAGGCCATAGCCGGCACCGTTAGCTCGATGGTGGCAGGCAGCCGTTCGCCCAACTCATCACGGATGGGCCGCTCCCCCTGGGTCAGCGCGTTCCCGAAGTCCAGGCGCACCATCCGCCAGAGAAAGTCGAAGTACTGCACCACGAGGGGTCGGTTGAGCCCCAGACGCTCCCGGATCGCTTGCGCTTGCTCCTCGCTGACCTTGGGTCCGAGCTGTGAACGGATAGGGTCTCCCGGCAGGATTCGCATGACGAAGAACACCATGCTTACCAGGATAATGATCATGGGGATGGTGAGGAGGATCCGGGTAATGATGAAGTTACGGAATGATACGGACATAGTGAAACTCCAATCCTGAATTGCTTCCTCTGTCGCTCAACTCTGCGAAGGCTAGCGGGGACCCGAGCGTACGGGTCCCTGGTGCCTCGCTAGCCTTCGCAGGGTTGCTGGTGAAGGTAGACTGGTAGCGAATCCATTATACTCAAGAAACCGGGGCGGGAGAGTAACTCTCCCGCCCCGGGTGAGCAACTACCAAGGTCCGCGACTACTGACCGCCTGTCATGTAGTTCATGTTGAAGACGAGGTAGCGGAGTGCCGGGGCGTTGATCTCTTCGACCGTCAGACCCGAGACGCTCTGCAACCGGACCGACTCCACAGGGCCTAGCGTGCGCCAGGCGATGTCGATTTCACCGGTCTCGACAGCATTGCCCATCGTTGTAGGATCGGCGAAGTAGCGGATGATCACGTTCGGGATCATCGGCTTATCGTCACCGAAGTAGTTGGGGTTCGCCTCGAGCACCATCTGCTCGCCCGGCGTGTAGTTCACCATGCGATACGGGCCGATCCCGTCGACCTTGTCGGGGAACTGCACGATCTGGTCGGTCGGGAAGATGTTGGGGTTCGCCGGCACGAACGGGGCCGTCGCCGCCAACGCATCGAAGAAGCCGTACGAGTCGTTCAGCGTGAAGACCACGGTCGACTCATCGGGTGCCTCGACACCCGCGACGTACGCCTGGACCAGGCCGGAGACCTGACCCTCAAGACCGAAACGATCCCACATCCGGACGTAGTCGGCCGAGGTGACCGGCGTGCCGTCCGCATACATCAGGTTGTCGCGCAGCGTGAACGTGTAGGTCTTGCCATCGTCGCTGACGGTGGGGAAGTCCACTGCCGCGCCGGGTACCAGCGTGGACGTGCCGGGCTCGTACCGCAGCAGCGGCACGCCGGTGTTCTTGATGATCTCCCAGTCGTGGGTCGCGTAGGCATCCTGCGGATCGAGGCTGTTCACCTCATCGGTCGTGCCGATGATGATCGTGTCGGATGTGCCCGCCGCGGGTGAAGCATCAGCCGTGAAGTTCAGGACGTTGTAGTTGAACTCGAACGGCGCGCCGATCTTGACACCCTCGACGCCATCGCGATACGTGACGTACTCGGGTTCCCAGAAGAGCGGGAGGGTGGGAACCTGCTCGGCATAGTAGTCGCCGATTTCCTGGTAGAGCGAAGCGCGCTCGTCAGGATTCGTGGAAGCCGCAGCCCGCTTGAGCAGGTCGTCCATCTTCGGATCGCAGTAGTTCACGCCGTTGTCGGGCGACTGGATACAGGACGCGAAGGGCGTCAGCCAGTTGTCGGGATCCGCGAAGTCAGGGAACCAACCCAGAATGAAGACGGGGAAGGCATCGCCGGCCACAAAGCTGTCGACGTACTCCGCCCAGTTCTGGCTCTTCAGGTTCACCGTCATCAGACCGGTTTCCTCGAGCTGCTCCTTGAGCACCTGCATGACGTCAGCTGTCGTCGTGCCGTAGTGCTCGGGGGGATACCAGAGATCGAACGTGAACTTGTTATCGGTCGTGTAGCCCAGGTCCTCGAGGAGGCTGATCGCCATAGGCAGATCGCGGGTACCATACTTGTCCAGGAACGGCTCGGTCGCGTATGGATAGCCCGGGGGCACCATGGAGTAGGCCGGAATGTTCCGTCCTTCAAAGACACGATCGACGAGGACCTCGCGGTCGATAGCCGCCGCAAAGGCCTGCTTCAACTCGGGAGTCCACAGCGGTTGGGCACTGGCCATAGTGGGCTCAGCGGTGGGCGTCGCCTCAGCCGCTGCGCTTGTCGTCGCCGTCGGTTCCGCCGTAGCTGCCGCCATGGTCGGTTCCGACGTGGCCGCAGCCATCGTCGGCTCCGATGTCGTGGCGGCCGGTGTGCCACACCCGGCCAGCGCGAGAGCTAACAGCACCACGGCTGTCAGCAAACTGTAGAGTGACTTACGGGACATTTCTCTTCTCCTTCACTTCTTTTGGGTCCTGCACTTTCGAAATGGGTCCTGCTAATGCTGCTACCTGCTTAGGGTAAGACGCCAATCACGACCTCCTTTGTTAGCTGGTGGGAAGAGGCCATAACAAGACGGCCCAACCCCCGCCTTGGGAATGGTTGGGCCAGCGATGATCCACGTAGAGCCTCCCCCCGGCTTCTTTGCAGTATACCGCATTTCTGCACAAATGCACTCCGACCAAAGGAGTAGGTCGGAAGCCGCCCGGTGGTCTAGGGCGGATCCTGGCCGAGTGGTGAGGCTTACTCCTCGCTTGTCTCCCCCTTCAGACCTAGCGCGTCCACCAACACCGCCTGCGTATCATCCGGCAACACCGGTCGGAGAGGATTCCGACGCAGCCAGCGCTTGAGCTCCGCCACCCTCAGCGAGGGAACGGGAACGGTCTCTTCATCCACGTGGAGCACGACGTCGGGGTTGGTGAACAACAGGATCCCCCGCACCGGGACCTCGACGCCCTCGGGGAGGACCTTCTTCAGCCGGTCCTCTACCACTTGCTTCTCCGTCTCGGCGATGCGATGCGGCCGGCCCAACGTCTCCTGGCCGGCGAACCGCCGGAGGATACCCAGTTTCTGCTTCTGTTGCCAACGCCCATCCGCATAGGTGATGTCCCCGCCCTGTGACTTCACGGTGATCACGGTCAGCCCGCCGGGCTCCAAGAGCGCAAAGGCCACCGGAAGCTGGTACATCAGCAGTGTATAGCCGTTGTCCAGACCCTTGAGCGCATCCGGCACGCGCTTGTAGTGCGCATTCGGACCCACAAAGCGCTCGCCCAGAAAGCTTCCCATCAGCGAGATCAGGAAACCCACCCACACCAGCGCCATCGTGCCCCAAATCCACTCAGGCTTGAGGAAAATCAGGACGGTCGAGATGCCCAGGCAGATCAGTCCGGCAAACGGAGCCCGTTCCCCGATCTTCTTCCGCATCTGGATGTGTGACTCGTTGGTAATAACCTTCATCGATACCCCCTGGAGTAACAGAACAAGCCCCGGTGACCGCGCCCCTACTTGCTGCTGCCGGCGGCAAACCCCGCTGCGATCGTCGGGACCACGTCGCCCGCGACGGCCTCGCGCGCCCGCAGCACGGCATACTTCACGGCCTTGGCATTGGAGCGCCCGTGGCCCACGATCACGACCCCGTTGACCCCCAAGAGCAGCCCGCCGCCCACCTCGGCATAGTCCAGCCGGCTGACCAGCTTCCGCAGCCCGGGCAGCAGCAGCAACAGCCCCGGCAGTGCCAGGATCAGTCCGGGGATCATCAACACGAGGCCGACCTTGGAGAGCGTCGGACCCAGCACATCGTGCGTGATCATCCGCTTCAAGAACGACGCGACGGCCTCGGCCGTCTTGATGTGGATGTTTCCGGTGAAACCGTCGGTCACCACCACGTCCGCCTCGCCCTTGACCACTTCTTTCGGCTCGACGTTGCCGACGAAATTGAGACCGCTCGACTTGAAGAGCCCGAATGCCTCCCGGAGGACCATCGTCCCCTTCTCCTCTTCCTCGCCGTTCGCAAGCAGGCCCACGCGCGGTGACGCGATGCCCAGCACCTTCTCCGCGTAGATCGTGCCCATCCGGCCCGATTGCAGCAGGATCTCGGGCGTCGGGTCTGCCGTGGCGCCCATGTCCAGGAAGAGCATCGGCTGGAACGAGATCGGATAGACCGTGCACAGCGCGGGCCGGCGAATGCCCCGGATCCGGCGCAGGTCGAAGATCGCCGAGGCCAGGCACGCGATCGTGTTGCCCGCCGAGACAAAGGCGTCGGCCTCACCATCCCGAACCAGACGCATCCCCACCCGGATAGAGGAATCCTCCTTCCGGCGCACTTCCTCCGAATGGTCCTGCATCGTCAGCACCTCAGGCGCGTGCACGATGCGAATGGACAGCCCCTCGGTGTTGTGCTTCGCCAGCTCCTCCCGGGTCCGCTGCTCCGGGCCGACGAGGATGATCTCGTCTCCCCAGGCGCGGGCGGCCATGACAGCGCCCTCGACATCCGGGCCGGGGCAGTTATCCGAGCCAAAGGCATCTACGACGATGCGCATAAGTCCTCCAGTGAACAAGTCAACGAATCAGTGTTAGCGCGTTAGCGCGTAGAACGTTATCACGTTGACACGTTCAAACGTGCACACGTGATAACGTTCCAACGATCTCTTTCTTCACGCCCCCCAGAACCACGACGGCTCCTCGTCCTCGTCGCCGTCGGGAGACCCGAGCCAATCATCGTCTTCCGACATCCCGCCCATACCCAGCGAGGCGACCGACTGCCCGGCCAACCACCGCGCCGCCACCTGCGGGAGGGCGGCCCGCCCGCCGAGATGGATCCGCGGGTCGGGCAGCGAGTCAAGGAATCGGTGCCCGTACGACTTCGTGAGCAGCCGCCGGTCCAGCGCCACGGCGATGCCCTGGTCGGCTGCCGTGCGGATCAGGCGACCGAATCCCTGCAGGAAGCGCAGTACGGCCTCCGGCACCATGAAGTCGTTGAACGGGTCGGCGTATAGCCCCGCCCGCGCGGACACGATCGGGTCGTCCGGGACGTCAAACGGCAGCTTGACGATCACCAGGCACGAGAGGGCCTCGCCGGCCACATCGACCCCCTCCCAGAAGGAGCGGGTGCCCAACAGCACGACGCGCTCGCCGGTCCGGAAGCTCTCCAATAGCTGCGCGCGCGACGTGCCCGTGCCCTGTGCCAGGACCGTGATCCCCTCGCGCGCCAGCGGGGTTGTGATGGCCTCTGTGGTCGCCCGCAGTTGGCTGTACGACGTGAACAGCGCCAACGCCCGCCCCTTCGTCGCCCGGAACAGATCGATCATCGTGTCGTCTACGGTCCTCTGGTAGCCGGGCGTACTCGGCTCCGGCACGTCCGTGACCACGTAGAGCAGCGCGACCGATGGGTAATCGAACGGCGAGCCAAGCGCCAGCTCCGCAGCCTCCGGGTCGACGCCGAGCCGCTCGCGCATGTAGTCGAAACTGCCCTCAATCCGCAGCGTCGCCGACGTGAGGATGACCGACCGCTTCTTGGCGAAGAGGTTCTCCTGGATGAGCGGTCCTACCTGCAGGGGCACGACGTTCAGCATCAGCGGGCCGCGGTTCCGGATCTCGAACCAACTGATGGCGTTGGCATTCGGCTCCGCAATCAGTTGCTTGAGTTGTCCGTGCGCTTCCGATAGAAGCCGCGTGATCCCCAGCAGCCGCACCCGCGCGCGCTCCAGTTCGGGCAGCTCGACGTCGACCGCGGCCTCCAGCCCGTCGCCCAACTGCCCAAGCCCATCGACCAGGGTCGCGAAATGCGGCGCGGTCTGCGACCAGAGGAGCAGCAGGTTGTCCCACACGGCATCCTGGCGCAGATCGTCCCCCACCCTCAGCCGGGCGCTGTACGCGCCGCCCCGCCCGACGCGTGACTCCACCAGTGACTCGATCTCGGTGAAGAGCGTTTCGAGGTCCCGCTGGGTGCGCTCGGCTGCCACCGCCAACTGGACCAGCACCTCGCGCACGCGCATCGCGCCGTTCCTCGGCAGCGCATCCACGGAGCCGGCGATCTCATCGAGCAGGCCTGAATAGTTGCGGCTGGGCCGGAGCAGGCTGTCGAAGGCGCCCGCCAGGTCTTGCCAGGCCAGGGCATATCGCAAAGACTCCGTCGCGGCCCGTTCCAGGTGATGCGCCTCGTCCACGATCAGCAGATCGTAATCCGGGAGCACCCGGTTCTGCGTCGCAACGTCGGCCAGCAGCAGCGCGTGGTTGACGACGACGACGTGTGCGCCCTCGGCCTTTGCCCGCGCCCGGAAGAAGAAGCACGTGTCATTCATGAAGAAGGGGCAGTTGTCGGGATCGCATGCCTCGGTCGCCGCGGAGATCGACTGCCACACCTGGCGTTCGCCCGGCGTCGGGATAAAGAGCTCATCCCCGTCGCCATCGAGGGTGTTGGGCAGCCAGAGCAGGACCTTCGCCAGAACCCGCATCTCGTCGTCGGTCACGGGCCCTCGCCGGCGGAGCGTCTCGAACTGCTGGCGGCAGAGATAGTGCGCGCGGCCCTTGAGGATCTGCGAGCGAAACTCGTAGAGCGTCTCGGCCAACTGCGGGATGTCCTTGTGGGCGAGCTGCTCCTGCAGGTTGATCGTGTTTGTCGAGATCACCACCCGCTGCTGGTTCATCACGGCCCACTCGACGGCAGGCAACAGATAGGCCAGCGACTTGCCCGTCCCCGTGCCTGCCTCCACCAGAAGATGCTCCCCACGATTGAAGGCCTCGCCAACCGCCTGCATCATCTCGACCTGCTGATCCCGGTACTCATACGTCGGATACGCAAGGGCGATGTCGCCGTCAGGTTCGAGCAGCGACGTCAGCGCTACCATATCAATCGGATGCGGATCCTGCCGAGGACGAAGCGGCGGCGGAATCTCCTCCTCCTGCACAAAGAGAGGGCCCGCCGCGTCCACGCCCATCCGTGCCGCGAGCTGCGCGCCGATCGCTCCCTGGAATCCCTGGCGTTGGCGCGCATAGAGCGCATCGCTGAAGAACTGCACCGGACCCCAATTCACGCGTCGGCCCAGCCGGATCAGCTCCTGCAGCGTATCCTGGGGCAACTGCACCGCCCGGTCCATCAGCGTCCTGAAAAGCGCGTGGGTCATCACCGCGTCATCCAGCGCGCGGTGTGTCTGCTCGGGCAAATCGATCCCCAGCTCATCGACGAGGTTGGCCAGGCTGTAGCGCGTCGCGTGAGGCACCAGGATGCCCGCGATCTCAAACGTGTCGACCGCTACATTGCTCCCAAGGACCCGGTAGCGCCGCAGAAACCCGAGATCGAACCCCACGTTGTGGCCGACGACGGGGTCGCGTCCGACGAAATTGGCCACCTGCCGGCTCGCCGTGTGCCCGTCGATCGCGGCTGCGACATCTTCGTCGCGGATGCCGGTCAGCTCCGTGATGAATGGGGGGATCTTGCGCCCGGGGTTGACGAACGTCGAGAAACGCTCAAGCACGCGGTCCTGATCGAAGCGCACCGCGCCGATCTCGATGATCGCGTCACGGGTGGCGTCCAGGCCGGTGGTCTCCAAGTCCAGGGCAACGTACGTCTTCGGCATGCAGGTCCTTTCCGAAATGAGCAGCCGCCATTATACATTACTTGCACCGAAAACGGCATTTTCCCACTTGACACAAGTGTGTGCCGGCCTGGGGGCAACGACAGCAGTTTTGGCCCGGACATGCGCGCAAGGCAAGCCACCGACAGGGCCAAAACTGCCAGGGCGTATTTCAGAACGGGCAATGTCTATGAGGTTGCGACCAACAACACCCTCTCCCAATAGCTTTGCCTCCGTTCTGAAATACGCACCTTGACACATCGCCCACACCGTGGCATTATTGCGACCAGTTGCAATAACAACAGGAGGCTCTCGTCGATGCTGCTTTCGCCCGTCGCCATGCATATTCCCGATGGATTCCTCTCCGTCCTCGTCGCCATCATCGCGTGGATGATCTCGCTCCTCGTCGTGGGGTACGCACTCAAGCGCGTCAGCGCGGATCTGGGCGAGCGCCAGGTGCCGCTGATGGGCGTCCTCGCCGCCGCGGTCTTCGCGGGCCAGATGCTCAACTTCACCGTCACGGGTGGCACGTCAGGTCACCTCATCGGCGCCGCGCTCGTCACGGCGCTGCTCGGTCCCTGGGCCGGCATCCTCGTGATGACCTGCGTCGTCGGCGTCCAGGCCCTCATCTTCCAGGATGGCGGCTTGCTGACCCTCGGCGCAAACCTCTTGAATATGGCCGTCATCAGCGTCGCCGTCGCGTACTTCACCTACCGCTCGTTGAGGCGTTTGGCCGGGAACAGGTCCTGGGGCACCGCCGTGGCCGGATTTGGCGCGGGTTGGCTCTCGGTCTTCATCGCCGCGCTGGCGTGTGCCCTTGAGCTTGCGCTCTCCGCGCACCTCGCCCGCGAACGTCGCGGTTCCGGCTATGGCCGGGATCCACGCGTTGATCGGCATCGGTGAGGGGCTGATCACCGCCGGCGCGCTCGCCTTCGTGCGGACCGCCAGGCCGGAGCTGCTGGCGGAGGGCTCGAAGGCCGCCGCCGGCAAAGCCGTCTGGATCGGAGGACTCGCCATCGCCGTGCTGCTGGCCGTCCTCTCGCCGCTGGCCTCCGCCCATCCCGACGGGCTCGAATGGGTCGCCGAGCAGCAGGGGTTCCTGGACCTGGCCCGCGGTCCGCTCTACGGCATCATCCCGGACTACGCGGTGCCCGGCCTCTCCAACGAGGCGCTGGCCACCGTCCTCGCGGGTATTGTCGGCGTCGCCATCGTCTTCGGGGCTGCCCTCGGGGTTGCCTACCTACGCAAGCGCCGCACCCCGGCGCTGTAGCGTGCAAAATGCACTTTCCGAGACCTTTGGGGCCAAGCCCGAGTCTGCTCGGGCCGAAACCCCAAAGGTCTTCCGCGGTTTGCCCCATGACCTACGCCAACCTTGACCCATACCTCGCCGGTTCGAGCCTGATTCACGGGCTCGACGCTCGCCCCAAGGTGGTCGTCACGCTGGCCTACATCCTCACGACCGCGCTGGTGCCGTTCGGCGCGTGGCCGATCCTCATCCTACTGCTGGCCCTTGCCGTGAGTGCAGCGGTGATGGCCGAGCTACCGGCCCGCCGCGTCTTGGCCCGCGTCGCGCTCGCCATCCCCTTCGCGCTCGCTGCCGTCCCTCTGGCCTTCACGACGCCGGGCGCGCCGCTCTGGCGGCTGCCGTGGGGATGGACGATCACGGCGCAAGGGCTCTCCAACGCCGCGTCCATCGCCGTGAAATCCGCGCTCTCCGTCCAGGCCTCGGTCGTGTTGACGGCGACCACGCCGATGGCCCGCATGCTCGTCGCCCTGCGCAGCCTGGGCGTCCCGCGCCTCATCGTCTCGACCCTCGGCCTGATGTGGCGCTATCTCTTCGTCCTCGTCGACGAGGCGCGTCGGCTCATACGGGCTCGAGCAGCGCGCAGCGGCCTGGATCCCGCGGTCAGGGCCAGGCCAGGGGGCAGCCTCCGTTGGCGCGCCGCCGTGACCGGCGGCATGGCCGGCAACCTCTTCCTGCGTGGGCTGGAGCGTGCCGACCGCACCTACGCCGCCATGTGTGCGCGCGGCTATGACGGCGAGCCCCGCACCCTCCCGGTGCCCCCACTCAAGCCGTCCCTGCGCGTCGCGACCGTGATCGCCTGCGTTGGCCTTGCCCTGCTCGCTGTAGCGGGAGGGCTTCTGTGGGGATGAGAAACCCGGCATGTGTGGCGCACCATTTCCGGCGGATACACCCCTATTCTCAGTAAACCTGATTCTTGGAAGCTGTCATCCTGAACGTGCCCCACGCTGCGTGGGGACGTGAAGGATCTGTGCCTTGCGGGACTGAGATCCCTCGCCTGCGGCTGAAGATGACAATTGCAGCCTTCAGCTTAACGAAGCACTATACCAGTTCCGAGCGGATCTGTGATCCGCGGGCTAGACGAATGGCCCCTGCGGATCACAGATCCGCCTGCTACCCATCCACAAGGAAGTCTGTCGCCAGAGGCGTCGCTACATGCACCATAACACCATAGAGATCACCGGTCTTAGCTACAACTACCCGGATGGCCGCCAAGCCCTCACGGACATCTCCCTCAAGATCGAGGCCGGCGAGAAAGTCGCCCTGATCGGCCCCAACGGTGCCGGCAAGTCCACCCTGCTTCTCCACCTCAACGGCCTGCTGCTGTCGCAGCGAGGTCAGGTCGACGCCTGTGGGTTGGCCGTCGACGAGAAGCACCTGGGCGCCGTCCGCGCCGCCGTCGGCCTCGTCTTCCAGGATCCCAATGACCAACTCTTCTCCCCCACCGTCTTCGACGACGTCGCCTTTGGCCCCATCTACCAGGGCCACCCGGCCGATGAGGTGCAGCGCCGTGTCGACCGAGGCCCTCACAGCGGTAGGGATGGAGGACTACGTCTCCCGCGCGAGCTACCACCTCAGCCTGGGCGAGAAAAAGCGCATCGCCATCGCCACCGTGCTCACCATGCTGCCCGAGATCCTGGTGCTCGACGAGCCCTCCGCGGGTCTCGACCCCCGCGCCCGCCGCGAGCTCATCGAGCTGCTCCACAGCCTCCAGCCGACCGAGCTCATCGCCACCCACGACCTCGCCCTCGTCCGCGATCTCTGCACCCGTACGATCATCATGGACCGGGGTCGTATCGTCGCCGATGGCCCCACAGACGAGCTGCTCGTCGACGAGGCGCTGCTCCTGGCCCACGGGTTGGCGTGACCGGGTGGTGCTGCTTTGCCCCCTCCGGGGGCAGACGGCAACGGGGCTCTGCTACCCAACCACCCAGCATCTCCTATAATCAGCGCATAAGTCGTATCCCAGGAGGCTCGAATGGACCGTGACACACTCTCCCATCTCCTGGCCGTCGCCCGGGGCGACGAGCCGGCCGACCTATTGCTCGCTGGCGGGCGCATTGTCAACGTCTTCACCGGCGAGGTCCTCGACGTTCAGGTCGCCATTGCGGGCGACACGATCGCAGCCGTCGGGAACGGCTACACCGGCAAACAGACGATCGACCTCGACGGCGCGATCGTCGTCCCCGGCCTGATCGACGCCCACGTCCACGTCGAGTCCTCGATGTGCAGCCCGGTAGAGTTCGCCCGCGCGGTGCTGCCCCACGGCGTCACCACCGTCGTCACCGACCCCCACGAGATTGCCAACGTCGCCGGGGCCGCGGGCATCCGTTTCATGCTCGACGCCTCGCGCGGCCTCCCGCTCACGATCTTCGTCAACCTCCCCTCGTGCGTTCCCGCAACACACATGGGCACCGCCGGCGCCGCCCTCGAGGCCGAGGACCTGATCGAGCTGAAGGATCTGGACCGGGTGATCGGGCTGGCCGAGTTCATGAATGTACCCGGCGCCGTTCTCGGTCTGCCCGGTGCCATCGACAAGCTTCTGGCCTTCCAGGATCGCCACATCGACGGGCACGCGCCGGGGATCACCGGGAGTTGGCTGCAAGCCTACGTCGCAGCCGGCCCCTCGACCGACCACGAGAGCACCACCCCCGAGGAAGCGCTGGAGAAGGTGCGACTCGGGATGACCGTGCTGATGCGGGAAGCCACCTCCGCGCGCAACCTGCTCGATCTGCTGCCCGCGGTCACGCCCCAGAACGCCCGGCGCTTCGCCTTTGCCACCGACGACCGCCACCCGGCCGACCTGATCGACCATGGTAGCATCGACCACCACATCCGCCTGACCGTGGCCGCCGGACTCGACCCGCTGACCGCGGTGCGCCTGGCCACGCTCAACGCTGCCGAGACCTTTGGGCTGCCGGATAGGGGCGCCATCGCGCCCGGACGCCGCGCTGACCTCGTCGTCACGCCGTCGCTGGAGGATTTCCGGGCCACCCTGGTCATCGCGGGTGGCGAGATCGTCGCCGAGGACGGCGCGCTGACCGCGGGCGCTGCATCAGCCGGACGCCGACCTGACCGCCGTCTGGCACCGCGTCGACGATCGACCCCGACGCGCTTTCGTTCCGCATTCCGGCCGCGGGCACGCGCCTGCGCGTGATCGGCGTCATGCCCGACCAGCTCGTCACCGAGACCCGCATCCTCGACGCGCGCATCGTCAACGGCGAGGCCGTGGTCGACCTCGACCGCGACCTGCTCAAGATCGCCACCATCGAGCGCCACCGCGGCACCGGCAACGTCGGCCTCGGCTTTGCCCAGGGTCTCGGGCTCAAGGCCGGCGCCATCGCGGGCACCGTCGCCCACGACTGCCACAACATCGTCGTCGCCGGCGTCAGCGACGACGAGATGCGCGCCGCCGTGCAAGCCGTCAAGGACCTTGGCGGCGGCCTCGTCGCCGTCCTCAACGGCGAGCTCCTCGCTGCCGTCCCGCTGCCCATCGGCGGCCTGATGTCCGACCAGCCGGTCGAGACCGTCCGCCGCCAGATGGACGGCCTCCTCGCCGCCGTGCGTGCCCTCGGGTCGCCACTTCACGACCCCCTGATGCAGCTCGGCTTTCTCGCGCTGGAGGTCATCCCGCACCTCAAACTCACCGACCAGGGCCTCGTCGACGTCGACGCCTTCGACTTCGTGGATCTCTGGATGGCCTGACCGAATGACGTTACAGTGTGCCGTGTGCACTTAGGGATTGACGCAACACGGCAGCCCCGTATACTGCAGATATGATACCCATAGAGATTCGGCAAGAGGAGTTGGCGCAATTCTGTCGGGAGAGGCACATCCGGCGCTTGGCCGTCTATGGCTCGGCGTTGCGCTCGGACTTCCGCCCCGACAGCGACGTCGACATCCTTGTGGAATTCGAGCCGAACCACGTCCCCGGTCTGCTCGGTATTGCCCGTATGGAGCGTGAGCTATCCGGCTTGTTTGGTGGACGCAAGATCGATCTCCGCACGCCCGAGGATCTCAGCCGCTACTTCCGCAGGCAAGTGCTGGACGAAGCGGTGGTGCAGTATGCTGAGGGATGACGCTATCCGGCTCCGGCACATGCTGGATGCAGCCCGTGAAGCCATCGGCTTTGCACAGAATCGGACGCGTGCCGATCTGGACACCGACCGTCAACTCGTTCTCGCGCTCGTAAAGGCGATCGAGATCGTAGGTGAGGCCGCTTCTAGGGTCACACCGCCTACCAGACAGCGGCTTCCGGAAATCCCCTGGAACGACATCGTAGGTATGCGACACCGGCTAATTCACGCCTATTACGACATCAACCTAGATATCCTGTGGATGAACGATCCAGGACGATCTGCCGCCCCTCGTCGCCGATTTGGAGCGTAACACGCCCACACTCACGAACTAGTGCCCAGCTAAGCTCGTTTCTGGGGTTCATCGTAAAGCAGCTTTTTCGGCAATAGGTTCCCAAGGCATACGTTCCAGGCGGATCTATGATCCGCCGGCCCTCCGTGCAGACGGCGGATCACAGATCCGCCTGGAACGAGGCGAAAAACCGTTCCCGAACGGCGCCACTGGTTTCGCACTGGCACCTCTCCAGCCCGGTTGACCGGGCCTATCATTTCAGCCGCGGGACTCGTCCCACGGCGGCCGGTCTTCTAGGCGGGCGCCTAGCGGACTAGGCGCACGGCTAGACCTGCTAGCCGCTCGCCTATTCCGATAGCCGCCCGGCTATTCTGATAGCCGCTCGGCTATGCTGATAGCCGCCCCATCTGCTCCCGCACACCCTCCGCCTCCACCTTCATCGCCGCCAGCGTCTCCCGCTCCCGCGCCACGATCTCCGCGGGCGCCCGCTCCGCGAACGGCCCCGCAAGCCGCCCCTCGCTCGCGTTGATCCGCCCCTCCAGATTCGCCAGCTCTTTCGCCAGCCGCGTCCGCTCCGCCTCCAGATCGACCATTCCCGCAAGCGGCAGATAGGCGACCACGTCGCCCACCACCACCGACGCCGACTGCGCCAACGGCTCCGTCACCTGGACGATGGTCAAGCGCTCCGCATCCAATCGGGCCAGCGAGCTCAGCAGATCCCGGCTCGCCTCCAACCCCGCCGCCGATGCGCCCCCGGCAAGCGTCGCCGCGATGCGCCGCGCCGGTTCGACGTTGTACTCCGACCGCACCATCCGGATTCCCCGGATCAGCTCCATGAGCGCCGCCATCTCGCGCTCCGCGTCCGAATCCACCCAAGCGTCGACATCCGTAGGCCACAACGCCACGATCAACGCGGGGCCCTCGCGTACGGCCTCGGGCAGCGCCTGCCAGATGGCCTCGGTCACGAAGGGCATGAACGGGTGCAGCAGCCGCATCGCTTGCTCCAGCACCGCCAGCAGCACCGCTCGCGGCGTCGCCTTGTCACCGTCGTCGCCATAGAGCCGGATCTTGGCCGCCTCGATGTACCAGTCGCAGAACTCATCCCACAGGAAGTCTCGGATCTGTCGCCCTGCCTCACCGTACTGATACGCCTCGATCAGCCGGGTGACCTCGCCGGAGAGCGTCTGAATCCGGCTCAAGATCCAGCGATCGACCAACGTGAGCTTCGCCGGGTCGAGATCGTCCAGTTTGCCGGGTGCCGCGTCGCCCACGTTCATCAGGATGAAGCGCGTCGCCTGCCAGATCTTGTTGGCGAAGTTCCGCGCCCCCTCCAGCCGCCGCGGGTCGAGATTCATATCGTTCCCCGGCGTCCCCGACGTCGACAGCGTGAACCGCAGCGCGTCGGTGCCGTACTCCTCGATGATGTAGAGCGGGTCGTACTTCCACGCATCGGGCATCGACTTGCTGATCTTCTCCCCGTGCTCGTTGCGGATCAGCCCGTGCAGGTAGACCGTGCTGTAGGGCGCGCGCCCGGTCAGCTCCAGTCCCAGCATCGTCTCACGCGCCACCCAGAAGAAGAGGATGTCGTACCCGGTCTCACGCATATCGTTGGGATAGAAGCGCGCCAGGTCGGCCGAGTCCTGATCAGGCCACCCCAGCGTCGAGAAGGGCCAGAGCCCCGACGAGAACCACGTGTCCAGCACGTCCTCATCCTGATGGAAGCTGTGGCTGCCGCACGAAGGGCATGCTTCGGGGTCTTCCACCGCGCTCCACACGTCGTCGCAGTCGTCGCAGTACCACACCGGGATCCGGTGCCCCCACCAAAGCTGCCGGCTGATACACCAATCGCGGATGTTCTCCATCCAGTGGAAGAAGACCTTCTCGAACCGCTCGGGCACGATCTGCATCTCGCCCGTCTCCACCGCGTGCATCGCCTTCGCCGCCAGCGGCTTGGTGCGCACGAACCACTGGGTGCTGATCATCGGCTCGACCACGGTGTCGCACCGCTGGCAGTGGCCCACGGTGTGCGTGTAGTCCTCCACCTTGACCAGCAGCCCTTCCTTCTCGAAGTCCGCCACGACCGCCTCACGGCAGGCGAAGCGGTCCAATCCTTCATAGGGGCCCGCGTTGGCGTTCATCGTCCCCGTCTCGGTCAGCACGTTGATCTGCGGCAGCCCGTGCCGCATCCCGATCTCATAGTCGGTCGGATCGTGTGCCGGCGTCACCTTCACCGCACCCGTGCCGAACTCGGGCCGCACCGCCTCGTCGGCGACGATCGGTATCGGCCGCTCCACCGCGGGGAGGAAGGCCGTCTCGCCAACCAGCCCGGCCCACCGCTCGTCCTCGGGGTTCACCGCCACCGCCGAGTCGCCCAGGATCGTCTCGGGCCGCGTCGTCGCCATCTCGATGAAGCGCGTGGCGCCCTCCGCCCACCGCCCGCTGCCCCACGCGTGCCTCGGCCCGTCCCACGTCTCGTCCACGATCGGGTAGCGAATATGCCACAGGTGGCTCTGATGCTCGTGCGGCTCCACCTCGAGGTCCGAGATCGCCGACTCGCACCGTGGGCACCAGTTCACCAGGTACGGACCGCGGTAGATCAGGTCGCGGTTGTAGAGCGTCACGAAGGCCGTCCGCACGGCGTGGCTCAACTGCTCGTCCAGCGTGAAGCGCTCGCGCTCCCAATCGCACGAGATCCCCAGCTTCCGGTGCTGCGCCGTGATCCGCGCGTGCGTCTGTTCCTTCCAGGCCCACGCCCGCTCCACGAAGGCCTCGCGCCCCAGGTCGTGCCGCGTGAGCCCCTCCTTGGCCAGCTCGCGTTCCACCACGTTCTGCGTCGCGATGCCCGCGTGATCGCTGCCCGGCAGGTAGAGCGTCTCGTGGCCCCGCATGCGGTGATACCGCGTCACCAGGTCCTCGACCGCCGCCGTGATCGCGTGGCCCAGGTGCAGGATCCCGGTCACGTTGGGCGGCGGCATCGTGATACAGAACCGCGGCCCGTCCGCGCTCGCCGTCCCCAGCTCGATCATCGTCTCGGGCTTGAAATACCCCTCCCGCTCCCACCACTCGTAGATCTTCTCTTCGTGCTCTTCCGGTATATACGTCTTTGATAGTTCAGTCATAAGACCTCCAAACAACAGTTATCGGTTGTCAGTTACAGTTCTCGGTTACAAGACTACCGCCAAGTGTGGACCGCGGGCGTCTCGCCCATACGCATCAAGCTAAGGACGCCAGGTGGGCGCCAATGCGGACCGCGGGCGTCTCGCCCGCTCCGGGCGCACCCCAGGCCTGTCAATGTCACTGCGGTCGCGCATGCTACGTCAAGTCGCACGGGTCCCGTGCGATCGTGACCTGGCGCATCCCGTGTCGGCTAGAGCGGGTCATGCCGGCGGGGGCGAGACGCGCGGTCCAGTAACGGATCGCTCTTTCTCGTCTGCTCCTAGAACGCTGGCGACGGGTTCTGCCCTTAGCTTGATGCACATGGGCGTCTCGCCCGCTCTGCGCGCACACAAATGCCCACGACGTGACAACAATCGTCTGCGCACGGTTCCCCGTCGCCAGAGCGGGCGAGACGCCCGCGATCCGTGCCTCCGCAGTGCCGGGGACTTCAGAAAAGTCCCCGGCACCTCAAGGCGCATGGTCAATCGTCTGCCCTCACCCCCACCCACAGCCCCTCTCGCTCCAACACCCCCTCCGCCGCGCCCTTCTCCCCCCGCACCTCCACCGCCTGCGCCCGCGTCACGCTCAGCAAGTCCGCCTCGGCGTCCGCCAGCCACAACGCCAGCGTCGGATCGTCCGCCACGACCACCAATCCCGGCAGCTCTGCACCCAGCGACATCGACCGCTCGCTCTTGTACCGGCGGACCGCCGTCGCGATCTCGATCAGCGTCTCCCCCAGCGCCTCCGCGTCGGGATCCTCCCACCGCTCGTCGACTTCGGGCCACGCTGCGCGGTGCAGCGAGCCAACCCACGCCTCACGCGCGAAAAGCGACTGCCAGATCTCCTCCGTCACGTAGGGCAGAAAGGGCGCCAGAAGCTTCACAACCACCTCGATCGCGAGGGTGAGCACCAGCCGCGCGCCCGCGGACGCTTCCGCATCCTCGCCGTAGAGCCGCAGCTTCGCCATCTCCAGGTAGTTGTCCGCCAGGTCACGCCAGAAGAAGAGCTCGACCTCGCCCTTGGCCGCGGCGTAGTCGTAGTGATCGAAATGCTCGGTCGCCGCGCGCACGACGTGCGCCAGCCGCGCCAGCATCCACCGGTCGCCCGCCGCAAGCCCCTCGTCCGGCACCTCGCCGCCGCCCTCGACATCGAGAAACCGTGCCGAAAACCGTGCCACGTTCCACAGCTTCGTCACCAGTTTCGCCCCGGCCTGGATCTTCTCCTCACTGATCACGGCGTCGCGCCCCGGCCCGGTGCTCCCAGCCCAGTACCGCACAGCGTCCGCCGAATACGTCTCGATCATCTCCAGCGGCGGCATCGGCCCGCCGCCGCGGCTCTTGCTGATCTTGCCGGTGCCCTCCGGCGCCAGGCCCCACCCCGAGATCGCCGCGTGATCCCAAGGCACCGTGCCGAAGTTGTGGAGCGATTTCACAATCGTGTAGAAAGCCCACGTCCGGATGATCTCGTGCGCCTGCGGGCGCAGCGCGAAGGGTGTCACCTTCGCGTAGAGCGCCGGGTCGTCGAGCCACTTGCCCACGATCTGCGGCGACATCGACGACGTCGCCCAGGTATCCATCACGTCGGTCTCGGGGACAAACGCCGTGCTTCCGCACGAGCAGGGACGCCTCGGCTCCGTCGCGGTCGGGTCCACCGGCAGGTCGGCCTCGTCCGCCAGCATCAACTCGCCGCACGTCGCGCAGGTCCAGACCGGGAAGGGCACACCGTAGGCCCGCTGGCGCGACACACACCAGTCCCAGGCCAACCCCTCCACCCACTCGCGGTACCGGGCCTCCATATAGCTCGGGTGCCACTGCACCTCTGCACCGGCGGCGAGCAGTTCTTGCTTGAAATCGAGCACCCGCACGAACCACTGCTTCGTCACCACGTACTCCACCGGCGTGTCACACCGCTCGTGAACCCGCACCGACTGCTCGATCTCCTGCCGCCCTAACAGCACCGCCTCCGCCGCCAGCGACTCGACGATCGCCGCCCGCGCCTCCGCCACCGTCAGCCCTTCCAATGCCCCGGCGAGCTCGGTCATCCGCCCGTGCCGGTCGATCGCCATCCGCAGCGGCAGATCGTGCGTGTACCACCAACCGACGTCCGTGACATCTCCAAAGGTGCAGCACATCACGGCGCCCGTCCCCTTCTCCGGGTCGGCACCGGGGTCGGCCAAGATCGGCACGAGCTGTCCCGTGTAGGGCACCTTCGCCCGGCGCCCCACCAGCCCTGTGTACCTTGCATCGTCCGGGTGGACGAAAACCGCGACGCAGGCGGGCAGCAGCTCGGGCCGCGTCGTGGCGATCTTGAGCGTTCCGCCGCCCTCCAATCCGAAGGCCAGCGTGAAAAAGACGCTCTCGCGAACCAGGTCATTGAGATCCGCCTGGGCGATGGCCGTGTGACACGTCGGGCACCAGATCGTCGGCGCCTCCTGCCGGTAGGCCAGGTCCTTCCGCACCAGGTCGATGAACGACGTCTGCGACACCCGCCTCGACGGTGCGTCGATCGTCCGGTACGTGTGGCGCCAGTCGATCGACAGCCCCAGTCGCTGCCACAGCGTGCGATAGTCGACCTCGGCGCGCTCGCTCACCGCCAGGCACAGCTCGATAAAGGCCTCGCGCCCCACGTCCTCCGCGCGCACCCCCTCCCACCGCTCGACCAGCCGCTCGGTCGGCAGCCCGTTGTCGTCGAACCCCATCGGGTAGAAGACGTTGTCCCCGCGCATCCGGTGGTAGCGTGCCACGAAGTCGGTATGGCTGTACGAGTAGACGTGCCCCAGGTGCAGATGGCCCGACACCGTAGCCGGCGGCGTGTCGATCGCGTAGACCGGGTGCTCAACGTCCTCCCGATCGAAATGCATAGACACCCTGCGCCGCCCAGAACGACGCAATTCGCGGCTCCGCTTCCTCAGCCCGATATCGTTTCGGCAGTCTCATAGAAACCCCCGTTTGAACGTCTGCACGTGTCTGCACTTCCGCGCGTCTGCGGCGCAGTGCCTTCTGTTGCACCACGTCCTGGTCACCTCAGGTGTCAGGAACGTTCGGAACGTGCCAACGCTCCAAACGCCCACGATGAACACAAAAGAGCCCATTCCATCCCAGGGACGGATTGGGCTCCGCGGTACCACCCTGATTCACCCAACTGGTGTCGTTCACCAGCGTGGTGCATCTCTGTGACCCTCAGCCGGTGCACGACACGCCCGACGAAGGATCCTCGCGATAACGGGCGACCCCGTAGCCGCTTAAGACCCGATCTCCAGGTCCCTCAGCCGCTCAACTCCCGGGCGACCTTCGATGGCTTGCACTGCAGAGGGCTTGCAGCCGGTGGCCCCCCTCTCTGTCCCAGCGCCGGGGACTCCTGCGAATCCCCACCACCTACTCCTCCCGTTCGTCGTCTTTGACGAATGTAAGTTACCTACAGTATAGAATGAACCGCCCGAATGTCAACAAACGGCGACACAAACCACAGATTACCTTGACCTTGCGCCTTAGCCCCATCCATGTTACAACCTTCCACACTCACTCCAAGCGCCCGGAAGGAGCTCCTGATGACCACCGACGTAGACAAGACCCACCAGCTCTACCATCCGTCGCTCCGCGACATGCTGATGCTCAGCCGCCCATCGGATGTGCGGATCTCGCCCGACGGCGCCCGTCTGGCGTTCACCGTCCAGGTGACGAACTGGCAGGACGACTGCTATGAGAGCGCGTGCGTCATTCACGATCTGGACTCCGGCTTGACCACTCCCCTCACCCGCACGGGCAGCGTCTCCCAGATGGCGTGGGTCGACGACCGCACCCTTGCCGTGCTCCGGCGCACCGACGGCGGCGAATCGCAGGTCTGGCTCTACGAGCGTCTCGTCGGCGAGGGCTGGCAGGTCACCCGCCACAAGGGCGGTGTGCAGTGGTTCGAGCCCTTCGCCGGGGGCATCCTCTTCCTGGCGGACGACCCCGAGCGGAACGAGCAGAAGGAACGCAAGGATCGCTTTGGGCAGTTCACGCACTTCGAGCAGGAGCCCAGCGCCTCGGCACTCTACTACGTCGGTCTGGCCCATCTGCGCGCCTACGAGGCGCAGGCCCGGGCCTCGACCGAGGACGAAGCCAAGAAGCTCGTGCAACCCGTGATCGAGCTCAGCCGCCTGTTCCCCGAGCCCCTGAGCATCCAGACCGTCGTGCCCTCTCGAACTGGGGACGCGATCTACCTCACGTGTCGCAGCCACGATGACCTCGTCTATTACCGCGAGACCTCCAGCTTCCGTATCAGCCTCGACGCCCAGGCCGCGCTCAACGAGTATCTGCGGCGGCAGATGGAGAAGCAGGCATCGAAGGACGGACCGGCAGCGCAGGAGGGAGGCGACGAGGCAGAGAAGAGCGAGGACACCGCCTACCTCGGGACGCTCACGAGGCTGGCTATGCCAAATGGCGCGTCGATCGCCGGCGTGTCGCCCGACGGAAAGAAGCTGATGGTGGTGCATCAGGGACGCGACCTCAAGATGTACACGCGTCAGGACGTGTGGATCGTCGACGCGGAGGCAGCGCTGGCAGCGCAGGACGCTGAGGCCTTCACCGCGGCCATGCGCAACCTGACAGCCTCACTCGACCGCAGCACCATCGACGGAGGATGGTTCGAGTGTGGCATCCTCGTCCTCTATGCCGACGGTACAGTCCTCCGCGCCGCCCGCCTCGACGAGGATGGCACGGTCCACCCCATTGACCTGGGGGAGATCCACCCGACCAACAGCCTGCACGCCTCAGACGGGGGCCGCCTGGCCTTCGTCGGCGCCGGCGCCCAGACCATCTCCGAAGTCTACGTTGCGGACTTGCCCCCTGCAGGTGCCTCGCTCGGGATCGGGGGAGGACGCACGTCCTCTTCAAGCCAAAATCACCTGGGTCACCGACTTCGGCACGGCGTTGGCCGAACTGGGACCTGGGCACCGTGGAGACCATCAGCTGGGAGAGCCGCGATGGCACCATCATCGAGGGCGTGCTCCGCAAGCCGGCGGACTTCGACCCATCTCGCCGCTATCCCCTGGTCCTGGTCGTGCACGGCGGGCCGCAGTGGCTCTCGACTGAGGTATCTGCTCGCCGGCGAGGACCTCCGCACCTATCCCTCGGTGCAGTTCATGGCCAGGGACGTGCTCGTGCTCAAGCCCAACTACCGCGGCTCCATCGGGCGCGGGCAGGCCTTCGCGGAACTCAACGTCAACAACCTCGGGCGTCGGCGACCTCTGGGATATCGAGAGCGCCGTCGATCACCTGGTGGCGCTCGGCTATGTGGATCCGGACCGTGTCGGCTGCATGGGCTGGTCGCAGGGCGGCTACATCTCGGCCTTCGCGGGCCTGCACTCCGACAAGTTCCGCGCGGTCTCCGTCGGGGCAGGCATCTCCGATTGGTACACCTATCACATCAGCAACGACATCCCCGACTTCACCCTCGACTACCTCTCGGGGTCACCCTTCCGGGATCGCGAGCGCTACGTCAAGACCGCGCCCATCGCCAATCTCGCCAACGCCCGGACGCCGATGCTGATCCAGCACGGGAGCGATGACCATCGCGTCCCGCTCTCCAATGCGATGGAGCTCTACCGCGGCCTCAAGGAGATGGGCGTGCCTGTCGAACTCTACATCTTCCCGGGCATGGGCCACCCGATCACCAAGCCGCGTGAGAACCACGCCGTCATGCACCAGAACCTCACGTGGTTTTCCCGGTATCTGCTCGGGGAGGAGGAGGAAGAATAGCATCCCCCACTGGGGGAGCCGGGGCGGGGGAAGGTCTGCGGAAGCGAATCGCGGTCACTGGCGCAGCGCCCCCTGTCTGTCCTCGCCCGCACCGCGCAGGGGTGAGAGGCCGGACCCCACCTCACGCGTCATCCGTCGCCCGCCAGCTCCCAGTCTTCGTACTCGAACCCCGGCCCCACCGTGCAGCCCACCAGCGTGTACGCGCCAAGCGTCCGCGCGCTCTGCCACCACCCCGCCGGAATCACCGCCACCGGCGCCTGGTCCTCAGCGACCGGACCCAACCGGAACGTGCCCACGTCCTTCGCCTCGACGTCGATCCACGTCAGCTCCAGCGGATCGCCCTCGCAGAAGTGCCAGACCTCGTCCGACCGCACCCGGTGCCACGCACTCACCTGCCCCTTCAGCAGCAGAAAATAGATCGTCGTCAGCGCCGACCGCTCGCTCCGATCGTCGTCGGGCTGCACGGTGGCAGCCGACCGGAACACCTCCCGGAAGTACCCACCCTCCGGGTGCGGCTCAAGGCCAAGCTGCTCGATCAACACACTTGCACGATCCATCATCGTTACGAACCAACGTTAGCACGTTCAAACGTGCCAACGTTCAAACGTTCTTCTCCCCCGTCACTGATACACCACGAACGCCGGCAGCGGCTCCAGCCCAATCACCTGCGACGGTGTCATCAACGGCGTGTCGTAGTTGTAGAAGAGCTTGAAGCCCCCATACTCATATCCCGGCTCGCGGGCGTACTGCTGATAGTCGCCGATCTTCGCCCCCGGCCCGCCGAACCCGTCGGCGTCCCACACCAGATCCACCATCGGGTAGGCGACGATCTCGTCCTTCCCGCTGAACATCCGGTCGTCAAACTCGTGGATTACAAGCACCTTGCGCTCCCCGACCGCCGTCGCCACGTCGCTGAGCCACGCCTGCACGACGTTGACCAGCGCGCCCGTCATCGACCCGATCTTTTCCCCCGGTATCGATACGCCATCCAGCATCATGAACTCCGGATCGATGGCCAGATGCACGCCGGGTTGGCTCACGAACTCCCGGACGTACGCGAGCTCGTTCGTGATCTGGCTGTAGCCGGGCTGGATGTCGACCACGCTCAAGAGCCCGTTCTGCCGCGCCGACGTCGATCCATAGATGCACGGTTTCCGTCGGCACGCGGTGCACGTAGTCGCCGTCCGCGCCGGGATGCTTGTCGGCGATGGTGACCACCATGTGGAAGAAGGGGACCACCGTCGCTGACGTGATCAGCTCCTGGTACGCCAGGGACTGGCCGATCGCCATCGACACCGTCTCGGTGGCCGTCGCCGTGCCGAGGATGCCCAGTCCACGCCCGAGCGGCGTGCCGTACAGTCCCACCCACATGCGCTGGTAGAACGGTGAGTCGGGATCCTCCGGCCTCACCGGCATCGTAATGAGCGCCGTCGCCGTCGGGGTCATCGTGGCCGACGCCACGGTCTCCGTGACGGCATCAGCCGCCGTGACCGTAATACGGCAGCCGACGCCGTTGCGGTCGGGGGGAGCTCGGTGACCGTCGGGGCCACCGTGGGCGGCAGGGCCGTCGGCGGGACCTCCGTAGGAGGAAGCGCGGTCGGCGGCACAGGGGTCGATGTCGGCTCGACCGTCGGCGATGCTGTCGCCATAGAGCCGTCCGGCGACCGCGTCGAAACCGCGGTGGCGGGTATGGCCACGGAGGCCCCTCCGCTTCCACCGGTTGCCGGGTCTGGGGCCCGCCCCGGTGCCGCGCCGAGGCCTCCACCCAGAAGCAGCACACCTGAAAGCAGGACCAGGCCCGTCGCCAGGGCCGCCAGGGAGATACGGTAGAGCCGGTGAGCCCGGCTCTTCGATAGGGGATTCGGATCGTGTTCGGTCATGGGCTAGACGGACGATCGTCGCGAAGTCATCGACGTAGATGTCGAGCAGATCCCGCAGCATCGTGGCCGATGAGGGAATCGGCGTCTGCTCGTCGATGATCAGCGAGAGCGTGCCGTAGATGTCGGTCGTGTAGACGACGCCCATCTGCCGCCGTCCCAGTCGGCCAAGGGGATGGCCGGCCGGCATCGGCGTGGGCACCGCCGTCAGCTCATAGCTGCCGTCGGGCAGCCGCTCTGCACGGGCCAACAGCCGGTAGCGCTCGCCCCGCGCCGCGGCCTCCCGCAGCGCCCCCACAGGGACCTGCGTGATCCCCGTTCGCACCACGTCGGCCAGCTTCGCGTCGACGCCCAGTACCGCGTTGGCGAGGATCACCAGCTTTGCCGCTGCGTCGAACCCCTCCAGGTCCCACGAGCCGTCGCCCTCCAGCGCCCCCGAGTCCTTGGCCTGCTTGATCGCCTCATCCCACGGCACGCCGTCCGACAGCACGTCCATCACGTACCCCGTCACGAGGTTGGGCACGGCTTCGATCAGTCGAACCTGGGCCCCCCGCAGATCGCGGCAGCCAACGTTCAGCGCGGGCGCGCCGCCCGCAACTGTCCCGTCATAGCGGAAGGCCACGCCCTGGGCGATGGCCAGGTCGTGCAGTTCGCGGAAGGCGACGACCAGCGGCCCCTTGTTCGGCGTCACGACGTGCATCCCCTTCTTCATGGCCAGGCGAATGCACGTGAGCGCGGGCTCGGCGCCGCTGTCGAGATTGACGGGCGAAGCCTCCAGCAGCAGGTCGGCCTCTGCCGCCGACACCAGATCGACGGCGCCCCAGCCCATACGTCCTGCTCCTGGATACTCCCCGACCGTGCCGCCCTCGCGCTTGAGTCGCGCCACGGCGGCCATATCCAGCCCGCCGGCATCGTAGGCCGCGCCGCGGCTGTCCGCAGCGCCCACCAACACCAGGGCCAGCCCGTACCGGTCCTGCAACATCTCAGCCCGCTCCGCGACCAACTCGCAGAACCGCCGCCCCAGGTTCCCCAGTCCGACCAACACGATTCGTACCCGCTTCATCCACACCCCCATCACTCAGAATTCGCTACCGCTGCCTTGCGACGACCCCTCTGACCTTGCGAAGGTGTCCCGAGCGACGCTCGGGCGCGCACCTTCGCAAGGTTCACGCCCCAGCCCCCTCGCATCCTTCTGCCCTCGCCGCCCAGCCTTGCGAGAGCTCACACCCCATCGGCGTCCAATCTCACCGCCAGCAGCGGCACCAGCATCTCCTCCGGCATCAGCCCGCCGTGGCGCCCTGCAAGCCGCTTCACGTCCTCCTTCGTTCGCACGAAGGCGCCGTCTCCCTTGGCCACGCCGATGATGTCACCCAGCCGGAACGGCACCTCCGGGTGCACCGCGCCCGGCCCCAGCAACCCGCTCGCCAACACCTGGTCTCGCGTCGCGAACGTGAAGCGATCGCCGAAGTGCTCGTGCAGATACGACCATGCCACGTCGAACGCACCGTTCCTGACGTAGAAGAACGGCACCCGGCTCTCCCCCACCGGCGGGAGCCAGAGGCTGTCGCGGAGCACGGGATGATCTCCCAGCACCACACAGGCCTCGGCCGGCGATCCGATCTGGCCGTGGTCCGCCGTCATCAGCAGCAGCGTGCCCTTGCGGTCCTCGGGCCTGAGCTGTCGCAGGAAGATGTCCTCCATCAGCAGCGAGATCGCGCGGATCTCGGCCTCGCCCGACACATCCTCCGGCCCGTGCTTGTGCGCCAGCGTGTCCACAGCGGGCCAATACCCGCCGATCAGTGCGCGCCGGCCGCGGGTGGCCTCCAGCACCTGCCGCAGCGTCAGCCAGAAATCCGAGGCGTAACTGTGCCCCCGCACTTCCTTCACGCCCCGGAAGTGCATCCGCGAGAGCGGCGTCGTCGTGAACTGTTTGTGGATCACCGCGTACGTCGGGATCCCCTGCGGTCCGAGCTGCTGTGCCACCGACGGCACCGGCAGAAAGGTCTCGGGGTCGAATCCCCACCGCGTCAGCGTGTTGGTAAAGGGCTCGAAGGGCGAAGAGAATCCGATCGCCTCCACCGCCATCATCCACTCGCGCAGATAGAGCTCGTAGGCCAGCAAACCGTGTTCGGCGGGCGGGTGCCCGGTCCAGATCGCACTCAATACGCTGTTGGTTGTCGATAGGAAGGTCGTCGTCAGCGGCACCAGCCGCCCGGCCTCGGCCAACCGGTGGAAGACCAGATCGTCACCGCGATCCATCACGCGCCGAAGCGTCATCCAGCCCAGTGCATCCATCACCAACAGCATCACCCGCTCCACGCCGTCGAGCATTCCGTCGAGGAGATCGCCGGCCAACGGCGGCAAGACGCCCGCCAGCTCCCTCCCCAGCGCCCCGGCAGCCGTCGCCGCCAGGTTGCCCACCGAGCGGCCATCGTAGCGCGGCCACACGAGGTGCTCCGGGAGCCTCAGCTCGGCCGCAGCAGGCCCATCCGGCACATACGAGCGGAGATCGCCCTCCAGCTTCGAGACATCCGTCATCTAGCGCACCATCCCTTGGATAAGAAAACCGATCAATACCTGCAGGTTGAACGCAACCACCCAATCCCGCCACGCGCGCGACGGGTGAGATTGGCCAATCTGATAGATTGGCCCAATCTTGCCTGGCCACGCCAGCAAGAGAGCCGGCAGCGCTAGCAGGCACCACGCAGGCACAACGCCCGCAACAATCGCGACCACCAGCACGGCAGCCTCGCTCGCCACCCGCGCCCCCACCGAGCGCCACCAGGCCGGGAGCCCGGCCATCAGCACGACCCCGACCAGCGCCCAGTCCCACACGATAGCCCCGCCAAACCAACCTGCCACCACGTACAGCGGCACCGCACGCGTCGCCCAGTCCGCCCCCAGCCACCTCGCGACGGCCGCATACACGCCCAGGCTCAGGACAAGCGTCGCCGCGCCCCGCAGCACGTCGTACCGCCCGCCGGCGCCCCACACCGCCCCCGCGCCGAGGCAGAAAGCCAGCACCGGCAACCCGAGCCGCCTCCGGTCACTACGCCTCACCGTCTGCGCCACAGATCCATCCGTGAAATCCGTGCAATCTGGTCATCCGTGATTCAGAGGACTCCATCCGCAACCGGACCGCGGGCAGCCTGCCTGAGGCAGCCTCAGGATCTCGCCCGCTCCGTCGACGTCGAACTGCCCGCACACAGGCGCATTCTCAGCGTCCTGCCCCCACACGGTGGACCGCGAGACACCCGCAGTCCGGCGACCAAACCATCCGTGAAATCCGTGCAATCCGTTGCATCCGTGATTCAGACAACCCTCCCCAATATCGCCCGCATCGCCTGCGCCGCCCGCGCGCGATGGCTGATCCGATTCTTCTCCTCCGCCGACAGCTCCGCCATCGTCTTCCCTGCCTCGGGGATGAAAAAGACGGGATCGTACCCGAACCCGCCCTCGCCCGTCGGCGCTGCCGCGATCACGCCCTCGCAGACGCCCTCGGTCGTGAACGACCGCCCATCCGGCAGCACCAACGCCGCCAGACACCGGAACCGCGCCGACCGCTCGGCAGGCGCCACACCTTCCAGGGCAGCCAGCAAGGCCTCGTACCGCACCTCGTCTGATCCCGGCTGGAACCGTGCCGAGTGGACGCCCGGCGCGCCGTCCAACGCATCCACCTCCAGCCCCGAATCATCGGCCAGCGCCGGAAGCCCCGACGCCTCGGCGAGCGCCCGCGCCTTGAGCAGCGCGTTCTCGACGTAGGTATCCCCCGTCTCCTTCACCTGGATGTCGATGCCCACCTCTTCCGGCAGCACGATCTCCAGATCGAGCCCCTCCAGCAGCGCCGCCCACTCGCGGCGCTTCCCCGCGTTGTGCGTGGCCAGAACCACGCGAGTCGAACTCCCCATCTCTCCGTCCCCCTCCGTTTCGCCCCCGTTCGCCAGTCGCCGCACGAGGCGCTGCTCCCGGTGCTGCAGTTCCTCCAGAACCCTCGCCCGGGCCGCCCCGCGGGGCAGCAAAGCCGCCCGGTTCAGCGCCTCAGTCGTGCAGACCAGCGCCTCCTCCAGAGACCCTACGGCCCACTCGTAGTACTTCGCCTTCTCCACCAGCGGCGCAATCGCAGAGGGGACCGAGGAGATCCAGGCGTCCCAGATCGCCATCGCCTCCGCCCACGCCTCCCGCCGCTTGTGGCGCCGCCCGATCTCTTGCCACAGCCTCGCTGCGCTCTCGGGGTTCAGCACGTCGGCTTCGTCCGAGAGCGCCCGCGCCCAAGCCATCATCGCCTCTTCTTCGTGCCCCGCCCTGTCGTACACCCGCCCCACACCCGCCCACTCCCCGGGCGCCAGCGGCATCGCCTCCGGCGCCACCACCATCCCCGACACGTGGATCAGCAGCGAGGCCAGCGTCAGCACGTCGATCTCGTTATGGTAGAAGATGCGCACCATGTCCGAGGTGTCGCCCGTCTCCAGGTACTGGCGATAGAGAAACGGAATCAGCGCCGAGTCCAGATCCTGCTCGGTGCGCTCCACGGACAGGATCTGCGTCTCCAACTCGCCCAGCCGGCGCGACGCGAGATGGTCTCGCCAGAGCTGGCGCGCCACCGTGAGCAGGTCAAGATGCGGAAGCGCGAGCGGCGTTGGCGCCATCCGGTTCATGATGTAGCGTGTCTCAAGAATGGGCACGTCGAACCCGCGCCCGTTGAACGTCACCAGGCCTGTGGCGCCCGAGAGCACCTCGGTCAGATAGTGGAGCGCCGCGAGCTCCTCATCCGGCGTGCGCATGAAAATCAGATGGAGCACCAGCGCATCGCCCTCCCACACGCCGACCCCCACCAGGAAGGCGAGCGTGCCGGCGCCGCCCGCGAGCCCGGTCGTCTCGGTGTCGAGAAACGCCGGGCGCGGTCCCAGGTCCGGCACCTGGAAGAGCGCCAGCGCGGCCTCGGGAACGTCGTTCAAGCCCTTGAACGCCCGCTGCCCGTGAACGAAATCGGCGGGATACGTGCGGCGCAGCAGCCAGAAGGGGCCGTGGGGCGTCTGGACGACGCCACCCGGGAGCCGCTTCCCGAATGGAGGGCGGGCATCCGGCTGGCGCAGGGGGTCCTCGGTGTCACCGTTGGCGCCGCGCGCGTCAGCTGCAACGCGCTGATCGACCGGCGACGGCTTCATCCCGCTCAGCCCCTGGACGACGCCCAGCTTCCTCAAGCGGCGTCGCAGCGAGTCATCCATACCCTATCACCTTCCTGATGGCTTCGGTTCGTAGTAACCGCTTCAGCGGTTCCGGTGCCTGGAGCCGACGGCTCAGCTAGCCGCTACGCCACCACGCCGGCGTCGTCGCAGCACCGCTCGATCCGCGCGCCCAGGGGCCGCAGCTTGTCCTCGATCCGCTCGTACCCGCGATCGATCTGGCGGATGTTGTGAATCGTCGACGTCCCCTTCGCGGCCAGCGCCGCGATCAACATCGCCATCCCGGCGCGGATGTCCGGGCTCTCCATCACATCGCCGCTCAGCAACGACGGCCCGTAGACCAGCGCGCGGTGCGGATCACACAATACGATCCGTGCACCCATCGGAATCAGCTTGTCCACAAAGAAGAGCCGGCTCTCAAACATCTTCTCGTGGAAAAGCACGACGCCCGTGCACTGCGTCGCAGCCACCAGCGCGATACTCATCAGGTCAGCCGGGAAAGCCGGCCACGGTGCATCCGCGACCGAAGGGATCGCGCCCCCCAGATCGGGGACGACCTCCAGCGATTGGTCCCCGGGCACAAAAAGCGCGTCGCCACGCGGCTCCGCCTGGATCCCCAGCCGGTCAAACGTCATCAGCACCATGCGCAGGTTCTCCGGCATCGCGTTGCGGATCAGGATCTCGCCGTGGGTCGCCGCTGCCAGAGCCAGGTAACTGCCAACCTCGATGTGATCGCTTCCGATCGTGAACTCGACCCCGTGCAACCGCTCGACGCCCTGGATCTCCAGCGTGTTCGTCCCAATCCCGGAGATCTGTGCGCCCATCTTGCTGAGCAGCCGGCACAGATCCTGAACGTGCGGCTCCGACGCCGCGTTTCGGATCACCGTCGTCCCGTGCGCCAGCGTCGCGGCCATCACCGCGTTCTCGGTGCCCGTCACGCTCGCTTCGTCGAGCAGGATATCCGCGCCGAGCAGCCGGTCCGCACGCACCTCGAAGTGCCCGTCAATGACCTTCACCTCAGCGCCCAGCCCCTCAAAGGCCAGGAAGTGCGTGTCCACGCGCCGCCGCCCGATCACGTCACCTCCCGGCGCGGGAATCGCCAGTCGGCCAAGCCGCGCCAGCAGCGGGCCCGCCATCAGGACGGACCCGCGGATCGCTCTGAATTGGTTCGGGTCGAGCTGGTCCGAGTCGGGGCGCGCCAGCTTGTTGGCGTGAAGCCGCCACGTCTGCGGGTCGAGCCGTTGCACATCCACGCCCAACGCCCCGATCAGCTCGGCCATTACCTCCACGTCCCGGATGGCAGGCAGGTTCCGCAGGATGACCGGCTCGTCGGTGAGAAGACACGCAGCCAGGGCCGGCAGCGCCGCATTCTTGTTGCCCGCGGGGGTGATCTCCCCACACAGGGGCACCCCACCCTCGATCGCGAAGTAGTCACTCATGTCGACCATTGCCACCTCCTGGAAAGATGTGAACTCCCGCCACAAACTCCGGAAGCCCGATGCATCGGGCGCTGCCTTGTAGCCCGGCGACTTCATCGCCGGGCGGCACGTCGCCGGATGGCGCCGGATCTCGGCTACGTCGCCATCCATCTCGCCACGCGCGCCAACCTGCCCCACGACGTCCCATCAACCGGGGCGCAACGCCCCACCTCAAGCTCCGGAAGCCCGATGCATCGGGCGCTGCCTTGTAGCCCGGCGACTTCATCGCCGGGCGGCCACGTCATCGCCGGGCGGCCTCGGGCGGCACCACCCCTCGGCCGACGTGCAGTCTACCCCGGCGCCAGCGTCACCTCAACCGGGTCACCCACCTTGAGCCCGAGGTCACGCGCGCCGTGCCCGCGGTTGGTCGAGACTTCCAGCATACCCTCACTCCCGATCAAGGCCAGTGCATCGCCGGGCGCCACCTCACCATACGTCCGCCGGATCGGCCCTACCTCTCGTCCCGCCACCGTGACGACGAGCCTGTCCGCGCGCACGATCCGCGGCTCCTCTGCCGCGAAGACCGGGTCGAGGTGCAGAAGCGGCCCCTCCCAGACCATACGGCCAATGCTCGTGATCACGTTGCCGAAACGGTCGATGTAGACCACCTCTCCGCGAATCTCCCTGTCCGAGATCTCGGCCCTGGGAACCGGCAGTCGCACCGCATCCTCCACCGCGCTTCCGAACTCGGTCAGAGGCACGCCGGTGGCGATGTGCGCAGCCGCCGGCGCGAAGATGTCGCGCCCGTGAAAGGTGCGGCTCACGGCGGCCCGTTGGTACTTCGGATTCTCCAGCGTCACCGTGAACTCTGGCGGCGCCGCTCCCCAGACGTAGGAAAAGACACCGTTGTCCGGCCCGACCAGCACACCCCACGAGGTCCGCGATGCGATGGCCCGCCGCACCGTGCCCACCCCGGGATCCACGACCACCAGGTGAATGCTCTCCGCCGGGAAGTAGGGCAAGGCCGTCCAGAGCACGTAGGCAGCCGCCTGCACGTTCTGCGGCTCGATCGTATGCGTGATGTCGACGAAGGTCGCCCCCGGCGCAATGCCCGCCATCACGCCCTTCATCGTTCCCACATAGCCGTCGTCCAACCCGAAATCCGTCGTGATCGAAATCAGCATACCGCTCCCCTCTTCCGACCTACGAGACCTTTGGGGTTTTCCTGTCCGGTAGGCACCTGCTTACAGGGAAACCCCAAAGGTCTTTCGCTAGCTACAGCCACGCGGCTGCGTACACCAGCCTCACCGCCGACCGCAGTTGGTCGACCCGCAGCACCCACGCCAGACCAAGGTAGACCAGCGTGCCGACGGGGACCCCGGTCAGGGCCCGCAGCAGCGCCCCCTGCGGCCCGACAGCGTTCATCACCCACAGGGCAACGGCCATCCCCAGCGTGGCGACGCTCACACGCGCCACCGTCGTCGCGAGCGCCCGCCCGCCGAGCCTGCCCAGACGCCGGCGGACCAACACCAATAAGATCGTCATCTCCACCAGCGCTGCCAGCGCGGTGGCCAACGCCAGCCCGCCCAGCGCCGGCAATCCCATGCGCTCGAAGATCGATGGCAAGACCAACCCGAGCAGTGCGTTGAGCACCACGGCGACGATCGCGGCAATGACGGGCGTCCACGTGTCCTGCAGTGCGTAGAAGGCCCGTCCCAGGATCTCGAGCGCCGATAGCCCCACGAGGCCCAAGGCATAGAACCCGAGTGCCCAGGCGACCGCCTCGGTCGACGCCGCATCGAAGGCCCCGCGCTGGAACATCACGGCGACGATGGGTGATCCCAGCATGATCAGTCCCACGGACGCGGGCAGCGTCAGCGCGATCAACATCCTCAGCGCGTTGACCAGCGTGTCCCGCAGCTCCCCCATCTTCCCGAGTGCGGCCTGCTGCGAGAACGTCGGAAAGACCGCCGTCCCGACCGCCTGCGCGAAGACCCCTTGCGGAAGCAGCATCACGCGCCACGCGTAGTCCAGCGACGAGATGGCGCCCGAGCCGAGATGTGAGGCCAGGTTGCGCGTCACCACGATGTTGATCTGTGCAGCCGCCATCCCTAGGGCCCGCGGCACGATGAGAAGCCCCACCTCGCGCACACCCGAGTCGCCCCTCCCAAAGGTCGGCCGGTAGTGCGCACCATAGCGGATCAGCCCCGGAATCTGGACGGCCAGGTGCCCCACGGCACCAATCACCATCCCGATGGCCGGGCCCATCGCGCCCAATGGGGTCATCCCGCCCCAGAGCGCCCCGCCGATCAGGCCGAGGTTGTAGACGATCGGTGCAAGCGCCGGAAGCAGGAAATGCTGGTGCGCGTTCAGCGCGCCCATCACGATCCCGCTGACGCCGAAGATCGCCGGCGAGATCAGCATCACCCGCATCAGATCGACAGTCCGAGCCTGAACCTCCGGGGAGAGCGCAGGGGCAACGAAGGTCGAGACCAGCCACGGAGCGAACACCGCACAGAGCAGGCTGACGGGCAGCACCAGCGCCACGAGGAGCGTCATGACTGCTGAGGCCAGATTCCACGCCCGCTCCGCCTCGCCGCGCGCCAGCCGGCTCGTGAACAGGGGAATGAAAGCCGAGCCCAGCGCGCCGCCCGCGACCACCAGGAAGATCGTATCGGGGATGCTCACGGCGGCCACGTAGGCGTCCATCTCCGGCCCGGTGCCGAAATACGCGCCAAACACGACCTGCCGCACGAGCCCCAGGACCCGGCTGACCGCAAAGGCGATCATCACCATGACCGCTGCGCGCGCGAATTGCCGTTGGCTCGTGTCCATAGGGGCGATTATAACACAGGGGATGAAGCAGTCAGCCTCGGGTTACGGCTGCCCCACCCGGCAATCGAGCTCAGACGCCGCGGTGCAGACGTGAGCTAGAGCGGCAGAAGTCCACACCGGCGAACTCCAGGAGTTGCGCGTGATAGGTCAACGCGAACTGTCCGGCTCTCACGGCAAGTCGGCGGTCACCGGAGCGGAATCCAAACCGTCATCTCCCCCTCACCGCGATTTCCCCAGGCGTAATAGGGCACCAGGCGGACGTCAATCCTCTCCGGCTCGGGACTCCGGAGGTCGCGGTAGAGCCGTCGCGACCACTCGCCTTGCGGAATCCGCTCCGCCTGGCCCTCGAGGACTACCACGCGTTCACCAAGCAGGTCCGAATCGATCCGAGGTCGCAGCTCGATGTCAGCCGGGATATGGATGTCCAGGACCCCTACCCCCTCGGGCAGGTCGGCCGATTCAAGGCAGTAGACCACCGGCCCCCGCTGAATCGCGACTTGGTTCAGTGTCTCCTCTACAAGAGGATTCGCTTCCAAGAGTCGCGACACCATCGGGATCTCGATCTCGACGGTGTCGCCGGCCGACCATGCCCGGCTTACCTCGCAGTATTCACCCGGTCGCGCCTCGACGCCGGCCGTCTCGCCGTTGACCGTCACCGCTGCACTATCCGCCCACCCCGGGATCCGGAGCATCAGCGCGAATCCTGGCGCCTCGGTGGCACGGATGACAATGCTCACGTGGCCCTCCCACGGGTAATCGGTGTCCTGCTCGAGGACGATCTTCGCCCCGTTGGGGAGCCTGGTATCGAGCACGCCGGCGCCGTAGAGGTTCACCCACACCGCGCCATCCCAGGCGCCATCGCCGCCGGAAACGGAGTAGGCATAGCTGTTGATCTCGGCGATCATCCGAACCGCATTGGGCGGACAGCAGAAGCACTCGATGTAGGGCTGGCGTGTGCGCGACCAGCGAAGCTGATAGGGCTGATCCCTGAGGACGCGCATGGGGTTGGTGTAGAAGAACTTCGTACCATCGAGGCTAATGCCGCTGAGGAGGCTATTGTAAAGGACCAGTTCCAGAACATCGGCGAATCGGCCTTCACCCGTCAGCTGGAGCATGCGCCAGTTCCAGAGGCCGTTGCCGATGTTGGCACACGTTTCGTTGTGCGAGGTCACGTTGGGCAACTCATATGGGCGACCGTAGGCCTGGTGGACGCGAGTGATCGCCTCCTGATCCTTCGAACCGTAGGGTGACGCGCCATCAAACAGAGCACCGCATGCCCCCGTGACATACATCTTCTGGCCGACCACGCTGTCCCATAGGCTGAAGAGCGTCCTGAGAAGACTCTCGTCGCCCGTCTCGGCGACGACATCCGCTACGCCCGCGTAGAGGTAGTTGGCGCGCACCGCGTGTCCCACCGCCTCAGTCTGCTCGCGCAGTGGAATTCGATCCTGGTTGTCGTCTCCGCCTTCCTTGAAGAGGTCACGAATCTCGATCAGGTTCCTTGCCAGTTCGAGATAGCGCTCATCGCCCGTTGTCCGGTACATCTCGACCGCCCCCATATAATGGGAAGGACAGATGGCGTTGCGCGCGAGTTCGGCGGTCGCAGTCTCGTAGGTGCCGTAGAGGATAGTCTGTGCCCCTGCGGGCGATGTCGAGCAGATTCGTCTTGCCGGTGGCTCGGAAGTGCACGCAGGCGGCTGTCATCAAATGCCCGAGATTGTAGGTCTCAAAATCCATGCGCTTGGTGAACTCGGGGGATTCCCCAGTTCCCTGGCGCTGTGCGATGATGACCGGTGTGTGGAGATAGCCGTCCTCGCGCTGCGCTTCGCCGATGACCTCGATGATCTCATCCATCAAGCGGTCGAGCGCTACGTCTCTGGTCATGCCATAGACGTAGGCGGCGGCCTCGAGCCACTTGTAGAAATCGCCATCGTTCCACTTGGGTCCGCGGTGGTGTCCTTCAACTCGTCCGGTGGCAACCAGGAAGTTCTGATAAGCGAAGCTGATCTCGGTACTGCTCAGTAGCTGCCACATATTGGGGACCATGACCCTGGCGCACTGGTCGAACTTTGCGGCCCAGAATCCCCGAGTCCACCGCACATCGCTCATATCGACACTGTGGAGCCTGACATAGGGGCTCGAAGCGGTGTTTGTCAGACCCCGACCTGGGCGGAGCGAGTCGCTGGGCGCCGCGACACTGGCTTCACTGTGCGTTGGTTTCTTCTTCATCGTTCTGTGGCTTGTCGAGGCGGCTCTGGATCATCCTGCCGCTCTGGCCAGAATGCGCACATCCAGTGGTGCAACCCGGACCTCGCCTGCACACGTTTCTCCGCTCAAGAGATCCATCCACGTGCCGGGAGGCGAAAAGGACAGCTCTTCCTCGGTAGTGTTGAGCGCGAACCACAAGCGCTCGTCTGGACCTACGCGCTGGTAGACATGCAGCCCGGCGGGTGTCTCGCACAGACCGGAAGACCCGGTCTCGGCACACAGGTGAGTGACCAAAGCGGACAGGCCCTCTCCTCGCAAAGAGGTCCCGACATAGATGACCCAGCCTTTGCCGAAACGGTGAGCTGTGATTGCAGGGAGACCCTCGCGCCAGCCGCCGGCATAGGTAGCCAGCACTTCTGCCGTGACGGGGTGCACCTCGTCGGACAAAACGGAGGCCTCGGTACCCTCCATGCCAGGAATGGCAACGCTGTGCAGCGGCAGCGGCTCGTGCAGCGGCGAGAGATCGCTAACGCGGATACCGGCTGCTTCGGCCAGCGGCCCAGGCCGAGGGGTGTCAAAGCTCACGTTGCGCTCGTCGACGACGCCGCTGGGCGCGGTCAGGCAGAGCGTGCCGCCATCTTCCACGAAAGCGCACAGGTTCTCGGCGATCTCAGGATCGATGCTGAACAGGCGCGGGGCAAAGACCAGGCGATAGGAGGACAGGTCCTCGCGTGGGTCCAGGGCATCGGTGGGCACGTTCTGATCTCGCAGCGCATTATGGATGGCAATCACGTCTTGGGCAGGGTCCCATGCTTGAATGCCTATCCCGGCCTCAAGCGCCCAGCGTGCTTCATAGCTCATCACGATCGCGACCTCGGATTGGGGACGGGTGCGGTCGATCCGCTCACCGACGCGAGCAATCTCGGCGCCCATCCGGACCAGCTCCTCGTACCGGCGTGCGGGCTGCCCATCGTGCGGCAGGATGCCGTCGCGGTGCTGTTCCTGGCCCCAGCGGCAGCAGCGCCACCGGAAGAAGTTGACCCCACAGGCTCCGTGAGCGATGGCCATATAGGCCCATAGCCGCATCCAACCCGGACCGGTATCCACCTCCAGCAGCCGGGTGAACTGCTCGACAGGGAGCATCGTGTCTCGCGCACCGCGGTAATAGTCCAGGATGAACTCAGGTGAACGGGGGGGATAGTGGTTCATCCCGTTGAGGTCAATTACCTTGGCAACCTGCGCATAGTCGGTGTGCCGGACACTCCATGACTGGAAGTTGGTGGTCACAAACTTGCCGGGATCCAGGTCGTGGATCCGTTCGCTGCGCCAGCGCGTAAACTCGACGTTCAGCTCGGAGAGAAAGCGCCGGTACTCCAGCGAGAGCTGCGGGTTGTTGGCCGGTAGAGGCACCTCTTCCCAGGTGGTGAAATGGAACGACCAGAAATGTGAGCCCCAGGCGGCGTTCAGTGCCTCGATGGAGCCATACTTCTTCTCCAGGTAACGATGGAACCGGCGGCGGCAGCGCTCGCAGTAGCAGTCATTGCCCCCTCCCACCTCATTGTCCACCTGCCAGCCGACAATGGCATCGTTCCCGCTGAAGTGCTCGATCACGGCGAGGTCAATGCCGTGGGAGAGCAGCACGAATTCGCTGTGACTCAGCCCGACCGTGTAGCGCATGCCATAGTTGACGGTGTGCCCGTCGGCGCTGACGTTGCGCACGCCGGGATAGCGGTCAAACACCCAAGGCGGAGGCGTGCGCGAGGGCGTGCACATAATCGTCTTGATCCCATGCGCGTCGAGCAGGGCCAAGGCCTCGTCCATCCAGGCAAAGTCGAGCGCGCCTTCGCGGGGTTCCAGCGCGCTCCAGGCAAACTCGCCCATGCGCACCACATTGATCCCCGCTTCCTGCATCATCCGGGCATCGACGGCCCAACGGTCTCTGGGCCAGTGTTCGGGATAGTACTGCACACCATAGAACATCGTTTAGCTCCTCGGCGTAGCCTGTGGAAATGCTGCCGGCGGCCCAGACTATCGCGCCATTTTGTACGCGCGAATAGGCAGCTTGGCGCCATCGCGGCAATGCACTGGAGGGCTCTGGATCAGTCAACCTAGTTCCTGGGAATTGTCATCCTGGGCGGGCGCCCACGCAGTAGGCGCGCAAAGGATCTGTGCCTTGCAGGACTGAGATTCTTCGCCTGCGGCTCAGAATGACATTTGCACCAGTCAACTTGGCTGACCACTAGGTAGTTATGTCGGGCTCAGTAAGGCAGATGCCTAACAGTCGGCTAGGACACTGATTGGCGGCTCATCGCGTGGCAGCTGCAGACCGCGTATGGGCGGAGGACCGCTCACCGCA
>CAVVUS010000033.1:0-97577 GCA_963751345.1 uncultured Chloroflexia bacterium
CTGTAGCCCATCGGAAGGACTGCGACGGCTTCGTAGCCCTCGGGCAGGGCCAGCACCTCGGCCAACTCGGGCTCGCGGAAGCCGCTGATGTAGCAGCTCGCCAGCCCCAGGTGCACGGCGCCCGAGAAGGATGTTCTCGATGCAGGCCGAGCTGTCGAGATAGACCAGGGTCTTGAGCGCCTTCTCGCCGTAGCGGGCGGCGCTCTTGGCCTTGTTCACCACGACGACGATGAGACCGGCGCCTCCATCAGCCAATCCTGGTGCGCGGTGCCGTCAAAATCGTTGCCCCGGAAGGTCGTATCGACGATGCGCTGCCGGTTGGCCGGGTCGCGCACGACGATGAACTCCCACGGGTGCAGGTTGCCTGCGCTGGGCGCGGCGTGTCCGTAGGCCAGCAGCTTTGCCACGAGCGCGTCGGGCACGTCCCGGTCTGTGTACGAGCGGATGCTGCGCCGCTTTGCGATGATGTCGTCAAAATCCATACTGCCTCCTCGGTGCCGTGGCTGCGTCACCCGCCGTGAATCGCCGGGCTGGCAGCGCACGCCATAGCTGCGAGCCCTCGCCCGGCGATGCCGCCCGCTCATTGGCCAGCGCATCCGTATGGCTGCGATCCCTCGCCCGGTGCTCCAGAGGGCAGGGACAAGCTCCGATAGACATCAGGCTGAGGTCGCCAAGCCGGTGCCGGGGAGCCTTCCGAGGTCCCCGGCACCTGAAACGCAAACCTCGATGGCCGCGGTAGCCCTGTCTTCAAGTGCCGGGCGACTTCACGACAAGGTCCCCGGCACGTGATCCGCTGGGCGGCGCTGCCGGAGCACGCTACAGGCGAATATACAGCTCGTCCAGGTTGCTGATTTTGCCGCTCTTGATCTTTGGCGGCGTGGCGAAGGCCGTCTTCGAGTGCATCAGCCCACTGCCGACCAGCGCTTCCGCGATCTTGAGTCCCGTCAGCGACGGGTTGACCACGGGTACGCCGACGGCGGCCTCGATCTCCTTGGCAACGTCGAGGAAGCCCATCGACATACATCCGAGCGCGAGCACGTCGGCGCGGTCACGCTCGACCGCGAGCCGGCCCGCTGCGGCGATCGTCGCCAGCGAGGCCGCCCGATCGGTGGCCAACTCGAGTACCGGTATGTTGACGGCGACCACCGAGGCGAGTTTCGCCGACACCCCGGCCTTGTAGGCCAGATCGTACCCGCTGGCGATCATGCTGTCGTCGATCGTGAGGATCGAGAACCTGTGGCCCAGCATCGCGGCGACCTGCAAGCTCGTCTGGCCCGGGCCGACGACCAGCATCGAGTCGGTGATCTCGCGTGCGGCGTCGAGGCCGGGGTCGCCCGCGCAGCCCGAGGATTGCCGCATCGTAGCCCTGCCGCTGTGCCTCGTAGATCAGCTTCATTGCCGCGGGAATGCTCAGATACTCCTCGTACATGCTCTCAATGGAGGCCGGACCCTCGCTCGCGCAGATGATGTCCACCTCGGTGCCGGGGAATGCCCATTCGCGCAGCAGCCCGACGCGCCGGTTCAGTTCGTTGTGGTCCATAGGACCCGGGACGGCATAGAGTATCTTCATGCGTATTTCCCTTTCTGTTTTCCTCCCACACTGGGAGTTTGTCTGCCGCGTATCTTCCCTCCCCCGTGGGGGAAAGAGCTTGCCTGGTGGATAGCTAAGCCGGTTCGTAGTAACGACTTCAGTCGTTCTGGTGCCTCAGAAGGCGCGCCCAGCCGAGTGGGCGGCGCCAGAACCGATGAATCGGTTACTACGAACCCAGAATCAGCTTAACTGAGCACTAGTACCAGACCTCTTTGAGGACGCGGATGATGTTCTGACCCATCGCCTTGGCGATATCCTCGTCGGAGTAGCCCTGCTGCACGAGATAGCGGAGGGTGTTCTTGGAGCCCTCGGTCGGGTTCTCGATGCCGCGGACGTAGTCGACTTCCTCGAAGGCGGCGGCGTTCCCCTGCGTGCCCTTGGTCGAGAGGTGCGCGGCGAAGGCGTGATGCAGCCCGACGTGATCGCCATAGAGCGTGTCGGGGCCAAAGGCCACGTGGTCGATGCCGACCAGGTCCTTGACGTACTCAAAGTGCTCCATATAGGAATCGATCGAGTGCTCGGTCGTGGCCTGCGTGATCGTGGTGTGGGGGGCCGCCTCAATGCCGATGACGCCGCCGCGGGCCGCGCACGCCTTGAGCACGTGGTCGGGCGACAGCCGCCGGCTGTCCCACAACGTCTTGGCGCCGACGTGGCTCAGGAAGATGGGCTTGGTGCTGTGCTCGATGACGTCGAGCGTGGTCTCGATGCCGACGTGCGAGCAGTCAATGGCCATGCCCAGCTTGTTCATCCGCGTGACGACCTGCTTCCCGAAGGCGGTCAGACCGCCATCGCGATCCTCTTTCAGCCCGGAGCCCAGGGCGTTGGACTCGCTGTAGGTGATGCCCATCAGCCGGACGCCCAGACCGTAGAGGATGTCGACGCGATCGACCTCGTTCTCGATGGGCGCGGCGCCCTCGACCACGAAGACCAGCGCCAGCTTGCCCTCGGCGTGCGCGCGCTCGATGTCGGCGACACGCTCGGCCTTGAAGATGAAATCCTGGTGGGCGATGTCGGAGAGCCGCATGCCGATGTCGTGGACGACGGACTCCCACTTCCACCCGGCCTTGGAGTGGATCGTGCAGGTGCCGTCCATCAGGTTGTCGAAGACGCAGTCCCAGTTGCTTCGCGCCAGGGCCGCGTACGCCGTCGCCTGGCGCCCCTCGCGATTGTACTCAAAGACGTCGCGCGCGATGTCCGTCGGGAAAAGGACGGGATGCTCGTGCAATGAGATGCAGACCAGGTCTTCGGCGAGCCGGTCGACCCGTGCTTCCTCATCCGTATTCAGCGGGATGAGGTATTCGGGGAAGATGTGATCCCCGTCACAGAGATCGAAAGCGCGGTAGTCGACCCCTTCCTCCAGGTACTGGAACGATGTGTAGCCGTCGTAAACGTGTTTCTTTCCCATCAGATAGGCTCCTTCAATGAATGAGTGTAGCTCGCGTCGTCCGAACGTGGCGATAGCCTCGTCCCAACCTTGCGAAGGTTTCCGAAACCTTCGCAAGGTCAAGATCGGACGCAAGGTTCAGGGCGACCGACGAGCCCGGTTCAACTTACCTGTGGCACTGCCGCGTAGAGATGGCAGAGCGCCTGTTGGCCTGCGGCGACCTCTATCCAGGGCGGGGCCACCTCACGGCAGACGGGCATGACCTCCGGGCAGCGATCCTGGAAGAGACACCCGGTCGGCAGGTCGACCGCCTGCGGCACGCCCTCGCGAATGCGCGGCTCGGGCGACGGCAACGTCGGATCGGGCACCGGCACTGCCGACACCAGCGCCTGCGTATACGGGTGCTTCGGCCCCGCGATCACCTGGCGGGCCGGTCCGAGTTCGACGATCTGCCCGAGGTACATCACGGCGATGCGGTCGCACGTATACTGCAGCAGCGCCAGATCGTGCGAGATGTAGACGGTGGTTAGCCCCATCTCACGCGTCAGACCCCGCATCGTGTTGAGAATGCCGGCCCGGACCGAGACGTCGAGCATCGAGACGGGTTCGTCGGCGACCAGGAACTCGGGCCGGAGCACCAGCGCCCGTGCGAGCACGATGCGCTGCAACTGCCCGCCGGAGAGCTGGTGCGGGTACTTATTCAGGAAGCTCTCGGGCGGGTGGAGGTTGACCGCGACGAGCGTCTCGAGGATGCGCTCGATGCGTCGCCCCTCGTCGTCCCACCCGTGGATGATCAGGGGCTCGGAGAGCGAGCGGTAGATCGTGGTCCGCGGGTTGAGCGCTTCAAAGGGGTTCTGGAACATCAATTGCGCGCGATTGCGGAACTGCTTGAGCTCGGGGCCGCGAAGATGGGCGATGTCCTCGCCCTTGAAGCTGACGCTGCCCTCGGTCGGTTCGAGCAGGCGGACCAGCAGGCTGCCGGTCGTCGTCTTGCCGCAGCCGCTCTCGCCGGCTAACCCCAGGCTCTCGCCGCGTTTCAGATCGAAGCTGACACCGTTGACCGCGTAGACGGTCTGGGGGCCCTTTCCGCGGGCCAGTGAGGCCAACCCGCCGTGCAGCCGGTAGTGTTTGGCCAGCCCGTAGACGTTGAGCAAGACGTCGTCCTCCGGAAGACGACCCGCCGGGTCGTCTCTACCGGCGGCGGCGTCGTGGAGGCGAGGCAGTGCCCTGTCCTCTGCTGCCGGGCGGGGCGCCAGGCCGAGCTCGCGCGCGGCCTCGGTCTCACGCCAGGTGGCGGGGTCGGAGGCCCACGCCCGCAGCCCGCCGAGTTCGGCGGCGCGCAGGCAAGCACTGGTGTGCCCCGGCGCGACCTCGACGAGGGGGGGCTCGCCCGCGCGGCAGGCGTCGATAACGAAAGGACACCGGTGTGCAAAGCGGCACGCCGTGGGTACCTCCAGCAGGTCCGGCGGATACCCCTCGATGGCGACGAGTTCGTCCTTAGGCCGGACCAGGTTGGGGAAGGCGTTCTGCAGCCCCAGCGTGTAGGGATGGAGGGGCGCGCCGAAGATCGACAGCGCCGGCGCCTGCTCCATCAACCGTCCCGCGTACATCACGGCGACGGCGTTGCAGACCGAGGCCACGACCGAGATGTCGTGGGTGATGAGCATGACGGTCAGGTTGAGCTCGTCTTCGAGGCGCTTGAGCACCTGCAGGACCTGGTGTTGGACGACGACGTCGAGCGCGGTGACGGGTTCGTCGGCGATCAGCAGCGACGGGTTGAGCGCGAGCGCTGTCGCGATGACGGCGCGCTGCTTCATCCCGCCGGAGAACTCGTGCGGGTACTGGTCGAGCGTGTGGGCTTCCAGGCCGACGAGATCGAAGAGCTCGACGGAGCGGCGCTTGGCGGACCGGCGATCGAGGCCGCCGCGCACGCGCAGCACCTCGACGAGCTGCGATCCCACACGCTGCACGGGATCGAGCGAGTCCATCGAAGCCTGGGGGATGGTCGCGATCTCACGCCAGCGGAGGGCACGCATCTCACGCCTGGAGAGGGAGAGCAGGTCCCGGCCCTTGAAGAGGATCGAGCCTGATTCGATGTGCCCGTTGCCTGCGAGCACGCGCATCACGGCGCGCGCGAGGGTGGTCTTGCCGCAGCCCGACTCGCCGATGATGCCCAGGTGCTGGGCCTCCTGCAGATCCATCGACACGTGGTCGACGGCTCTCACAGTGCCTCGCTGGGTTCTGTATGCGACGACGAGGTCGCGGATCTCTAGGAGTGACATCGTCCCACCCTCCTACTGCCGCCGGAGATGAGGGAAGAGAACTTCCTCAAATCCCCGGCTGATGAAGAAGCCCGCCATCACACTGAGCATGATGCAGATGCCCGGCGGCACGATCCAATAGGTCGCTCCGCGAGACATCGCCTGCGATACGAAGGCATCCTGGAGCATATAGCCCCAGCTCACGGTGTTGGGGTCGCCAAAGCCCAGGAAGCTCACGCTGGCCTCGGTGAGAATGGCCCATCCGATGGCGAGCGAGCCGTAGAGGAAGGTGAGAGGCAGGATGCTGGGCGCGATATAGAGGAGCATAATCCGCATGTCGCTGGCCCCGGAGACGCGCGCCGCCTGAACGAAGGCCTTCTCCTTGACGATCAGGACCTGGGCGCGGATCACGCGGGCCGTATCGCGCCAGAGCAGCCCCGCCATCGCGAAGACCACGTTCCAGATGCTGGGTCTGAGAAAGGCCACCAGGATGATGATCAGCGGAAGGAAGGGGATCCCGAAGGCGATGTCGGTGAGCCGCATCAGCACGGCCTCCACCCAGCCGCCGAAGTAGCCTGCGACCAGGCCGACGATCGTCCCGATGATCGAGACGGCGACGGCGGCGGAGAAACCGACGAGCAGCGCGGTGCGGGCGCCAAAGACCAACTGCGAGAAGATGTCACGCCCGAGGTTGGTGGTGCCCAGGATGAAGGGATCCCCGGGTTTCTGGTTGGCGAGCCAGATCCCGACGTCGTCCTGGATCACCTCCAGCTCGCCGTAGGGCGCGATGATCGGTGCAAAGAGTGCGACGATAATGAAGATGACGTAGATGATGGCGCCAATGAGGGCCAGGCGATCCTGGCGGAACACGTCTCTTGCGATCCCAAGGACCGCGGTAAAGGGAGACTCGTGCTTGATGTACGGCAGGACTGCGCTGACTTTCGGCATTCTGGTCGGTAGGGGTGTAGCCATTTGATCCCTCGCTTTCCTAGCCATTGGCCCGGTCGGACGAACCGACACGCGGATCCAGGACACCATAGAGAAGGTCGGCGACGAAGTTCATCAGCAGCATAATGACCGCGATAAAGAAGAAGGCGCCCTGGGCCAGGGGATAATCGCTGCTGGCGACCGCATTGACCAAGAAGCCTGCCCACGCCGGGCCAGCCGAAGACGTTCTCAATGACGACGTTGCCGCCGATCGAGTAGCCGATACCCAGCGCGAGTGCCGTCACGACCGGGAGCAGCGCGTTGCGCGCCGCGTGCCGCACCATCAGCCGCCAGTTGGTGTAGCCGATCATCCGTCCCATCGTGATGAAGTCGTCCTGCAGGATCTCCAGCATGTTCGACCGCATCAGCAGCAGGGGGAGACCGTGCAGATAGAGTGCCAGGGTAAACGTGGGCAGGACCATGTGCCGCCAGAAGTCGAGAGACGAGGACCTTCTGCAGCTCGGTATCATAGATCGTGCCTGCGCTCGTCGCGCCCGACGATGGGAGCCAGTTGAGCTTGAAGGCAAAGATGGTCAGCAGGATCATGCCCACCCAGAACTCCGGTGCGGAGCGGGTCATCAGCGTGAACGTCACGCTGATCTTCTCAAAGGCGCGTGCCCCTGAACCACGCCATCACGATGCCGCCGACGACGCCGAGAAGATAGGCGACGATGAGTGCCGCGAAGTTGAGGTAGAGCGTGTTCGGGAGGACCGCGAGCACCATCTGGACCACGGGTTGCCGGTGCATGAAGGAGTCGCCGAACTCGCCCACGAACAGGTTCTTCAGGTAGATCAGGTACTGGATGCCGAGCGGCTTATCCAGGCCGAAGCTCCGCAGCAGCTTCTCCTGTTGATCAGCGGTGAAGTTCGTGTCGATATAGGCTGCCAGCGGGTTCCCGGGCGCGAGCCGGAACACCAGGAACAGCACGGTGACGATGACCCAGAGCACCAGTAGTGCCTGGAGCACCCGGCCTCCCAGGTAGCGTAAGATCCCCCTCTTCATAATTGGCCTCCGATTCCCTCTTGTGCGGTCTCTACGCGAGACCTTTGGGGTTTCCTTCTCTAGCAGTCGGCTACTCAACAAGGAAACCCCAAAGGTCTTCCCCGGCGAGGGGAAAGGCCGGAGTCCCCACTCCGCCTTTCCCCTACCGTGAAACGATTGTTACTGCCCGGCGGGCATCAGCAGGTTGCCGTCGGCATCCCAGCTGTAGCCTGCCTCGGCGAGCACCGATCGCGCGGTGTCGAGGCTGTAGTCGTAGTGCGGCAGATCGGGATTGTGCCAGTAGTCGATGGCGCGGGAGACGTAGGAGTCTGCGGGCTCGGCATATCCCTTGAAGATGTTGGCGATGATGGCATCCACAGGCACCGCGTGGGCGATGGCCTGGCGGAAGGCCAGGTCATTGAAGGGCGCCAGGCGTAGGTTCATCGCGAAGAAGCGGAAGCCCAGCTCGGTCGTGGCGACCATCGTCAGGTTGGGATCGGCAGCGGCAGCATCCGCGAGGATGGTGGCGTCACCGGTCCACTCCATCAGGAAGTTGATCTCGCCGGTCTTGAGCTGGCCCAGGGCCGACTCGACGTTGGGGATGATGCGGCGAATCCAGCGATCGGCCACGGGGGGCTGGAAGTAGTCAGGATTGCGTTCGAGCACGACTTCCTCGGAGGCCTTCCAGTTGACGAAGCGGTAGGGACCGGAGCCGATCGGTACCTCTTCTTGGTAGCTCTCGGTGTTGTCCTCGGTATCCAGCAGGCCGGTGACGATCGGTTCCCAGATGTGTTTCGGGATCAGGTTGACCTTGGAGAGAGAGGCGGTCTCGAAGGCGACCCAGGGCTCGCTCAACGTGAAGCGGACCGTGAGGTCGTCGATCTTGTCCATATTGGCCACTTTGGAGGCGAACGGCGCGTACATCGGCGCCTCGCCGCTCATCGGGACCTCGTACGAGTAGATCACGTCATCAGCGGTCAGCGGCTCGCCATCGTGCCAGAGCTGACCGGGGCGCAGCGTCACCACGCAGTTCAGGTCGTCTTCCCAGACCACGGACTCTGCGGCCCACGGGATGGGCAGACCGTCGGCGCCGACGCGCATCAGGCGGTCCCAGATGAGCTCGGTCACGCGCGAGTCGGAGTCACCGGAGATATAGAAGGGGTTGATGGACTTGACGTCCTCGCTCGTGTTGACGATCAGGTCTTTCTGATCGCCCACGGGCGTGGCCTCAATCCAGGTCCAGAAGTTCTTGATACCGATGCCCTGGGCGTCCACCACGGTGGCGGGATCCCAGACGTCGTTGCGGAAGGCGAAGGGGAGCTTGGGGTGCGCGACGTAGACGTACGGGAGGTCGGTGGCGATCATATTCTGAAGCTCGTAGATCGCTGCGCGGCGCTCCTCACGATCGGTCATGCCACGCTGGGCCATGGCCAGCTCGTCGTAGGCGGGGTTGTTGTAGCCGACGAAGTTATAGCCATCCTCGGCGGTCGAGGAGTGGAAGAGGTTGACCACGAATTCGTCAGGGTCCATCCGCTCGGGACGGCCCACCATACGCCAGGCGGTCATCTGCCAGGTGTCGCGCTCGAACCAGACGATGTCGGAGAACTGCAGCCACGGCATCGGGCGGTGCTCGGCGTTGATGCCCAGCTCTTTCATGTTCTCGACCAGAAGCCGCGTCATCTCGAACTCGATGGGGTCCGCCGCCTGGGTCTCGGAGTAGACCTCGATCAGGGGCACCGGGGCGCCTGCCGGCGCCGGGCTCGGCCGTCGGCTCCGCAGTTGCTTCGGCGGCGGGTGCTGCCGTCGGCGGCAGTTGCGTCGCGGTGGGGTGCCGCCGTGGGGGCCGCCGTGCTGCACGCGGTCACCGAATGTGACCATGACGGCAAGCAGGCTTATGAAGCGCAACCAAGATGTGTGTTTCATTGCTCTCTCCTCCTTAGACTATCCAGAATCGTTTGGCTGGTAGATCGGTATGCTGTGATGATGCTTTGACGCTATCTATCGCTCTTGTGCTATCACCTCCTTGCTTTCTCTCAGATCCGGTCTCGACACCGGTTTGCTCGTCTCCGCAGGGCTAGCGGGCCCACGTCCCCCTCAGGACGCGCAACGCGTTCCCGCCGACTACCTTGCGGATCTGGTCGCGGCTGTAGCCATGGCTGATCAGCCAGCGGATGACATTCGGAAAGCACTCGGTGGGATTCTCCAATCCCTTGACGTAGGGAACTTCCTCGAATGCCGGCCCTTGATGTGTGGCCCCGATGGATAGCTGCGCGGCGTAAGCATGGTGTAGCCCGACGTGATCGCCGTACAGCGTGTCGGGCCCAAAGGTCACGTGGTCGATGCCGACCAGGTCCGCGACATACTCGAAGTGCTCCATGACCGATTCGATCGAGTGGTGAGGATGCGCCGCCGTCAGCGTCGTGTGAGGAGCAGCCTCGATCCCGATCAACCCGCCGCCGGCAGCGACGGCCCTGATGGCATCGTCGGACTTCATGCGGGTGGTGTCCCAGAGCGCGCGCGCGCCGCAGTGCGACATCAGCACGGGTTGGGCGCTGGCCTCGGCAGTCTCGATCGCGGTGCGATCGCCACAATGCGCGGTGTCGATGGTCATACCGATCTTGTTCATACGGCGCACGACCTTGTGCCCGAATGTGGTCAGGCCGCCGTCATGAATCTCCTTCAGACCCGAGCCCAGGGCGTTGCTCTCGGAGTAGGTGATGCCCATGACCCGCACCCCTAGCCCGTAGAGCACGTCAACCCGATCGACTTCGTTTTCGATCGGTGTGGCGGCCTCGAAGCTGGCGACCAGCGCGATGCGGTTCTCGCGCTTGGCCCGGTAGAGGTCGTCGATCGTGCGCGCGACGAAGAGCATCTCCTGGTGGTCGAAATCGCTCCGGCGAATGCCCAGATCGTGGATCACGTCAGACCATTTCCACCCGGCGTTCGAGGTAATGGTGGCCGTCCCGTCCATGAAGTTCTCGAAGACCACGTCGAGACCGGAGGTGGCCAGGCCCTCGAATCCCGTGCGCTCGCGTCCCTGACGGGAGTACTCGTTCGACTCGCGCACGTCCTCGGGCATGATGCTGGTGTGCTCGTGGAGCGACACGATCATGTCCTCGTCCAGGATCTGCTGGACCAGGGCTTCCTGGTCTCTCGGTCACCGGCACGGTGTAGACCGGCACGCGGTGGGTCTGCTGTGCCAGATCGAAGGGGCGGTAATCTACCCCTGGGTCCAGATACTGGAACGACTTGTAGCCGTTGTAGCGTTTGGTTTTCACCGGGCCCAGGTCGCCTCGAGTACCCGAAGGGTATTGCGTCCGACGACATTGCGAATGTCGTCGCGGTCATAGCCGTGGCCAACCAGCCAGCGGATGATGTTCGGGAAGTTCTCGCCGGGGTTCTCCATTCCCTTGACGTAGGGAACCTCCTCGAAGGCCGGGCCGTGGCTGGCCGCCGAGATGGAGAGCTGCGCGGCGAAGGCATGGTGCAGGCCGACGTGGTCGCCGAAGAGCGAGTCGGGACCGAAGGTGACGTGATCGGTGCCAACCAAATTGGCGGTGTACTCGAAGTGTTGCATGACCGAATCGATGCAGTGCAGCGGGTGTTCGGCCGTCAGCGTGGTGTGCGGCGCGGCCTCGATGCCGATCACGCCGCCCTTGGCTGCACACGCCTGAAGCACGTCGTCCGGGAAGAGGCGGTTGATGTCCCACAGGGCCCGCGGGCCCGCGTGGGTGATCATCACCGGCTTCTCGCTGGCCTCGATGACGTCCATCGCGGTCTTGTCACCGCAGTGCGAGACGTCGATCGTCATCCCGATCTTGTTCATCCGGCGGACGACCTGGCGTCCGAAGGCGGTGAGCCCGCCATCGTTCGGCTCCTTGAGGCCTGAGCCGCAGCCGTTGCTCTCGGAATAGGTGATGCCCATCACGCGCACGCCGAAACCGTAGAGCACGTCGACGCGATCGACCTCGTTCTCGCAGGCGGTCGCGGCCTCGATGGCGGCGACCATGGCGATCTTGCCCTCCGGCTTGGCGCGATAGAGGTCGTCGATGGTGCGAGCCAGATAGATCATGTCCTGGTGATCGATGTCTGCCAGGTGGGTTCCGAGGTCGTGAATGACGTCGTTCCACTTCCATCCATTCGGCGACGTGATCAGCGCCGTGCCGTCCATGAAGTTCTCGAAGAAGATGTCCAGGCCCGACTGGGCCAAGCCCGCGTAGCCGGTGAACTCCCGACCGCCGCGGCGGTACTCGAAGATCTCGCCGACATCCTCCGGGATCTTGCTGGCGTGCTCGTGGGCCGAGATGATGATCTCCTCATCCAGGATGCGCTGGACCTCTGCTTCCTGCTCAGCCGGTGACGGGCACGATATAGGGCTCGACGCGCCCCACGTCCGTGGCCAGCTTGATGTCACGATAGTCCACGCCGGGTTCGAGATACTGAAACGCCTGATAGCCGTCGTATGCCTTGCGCTGTTTCATTCCTTGCGTTCCTCCTGTGTCTTCTGACCTATCAAAATCCTTCCAAAGCCCAGGCCCACGATATCTGCGCGCGCAGATAGGGCCGGTTGGCTTTGGGGAAACTATGGGTGAGGCGGGTTCAGGACTGGCGGTAGCCCAGGGCTTGCGAGACCTGAGCGGTGCCCTGCAGGATCAGCTCAGTGTAAGTCTGGGCCTTCTCGTCGGTAAAGCGCGAGAGCGGGCCGGCGATCGACATCCCGGCGACCACGGTACCGGTGAAATCGCGGACCGGCGCGGCGATCGAAACGGCGCCGACATCGAGGTCGTCGGCCGTCACAACGTATCCCTGTGCGCGAATCTGGTCCAGGAAAGCGACCAGTGCCTCGCGGTCGGTGAAGGTATAGGGCGTGATGGGATCCAGGCTGATGCGATCCAGGATGTCCTCGCGTGCATCCGTGTCCAGGAATGCCAGGAGCACCTTTGGGATACCCCCGGTGTGGATGGGCACCCGGCGCCCAACGGTGCCGAAGAGCCGCACGGACTGCGGCGACTCGCGCGCCGCGAGAACGATGGTCTCCAGCCCGTCGATGGCGCCGAGAAAGATGGTCTCGCGGGTTTTCTCTACCAGCCAGTCCATCGCCGGCGCCGCGGCCTGAATCAGGAGATCCTGGTTCTGCACCTGCTGACCGAACTCGACCATACGCAGCCCCAGGGTATAGTCGCCCTGGGTGTTCCGCGCGACGAAGCGATTGGCGTGCAGCGTCGCCAGGATGCGGAAGACCTTATTCTTTAGCAGCCCCGTCTTCTCGGTGATTTCTGCCAGCGAGAGCGGACGGTCGGCGTAGAGAAAGGTCTCCAGCACGCGTATAGCGTCTTCGACAACAGCGATTCGGTAGTTTGTCATTGGGAATCTCTGGGGTGCCGTCGTTATATATGAGTATAACGACGTTATATTCTATATAGTCTACCGGATTTCGGGTGGCTGTCAAGACTTTTTCGACGCTTCAGGCAGAAGATGGCCCATTCGGGTAGGTGCGCCAGGTGACGAGGTGCGGCGACCGCAGCACATCCCGCCGGAGACGTGGCGACCCGCCCGTCTCTACGAGGGCCGTACTGGGCTGCGAGCTGCTGGCCTGAAGGCGTGGACGTGGTGCAAGCGTAGCACGGGCTGCGGCCGCTCCGGAGCGTCGGACGTGGCTCGATCACCGCCGGCGGCGATTGGCGGGGGATCCGTGTGGAGGTGGGCCGTGAAGATACGGGTGCTCGGGCCGGGCGATCAGCCGGCGGTGGAGGCGTTCCTGCGTCCGCACGTCGCGTCGTCGATGTTCCTGCTGGGGAACATGCGGGCCGCGGGTCTGATCGATCGCGGGGAGCGGCTGTGCGGGACGTACGTGGGCGCCTTTGACGACGATGTGCTGGTCGGCGTGGTGGCGCACTATTGGAACGGGATCCTGATGCCGCAGGCCCCGGTGCACGTGGAGACGCTGTGGCGCGAGGCGTTGGCCGCCTCGCGCCGCGCTGTTACCGGCATTATCGGGCCGGGCGATCAGGTCTCCGCCATCCGGTCGAGCCTGTTGGCCGACGCCGACGCAGCCGGGCGGCCGCTGGACGTGCAGACCGACAAGCGCTGAGAGGCTCTACCGGCTCGATCTGGCCGATCTGGCCGTGCCCGAGCCGCTGCGGTCGGGGACGGTGGTCGGGCGGCTTGGCAGGGCAGGCGGACTCGGAGGTGCTGGCGGCGTGGTTCTTCGCGTACGAGGTCGAGTCGCTGGGGCGCGAGCGAGTCGGCGCAGACTCGCGCAAAGACGGGTCCACGGCCGCAGCGGCACGTCGATGCGCGGGACACGTGGATTCTGGAGGCCGGTGGCAGCCCGGTCGCGATGAGCGGGTTCAACACGCGCATTCCCGAGGCCGTCCAGGTTGGCGGGGTCTACACCCCTCCTGCGCTGCGCAGCCGGGGATACGCCCGCTGTGTCGTGGCCGCCTCGCTCCTGGCGGCGCGCGATGAAGGGGCGGCCCTCGGGGTGCTCTTCACCGGGGAGGACAACATTCCTGCCCAGCGGGCTTACATAGCGTTGGGCTTCCGGCACGTGGGGGCCTTTGGCCTGACGCTGCTGCGGGAGCCGTGGGCGCCGGAGCCGGCAGAAAGTGCCAGGCACCCCGGGCAGGTGCCGGGCACTGGGGAGGCACTGGCAGATGACGGTCGAGACGGTGACACTGAGGCTTGAGGGGAGGGCGCGGGCGGCAGATGCGCTGGCGCGGGCCTTTGCCGCGGACGCTGCCTACGTGGACCTGGTCCCCGACGCCGCTCGCAGGCTCGACGTGCTGCGACCGATGTTCGGCGCGGTGGTCTGCTACGCGCACGTCTTTGGCGTGGTGACCACGACGGCGGAGATCGAGGGCGCCGCATGCCGGGTCGCACCGGGCAAGCTTGCCTTGACGCCGTGGCGTGTGATCCGTACCGGGCTCCGGATGGGTCGCGCGGCGGGCGACCTTGTGCGCGCGATGGCCGGTCTGGGACGGGATGCACGGCGGCGCTTCAGGAGAGGCGAGGCCCACGTCGACCGGGTGCACGCACGGCTGATGACGCGACCGCACTGGTATTTGTGGGCACTGGGCGTGGTGCCTGAGGCCCAGGGCAAGGGGATCGGCGGGGCGCTGCTGCAGCCCGTGCTGGCGCAGGCCGATGCCGAGGGCGTGCCGTGTTACCTCGAGACACAGACGGAGGATAATGTGAGGTTCTACGAGCGGCGTGGGTTCGACGTGGTGGCGGCAGACGAACTGCCGGGCCAGCGTGTGAGCCTGCCGATGTGGTATATGGTTCGCGAGGCGCGAACTCCGGTTCGCGAGGCGCGTACAGCATGACGGGGGCCACGACGTAATGCGCTACCAGCTTGCTGCCTTTGATTTCGACGGCACCCTGGCGGACACGCTGCCGTGGGTCGCCAGCATCCTGAATGAGGTCGCCGATCGATATGGGATCAGGCATATCGCCGAGAGCGAATACGATCTGCTCCGGAGCTACAACGTCCTCCAGATCGCGAAATACTTCTCCATCCCACCGCTGAAGATCCCTGCCATCGCGGCTTATGTCCAGCGGCGGATGTCGCGCGAGATCGACGCGATCAACCTGGTGCCGGGAATACCCGATGCCCTGCACGCGCTGAACGATGCCGGTGTCGCCTTGGCCGTGGTCAGCTCCAACGCAGAGAACAACGTGCGCCAGGTCCTGGGCCCCGAACTCTCCTCCCTGATGATGTCCTGGGAGTGCGGTGTCGCGCTTCTGGGAAAGCCATCCAAGCTCCGGCACGTCCTGCGCATCGGCAACGTCGCGCCGGATCGGGCGATCTATCTCGGCGATGAGATCCGCGACATCGAGGCTGCCCAGAGCGCCGGCATGGCCTCCGGCGCCGTCACCTGGGGCTATAACAGCGTTGGGGCGCTCGCGGTGCACCATCCCACGGTGATTTTCGAGACGGTGGACGCGATCGTGCCCACGATTCTTGGCGATATTTAGGCTATTTTTATTGACTTTATCTGCTTTATAGATATACTAAGGAATAGGAGAGGCGATACCGGCTGCGCACCAAGGGAGCACCGATGCAAGGCGAGGAGACCGAAGATCAGGAGATGAGCGGCGACGATCTGGCGATGGCGCAGAAGTGTCGCCTGCAGTATCTGCGAATTCCCTTCGTTACAGCGGACGAGTTTGAGGCGCGGCTGAAGTCGGAGCGCTGGGCGATCGTAGACGTGCGCCCCGAGTGGGAGCGGCGGGTATCCTCTATCCCCGGTGCGTTCAGCCAAGAGACCTTTGAGTCGTGCATCGACATGTATCGCACGCGCAAGATCTTGACGGTCTGTACCGTGGGCTGCCGGAGTGCCGCTTACGCCAGGCAACTGCGGGCCGAAGGCCTAAGCGCCTACAGCCTCTACGGCGGCATGCTGGCGTGGACGGCAGAGGGCCGCACGGCCACGGACGCGAACGGGCAGCCCACGCGGTCGGTCGCGATGCCGGACGGGGTGTAGGCGGGTCGCGCGTCCCCGATTACGGGCCGGCCCGCACGACCAGCGGCAGGTAGATGCGTTGCTCAGTTGTGAGCGTCGCCGTCGCTACCTCACTGATTCGCCCCGCGTACTTCGCGTAGCTGATGACCCTGTAGTCTCCTCTCGCGATTCCTGTGGTCTGCCACGTGTCCTCCAACACTACCTGCTGTCCCGGCGCGAGGCTCGTGACGGCGTGGGTGTAGGCCGCCGTGACGGTGAGACCGCCGATGGTCTGGACCTGGACGATGAGGTCGCCCGCCACCGTGGTGGGGCCTGTGTTGCTCAGCGTCACCGCGACGTCGACGGCGTCGCCGGGGGTGAAGACCTCCGGTGAGGCGGTCAGTGTCGTGATCTCGGCGGCAGCGGCTCCGACTTCCACCATCTCGCTGGCGCTGTCGAGCCAGTTGCCGGCGCCGTCGTAGAGGTCGATCCAGAGCAGATAGAGCCCCGGAGCGATGGCACCCGTATCCCATTCAACCTCTACCTGGGCGGGGCCTGCGAGGTCGTGGAGTGCCTGAAGCGGGAGGCCTTCGATGACGCCGCCCGTGTTCAAGCTGCGGACCGTAGGCGCAAGGATCACGTCCTGCGCGGGGCCGGACTTCGAGAGCCATACATCCGCCTGCACCACGTCGCCCGGGTCGTACGGGGCATTGCCAAGCTGCAGGGCGTCGATGGCGACCTCGGACGTGAGGACATCGATGGCAAAGGTGAAGTCGTCGTACCACTCTGCGTTGGTGGTGGCGAGTTGGGTGTGGAACGGGAGCACTTGGACGTGCAGCACCGAGCTGCCATCGGGGTTCTGCACCACCTCCCAGTCGTAGATCTCGTCCAGGGCCGGGAACCACTCGTCATCCTCGACGAGGTCGAGAGGTCTTATGATGCCGCTATCCGGCAGTGGATCGGCATCGTAGGTCATCACTGTCGTGGGCAGGACCAGTCCGGTGGGTGTGGAGCGCCCGCTGCGAGCGGTTAGCGTGACGTCCTGAACCCGGACGCCCGGCGCGTAGTCGACGGTCACGGCCCAGTAGGGCACGCTGGGTTGGCCCTGATCCTGGAGCGTGCGACCACCGGGGATCGTGACCTGGTCGAAGCCGTCGACCGTGGTCGAGACAACGTAGGCCGGGACCTGGACGTGGAGCGACGTGACGGGCGCAAGCGGGGCGGCCTGCAGGGCGAGCCCTCCCACAGGTGGGGCGGACGCTCCGAGCTTGGGATCGCCGTAGAAGTTGTACTCCTTCACCCAGAAGCGATACCAATCATAGTAGGCCCACTCGTCGTAGAAGTCGCGCTCGAGTTGGGAGAAGGCTTTGCCGAGGCTCTCGCCGGTCTCCCAGTCCCAGTTGTGCGAGTAGAACCAGGCCGACATCTCGTCGTTGACCGAGATCGGCGAGACCTGGACGGCGCCGATGTAGGCGGAGGCGCCGTGGTCGAAGAGAGATTCGGCGAGGCTGGTATCGTTTGAGCTCTCGTATTTGCCCGTGAGGCACGACGCTGCAAAGACGAAGGGCGAGAAACCGTAGAAGTCGGGCGGATCAGCCGTCGACAGCGCGCCCTCGAATGATGTAGGCCCGCCGTGCCCCATCAGGTGGAGCAGGCTGACCCCGGACGAGAGGCCCGACTGGACCGCCAGCCCCGGGTAACTGGACGGTAGGATCAGCTCCTCGACGAGCCAGTCGTCATCGCCACCGTTGTTGAGGATCATCTCGATGGTGCTGATGTTGTCCGCGAAGGTGCTGGCGTTGTCGTTGGAGCCGGCGACCAGGAGCGCGCGACCCGGTGCCTGGTACTCATAGCCGGCCAGACCTTCGTAAATGTTGTTGCTGACGATCATGGGGCGGTCCAGCTGCCAGGCCGCGTTGCCGACAATTCGGCCTACGATGAGCTCCGGCGCGCCGTCGCCCGATGTGTTGGCGTACCACTGGTCGTGGGCAATGATGTCGTTGTCGCCCCCATAGCAGTGCAGATCGTCGCCGTCGATCGACCAGCAGACGTCCATATCCCAGGAGTTGAAGGCGGGGACGATCTCGGTCTCGCCGACGATCAGCATATAGCCGCCAAGCGTCGTCGAGAAGGCCGGGTTCAGCGCCTCGGCCCAGTAGCCGCCCGGCTGAGTCAGGTCGCGCAGGTTCTCGTCCGACCCCGTGTAGGTTTTCAGCAATCCCAGGGCACCGTTCCGTATGGTGGCGAGGCGGGCCATACTGCTGAGCAGGTTGGCTGTGCTGCTGTCACCGTACAGGTCCATGAGGTTCGGCGGGTTGGTCACCAGGATGTAGTCGGCGGCGTTGAGGGCGCTCTGTACCGAGGACAGCGACTGCCAGTAGCGGTCGTAGGATGTCGTGTACGTCTCACCCTCGTAGAGGTAGGTGACGTCGATGTCGGAGACCCCGATGCGGGGATTGGCCTCCCCGTCCTCGTAGAGAGCGGGCACTGCTTTGTAGGAGACGGTGTGGCTGTTGCCGGGAGCGAGGTAGATCCAATCCTGGCTAGTGGTCCCGAAGTCGACGGTGATCCGGCTGCGGCGTTCGGCGGTGCCCAACCAGAGGGAGTATTCCATTTCCAGCGTGTAGGTGGGCGTCTCGGTCTCGACGGGGATCAGCTCGTCCACATAGTCCACAAGCTCTTTCAGTCGCGCAGGGCCGGCGGCGTCGGGATCCAGCGAGAGGGTGAGGTCCACCTGGTAGTAGTTCCCGTGGCGGGTGACCGTGCGGTCGACATCGAGGGCGGGGGTGCCTTCGACGACGTGAATGGTACGAATGGCTGACGCATGGCTCACACCATCGGTATCCACCGCGATAGCGAGGACCGTGTGATCGCCGAGTGCCAACCCACCGGCATCCCACTGCAGCACATAGAGGTAGTCTGCCGCCGGTGCGGTCGTGGTGCCCACCAGTGTGCCGTCCACGTAGTAATCGACTCTCGAGACCTGGTGTGCGACGTCGCCGCAGTCGGGCGGCATGGCGTAGGGGTCACTGCCCCGGAAGCTGACGTACTCGCACTCCCACTCGTACTGGATTGCCTCTGCGGCGATCTGGATCGTCTTGCCGGCAGGCAGGACTCCAGTTTCGTCGGTCTCGTAGGTGGTGTCGTCGAAGGGCGTCCACAGCGCTATGTCCACGGGTATGTTCTCGCGCACCGGACCGAACTGCCGGATCATCTGGGTGATCGCGCCCGCCGGGTCCGCGATGGTGACCTTGAGCTGGTGAGCGGTCTCGCCGGGATCGACGAAATAGGTATCGCGGCTCCAGCCCAGGGCGACCGGCGAGATCGTGACTTCGTACTGCGCGTGGCTGCCGGAGACGAGACTGGCCGTGTAGTCCCGCCCGACGAGCACGTCGTCCACATAGACCGCCACCTGGTCGACGCCGGGGGCGGAAGCGTCGGCGCCGGCGGCGCTGAGCGCGCCGGACCCCGGGAATGTGACCAAGACGTCGTAGGCGGGGTAGTCACCCGTGCGGCGAACCACGTCGATGGTGGGTGCCGGCGGCGAGGTGGAGGGCGCCGGCGTCTCGAAGAAGCCCTCGTCGCTGACGACGGTGTTGCCGTTGCGATCGGTCGGACTCAACTACGTAGTGGTAGACGGTCGCAGGCGTGAGCCCGGTGAGGGTCAGGCTGTGGCCGGTGAGGTCGAGGGCGTTGTAGGCCGTTTCCGGATAGCCGCCGGCATCGGTCCCGTAGCGCACACGGCTATCCGCGGCTTCGTCGGTCGTCCAGGCGACGGTCACCGAGGTGGTCGAGACGGGCGTCACCGTAGGACCCGAGGTGACCGTGGGGGGTTCAGTATCGCAGAGCCAGGTCTCCTGGCGGGCGTTGTTCTTGTCGTTGGACTCGATGAGCGCCGCCGTGCCGTCGGCGGTCACGCGGACGGTATCACTGGCGCCGCTGCAGCTCCAAGTCGTGATCGTGCCGTTGTAACGCTCGCCCGGAGCGAGCGTGAGGGGCACCGTGCCGCCACCGGCGGGCACACCGTCGAGCGTCAGTGTGGCCTGGTGACCTGAAGGAGCGGCGCCCAGACCGACGTTCTGCACCTGGTAGGCGATCTGGTTACCGGCGTCGAGCCAGACGTCGTTCACCACGAGGTCGGGGGTTGCGGCCATCCACGCGTGGCGCAGCCCGGCGTCTGTCTGATAGGCGATGTGGGGAAAGCCCGCCGAGTCAATGTCGATCGAGGGGTGAGCGGGGTGCCCACCTGTCTCGATGGTGTTGGTGAGCCATGTGGTGCCGTCGACGTAGACGAGGTGCCCGGTGCCGAGATCGTCCGCGTAGGCCAGGTGAACCCCATCGGCCTCGTCGACGGCGATGGCGGTGTAGACGGTGGATTCGCTGCCGATCGTGGCGACGGTCTGATCATACCAGCGCCCGCGGGCGGGGTCCCAGTAGGTGTAGATCACGCTGGTCCCGTCGAAGAAGCTGATGTGGGGACTACCACCGGAGTCGAGTGCTAGGGAGACATAGCGCCCCCCCTCTCCAATTGCGTTGACCGGTGACTTGGCCGTGCTCCAGCCGGATAGGGTGCCCTCAAAGTACTTGAGCTGATTGGTGCCGGGGGCGTAGTAGACAATGTGGGGGTAGCGGGTCAGGTCGAGAGACGTGAACTGCCACGAGCCGGTGTTGGCGTCCAGTGTCTGACTGACCCAGGTGCCGCCGCTGAGGCGTGCGTACTTCAGCGCGCTGTTATCCGCGTCATAGTAGCTGATGTGAACGTTGCCGTAGACATCAACGCCCAGGGAGCTGTACTCGCCCACGTCGCTGCTGTAGTCCACCGGTTCATTTGACCAGGACGACCCGCCTGTAGACGGCGTGGCGCAGACCGGACTCGCTCTCGTAGTAACTGATGTGAGGATTCCCGGAGCCGTCGAGGTCAAGAGACGAGTATTGTCCGACGCTGCCGCTGTTGTCGACGGTGATCGGGGCCCAGGTGGTCCCATCGAAGCTTGCGTAGCGCAGGGCGGTGTTGGGCGCATCGTAGTAGCTCACGTGAAGGTGGTCGGAGGCGTCGATGGCCAGTGAGGCGAACTGCCCCAGACCGCCTCCGGGGTCCACGGTCTCGGTGTACCACGTGGTCGCGGCGAGGGGAGCCGGGACGGGCGCGGCCAACGCCGCGGGGGGCCGGGGAACCAACGGGCCCAGGACCATCGTCAACAACGCGAAAACGGCCAAACTTGAACGTGCGGCGATCCACTGCTGGGCTCTTCGGTGCATCGTTGATCTCCTCTCGGGTCCTTACCTGTGCTGACCAAGGGCCTACACCAAGAGAGACCGCACGCGTGTGCGCGCGGTCTCTCGTCTGGAGATGCGCTAAGCGTGATCTATGAGCGTCAGATCAATGTGGAAGGTGCAATCGTGAGAGAGAGTCTACACCTATTTCTGCCGGGGCGAAAGTGGACGCCTCGGCATCTTCGGTCCGCTGAGAGCGGTGGGCAGGCCGCATCTGCCTCGTTGGCCACCTCGATGCGAGAGCTCGACCTCCCTGGTGTCTGTGCCGATATGACGATTGCCCCAACGCAATTCCAACCTGGGTGCACCCAGCTCCGACACTCGACCCACCAAACTCGCCCATAGCCGTGCACTGTTCGTTCTACAATGGGACTATCAAGGTGGTGGGGATTTCGGGCTGTACATCAGCGCGCTGCCCACGGAATAGGACATACAATGTATAAGGAGGAATCGTGGACGCTAAGCCACCGCAGACCCAGACGCCGCGGGTACCGTGGATCTGGCTGGTATTGTTGCTGGTCGTCATCATCTGGAACGCGTACCTGCTATTCAGTACAGGGGCGCCGAAAGCCAGCATCCCCTACAGCACGTTCCTGGCACAGGTTTCGTCGGGTAACATCAAGCAGGTGACGATCCAGGGGGATGCGATCACCGGCACAACCAAGCAGTCCTTCCAGTGGCCGCAGTCAACGCCGACTGCCGTGCCCTCCACACCGACGGCCGGCTCGCCGCAGATTGGCGCCACGCAGATCCTGACCTATACGGCCTTTCAGACAACCTTCCCCCAGGCCGTCGGGGATACCTCACTCTTGCCGCTGCTGGAGAAACAGAACGTCACCATCGATGTTTTGCCGACAAGCACGCCGTGGTTCTACTACCTGCTGACCGATGGATTGCCCATTCTGGCTTTGCTCGCGGTCCTTTTCCTGCTGGGGCGCAGGGCTTCTCAGGATCAGGGCGGGCTTTTCAACTTCGGGCGGACCAAGGCACGGCGGAGCGTCGCCGGGGGAAGTCGCCCGCGCGTCACCTTCGAGGACGTAGCCGGCGAGGATGAGGCAAAGTCCGAACTACAGGAAGTGATCGACTTCCTGCGCCATCCCAGGAAATACCACGAACTTGGGGCGCGTATACCGAAGGGGGTCCTGCTGGTGGGGCCTCCGGGTACCGGCAAGACGCTATTGGCGCGCGCGGTCGCCGGGGAGGCCGAGGTGCCGTTCTTTAACTTGAGTGCATCGGAGTTCGTGGAGATGTTCGTGGGCGTCGGCGCGAGCCGCGTGCGCGACCTCTTCGAGCAGGCGAAGAGCGCTGCGCCGGCGATCGTCTTCATTGACGAGCTGGATGCCGTCGGGCGCCGGCGCGGCGCAGGGGTGGGGACGGTCAACGACGAGCGCGAGCAGACACTGAACCAGTTGCTGGTGGAGATGGACGGCTTCGACGAGCGACACGAGGTCATCGTGATCGCAGCCACGAACCGCCCCGACGTGCTCGACCCGGCACTGCTGCGGCCGGGCCGCTTCGACCGTCAGGTGACGGTGGGCATGCCGGATCGCAAGGGGCGTGAGGGGATTCTGCGGTATCCACACGCGCAACTTGCGGCTTGCCGACGACGTGGATCTCGACGTGCTGGCTCGCAGAACGCCGGGCCTGAATGGCGCCGACCTGGCGAACCTATGCAACGAGGCCGCGCTGATCGCAGCTCGTGAGAACCACGAGGTCATTCACCTTGATGACTTCGAGCTGGCGTTGGACAAGGTGATGCTGGGACAGGTCCGGTCGGTGCTGCTGGATGAAAACGACCGCCGGACGGTAGCCTATCACGAGTCCGGGCACGCGATTGTCGCTTGGCTGACGCCGCTGGCTGATCCCGTACAGAAGGTGACGATCGTCCCGCGGGGGCAGGCGCTGGGCGTTACCGAGCAGTTGCCCGGCGAGGATCGCTACAACTACGCCCGCGATTACCTGGTGGCGCGGATCGACGTGATGCTGGGCGGGCGGACCGCGGAGGAGTTGGCGCTTGGCACGTCGACGACGGGTGTGGAGAGCGACCTGGTCGCAGGCGACGCGGCTCGCCAGGCGGATGATAACGCGCTGGGGTATGGGGTCGCTGGGCCTGGCGGCCTACCAGGCCGACGAAGAGCATCCGTTCCTGGGCTACGATATGGCGCAGGGGCGGGACTATAGCGAGGCGACGGCGGCGCTCATCGATCAGAATGTGCAGAGCCTGCTGACCGAGCGCCACGAGGTGGTCCGGACGCTGCTGGAGGATGCGCACGATAAGCTCGATGCGTTGGCTACCGCGCTGTTGGCAGAGGAGAGCATCGGGCAGGCGACGCTGGAACGCGTCTTGGGGCCAAGGCCGGAGACGGAGACGGGGGCAGAGACCCCGGTCGTGATCGCTCCGGCGGCGGCCTAACGATGGGAGGCACCAAGATGGCTGCGGATGGTAAGGATAGGGAGCTGGACTTCGGCATCGGATCCGATGTCTTCTGCAACGATGGACGTTGCGGGAAGCTTGTCAGAGTGGTCGTCGATCCTGACACCGACGAGGTCACGGACCTCGTCGTTGAGAAGGGGTTTCTCCAGAGGACCGACCGCGTCTTGCCGGTCTCGCTGGTGGCCTCGACCGGCGATGGAACGGTCGAACTCACGGTCGGAGTCGAGGAGCTGAGGGAATGTCCCGAGTTCCACGAGCACCATTTCACGACGCCCGTTGGGGGCTATCGCCACGAGACCGATTCGCAGACGGACATGCGCCTCTGGCCGGCGCCGTACGGGACCGCCTCTGTGCCCGCGTCGGTGCCGGTGGTCGAACACCGCGTGGTGGAGGGTATCGACTCGGAGCTGGAGGTGATCGGCCGGGGAACGCCGGTGCTGACGCTCGAACAGAAGCGGGTGGGGGAGGTCGACCACGTGCTCGCCAGCGCGGAGACAGGGGATATGACCCACCTGGTTGTGCGCAGGGGGTTGTTGCCGGACTATCGCATCGTGCCGGTCGATGGATCGACAGCGTGTCGGAGGACGGTATCTACCTCAAGCCCGGGATGGAGGACATGGACGAGCTTCCCCATTACCGGCCCCGGCACCGAAGGTAACGGAGGCGGAGCTGTTCTCGCGGCTTTCGGAGGAGGACTATGACTATGCCGGCCTGACCGCCAGCATGGAGTCGGGCATCCTGACCTTGACGGGTGCGGTCGAGGATGGAAGGCAAAGCGCCGGGCCGAAGCCGCGGCACGGGCGACACCCGGCGTCGTGAACGTGGAGAACGCGCTCGACACCGACACGGCGATCGGCTCGCGGGTGATTGCGGCGTTGGATGAGGATCCGCGCACCAAGCTTGCGGTGATCGGCGTGTCAAGCAGCCGGGGGCAGGTGAGGCTGTCCGGCAAGGTCGACACCGAGGCGATCAAGGAAGATGCGGGGGAGGTCGCAGCGGGACAGAAGGGCGTGCTCAGCGTGACCAACGCGCTGGTCGTGGCGCCCGACGAGGACACGCCGGTGCTGAACCCCTTCCCGCCGGGTGTCCACGGTTCGGACGCGTATCGTTAGTGGGTGGATGACGGGCTGAGATGCCAGTCTCGGCCCGCGTTCAATTGAGTAGGACGGCTCGCCCGAGCCGTCCTACTGCTGTCGGAAACCTTAGAGGCTGTGTCGCGTCGAGGCTCTGCCGCCGGGAAGGTCGGAAAGGTCAGGGGACGCAGGCTGCCGGACGACGATGAGTGCCAGTCGAGCGTCGGGTTGCCGGCGTAGCGCACACTGCCGCTGCTGCTCAACTGGGCGGACAGGCTCTCCTCGACCCAGACGGTGGCCGAGCCGCTGCTGCTCAGGCGCAGCGTCGCCGTGTTGGTCTTGACCTCGCGGGCATTGTAGTCGCCCGAGCTGCTCAGTCGCACGTCCTGGCTGTCAAACGCGCCGCCGCCGATCGTCAAGCTCCCGCTGCTGCTGATGGCCACGTCGAGCGTCGCGCCGGTGGCACCGGCGATCCTGGCATTGCCCGAGCTCGACAGCCGCACGGTCAGATCTTGGCACGAGAGGTTGCCCATGGTGAAACCGCCGGAGCTGGAGACGCGGACGGTGAAGTGGTTGGCATCCAGGTCACCGGCCTCGGCGTCGCCGCTGGATGAGAGGCTCACCTCGCTGAGATCGACGACGGTCAGGTAGTAGTCGACGGGCCGCGTCGTGTGGAGGTTGGTGTTCGGCTGCGTATCGATCGTGAGTCTCCCCCCGGTGACGTCGGTTCGGATCACGGGCAGGATGTTGTCCTCAGCGCTGATGCGCAGGGCGGTCTCGTTTCCCACCTCGATGTGCAGCGTGCCGATGGTTGCCAGTGAGACCGCCGTGATCTCGCCGACGTTGCGCGATTCCTCGACCATCTTGCCTGATCCCCGCACGATGGATCCCTGCAGAGGCCCGATAGCGGGCAGCCGGCAGGCCAGCGTCACCGCCAGCACCGCCGCGATTGTGAGATAGACGATTGCTCTCTGAATCATTGTGGTCCTCCTGTATCTGATGAAGCCAGTGTAACCTTCTACGAGCGGGCGGCGCAAAAGTTGCCGGCCCGGACCCGCCTCTTGCTCCGCCTCCGGTCCGTGGTAGGCTGTGGGCCTGCTGAGCGAGTCGCTCTACTGCTTCGTGACGCTATGTCTCTTACCCAAGGACTCCTATGAATTACGCCGGTAGTCTCCGCCGCATGCACCGCGGGGCACGGGCGGTCTTTGCGGCGTCCATCGCGCAGGGCGTCACGTGGGCCGGCCTGTCGGATGCCGTGTTGAGCCTCTACCTCGTCCGCATGGGCTTCGGCCCCGACTTCGTCGGCTCATCCGCTGCTGCGGCCAACCTGGGCTCGGCCATGGGCGCCATGCCTGCCGCGGCACTGAGCCGAAGGCTGGGTCCACGCAGGGCGATGTTGCTGGGCACGATCATGTGGGCGGCCGGATTTGCCGCCCTCTCGTTGGCCGACCTGGTCGCCGACCCGCTGCGCGCCCCCTGGGTGCTGGCTACGCGCGTGGTTGCGTCGTTGGGCCTGGTGCTTTTCATGGTGACAGCCAGCCCTACCTGGCGGAGGTGACGACGTCCGACGAGCGCCCGCACGCCTTCGCCATGGTGATCGCGCTGCGACCGCTGGGCGCGGTGTTGGGTGGCGCCATCGGCGGCATCCTGCCGGTGTGGTTCGCCCGACTCGGCGGTGCCTTCGGATCTTCGTTGGCCGATCCCCGCCCGTACGGCTTGACGCTGGCCGTTGGTGTGCTCGTCTACATCCCGGTTTTCTGGGCCCTGGCCACGCTGCCGCGTGACGCTCCGGATCCGGTCCCGATCCACGGTGTCAGTGCCGCCGTGGATCGGTCGGACTCCAGCCACCGGCCTGGAACCGCCTTGCCGCGAGGATGCGCCCGGCGCCGTGGGGCGTGCTGATCGCGATTGCCGCGGTCTGTGCGCTGCGGGTGGGGGGAGAGTTCACGGCGCGTGCCTTCTTCAGCGTCTATCTGGACGCTACCTGGGCCGTGCCCGTTGCACAGATCGGGGGCGCGATCGGGCTCTCAAGCCTGTTGACAATCCCGGCTCCCCTGGTCACGCCGGGGCTGGTGAAACGCTGGGGGCGCGCCGCGACCGTTGCCGTGAGCGCCGCGGCGGTAGCGGCCAGCATCCTGCTCCTGGCCATAGGCGGCAACTGGCTGGTGGCGTCGGCGGCTTTCATCGGGCTGAGCGTCTTTGGGGCGATGGCGCGGTCGGTGTGAGCCTCGTGATCCAGGAGTCCGTCTCCGAGGGCTGGCGCCAGGCTTCAGCCGGCGTGGCGAACCTCTTCAGCGGGCTGGGGACGATGGCGATGTCGTCTGCCGGTGGCGTACTGGCGGCGACCGTCGGCTACCGCGCGACCTTTCTCACCAGCGCGGCGATGGTGGGACTCGGTGCCCTGACGGTGTGGTTCGCGTTCCGTGGGCGGGGCGTGGATGGAAGAGACGACTGACCCCCAAATCGGCGCCTGCAGGCTTGTCTTTTTTCTTAAATAGACATTATAATAATAGCGAAAATTGCAACTATTGAGGTTGCTGTTGTGGATCCGGAAGGCCGGGCGCGGTCACGAATCTGGTAGATGGTCTCAGCGCCGCTCGCCGCAACGTTTGGTGACCGAAATCCTGTGGCGGGAGAGGTCAGCGGGGCGCGCCAGCGCGAGCACATCCGGTCTCGAATCTACCTTTCGGCCAAGCTTAGCTTGGCGCAATAACTGAAGGGAGGTGTACCATGCGTATGTTGATGATTGTTACACTACCGGTCGAACAGACCAACAAGGCGATGGTTGAGGGCTCCTTTGTTAAGACGGTCACATCCATCTTGGAGGAGCAGAAGCCGGAAGCCGCCTACTTCACCGAAATGAACGGGCAGAGAACGGCCATGGTCTATGTGGACCTCAAAGACGTCTCGGAAATCGTGAAGTTCGCCGAGCCCTGGTGGCATGCTTTTGGCGGCAGCCTTGAGTGGCATCCCGCTATGACGCCTGAGGATCTGGCGAAGGGCGGGCCGTTCCTGGAGGCGGCTGTCAAGAAGTACGGTCGCCGGGGGTAACCCAGGTCCGGCGACGAGGGGATCAACGCAGGGACCGCAGGTCCCTGCGTGTGCTTTTCCCCCAAGCCCGGGTGCCACCGGGTAGGGCAGTCGTCCCGGCCTTTCGGGAAGCTGCCTAGGGCAAGATCAGTGTCTTGACCTCGTTCCAGGCGGATCTGTGATCCGCCGGCTCTTCGTGTAGACGGCGGATCACAGATCCGCCTGGAACGTATGCCTTGCGAACCTCTCCTGCACCACCTGGTGCAGGGCATGGTGCCTGGGATGGCGTAGCGCCATCCCAGGCACTTGCGTTGACGGCTGCGAGGCTACAGCGTTCTCACGGTGCCGGGATCGTCACGGTGATCATGAGTTCGCGGTCGCCGAGCCTACCGAGCACAGGTCGAGCAGGTAGTCCTGCGTCAGCAGTGGCACGCCGGTGAAACCGGTGGCGCCCGAGTAATGGCTCACGAGGACGCTGCCGTCGGCACCGTAGACGATCGGGACCACCTGGCGCAGATCGGGCGCGCCCTGGCGTTCGCGAGCCTGGTGAGTATCCCGGCGTCATTCGGGATTTCGGCGCGGTCCGCTATGTCACGCGGGAACCCGGGCGAATGCGTACGTATGAAGGGCTGCTCCGCTGCCACCCTAGGGATCGAAGTGAACGTCACCCTCGTACCAACAGTCGGGGCCCTCCGCGCCGAACCCGGGACCTCCCCAGGTTCCGCCGCCGTGAGCATTTGCCAGGTCACCGGTGCCGCTGAGAATCACCCACGTGCCGGCCCAGTCGCTATCCGCAGGCTTCTTGCCGATCAACTGCAGGACTAGCGTGCCCTCCCTGTCGTTCACCGTGCCTGTGAACTCACAGCGAAGCTGGACCGTCCAGAAGTCCTTGAACATGCCCACCGTGAACACCAGTCGCCCTCGCCGGCCATGTCTCCCTGCCAGATCTCGTGCTCCGTTGCTTCCATGAACGTGTTGGGGCCGGCCTCTCTCATACCGTTACGGCAAAGGTGTATTCGAGCGTGCCATCAACGTGCGTAGACCCCTTGGCATATACCGCCGTCGATGCCAACGGTAGCAGTGCGCACACTATGAGCAGCGTCAGTAGTTGCCTTTTCATCCTGTCATCCCCTTTCATCAGCAAAGCTGAGTTGTGCCCCCCTTGGGGCTGTTGGATTCGGCCATCTGTCATCGGGTCCCGATCGTTCATTCGTTTGCCTGCTGTCGGCAGCACCTCCGTTCTCTATGCCTGCAAACCGGCCCACCAGACTACTCCCTGACGACGATGGGCAAGAAGACGTACCGGGTCGAGCTGAGTCGGAGGATGAGCGGATAGTCCTTGACGAGCAGATCCCGGATAACCAGGTTCCCGCCCACGGTGGCGGTCACGATCTGCTGCTGATAGCTGTACAGGGCGTCGATCGCCGTCACCTTGCGATCTACGATGCCTGGGAGCACAAGGGTGGTCGTGATTCCGCGGTCGTCATCGGTCGCCACGCCGTCGGTCCACAGGGCGACGAGGCGATCCTCGCCTGAGAGCGCGAAGGTGTAGCTGACGACATTCGTCACGGTTGTTTGGGCCTGGACCGGAAACGACGCCGCCCGCGCACCCGCGAAGACCGTCGCCAGGTTGCTGGCCATGGCGCTGTTCTCCCGACGCCTGCCGCTGACGCCCCCGATGTGCACCGCCACATCCCTGCCCAGGTGCATAATGATGCCTCGGCCCAGGTACTTCGCGGCAGCGGTATTGGTCTGCATATGTGCCGCGGCACCGCAGTCGCCGCTGTCCGGGCTGCACCAGCCGATCTCATCGCCTCGGAACTCTCCCTGGAAACCGTGGGCAGTTGCCGTTGCCATGATGAGCTGCAGGATCCCCGGATAGGCGTAGTAATAGTCGCGCTCGTCCTCGTAGTCAGGCGACGTCCCGTACAATGGGTGCCAGGACACCCCGTCTACCAGGGGCATGACATCCGACTGGACCAACTGGGCCAGGTAGTATTGCCCATACGGCTCGCGCAGGATCACCCCTCCGATCACGATCCTCGCCTCAGGAAACTCATCCCGGATCACCGGCACCACACGGTGCACCAGCGCCACGTAGTCCAGGGGCCTGATATGCTGGATAGGACTCCCGGCGTCGGGCTCGTTCCAGAGCTCATAATAGGCTACGCGGTCCTTGAAGTGCCCCACGATGAACCGCACATACGTCAGGTAGCGCTGGATCTCCTCCTCGGTGGTGAAGCGTGACTCCAGCCCGGACCATCCTTCGGGGTGGTTGGCCTTGTCCCAGAAGGTCAGGATGTAAGTGATCGTGATGCCGCTGTCTGCCAGGCCGGTCACGAAGGCATCCTGTTCGGTCGAGATGCTGAGTTCCGGGCGAGTCCAGTCGATCGATGGCCAGTCTTCCACTTCGTTGAAGGAGAAGCGCACCATCTTAAGCCCCTTGACCCCCTGTGGATTGCACGCGAAATCGCCGTCCATCTCGGGGCTCGCCAGGTAGCCCCAGAAGGTGCCCAGGTGATTGTCCAACAGCGCCGACGAGCACTGGGCCCGAAACGGTGAGATCGGCAGGCTGTTTCCCCTCTGTACAACCAGGGCTCTGGACGAGATCGATGTCGGTACCGAGAATTCGCTGGTATTGCCGCCGGGGTCGGTAGCTGTCGCTGTCACGTTTGGGCCGGTGAAAGCCGAGCCCTTGGCGAAGGAGAAGACCCCCGTGCCATCGGCCACGGTCGAGCCTTCATAGACCGCTCCCTCGTCGTCATCGTCAGAGGTGATCTCGACCGTGCAGTTGGGGCAGGTGATACCCATCAGCGTTCCGGCGTGCAGGTCGAAGTCCAGGACCAGGGGCTCGGCCAACTCGGCGTTGCCGCCGTCCCACAGCCCAATGCCCCTGGCACCATTGTCGTGGAGGCTGTTCCGGGTCAGGGTGTTGTGCAGTGTATCGGGGTCCTGCACGACGATGCCATATCCACCGTTGTGGGCGATGACGTTGTCGGGACCGATAGTATTGTTGTGTGCACCCCCGGAGATCCAAACTCCGGTCTGATCGCCCAACGCTGCCGTACCCGTGGCGTCGGTGCCGATCAGGTTGCCCGTGACGACATTGAGCGAAGTGCCGCTCGTCGACAGATCGACACCGACGCCGCTATGGGTAAAGAGGTTGCCCTCTCCAAGGGGGCCGGCGCCGACGTCGCGGTCGCCGCCGATCACGTTGGTCCGGGCCTCGCCGCTTATCGCAATCCCCGGTCCCGAGAAGTTGGCGAAGTGTATGCCGCGAATTACGTTGTCCTCGGAGCCCACGATCTGTATCCCGGCTTCCCAGTCGCCGACTAGTGCGTGCCGTCGATGACCACGCCGGCGCTGCTCGCGTCGAGGGTCATGTGGCTCACGTGGATGTGGGGTAGGGCGCTGGTCAACGTGATGGTCACCGGCGCGCCGGGGAGGAAGACGGCTGGGTCGAACGTGATGGTGTCGCCGTCCTGCACGTCGAGCAACGCTTGGCGCAGCGTGCCGGGGCCGCTGTCGGCGGCGCTGGTGACGGTGAGGACCGTCGTTGGTGTCGCCAGCACCTGCGGCGCCTGGAGCGCGACCAGCGCTGCCAGGACGATCCAGCGGGCCGCGAATTGGACGACATTCCGCCTACGCTTGCTCCGTGACCGGGGTGCCTTCATCGCGTGCCTAGCACGGGGCGGACGGTGACTTCGGCCTGCCTCCGGGCCCACCGATGCCGTGCGTCCCATCCAAGAACAAGACCGACCAGTAGCGTGCCCACGCCGAAGGCCCACCTGCCACTCTCGACGGGCGCACCTGCGCGCTGCGGCGCATAGCCACCGGCAGCTGCGGTCGATTCTAGGGCTGTCAACCGGGTCTCCAGGTCGCTGAGCTGCCGGCTGAGGGTCTCAATCTGCGCCTGCTGGTCGAGGTCGCGCGTGGTGAGCTCCTGGACTGCCGCAAGCGCGACGCCGTTGGCGTCCAGGGCCGCGATGTGCCGGTCGTCCTCTCCCAGACCGAAGGCGGCATAGAAGTCCTGCGCCGTCGGGCCCATGTGGACGATGGCTGCATCCTGTGCGCTGTAGTTCCAGGTGGTGATGGGTACCCCGGCAAGCCGAGCGAGCACGTCCTGCCCATCCACGGGGACGAAGTTCTCCTTCAACGCGCGGTCGGATGTATCGGTCCAAGCGCCGCCGGTGGAGAGATAGCCGCCCGTGGACGTATTTATGAAGCGGCCTGTTGGGATCGTGGGCGATCCAGATGCGCCGAACCAGATGCCGCCCCCGGCTTTGACGCTGAAGGTATTGGTGGCTGGCGAGGTGGTCTGGCTGCTGAAACTGTCGGCCCACACGAACGCGCCCTCGTGGACCGCGTTCGCACCCCTCCCGCCGCGTAACTATAGTCGCCACTGGCAAAGTTATTCGTGCCCCCTGGTACGGTGGCCGCATAGCCACCGGCGTTGTTCATATACCCCCCGCCGACACTTGAATCCGTTCCGGTAGCGCTGTTGTTGTTACCGCCACTCACAGTACCTGTATTGCCGGCTCGGTTGCCGACGCCTCCGCCGATCGTTGCTTCTAGGCCATCGGCAAGGTTACTGAGCCCTCCGCCCACGACGGACCACTCGCCGCTCGCCGTGTTCCGGCGCCCGCCGCCGACCGTACCACCGTCCGCCGTCACCTGGTTGGGAGATAGCATAGATCCGCCACCACTGATGGTGGCGCCTGCCGCGTCCGGGGCTACAGAGTTCGCAGCGTGGCCCCCGATCAGGTTCGGGCTGGTGGCGTTGGGCTCGAGGCGCAAGGCCGCGGTGCCGCTCACCGCCAGCGTCAGCGAGACGCCGTCCGTCGTGCCGAGGATGTGGGTGCCCGCGACCGTGCCGGCGTTGCCCGTGAGCGACCATGCGTCGCCTGACGCGGCAACTGCCGGGGTCCAGGCAGTGCCGTCCCACGTCAGAACCTGGCCGGCCACAGGTGGCGTCTCCGCCACCGGATACCCGCGGAGCGCGCCAGCCGTCTGGGCATAGAGGGCATAGGGGGTGGCCGTGAGTCGCTGGCGCCCCATATCGGTGAAGGTAGCGTCGGTCGAGCATCTGACGCGGACGCCAAGCCAGCGCGCGTCACCGTTGAAGACCTGGGCGCCGAAGTTGAGGTTGGCAAGGAACAGGCCGGCGGTGACGGGGACCGTGGTGGTGATGGCAATACTTACCTGGCTGCCCGCCGTGGCGTCATCGTAGAGGCGGAAGGCCATTCTGCAGTCGTCGGTGATCGGCTCGCCGTCGGATGCCAAGTGGCCCTGGTAGGTGAAGCCCGATCCTAAGTTCGCCAGCGGTGCGGCGAACCCTGACGCCGTCGGTCCCTGCGCGTAGCTGAGGAGCATCGCGGGAACCAGCAAGCATATCAATGCGACTCTCCTCGTAGCTCGTGATGGTGTCACCATGGACTCCCTCCTGTCAGGTGTTGTGGGCGGAGGCCGAGAGAGACGTCCCATAGGTGTCTCTCTCTAGCGCACCGTTCCGGCTCATCTCCTTACGACCAGCGGTAGGAAGACCTGCGTCTCAGTCGTGATGCTGCTGCTGGTTGAGTAGTTGCCCGCGCGGTCGACCGCGCGGGCATAGACCGTGGTGGACTTGCTCGGCGTCCACGTGATCTCAGTGATGCTGTCGGTGGCGGGGTAGGTCGTGAAGGGCTCGAAGCCGGCGTCGTCACTGACCTCGATGGCGTCAACCCCGCTATTGTCGTCGCTGGTCGTCACCTCAATCGTGACTTCCTGGGCGGCCGCAGACTGGGCGCCCAGCGCCTTCCTCGAGATGATGAGCATCACGGGCGCGGATGGGGGTACCGGGTCGTAGATGATGTCGTCCTGCACAGGCCCGAACGGATCTCCGCCTGCGTCGCGGAACTTCGCGTAGACGATACGGGGGATGCGCAGGTCGCCGTAGGTCGTCATAACCCAATCGTCGTAGGTCATGTCAGGCACCACGGGGAGCCAGTCGGTCGAGCCGGCGCCGAAGGCCCCGTCGTTGCTGAACCTGACCTGGGTGATGGCGTCGTCGACGTTGGTGCTGTACTGCAGCGTGACCGTGGGAACGTTGGTGTAGACGGTGCCGTCGTTGATCGTCAGGCCGTAGCCTGGGTTGTAGGCCGAGCTAGCCTCCAACAGCGTCACGCGACCCAGCCCATCGTCGAGGGTGGCGGTGTTGACGATAGTGGTCCCGACCTGCAGGGCTGTGGTCGTCACCTCTACGCTGAAGCGCAGGATGACCGGGGACCCCTTGACGACCTTGCCCGTCCAGTGAAGCGTGCCATCCGCGAGCGTCACCGGACCTCCGTCACTGGCCTGCGCTCCGCCCGCGTAGGTCGTGTGCAGCGGGATCGCGTCGCTCAGGCTCGCGGTAGCCGTGACAAGGGCACGGTTGTAGAGGACCAGCGTGTAGGTCACCGTATCGCCTACATCGAAGGTGGCACGGTTCACCCACTTGCCCGACAGCGAGAGGTCGGGGAGCGGCAGGGTGCTCACCGCCACAGTGAAGGCTTGGAAGTCGGCGTGGCCGGCGGCGTCGCGCGCCCTCAGGACGACGTTGTGACTGCCGACGTCCGCCACGCTGGGAGTGCCACTCAACGTCGCCGTGCCGTCGCCGTGGTCGACGAGTGATAGCCAACCCGGCTTGAGCGGCGCGGTGATTGTGAGAACGTCGCCGACATCGGGATCGACCGCGGTGATGGCATAGCTGTAGAGCATCCCGACCTTGGCGACCGTATCAGGGGTGCTAATGATCTCAGGGGAACTGCCTGTGGGCAAGGGCGCCACCGCTGGTTGCCAGAAGCCGCCACTCAGAATATACACGCCGCCATCGAGCGTGCCGGCAGCGGTCTGGCCGATCGTGCCGTCCATCTCATAGCCGCCTAACGCGGCGTGCCCGCCCCCGCCAGCCACAACGTAGCGATCAAGGTTGAGCCCGTCGAGCGGGGCTGCCAGAGCGCCCATCGCGAGGAGGCCCACTATCGCCACACCGACTATCCATGCCACGCACCGGGTCCTCACCTGCACCTCCCACGCTCAGGCGACTTTGCTTCGCGTGTAGCGTACTTCTCAACCGTGTGAACAGCGTGTGATGTCGTGTCAAGTGCAGTGCGACAGGAGGTCCACCGATCACACGCTATTCACACGGTCGGTCGGTATGCTCTAGGACAAGAGATTCGGCCCAGGTGTAGCGCAGGATCGGTGGTTCCCAGATAGACCTATGATGAGGGAGTCGTGTTGCAAGTATATGTCGTACCTCTTGCGGCTTTGGCTGGTGCGGACAGAGTTGGGCCTATCCTGGCGGGCGTCACTTGAGGACACCCGTACCAGAGAACGCCATGGGTTCACCAGCCTTGATGACCTACTCGGCTATCTGCGCGGCCTGGCCGAACCGCCCGAAGCCTGTCCTAGCAGAGAGGAGAACGAGCGATGAAGAAGGGAGTCTTTCGGTTGTGGCCTTTGGTGTTGGTGGCTTTGGCCTTGCTCCTGGCGAGTTGCGCGACGGCGCAGCTCAAAGCTCAGGCCGCCCAGGAAGCTGCCAACAAGGAAGTGGTGCAGTCCTTCCTCGGCATGTTCATGTCGGGGAATTGGGGTGACTTCGACCAGGTGATCGCCGCTGACTGCGTCCTGCACGAGCCCGGTGGCACCGACCTCGTGGGGCTGGACCAGATGAAGGCGGCCTGGGTCGAAGCCTACACGCCGCTCACGGACCTCAACGTCACATCGGTTGCCGAGGCCGGCGAGGGCGAGTACCTGATGGACTTCTACGTCATGGACGCCACGTACGAAGGGGAGTACATGGGCCAGCAGTTTTCGGGTGTACCGGTGAGCTTTTTTCAGGCGGAGACGATGCACATCGTCGATGGCAAGATCGTCGAGTGGTGGGTGGAGTTCGACCGGCAGCGGTTGGCGGAAGAACTAGGGTTCGCGCTGCAGCTGCAGTGAGCCGTGTGGCAGCGTGCGGCGGGGCGATGCATCTGACGTTGCCCGGCCGCCCGTTTGGGTCTATCATCGATATACCGTCAGCAAGGTCTTCCAATGGAGGGTTTGGTCCAATGAACACACCGGATCAGGTAGCAAGCAACAAGCAGGTCCTGCAGGAGTTCCTGGAGCTGTTCATGTCAGGAAGGTGGGACGAGTTCGACCGCGTCATCCACCCGGACTGCGTGATGCACTACTCGGGCGACGTTGACGAGGTGGGGCTGGAGCAGATCATGGAGGGCTGGCGCCACTTCTATGGCAGCATCAGCGACATACAGGCCGGCACCGACGCCATCGCCAGTGAGGGCGACCTCCTGATGGCGCTCTATACGATCGGGGGTATCTACGAGGGCACCTTCGAGGGCTTGGCCGTCGGCCCGCTGCCGGTGAAGTACCGCCAAGCCGAGACAATGCGCATCGCGGATGGCCGGATCGTTGAGTGGTGGGTGGTCTACGATGAGGTTGTGCTGGCACAGCAACTGGGGTTCGCGCTGACCGCAGCTTAGCAGGCCATAAGGGGCCTTGCTGGGCGGAGGGCCCGCTAGCAAGACAGGGCGGAGCGCTACGTGAGGAGCGCGTTGGCCCGGGCGACGAACTGCTCGCGCAAGTCCTCGACCGGCACGGTCTCGGCTAGCTCGAGTATGTGCGCGCGGGCCTGGGCCAGTTCCTTCTCACTCTCCGACTGTCGGTCCAACGCACGGTAGACGCGGGCGAGGCTCGCGTGCAGGCGCCATAGCGGCAGCCGCGCCGGGTAGTCCTGAGCGTGGGCCAACGCAGTCTCCAGCAAGAGGAGGGCCTCCGTCGTGCGCCCCATCGCCGCGAGTATCTCGGCTCGAAGTTGCCATAGGAAGGGGATGACCGGTCGGGGCTCCGGTGACGGCGCTGTGTGAGGTGCCGAGTCGATCAGGCGGTCCACGATGTCAAGCGCCTTCGCCGGGTCGCCCTCCATTAGCGCCACTTCTGCGCGCCGGGCCCAGCATGTGCGCCGGTGGATGGTGTCCATCGGCGCCGGCGGCGCCAGGACGCCATCGAGGCACGATCGAGCCAGATCCACGTCGCCACAACTGCAGCAAACCGCTGCCAACGTGCCCGTGGCATAGTGAAACCAATGGCGTGACTGGAGCTTCTCAGCCAGGGCCAGGGCCTCCTCGAGCTCCGGTCGCGCCAACTCGGGGGCAAGAAGCTCGGTGTAGATCCCCCCAAGAATCGCGTGGGCGCCGGCGATCCATTCGAGATGCCCGATGGATGTGGCCACAATCCGAGCGCGCTCGATATTGTTCAGGGCCAGGCCGAACTGCCCCTGCGCCAGGTCGTGCAGGCTGAGGCTCCACAGGGCCCAGCCCGCTGCAGCGGGCGCGTTTGTCTCCTGGGCGATCCGCAGCGCCTCCTCAAGATCACGACGGCTGACGACAGTCCCGCGTGGCGGAATGAGTGTCGTCGTGAAGGTCTGCGCGGTTGCGGCTAGGGCCCGTCCGATGAGGCTGCTGCAGAGGCCGAGCAAGTCCCCGAGTTCACGGAATGCCGCGATGGCGCGGTCGTAGTAAGTGATGCTGGCGCAGAGGTCTCCGTGAATCTGGGTCGCGAGCCCGAGGTCGTCGAGCGTGTGCGCTACCGCCTCCTGGCTGCCCAGCGGCTCGAGGATGGCCAGTGCCTGCCGGTGATAGTCAATCGCCTGCGGGAGGTGTTCTTGGTTCAGCCACCAGTTACCCACCCGATTGAGCGTCGTTGCCAGGACCGCAGGGTCGCCGATCTGCTGTGCCAGCTCGAGGGCCTGATCGATTAACTCGCGGCTGCGACCGTAGTCGCGCAAGGCCCACAGCCCGACCAGGTCGAGCAGGGCGCGCCACGCAGTCCGCTGGTTCCCGGCTGCCCGGCCGATCGCGAGACATGTCTCGAAGTCGCCTCGCGCGCGCTCGAACTCCCCCAGGGCCGCGCTGCCCAGACCGCGCCCCCGGTGCAGTTCGGCGCGCCGGACCGTGTCGGATCCCACACGGTCAGCGAGTTCGATGGCCTGGGTATACAGAGCAATCGCGGCCTGGTGGGCGTGGGCGCGTTCAGCATTGGCTGCGGCGACGATGCTGTAGCGGAAAGCCCGCTGGTCATCGGCGGCGCCCAGGAAGTGGCGGGCCAGCTGCACGGCGACCTGGTCCGGATCCTCGCTGTGCAGAACCAGGAGCGCCTCTGCGACCTGCCGGTGCAGCAGTCGACGCTCGCCGCTACCTAACCGGCGATACAGATGGTTCTGCACGAGAATGTGGCTGAACTGGTAGTGAACGGTCCAGCCCGAGCCCGTCTGCCCCTCGGACTGCAGTCGCACAAGATGGTAGAGCCGCTCGAGCCGTCCCAGTGCCCGCAGGCATGATCTTTCGGGCATCGGCATCGCGGCGGCAACCAGTTGTGCGTCGAAGGAGTCCCCCACGATGCCGGCCACGCTCAGGATGTCCAGAAGTAGGGGCTCAAGACGGACGATGCGTTCCTCAATCACGGCCTCCACCCTAGCGGGAAGCCGGTCCCAGTCGAGACCGGGCGTCTCGACCCAGGCTCGGTCTCCGCCAGACCGGCGCACCAGATCGCCGCGCTCCTGCATCGCCCGCAGTAATTCGATGGTGAAGAGGGGATGTCCGGCGGTGTGAAGGTAGAGGGCATCACGGAAGCCTGCATCGAGGTGGTTGGGCTCGGTGTCGAGCAGGGCGTCTACGAAGCGGCGCCCCTCCTCATGGTCCCATGCGTCGAGATCTACCCAGACGTCGCCGTAGAGGCGTTGCAGCTCGTGGAGCGGCCTCTCCAGCGGGTGCCGCTCGCCGGTGGGCCCGGGGACGAGTTCCTCAGGCCGGTACGCACACACGATCATGATGCGATGCTGACCGCCTGCAAGCCGCCTGCCAAGGTGAAAGAGCAGTCCAATCGAGGCCCTGTCGGCCCAATGGACGTCATCCAGGATGATGAGGAGCGGCTGCTGATCTGCGAGCGTGCACAGCACGTCGGTGACTTGACCGAAGAGGAAAGTCTGGTCCACGGGAACGCTGCCGTCTTGCGCCTGACCCGTCAGGGCCCGGATGCGCCCCAACCAGTCATCGCGGCCGGGCACCGCGCTGGCGGCCCGAGAAAGCAGGCTCTCGCCGGCCAGGATGGTCCCGACAAGCGAAGGTCCCCGTGTCACCAGTGCCGATAGCGCCGACGGCAGCGCACTCCAGAGACGTCGAGCGCCGTCAGGACCGATCCATCCTCGCGACCCGTGCGGCTCGACATCGCCCGTCAGCATCTCCAGCACATCGCGGAAGGGGAGGTAGGGATCCCCGACCCCGGCATAGGCTGTGCAGCTTCCGCGTGCTACCAGCAGATCGGCATGCGCCCCTAGCCCCTGCCGCGCGACCTCATTCAGGAGGGCCGTCTTGCCCTGGCCGGCGGCGCCGACGACGAAGGCGAGCCGACACGCACCCCGAGCCGCCTCCTCAAGTAGGGCGAGGAGTCTGCTGATCTCACGTTCCCGACCCACGAAGACGGAATCCGGTCCGGGCGACGAGGCCTCGTCCGGGTGAGATGGTCTCCCGGAGTAAGGGGGATCGAGCCGCGCCCACGCAGGGCTAGCCAATGCCCCATCTCGGATTCGTTGCCAGAGCTGCGTCGTCTCCATCTCCGGCTCGACGCCGAGTTGTTCGGCCAGCAGCGTACGGCAAGTCTCGTATTGGGCGAGCGCCGCGCTGCGCCGGCCGTTCAGGGCCAGAAGCCTCATGATCTGCCGCTGCGCCTGCTCATCGCACGGCGCAAGTTCGACCTGCCGCCAGGCGTAGGCCAAGGCGCGCCCCCACTGACCACGTCGCTCGTGGCGTTCGGTGAGCTGGCGGAGAAGCGCGATGGCCTCACGCTCCAGCCGTTCGCGCGTGATCGTGGCCCACTCCGAGAAGACTGCACTGTCATCGATCGAGACGTCTGACAGGAACGGGCCCCCGCAGAGGGACGCGGCTGCCTCGAGCTCATCCGTCGACGGTCGGACCGGCCCCGCAGCGCCGCCGGGGTTTCTGCTGCGTAGCAGGTCTTCGAACGCCCGGACATCCACCCAGACGTCGGCATCACGGTTGAGCTGTAGCGTCTGGCGGGTTGTCAGGAGGTAGGGGATCGCCGTTGCATCGACTGTGCTAGTGAGGGAGGTCACGTCACCGATCGCGGTTCGCAGGCTGGCCAACGTGTGGCGCAGGTTAGCGCGGGCCGAGCCTTCGGGCCGCTCGGGCCACAGCATCTCGGCCAGCGCGTCGCGACGCTGGGGCCGGTCGACCTCGACGGCCAGGAAGGCCAACAACGCGCGTACCTTCTCTGTCTCGAAGTGGGTGATCGGCCGATCATCCAGCGTTACCTGCATCGGGCCCAACACCTTTATGGAAAGACGGGCCATCGCGATTCGACGATCCTATCGATGAAAGAACCAGGCCGGCGGCGCGGGAGATGAGGCCTGTGCCTCACAGTCAGATGACGCCCGACTCCCGTGCACGCAGCGCCGCCCCTGGCTTCACGGCGATCACGGTCAAGCGGTGTCCGAGGGTTAGGTCATGACGCTATTACACTCCACTTGGGCGATCTCGGCAAGCGGTGTGCGCGCGAGGGTGCGTCGAGATTGGACCCATCAGCGCTCTCTGCCGCTTGGAGCGGACAGGCTTCGTTGACCTTGGCGAAGAGATGGTGGCGGAGCCGCAAAGCAGATAGGAGCGGCATCGGGACATCAACGCCCCGACGCCGCTCCTTCGGTAGCGCCTATGGCCTCAGGGTGCCGGGATCGTCACGGTGACCATGACGTTCGCGGTCGCCGAACCCACCGAGCGCAGGTCGAGCAGGTAATCTTCCGTCAGCGGGAGCACGCCGGTGAAGCCGGTGGCGCCCGCGTGGTCGCTCAGGAGGACGCTACCGTCGGCACCGTAGACGATCAGGACCACCTGGCCCTGGCTCGTCGCCGTCTCCACGGTCATCGTCTGTCCGGCGAGCGCGTGGACCACGAAGTGTCCGGTGGTCGACGGCGGTATGCTGGCTTGCCCCTGCCCGCTCACTGCGCCCGGCGCAAAGGTGATCCGCTGCGGAATGATCACCGTCATCGTGTAGTCAACGGCCAGGCTCCCCGACGTGACCATCAATGTGTAGTCCTGGGTGGTCGGGACGACGCCGCGGAAGAACGCCGGACCCGGCGGCATCACGACCTGCCCGTTCGCCCCCACGACCGCCAGTGTCAGGCCCGTGGTCGGGAAGAAGTCGACTTCCATCAACTGCCCCGCGGAGACGCCGACGAGATAGCGGTTGGTGCTATTGGCGTCGATGTGCCCAGGGAATTGCGCCTGTGTCTCGCCGGCAGCGAAGAGGATGCGCGTAGTAGCGCCCGGTTCAGGCGTGGGCGTGGGCGTGGCGGTGGTGCTGCCCATGGGCGGGACCGAGACGTTGAGCGTGTAGCTGGCGGGCCCGCCCCCAACCGCCCGGACGTCGATCAGATAGTCCTGCGTCGTGGGCAGGTTGCCGGAGAACGTGGGGCTCCCGGCGTGATCGGTCTGGAGCACGGTGCCGTCGGCACCGTAGACGATCAGGATCACCTGACCCTCGGTGGCCACGGCATCCAGGGCCAACGTCTGCCCTCCCAGCGCCCGAATCACGAAGGCCAGGGAGCTGTTTGCAGCCTGGGTCTCCGGGATCTGGATCGTGCTGGTGCCTGGCGCGAAGGTGATCCGTATGGGGATCATCAAGCTCAAGGTGAAATCTGTGGCTGCGCCGCTGTTGGTGATCGCGAGGGTGTAGTCCTGTGTCGTGGGCACCGTCCCACGGAAGAAGGGCTGTCCCTGGATCTTGATAATGACGTTGTCCGCGCCGACTATTGAGAGGCTCAGGGTGCCCTGGCCCACGGGGATCGTGTCGACACTCACCTCCATGAGCTGGTCGCTGGTTACGCCGAAGACGTAGCGAAGGGTCTCCCCGGCGCCGATGTGCCCCTGGATCGTGGCGTAAGTGGTCCCGGCGGCAAAGGCAATCCGCTCAGCCATGGATGTGGGCGGGGTCGCCGTGGATCCCGGGGCTGCCGTCGGCGGAACGGCGGTGGGTGTCGATTCTGCCATCGGGGTGCTCGTGGCCGCTGCGGGCGTCTCGATAGGCGAGGTCGCCGGTGTGGCGGTCGCTCTGTCCCCGGCGGCAGAGCTCGATGCCGTCGGACTGGACGTGGGCAGCGGCGGAGCAGCCGACCGGATCAGCGCGCAGGATGCCGTTGAGACCATCGTCAAGATGATGAGCGCCACGGCGCCCAGTTGCATCAGTTGGTGTGGTCCTGTCATTCGCTTCTTCATTTGCTCTGTACCCTTCCTCTCTGCATTCGTATCTGTTGGGTTTGTCCTCCATCTTATACCATATCCGTTGACTTTGGCGATGGCTTGGGTTGGATCGGGCGGTGGTGGGTTTGGGCGGTGGGAGTATAGTGGTGCGGCCGAGATCGACATCACGCCCTGTGTGGGCACGACCTGACGGGATACGTGGCACGGCTGGGTCCCTCTGTGGGTGTACGCGACCGGCTAAACGCGCGGGCGCTAGTCATGGACGATGGCACGACGCGGGCGGTGATCGTCGTCTGTGATCTGGTGGGGCTGGACGGGGTGATTAGTGCAGCTGCCCGGCGCCGCGATCGGTGCGGTGCCTGGGTCCGTCATGGTGGCCTGCACGCACACGCACTTCGGCCCGGCTACGATCATTCTGCATGCGGGTACGATCCCACGGCCTTCGGCGGGAGGGACCGCGCGTGGTTCCTTCAGGCGCTCAACGCCGGGGGGATCCCGTGCATGGAGGGTTACGTGCCGCTCTATGAGCTGCCCGCGATCCGCGGCGGCAATCATCTTCGAAGCATTCATCTTTCTTGAGGGGGTGTCCGGTGGACGCTAGCGGTCGTCGACTGCGGTTGGTGTTGTTCACGACGGTGTACTTTGTCGAGGGGGCGCTGCTGACCTATTTCTCAGGGTTCAACGCGCTCTACCTGCGGTCCTATGGTGTCTCATACACGCGCATCGGGCTGGTCGGCGGGATCACGCTGATACCCTTCGTGCTGAAGATCTTTATCGGGCTCCTGAGCGACCGCGTCAGCCTCTTTGGGATGGGGCGTCGCAAACCCTACATCGTCATCGGGCTGGCGCTCCAGGCCGTGGCGATCGGGGTGCTCACGTTCGTCTCGCCGGTGGACCAGTTTCCGCTCTACCTCGCGCTGATGGTGCTGACGGCGCTGGGGATGTCGACGTACGACACCGCCACCGATGGCTTCTCCATCGACAGCACGGCAGAGGGCGATCGTGGGCTGGTGCAGGGGCTGATGGTGGGCGGCAGGGCGCTGAGCGGGGTGGTGATGGCGCTCGCGATGGGGCAGTTGTCGCAGCGGGGCCAGTGGTCGGGCATCTTCCTGCTGATGGCCGCCCTGGCCGTCGTCACGGTGCCGCTGGTGCTGTCGACGAAGGATGCGGGCAGCCGTCGTGCCGCTGCGCAGGCGCCGACACGCGGCGCGTTCCGGGCGTTCCTGGACTGGGGCTTCGTCCTCTTCCTGGTCCTGGGCATCGTCTATCCGTTCGCGCTCTACAGCACCAACGGCATGGTCAACGTCTTTCTGAACGAGGGCCTGGGCGTCGGGCTGGGACGTGTCGGCGTCTACACCTCGGTCTTCGGTATCGGGACGCTGCTGGGCGGCGTGGTGGGTGGCCCGCTGATGAAGCGCATCGGCCGTCGCACCAGCGTGATCGCTGCGCTGCTGATCACGGCGAGCGCAACCCTGGGTCTCGCCATCGGTCCCGTCGGTGGGGCTGGCCTGGGCCGTCGTCGCGCTCTTCGGTATCGCCTTTGGCTACTACGAGACCGTCTACTTCGCGGTGGGGATGGAGTTCTGCGACCCGCGGATCGCGGCCTTCACCTTTGCCTTCATCATGGCGGTGGGCAACATCGGCATCGGGCTCGGCCAGCCCGTCGCGGGCATGTTGGTGGATAGCGTGGGCTTCCGGCCGATGTTCGGCATCTTCGCGGGCGTGCACGTCCTGGCACTGCCCGTGGTGTGGGGGGTGTTTCGAAGGAAGCGGTCAGCGATCAGCGGTCAGCAGGTAGCTGTCAGCTGATAGCTGTCGGTGACCGGTTCGAGAAGACCTTTGGGGTTTCCTGCTCACAGATGCTTCTCGACAGGAAACCCCAAAGGTCTCTGCGCCAAAGGAGTCCACACTATGCGCATCACATCCGTCGATGTCACGCCGCTGAACCTCATCCCGCAGGTCGCGCTGACCGTGGCTTACGGCAGCTATTCCGTCTTCGAGTACGCCATGCTGGTCATCCACACCGATGCCGGGGCCGTCGGGCTGGGCGAGGCGTCGCCCGATCCGGTGGTGACCGGCGAGACACAGGCGGGCGTGGTCTCGGCGCTCGAGGCCATGGGGCGCGTGCTGATCGGACGCGACCCGCTGGAGCTTACGGTGCTTCTGTCAGAGGCCGAGGCTGCCGCGGCCTCCGCCTCAGCGGAGGTTGGCTTCCCGGCGGCCTTGGCCGCGGTCGATATGGCGCTCTACGACCTGGCGGGCAAGGCGCTCGGCGTCCCGGTCTCGACGCTGCTTGGGGGCAGGGTGCGCGACGGGATGCAGCTCTACCCGGTCGTGCCGATGGACACGCCGGAGGCGATGGCCGCGCTGGCGCAGGGGTTCTCGGCGATGGGAAGCGCCGTGTTGAAGCTCAAGATCGGGTCGCGCGACCTCGATCTCGACGTCGCGCGGGTGGCGGCGGTTGTGAGGGCCGTGGGCGGCGACACGCGGCTGCGGCTGGACGTCAACCAGGGGTGGGGCGACGCCGCCACCGCGATCGAGGCGATCGGGCGCCTCTCGAGCTTCAACGTTGAGTACGTCGAGCAGCCGGTGGCGGCGGACGATCTGGCCGGGATGGCACAGGTGGTGGCTGCGGTCGATATACCCATCATGGCGGACGAAAGCTGCCACACGGCGGCGGACGCGCTGGCGATCGTGCGCGCGGGCGCCGCCGACCTGCTCAACATCAAGCTGATGAAGTGCGGGGGGATCCGGCGCGCGCTCGATATCCTGGCGGTCGCCGAGGCGGCTAGCACCCTTGAGGGCGCGGGCGTCGGCTGCATCCTCGGGTCGATGGTGGAAAGCTCGATCGGCAGTGCCGCGGGGATGCATCTTGCCGTGGCGCGGGCCGGTATCGCGTCCTGCGAGCTGATCGGACCGCTCTTCGTCACCGGCGATCCGGCGACGGGTTACGTCGTCGACCCTGCCACGGGCTGGGCCGAGGCGCCCGATGGGCCGGGGCTGGGGGTGAGGTTGCGGAAGTGATGCCGGTTGCGGACGTACGCCGCTCGGCTGTCCCGGAGAGCTTTGGGGTTTCCTACTCAACAGGGCGCCTCGTCGACAGGAAAACCCCAAAGGTCTTCGCCTTGCATCAAGGAGTCTTCATAGACATGATCGATTGGTCCTCCGTCGCCGACGAGGCGGCGTTGCTGCTGAGCCGGTATGTGCAGATCGACACGACGAATCCGCCGGGGCACGAGCTGCCCGCGGCGGAGTTTCTGTCCGCGGAGCTGCGGGCGCGCGGCTTCGACCCGGTGGTCTACGAGCCGGCGCCCGGCAGGGCGAACGTGGTGGCGCGGCTTCCGCATACCTGTCCCGACGCGGAGGCCCGCGGCGCGATCATCCTGCTGCACCATATGGACGTCGTGACGGCGGATCCGGCGCGCTGGTCGTTCGACCCGTTCGGCGGCGAGGTGCGCGACGGCTACGTCTGGGGCCGTGGGACGATCGATATGAAGGGTATGGGGATCATGGCCCTGCTGGCGCTCGATCTGCTCCGGCGCGACGACGGGCCGCGCACCCGTGCGCCGCGCACGCGTGATCTGATCTACCTGGCGGTCGCTGACGAGGAGGTGGCGAGCGTGCCCGGCGTGCGGTGGCTGCTCGACCAGCACGCGGCGGAGCTCGAGGCCGAGTTCGTCTGGGACGAGGGTGGCTTCGGGCTGCGCGACTTCTTCGGGCCGGGCACCGTCTTCACGGTGGCTGTGGCGGAGAAGCAGGCGCTGTGGCTGAGGGTGGTCGCCGAGGGCGAGCCGGGTCACGGTGGCATGCCGCACGCGGAGAACGCCAACGACATTCTCGTCAGCGCGCTTTCGCGTATTCACAACCACGAGCCCGAGATCCGTCTCCACGATGTCACGCGCAGGATGTTCAGCACCATCGCCGGCTCGTTGCCGTTTCCCAAGTCGTGGGTGCTGGCACACCTGGACAACCCGCTGGCCCGGGCAGTCGCTGCGAAGGGACTGACGGCAGCGCCGGCTATCGCCGCGATTCTCCAGAACACGGTGAGCGTGACCGGACTGCACGCGGGGAGCAAGGCGAACGTCATCCCGGAACAGGCCGAGGCGGTGCTGGACGCGCGACTGCTGCCCGGTGAGTCGCCGGACGCGTTTGTCGCCGAGCTGCAGCGGATCATCGCTGACGCCCGCGTGCACATCGAGGTCGTGCAGTACCCCTCGCCCAACAGCGTCTCGGACTACGACAGTATCTTCTTCCGGACGCTCGCGGAGGTCGCGGGCCGGCTGGTGCCGGGCAGCCTGACGGTGCCGCTGTTGACGCCGGGCGCCACGGACTCGGCCTATTTCCGCCAGCGGGGCTACAGCACCTACGGGCTGTTCCCCGCTATCCTGAAGGCTGACGAGCTGGCGGGGTTCCACGGGATCGACGAGCGGATCTCGATTGAGAACCTGGGGTTGGGCACGCGGATGATGTTCGAGGTGCTGAAGAGCTTCTGAGCGGCCAAATCCGTGGTTCAGACAGCTTGACCGCTTGCGCGTGTTGCCGTCCGACATATAGCGTGCGTGTTCAACGCACAAAGGGAGGAAGCGATGAGCCGTCGACGTCTGCGTGGGTTGGGATGGGTGGCGCTGTTGGTCCTATGTGCCTTGGCATGTCATCTACCGAATGCCTCGACGCCGGCCTCGCCGGGAGCGAAGCCGCCCGCGACCCTGGCGAGCTCGATCGGGGGGAAGCCAACGCCTCCGCCGCCGCAGGCGGCTGCCACCGTCGCGCCCACCGATGAGCCTCCGGCCGCAGCCGGGCCCTGCCCACAGGGCAACGCGGCCCGGGCCGGCGCCGTCGTGCTCTGCTACGATCCCGCGGTGGCCTCGAATGTGAACGGCTCCGTACTCCCTGCCGCGCAGGAGGACGTGCTCTTCGGCGACATCTGGGCGATGCCGGAGCGGGTGCGCTTCGAGATGCAGGGGTATCCCTCAGGCGTGAGCAATGCGCAGCCGTACATCGTCGTGTACCCGACCGACGGACTCGAGGCCGCCAGCCCCACTGCAGCGGAGATCCTCGACCAGATCCGGCTGATCCTCGACACCAAGCCGGCGCCGAGCACGATTGATAGCATCCCCATCCTCCCGCCCGTAAACGCAGCTCAGGTCTATCGTGCCCGTGTCGGCTACCTGGAGGGGGGCAACGCGCGGGGCATCCACTTCCTGACGCAATACGCGCAGGACGTCACGCCCGTGGTGAACGAGGCACTGACCTACGTCTACGAGGGCTTTATCGGCGATGGCAGCCACTTCGTCTTCGCGTGGCTGCCGGTCTCGCACCCCACACTGCGCGATCACTGGTCGGACTACAGCAACGAGGAACTCGCGCCGCTCTACGACGATTACGACGCCTATCTCTATGAGGCGCTTGCCAACCTGGAGATGCAGCCCGCGGCGAGCTTCACGCCGGACCTGGATCTGCTGAAGGCGATGCTCGAGTCGATACAGGAGGCGAGCGACTGAGGGCGGACCGTGCTTGCCCTATGCCTGCGTGGCCTCCGGGCGATAGCACAGCAGGACATTCCCGTTGCCGAACGTCCTCGTTCTGACAAGGTGGAGACGCAGCCTCTCATCCGGGCCTGAAGAGCGGCGTGCCGGCACCCAGGATCACCGGGTTGAGCATCACGCGATGCTCATCGACCAGGTCAAGGCGCATCAACGTGGCCATGAAATTGGCGCTGCCGAAAACGGCCAGGGCTTTCCCGGACTGCTGCTTCAGCCTCGCGACTTCGTCACCCACGTGGTCCTTGACGAGGCGTGCGTTCTGCCACTCCAGCTTGTCCAATGTCGTCGAGGCGACGACTTTGGGTATGCGGTTCATCAGGTCGGCGACCACCGGGTCATCCCCGATCGCGGCTGGGGTGGGCCAATAACTTGCCATGAGCTCGTAGGTCACGCGTCCGAAGAGCAGCGTGCCTATCTCGTGGAGTTGGGCGATGGCGAACTCGTTGAACTCGTCGTCCACGCTGTGCCAACTGATATCCTGTCCCGGCCCCTCGAAGTAGCCATCGAGGGTCATCATGTTGAATGTGAAGAGCTGTCGCATCCCGATCCTCCTGTGCGTCGATTTCAGCGTATACGGATCAGATGCGCCATCCCGGAACGATCATACCCGTGTTGATTCTGCGCCGACCTGTCGTATAACCGTGCTGGGCACCGTACGTGTAGGGTTGCCCTGTTCCGGTGTCGGCGCGCCGTCAGGCGCCGCCTACGTCTATGCTTTACAGGAGGTGTCCACATGCCCGATGGTGCATCGTTCTACACGGTACGACTCCTGGACCCCAAAGCCGTCTACCTCGACTCCGGGGCGTTTCCCGTCCACGGGGACGGCATCCTGGACGACACCGTGGCGCTCCAGCACGCGATCAACGCGGCGCAGGAGGCCACGGGCTTCGGGATCGTCTTCGTGCCCGAGGGCCGTTACCGGCTCACCCACACGCTGCACGTCTGGGCGGGGATCCGCCTGATCGGGTTCGGCGCCCGCCGCCCGGTCTTCGTCCTCGGCCCGAACACGCCCGGCTACCAGGAGGGAGATGGGCGGTATATGATCCACTTCACGAGCGGGCGTCCCCAGGAGGGACAGCCGATTCGCGACGCCAACCCCGGCACCTTCTACAGCGCCCTGAGCAACATCGACATCGAGATCGGTGAGGGGAACCCCGCCGCGGTTGGGGTACGGTCGCACTGGGCACAGCACTGCTATCTGGCCCACGTCGACTTCCGCATCGGGTCTGGGCGGGCGGGGATCGACGAGGTGGGCAATGAGATCGACGATTGCCGCTTCTACGGCGGCGACTACGGCATCATCACCACCAAGCCGTCGCCGAGTTGGCCCTTTCTGATGATCGATTCGTCCTTCGAGGGGCAGCGGGTGGCGGCGATCCGCACCGAGGAGGGCGGGTTGACACTGGTGCGTACCCTGTTCGCGCACGTGCCGACCGCGATCTCGGTGAACCTCGACCGCGCCGAGGAGCTCGTCATCACCGACTCGCGCTTCGAGGATATCAGCGGCCCCGCGCTGGTCATCAGCGATGAGGGCAGCGCCCGCACGCAGGTGAACCTCGAGAACGTGGTCTGCGCCGGTGTGCCGGTGCTCGCGTCGTTCCGCCGGGGCGGAAACACGTTCGCGGGGATCGGGCCGCTCTACCGCGTCAGGTCGTTCTCCCACGGGCTGCAGATCACGGATCTGGGCGCGGTGCCCGAGGTGCGGACGACGGTCGACCTCGAACTGCTCGACGCGCTGCCGCCTGCGGTGCCTTCGGACGTGCCGGACCTGCCCCCGTGTGAGACGTGGGTCAACGTGCGGCAGCTTGGCGCGGCGGGCGACGGGGTCACCGACGACACGCAGGTGCTGAGGGATGCCGTCGCGCAGCACCGGGCGATCTATCTGCCGACCGGGCGCTACAGGGTCACCGACACCATCACGCTGCGGCCCGACACGGTGTTGATCGGGCTGAGCCCCATCGCGACGCAGATCGTCGTGCTCGACGACACGCCCGCGTTCCAGGGCGCGGTAGCAGAGCGCGAGCCGCCGGAGGCGCCGCCGTGGTTGGCGGCGATGATGGCGCGCGCCGGAAGGCGGGAGAGGGCGGGCCCCCGCGGCTGCCTCGCTGGCTGATGGGCCCGCCCCCCGCGATCGAGGGGCCGCCCAAGCCGCTGCTGGAGGCGCCGCAAGGGGGGACCAACATGGTCACCGGGATCGGGCTCGACCCTGGCGGTACCAACGGGTGCGCCGTCGCCGCCAAATGGATGGCGGGGAGCGCTCGATGATGAATGACGTGCGCTTCATGGGCGGGCACGGGATGTTCGGGCCGGACGGGTCACGGGTTCAGCCCTACAATGACAATCGCACGGCCGATGCTAACCCCGACCACGTCTGGGACTCGCAGTATTGGAGTCTCTGGATCACGGACGGGGGCGGCGGGACCTTCAAGGACATCTGGACGCCGAGCCCCACGGCGGCCGCGGGGGTCTACATCTCGGACACCGAGACGCCGGGCCGGATCTATGCGATGTCGGTGGAGCACCATGTGCGCAACGAGGTGATCCTGCGGAACGTGGCGAACTGGCGGATCTTTGCGCTGCAGTTGGAGGAGGAGAGCGGCGAGGGGCCGCACGCGCTGCCGGTGGCGCTCGACCGGTGCCGCAACCTGCGTTCGCCAACCTCTATCTCTACCGCGTGATCCGGATGGTGGGGCCCTCGCCCTACGGTGTGCGGATGACGGCTGCCGCGACATGAGGTTCCGCGGGGTGCACGCCTACAGCCCGACCAAGTTCTCATTCGACGCCACGGTCTCGACACGACGACGGGCGTGAGGTGCGGTCGAGCGAGATCGCCCGGCTGACCGTGACGGGTGGGCGACCCCGCGGTCCACGCTGGGGGACGTCCACGTGTGGAGAGGGTCGCGGGCGGGTTCGAGTTCATCGACGGGGCGACGGTCGATGCCGCGGGGAACGTCTATTTCGTCGACGGGCGGTGGCACCGGATCTACCGCTGGCCCGCGGACGGGGGCGCGGTCGAGCTGGTGAGCGACATCCCCATCGCGCCGGTGAGCCTGGCGGCAGACCGGTCGGGACGGCTGCTGGTCGTGACGCGAACGGGGACGGTGCTCTCGCTCGACCCGGACGGGCGACCCGAGGAACTGCAGATCGTGCAGGAGGTGCCGGCGGTCGACCGGCCCGGGGCGGTGGCGATGCTGCCGGGACATCGGTGGCGCGATGCGCACGACTTCCTGGCGGTGAGCCAGGCGCCGGTCGAGACGCAGGTCGTCTCCCCGGACGGGTCGATCTTCATTCCCAAGAGCCCGGATCTGGTGCGGGCGTTCTCGCTGCGCCCCGCCGTCGTGGGGCAGCCGTTCTACCTCGCCGACGAGTTCGGGCAGAAGACGTGGCGGTTCAAGGCGCACGCCGACGGGTGGCTCTCCGATCCTGAACTCTTCGCCGAAGAGGGGGAGCTTGGGGTTGCCGTTGACGCGGCGGGGAACGTCTACGTGGCGGCGGGCGCGATCTTCGTCTATGACCCGAGCGGCAAGCAGATCGAGCGGATCGAGGTGCCCGAGCGCCCGGCGTGCCTCGTCTTCGGCGGGGGGGACCGTCGGACGCTGTACATCACCGCGCGGAGCGGACTGTACGGGTGACGATGTTGAAGGGGCCAGGAGGTGAGAGTGACGGATACCGAGGGGATTCGAGGCACAAAGCGCCTGTCCGAGGGAGACGGCTAGCGTGCGGGGCCGGTGGGGCAAAGTGCCAGGCGCCCCGCCTCGGGAGGCGGGAAGTGCCAGGCGCTGAGAAGCCGCGAAGGCACCGAGAGAAGGAGTGCTATGAAGATTCAGTTCATTGAAGTCTATCTGATCGACCTGGGGCACCGGAACGTGCCTTACGTCCGCGTGCTGACCGACGAGGGCGTGCACGGAGTGGGGGAGGCATATAGCATCGGGCCCGACCGTGCGACGGTCGCCGCGATCGAGGACCTGGCCGGGTGGCTGATCGGCCGCGACCCCCTGGCGATCGAGGGACTGTGGCAGTTGATGTACGCCGGGTCGCGTTTCCCCGGTGGGTCAATTCTCAACGCCGCCATCAGCGGGATCGAGCACGCGCTGTGGGACATCAAGGGGAAGGTGCTTGGGGTGCCCGTCTACGAGTTGATCGGCGGCAGGTGCCGCGACAGGGTGCGGGTCTACCAGTCGGCGGGCGGCGACACACCGGAGGCACTGGCCGAGAGCGCGCAGCGACTGGTGCGCACCTACGGCTATACGGCGCTGAAGATGTTTCCCTTCGACCGGCGGGACGAGCCGCTCTGGCACGATATGGGGCTCGCGAAGGCGATGCGCGGTGCAGAGGCGCGGATCCGGGCGGTGCGTGAGGCGGTAGGCGACGACGTCGACATCGGGCTCGACGCCCACGCGCAGATCTTCCAGCCGTCGACGGCGCTGACGCTCTGCCAGGTGCTGCAGCCTTTCCATCCGCTCTTTCTGGAGGAGCCGCTGCGCCCCGAGAACCGTGAGGCGCTGGGGCATCTGCGCTCCGAGTCGCCCATCCCGATCGCGACCGGCGAGATGCTCTACACCAAGTACGAGTTCCGCGACCTGTTGGCCAACGCTGCTGCGGATATCGTGCAACCGGATGTGTGTCTGATGGGCGGCCTCTGGGAGATGAAGAAGGTCGCGGCGATGGCGGAGGCGGCGTACGTGACCGTGGCGCCGCACAACCCCTGCGGGCCGGTCGCGACCGCGGTGAACACTCACTTCGCGCTGAGCACGCACAACTTCCTGATCCTGGAGTATCACCCGGATGACGACCCGGAACGCGCCGCGATTGTCGACGAACCGATGCGGCTCGTCGACGGTTACCTGGAGGCGCCCACGCGGCCCGGGCTGGGGCTCGACCTGAACGTGGATGTGCTCAAGGAGAAGGTGGCGGCGGAGGGGTACAAGTCGTGGCACCGGCGGTTCCTGTGGCGTATAGATGGCGGATTGGGGTATCAGTAGAGATTGGTCCAGTCTTCCGAAGATTGGACCAATCTTCGATCGCAGGTTAGAATGATGCTATGAACAATGCCACGGATGCCTCGGTTCGCTCCACGCCGGTGCCGGCTGCCCCGCGACGTCCCAAGGGCCTGCGCTTACTGTGGCAGCGCCTGATCCTGCGACGGCAGGCGCGGCGGGATTACGAAAACGCCCGCGGGACCCTCCACGTCGAGATGCTGCGCAAGGCGCAGGCGCGGCTGGATGTGGCTTCGAGCAAGTGGCAGGCAGAGCTGCAGGCCGTGGAGCGGGAGCGGGCGGCGCTTCAGGCGCAGTGCGACGAGGAGCTGGTGCGGCTTCTGTCGCGCTACCTGGTGCTGACGCGCCTCGACGAGGTGCGCGGTATGGCGCCGAAGACCAAGGCCGACATCATCCGGGACGTCTTTGACGACCACCTGGAGGATCTGCGCAGTGCCCAGTGGGTGGCGGGCGTCTCCGAAGGATGCCAACGCGCGATCAACGACTGGATTCTCCACTACCGGCGGCAGTTTCCCGCGCTGCTCGAGGAGGACTTTCCGGGCCGGCGGCAGGTCATGGGCCGCTACGAGGCACGCCTCGAGCGCTTCGATGTCCGGCTCCGGGTCCTTCGCGCGCGGGTGGATGACCTCGTTGCGCTGCGCGAGCGTGTCGGGCAGGCGTTGGCGCGGCTGTGGCCCGTGACGGTGCAGGATTTCGTCACGGCGGCACGCGATCCGACCGATGCCACGGCCTACACGGCGGTGCAGGGGTACCTGCGGGGCGTCTTCGCCGAGTGGGAGCCGATGCCTGAATGGTTCCGCCGGGCGTGCACGGTGGCGGAAGACGAGTAACGGGTGACGATGGACGAAAAGGGGTACTATGCTCCCTACGCTGGTCTACTTTCACGGTGGCGCGGGGCTGTTCGGGTCGCCGGATGACTTCCATCCGCGCCATCGGGCGCTGCTGGAGGAGGTCGGGTTCACCACGATCTCCGCGGACTACCCGAAGGCCATCGGCAGGTCGCTGCACGAGGTTGTTTCCGCGGTCGAGGCGACCGCGCGGCGGGCGGCGGTCGAGTCGCCCACCGGGTCGATCGTCGTGATGGGCCATTCATTTGGAGGCTATCTGACGCTCTGGCTTGCATCGACGCAGCCCTACGTGGCCGGAGCCGTCGCGCTCGCGGGCTACGCGGATCTGCTCGCGCCTTTCTACACCGAGCCGTCGGCGCATTACCTCGCGGCAAAGGATCTGACGGGGTTCCGCCCGGAGACCGTCACCGCGGCCTCGCCGCCCGGTGACAAGTTCGATCTCTACCTTTACCTGCGGCAGACGGCCACCTGGCCCGACTATGTATCCGGAGGACATCCCGCGGACCTGGCACGGCTATCGCCGCTGCGGCTGCCACCGGCCCCGACGCCGGTCTTTCTGGTGCACGGCGAGGCCGACACCGACGTCCCCTCCACGGCATCGGTGGCCTATCGCGAGCACGTCGCCGGTGTGTCGCCTGACACTGCCCTGGTGCTGCATCCCACCGGCGGCCACGGCCTGATGTTCGACATGGACAATCCGGAGGTGGCGGCGATCTGGGATGCGGTGGTCGGATGGATGTCGGGTCTGGCAACCGACAGCCGCCTTCCGCCCAATTGAAAGCCGGAAAACGGACGACGGGAAACTGGTTCGCGGAGGCTACGATGGAATACGTGAAGTTCGGTAATACAGGCGAGAGTGTCTCAGCCCTGGCGCTGGGCTGCATGAGCCTAAGGATGGACAAGCTGGAGGAGAGCAAGGCCACGGTGCGGAGGGCGTACGAGCTCGGGATCACGTTCTTCGACACCGCCGACATCTACGCGCGTGGCGACTCGGAGCGGATCCTGGGCGCAGCCGTGCGGGAGGCGGGCATTCCGCGAGACGAGATCTTCATCGCGTCAAAGTGCGGCATCGTCTTCCAGGGGACGAACCCCGAGTACGCGTACAAGGCGTATGACCTCTCGCCCGGCTACCTCAAGGCGAGCTGCGAGGCGAGCCTACAGCGGCTGGGCCTGGAGACGATCGATCTCTATCAGCCGCATCGCATTGACTACCTGACCCACCCCGAGGAGACGGCCCGCGCGCTGGAGGAGCTGAAGGGTGACGGGAAGATCCGCCACGTGGGGGTGAGCAACTTCACCGCCGACGAAGTCCGCGCCCTGTCGGCCTACATCCAGATCGAGAGCCTGCAGACGCAGTACAGTATGCTCTTCCTCGAACCGCTGGAAACGGGACTGACCGCGGTCTGCCTTGAGAAGCACATGGCGATTCTCCCGTGGAGCCCGCTGCACCAGGGCGTGCTCACCGGCGCACGCGCGCTGCCGCACGACGAGTGGCAGCGCCAGCGCGAGGCGGGCGTGGTCGCGCAGCTCCGGCCCTTTGCCGAGGCGTACGGTGTGACCGTTGGACAGCTCTCGCTCGCATGGCCTATGCGGCAGCCGGGGCCCGTCATCCCCCTTGTGGGCACGGCCAATCCCGACCACATCGCGGAGGCTGCCGGTGCGGCCGACGTGACACTGGAGCGCGACGACTGGTATGAGCTGATGGTCATCGCCCGCGGGCGGTCGATGCCGTGGGGGCAGCGTCCTTACCTCTATACGAAGGAGCGCTGATGACCGAGCGTCGACATCTTCTGCTGACCGGCGCAACGGGTCAGATCGGGACGGCCTTTCGCGGCTACGCCGGCGACCGCTACCGGATGCGTATGGCGGCCCATACCCCCGACGAAATCACAGGTCCCGAGTGGTCGGACGTGGCGCCCAACGAAGTGATCACGCTGGAGGTGGCCGATCCAGAGGCGTGCATGGCGGCGTGCGAGGGCATTGACACGGTGGTGCACCTGGCGGCGGTCACCAGCTCGCGGGTGGGGTTCTACGACGGGCTCCTGGACACCAACATCAAGGGACTCTACAACATCCTGAGCGCGGCCAAGGCCCAGGGCTGCCGGCGCGCCATCGTCGCCAGCAGCGTCCAGGCGATCAGCGGGTATCCCCTGGACGTCCAGGCACGCACCGGCGATGCGCCCCGCCCGCTGAACATGTACGCCGTGACCAAGGCCTTCGCCGAGCTGATGGCCCACTACTTCGCCATCACCGAGGGGCTGCCTTGTATCGCCATTCGCGTGGGCAGCTTCGAGGCCGAGTGGGTGCGCAGATCGCCGACAGCCCGGAACCTGAGCACGTTCATCAGCAAGCGAGACATTAGCGAGCTGCTGGTCCGGTGCATCGAGGCGGAGGACGTGCAGTTTGCGGTTGTCCACGGCGTGTCGGACAACCGGTTCAAACGGCTCGACCTGACCGACACGCGGGAGAAGCTGGGATACCAGCCGAGGGACGATAGCTTTCGCATCTTCGAGACGGGGCTGGCGTACATCGACCGGTGGTACGACAGCGCCCCGGGCGATCCGGAGAAGCGTGAGCGGTAGGGGCGGCCCCACCCTGTCGCCGGTTCCCGGCCCATCCCTTTCCCAACTTTCCTTTCCTTTTTCTAACCTATCCTAACGGGATCCTGCGGTTACAGGCGGCAGCTTCGTCAATAATGTGGGAGGCTGCCAAGGGGTGTCCGGGCGGCAGGTCCGGATCCCGCGCGGGAGCACCATCTCTGCGCTGCGGCGACGCGGCATCGTACTCTACATCGGCACGAGAGATCGTGAGGCGGGAGGTGTCTGGTGAACGGTCGGTACAGGACGGGTCTCAGGATTGTCTACGTCGTGATTCTGCTACTGTCGGTGTCGGTCAGACCTGTGAGAGCCGATCGCATTGACATTCCCGTCGGGCCGCCGCCATCAGAAGCCGAACTATCCGATTCCGACCTTGTCGCCTCCTCCCCCACGTGAGGCGGGCGCCTTGTCGGCCGCTGCGGCTCAGCCGCTGCAGTTCATCACCGATCCTCTGCTCGATATGAAGGTGCTGGTGATCCTCGACAGCGTGACCGATGCGATCGGCGTCAACCAGATGATCCTCGGCTATCTCGATATCCTGGGGATTCCCTACGACGTGGTCGATGTGAACGGACGCATCTCCGACACGCCGGCGCTGGTGACGGATGCTATGCTATGGGATGGCGTCAACCACGGGCACTACTACGCCATCTTCGTCACCACGAGCGACGTCTGGTCGCCCATCATCGCACCGGGCAATACGGCCGGAGAGGGTTTGACGGCGACCGAACGGGATCTCATTCGGGCCTATGAGCGCACCTTCAACGTGCGCCAGGCCACGCTGTACGCATACCCCGAGGCCACCGATTACGGCCTGATCGCCCATCACGGAGACGGGGGCGCCGTTGACGACGACGCTCACGTCTGCGGGGCAGGGGGTCTTCAGCTACCTCAACCCGAACATCGAGATGCCGGTATCCGATGCTTACACCTATCTTGGCGTCCCGGCACCGGGGGCGGTCATCACGCCGCTGTTGGAGTTCGTCGACACCGGCCACATCTACACGACAACGGTCGAGACGTATCCCATCGTCAGTATCTTCGATCCCGTCGATGCCGGTGAGCAGATGGTCGTGACCGCTGCGGCCTATTACCCGGCAACACCTCCGGTCAGTCTCCACGGCCGGTTGCTGCCGTATGGGATCATCAACTGGGCGACAAAGGGCGTCTTCCTCGGCGAGCGACATCTCTACTTCGAGCCGCAGGCCGACGACGTGCTTTCCTACGGCGACCGGTGGGATCCTACCACGCACAGCACGATCTTCGACACCGGCTACCGGCTGCAGCCAAGCGACGTCGACAATTTGCTGGCGTGGATGACCCTCTTCCGCGGGACACCGAACGCAGTCGAGCTTCCTGGTCGAGATGGCGTTCAACGGGGAGGGGGTCGACTACGACAGCGATCCGAATACCGGTCAGATCATCTCCGGCACGCTCACGGACAAGCTCATGCAGACGCAGAGCGCTTTCACGTGGCTTAACCACACCTGGAGCCACCAAGATCTCTACACGGTGACCTACCAGACAGCCTACCAGGAGATCTACAGCAACACGCTGACCGCGCAGCGACTGGGCTTCACGGATTACACGACGTCGACGCTGTTGACCGGCGCTTACAGCGGCTTGACGAACACCCACGTCATCAGCGCGGCCTACGACCTGGGTGTCCGCTATATGGAGTCGAATGCGTCAAGGCCGGGTTTCGGCAACCCGAGCCCCAACACCGGGATTCTCACCGGCACGGGAGGGGCCATGCTCCTGGTGCCACGCCTGGCCAACAACATCTTGTACTTCGCGAGCACGCCTGCAGCGGAGGTCGATTACTACAACTTGGTGAGCGATCCGAACAGCGGGCCGTACTGCCCCGCTTACTACAACGACCCCACCTACGATCCGGCGAACCTCTGCTTCACCTACCCGCAGATCCTGGACTCGACCACCAACCAGGCCTTGGGGTTTCTGCTTGACTTCAATATCGACGCGACGATGTTCCATATGAACAATCTCAACGCCTACAACGCCCCGACCAGCACGAATACGCTGATGGGCGACTACGTCACCGCGCTCTACGCCAAGTACAACACGTATTACAACTCAAACGTGCCCATTCTGAGTCTGCGCACGCAGGAGACCGGCAGCTTGATGCAGCAGCGGATGGATTACAATGCGTCCGGTGTGTCGGGCATCATCGGGTGTGCCAATCAGATGACCGTGACGGTGCCGGCGGCAGCACCGACCGGCGCGAGGGTGCCGGTCACGGGCGTGAGCTACGGCAGCGATACCGAGACCTACGCAGGACAGCCGATCTCGACCTTCCAGATCAACCCGGGCGATGTCCTGAGCATCCCGGGTACGGCGTCGCCCTCCACGCCTGCCGCCGTGACCGGCCTCACCGTCACGACCGGTGTGATCACCAAGACGCTGACCTGGGATCCTGTCGCCGGCGCCCTCGGGTACCGCGTCTACAGCGGCACGACCCCAGGCTTTGCCCTGGGCTCCGGGCACCAGCTTGGCGTCGTGACCACGACGACGTATCTGGACGCCTCCGGGAGTACCAACTACGCCGTGACCGCCATCGCCGATGACTGCTGGAAGCACGAGTCTTCGCCGGCCTACGTGCCGCCCGCCCCAACGTCATACGCGATCTATCTTCCGCTCGCGATGCGGTTGGCGCCATAGGGCAGAAGCAAGGCAGCGCTTCGGGAAAGACCTTTGGGGTCGTGTGCACAAGCAGGTGCTTGCTTCACAGGAAAACCCCAAAGGTCTTCTGTGGTTGAAGTAGGCTCCTGCACCTGCTGGTAGGGAAGCGTTCCGTGCGCCTGTGGGGCGCCTGTTCGTGGCTGCGGCAACCGGGATGGCGGTTGATCCCGCTCTCACTCTCGTCCATCGTCCCGGACTTTCTTGCGTCGAGTCTCCGATACGCTATCATCCCAGGTGTGTCAGCCAAATCGTATGTGAAGGCAGTCGAGACCGAGGAGAACCTGCCATACAGTGCCGGGGAGCCCCGGTGCATCGAACGGCACGGGGCTCCCGACCACTCCAAAGGAGATCATCTATGACCAAGTCCACGATGCCGCGCATTCCCTACGGCGCAGTTTACTTCCGCAAGTCCAATCCCCCGCGCGAGGACTGGGCGCGGGATTACCGGACCGCGTCCGAGGACGGGATGAACACGTTCCGCCACTGGTTCCTCTGGGGCGCGATCGAGACCGCGCCCGGCGTCTTTGACTGGGCCGGCTACGATCGCCAGCTCGACCTTGCAGCCGAGCACGGCATCAAGACGATCATCGCCGAGATGATCGTGGTCGCGCCGGAGTGGGCCTATGAGACCTACGCGGGCGCGCGCTATGAGACCCACGATGGGCGGAAGCTGGGCCCGCAGATGCACGGGAGCTGCGTCGTGGGCGGTGCACCGGGGCTCTGCCTTGACAACACAGAAGCCCGCGAGGCCGCCGGGCGGTTCCTCCGTGCGCTGGTCACGCGGTATCGCGACCATCCGGGCCTGGGCGGCTACGACGTCTGGAACGAGTGCAACTACCCTTCGGACGTCTGCTACTGCCCCGCAACGCAGGCCGCGTTCCGCACATGGCTGCGCGGGCGGTACGAGAGCCTCGACGCGCTGCGTGAGACCTGGCACCGCTACAGCATGCCCACGTGGGACGACGTGACGGCACCGCGACAGCTCGGACCGTATCCCGACGCGCTCGATTGGCTGGCGTTCCGGATCGACAACGCGTATGCCCAGATGCGCTGGCGGGTCGACGTGATCCGCGAGCTCGATCCTGATCACCTCATCACGGCACACGGGGTGGCGGGGAGCCTCACGGCAATGGCGTCCAATACCCGCGACGATTGGCGGGGGGCGGCGGAGGTCGAGAGCTATGGGCTGACCTGGATCGCGTCGCGAAAGGGCGACGAGCCCTGGAAACAGTGGCACGCGGTCGATATGACCCGCGCCGCCTCGCGCGGCAAGCCCTTCTGGCACGCCGAGGCGGAGGGCGGACCCCTGTGGCTCCAGCCCCAGGTGATCGGCAAGCCGAGGGATGAGGGGCGGATCGCGTCGCCCGAGGACATGCGTCTGTGGCACCTCACCTCGTTCGCCGCGGGGGCCACGGGCCTGCTCTATCCGCGGTGGCGCCCGCTGCTCGATGGGCCGCTCTTCGGCGCCTTCGGACCGTATGGGATGGACGGCGGGCGGACACCCCGCTCCGAGATGACCGGCGCGATCGCCCGCTGGGCCAACGCGCCGGAGCAGGCCCAGCTGTGGACGTCGCGGCCCGTCCGCGGCGAGGTCGGGATCGTGGTGGTGCCGGAGACCCAGCTCCACGCCGCCATGCTCTTCGGCAGCCCCGACGTCTATGGGCGCGCGATGGAGGGAGCCTACCGGGGTTTCTTCGACGCCAACATCCAGGCCGACTGGGTCTACATTGACGACATCGCGGCGTACGACGTGCTCTATCTGCCCTTCCCCCTGATGCTCAGCCAGTTGGCAGCCGATCGGCTGCGCGCCTGGGTCGAGGCCGGTGGCACGCTCATCGCGGAGGGATGTCCCGGTTACTTCGGCGATCACGGCCACGTGGGGACGGTGCAGCCGAACCTCGGCCTTGACGAGCTCTTCGGCGCGCGTGAGAGCTACGTGGAGTTCACGCCCGACTTGCTCGCGGATCTCGCGTTGACCGTCGACGGTGTGCCCACCTGGGGCGGCGTCGTGCTTCAGGCCTATGAGCCCACCACCGGCAGCGCCTCGGGGCGATACGCCGATGGCCGCGTCGCCGCGGTTGACCATGCCTATGGGCGGGGCAGGACACGGCTGATCGGCACGATGTGCGGCACGGGATACGGCACACACGCGGACGCAAGCCACGCGCGTTTCTACGATGAGCTCCTCGCCTTCGCCGGGGTGACCCCAGCACGTGCGGGTGAGCGACCCGCGGATCACCGCGCGGCTGCACGATGGCCCGGGCGGCACCTATCTCTGGGTGATGAACCCTGTCCGGCAGCCGGTGCCGGTGCGGTTCACGCTCGGCCCGGCGTGGGGGCCGTTCTCGACGGTGCGGTCGCTCTGGGGGGCGGAGGCGACGGTGGACGGGCGTGTGGTCTCGATGACCGCGGGCGCGCGAGACGTGGCAGTGCTGGCGCTCGCGTGAACCAAGATTGGACCAATCTTCCGAGATTGGTCCAATCTGTGTCGTTGAAGGAGGTGCTGAATTGGCGAATCGATGAATCATATCTTGCCGATCTCGTTGAGGAGCTGAAACGGCACTGGCCCGACAACCGGACCGTGACCATCGTCTGCCACGGGCACAGCGTGCCCGCGGGGTATGGGGCGACGCCCTTCGTGGACACGTTCAACGCCTACCCGCACCTGCTGCATCGCGGGTTAAAGGCGCGGTTCCCGTTCGCCGTCGTCAACGTGATCGTGACGGCGATTGGGGGAGAGAACGCGGTGTCGGGGGCGGCGCGGTTTGAGAGCGACGTGCTTACGCACCGGCCCGACGTCGTGACGATTGACTACGGGCTCAACGACCGCGGGATCGGTCTGATCGCCGCGCGCGAGGCGTGGGCGGGGATGATCGAGCGTGCGTTGGCGGCGGACGCGCGGGTGGTTCTCCTGACGCCAACGTGGGACGTGACCCAGCGCCCGGGCTACCTGGGCGAGGACGCGGCGCTGCTAGGTGCACACGCGGCCCAGATCCGCGAGTTGGCAGCGACCTACGACGTCGGGCTGGCGGACAGCTTCGCGGCATTTGGGGCGTATGCGGCTTCGGGCGATCTCTCGGATCTGTTGGCCTGGCCGAACCACCCGAACCGGGAAGGGCATGCCCTCGTCGCGCGCGAGCTGCTGCGGTGGTTCCCGGCGTAGCGCCTCGGACGGCGTAGCGCCTCGGACGGCGTAGCGCCTCGGACGGCGTGAGCGCCTCGGAGCCGGCGTGGCTGCCTGTAGAGACGGGCGGTGCCCCGTCTCCGGACGCAGTGATACCCGCAGACCGGGGTGCCACGCGAAGATCATATTGGTGTTCGACGGCACCTGCACGCCGGAAGACGGGCCACCGGCCCGTCTCTACACGGATTGTGCCAGGCGTTGCGGAAAACGACGCGCACCGGCACTGAGAGAGGCGTTGTGGGAAACCGCCAGGGGACGTACAATAGATGCCGACACGCGGCGCGGATCGTATTCACAGCCTTGACGACCTTCGGAGGATCACATGCGGATTGAGAAGACTCCTTTCGGGACCTTGCCGGATGGTACCCAGGTCAGTATCTACACACTGGTCAACGCGTCGGGGATGACGGCGCGGATCATGCCCTATGGCGGGACGCTGGTCTCGCTGACGGCGCCGGATCGTGACGGGGTGATGGGCGATGTGGTGCTGGGCTTCGACACCCTCGCGGAGTACCTCGACCACAGCCCGTTCTTCGGCTGCCTGGTGGGGCGGTACGCCAACCGGATCGGCGGCGGGACGTTCTCGCTGGAGGGGGTGGACTACCAACTGGCCAAGAACAACGGGCCGAACTCACTCCATGGCGGCACGCGGGGGTTCGACAAACGCGTGTGGGCGGCGGCTGCGAGCGAGACCTCCGCGTGGGCCGGCGCTGGAGCTGAGCCTCGTGAGCCCCAACGGCGATCAGGGCTATCCCGGCACGCTTTCGGTGATGGTCGTCTACACCTTGACCGATGAGGGCGCGTGGCGCATTGACTACACGGCGACCACCGACAAGAGCACGATCCTGAACTTGACCAACCATTCGTACTTCAACCTCTCCGCGGGGGCTTCACCGACCGTGCACGACCACGAACTGTGGCTGAACGCGGAAGCCTTCACGCCTGTGGACGCGACGCTGATCCCCACGGGCGAGGTCCGTTCCGTTGCGGGCACGCCATTGGATTTCAGGCAGCCCGCGCGCATCGGGGCTCGCATTGATGACAACCACCTTCAACTTGGCTACGGTGGCGGCTACGATCACAACTGGGTCATCAACGGCCGTCCGGGCACGCTGCGGATTGCGGCGCGGGTCGCCGAGCCCGTGTCAGGCCGCGTGATGGAGGTATCGACCACCGAGCCGGGCGTCCAGGTCTATACTGCCAACATGATGCCGCCGATGCCGGGCAAGGGCGGCCTGACGTATGTACGCCGCGGCGCGATTTGCCTGGAGACGCAGCACTTCCCGGATTCCCCCAATAAGCCCGAGTTCCCGTCGACGGTACTGGCACCGGGACAGACCTTCCGGTCGACGACGGAGTACAGGTTTACGACAACGGATCGAATTTGAACGTTAGCACGTCGGAACGTCAGTTCGAACGTCCTAAACGTGGGAGGGCGTATGCTGGAGAAGAAGCCAAGTGGATGCAGCCGGATGCTCTTCCGGCTGCCTATTGCCCTCTATCGTTGGGGGGTGGGGTGGGTGCTGGGGCGTCGCTTCGTGATGATCCAGCACGTCGGGCGGAAGAGTGGCCTGCTGCGCCGTGTGGTCGTCGAGGTGGTCCGGTACGACCGCGCGTCGGGCTCGGTCGTCGTTGCGGCTGCCTGGGGACGAAAGTCGGACTGGTACCGGAATGTCCTCCAGACGCCGGAGGTGACGCTGACGCTGGGCGCGCGGCGATTCCGGGCTGTTGCCACGGTGCTCGACGAAGCGTCGGCGGCAGATGCGGTCTGCGACTATGCCCGGCGGCACCCGCTGGCATTTCGGGAGCTCACCAGGCTGATGTTGGGCCGCAGGCCTGAAGGAAGAGACACGGACTGCCGTGCGGTGGCGCACGCCGTCCCCGCGGTGCGTTTTGACCCTGTGGGAGAGGCTAGCTGAGAAGTATGGATCCTCGTGTGACGTCGGCAAGGCTCAAGGTGGTGGGGGTGCAGGGCGTCGTGCGGCTAGACCAGGACACGACCCCGCAACTCGGGAGGCTCTACGACCGGCTTCTTGGGCTGCTGACCAAGATTCCCGATATCCGCAGGCCCTACAGGACGGTCGGCTACTGGCAGTTCGTGCAGGATCAGGTCCGGCTTTACTTTGCCGCGGTTGAGGTGGATGCCTTCGCGCGGTTCAGATGGGACGCCAAGTCCGGGTTGGTGGCCTGGGACCTCGGCGCGACGACGTGGGCGATCTGGACAGAGCGCAACGGAGAGGAGGGATCGCTCAGGGCGAGCGGTGCCTGCTGGGACTGGATGGCGGGCTCGACCTACCACTACGACAGCCGTTTCCTGGGCGACTTCGAGGTCTTCTACTGGCGCACGTTGGGGCGCGAGCCCCAGTCATCGTTTCACGAGGTGTGGGTGCCGGTCGTGGAGCGGAAAAGAGACTAGGCTATGTCTCCGGATGGAGGAGGTCGATTGTCGACTGGCGAATCACTCCGCGCGTTGGCGGCCAAGTTGGGGTTGGCGATGGCGGCGGCAAATGAGGGGATGTGGGAAGAGACGGTAGGCCAGGCGGACACGGTCTTTGATGACGTAGCGGTGGCGATGATCGGCTACACGCGCGACGAGGTGGAGCCGACGCTGCCGTGGTGGACGGCGCAGATCCACCCGGACGATCGGGCGCGGGCCGAAATGGCGATGGCCGATTACGTCGCGGGCCGGGCGGCGGCCTACGACGAGGAGTACCGGATCCGTCACAAGGAGGGTCACTACATCTGGGTACATTCCACGGCCCAGATGTGGTCGCCGGGCCCGGATGACGCACTGCCGCACATCGTGGGCATCCGGCGAGACATCACGGAGCGGAAGCGCTCCGAGCAGGCGCTGCGCGAGAGCGAGGCCCGGTATCGACAGCTCTTCGAGCACGCGGCGCTCGGCATCGGATACTACACGGTGGAGGGTGTCGTGATCGCCTACAACGACGTCGCGGCCGGCGCGATGGGTGGGCGGCCCGAGGACTTTGCCGGCAAGTCGCTCTTCGACCTCTTCAATCCTGCCGATGCCACGGAGTACCTGGCGCGCATTCGTACGGTCGCGACCTCGGGAGTTGGCGGCCAGGTCTATGAGGACCTTGTCCGGACTGCGTCGGGCAAACGTTGGTTTCGTTCGACCTATGCCGCGATGGTGGATGGTGCCGGCGAGGTCGTCGGTGTCCAGATCGTTTCAGATGAGATCTCCGATCGGGTGCGGGCCGAGCAGGCGCTCCGCGCGAGCGAGGCGCGCTACCGGCTGCTCTTCGAGAACGCGGGCTGGGGCATCAGCTACTACACGCCTGACGGTCGGTTGGTTACGGTCAACCGTGCCGCCGCGGAGATCCTCGGGCGCGAACCCCAGGAAATCACCGGTGCCTCGGCGCTCGATATCTACGGGCGCGAGATGGGCGAGCGGATGCTGCGTGAGATCCGGCGGGTGGCAGCGACGGGGGTGGGCGAGGACGACGAGCGCGAGGTGACCACGCCCGCAGGGAGCCGTTGGATCCGCACCAGGTCTGTGCCGGTGCCGGGGCCCGACGGGAAGGTGATGGGCGTTCAGGTGATCTGCGAGGACCTGACCCAGCGATACCTGGCTGAGCGGTCCCTCAGGCAGAGTCATACTCAGCTCGAGGATGCTCTGGACGAGCTGCGATCGACGCAGGACACTTTGGTGCACCACGAGCGGCTCTCGGCCATTGGTCAGCTGGCGGCGGGCGTCGCCCACGACTTCAACAACATCCTCGCCTCGATCACGCTCTACAGCGAGATGGCACAGCGTGCCCCGGATATGCCGGAGGCTTACGCTAAGTGGATGCAGACGATCAGTGTCGAGGCGGGCCACGGTGCCCACCTCATCCAGCAGATTCTGGACTTTGGCCGCCGGACGCTGATGGAGCGGCGCCCGCTGGCGCTGGTCCCCTTCCTTCGGGAATCCGTGGCGCTGCTGGAGCGGACGCTGCCCGAGAATATCGCTGTCGGCCTCACCTGGGGGACCGACGACTACGAGATCAACGCCGACCCCACGCGCATCCAGCAAGTGATCGTGAATCTGGCGCTCAATGCTCGCGACGCGATGCCTAGGGGCGGCCGGCTGGACATCGTCGTATCGCGGACGCCCCCCGGCGCACGCGTGCACTGCACGCTCTGCGGCGAGGACCACACCGGTGAATGGGTCCAGGTGACGCTCACGGATAGCGGTACGGGCATCCCTCCGAGTGTTCTGGACCGCATCTTCGAGCCCTTTTTCACGACGCGAGGGCCGCAGGGGCACGGATTGGGGTTGGCCCAGGTCAGCGGCATCGTGGAGCAGCACCGAGGCCACATCGGTGTGGAGACAGGCGTGGGACTGGGGACCACCTTCCGGCTGTGGTTCCCCGCCCTGGCCGTGGCAGCCGGGGCCGGTGATGGGGACGGGCCGGGTGGGCGTGCGGTCTCCTCTGGTCACGGCCAGAAGGTACTGGTCGTGGAGGACAACGCCTCGACACGCCGGGCGCTTATGGACGCCGCCGAGCTCCTCGGATACGACGTTCAGGGCGTGGGCTGCGGTCTGGAGGCCCTCGAGGTGTTGACGGCGCCGGGCCATGAGATCGCGCTCGTGCTCTGCGACCACGTGATGCCGGAGATGGATGGCTCTGCCCTGGTCGCTGCGCTCGAGGGGCGCGGCATCGACACGCGCGTCATCATGGTGACCGGATACGCGCGCGGGAGCGGGTTCGACGCCGCGGCCTCCGGGATCGTCGTGGGATGGATCCAGAAGCCGGTGGGATTGGCGGAGCTCTCCGACGCCATAGCGGCTGCGTTAGCAGGCTGATGTCTCTGCCGGTTGGTGCGTCAGGGCCAAGCGCGGCGTTGAGCTTCCGGCAGGGCGCTAAGTGTGGCAACGTACCAACGTGATAGCGCGCCGCATCGAGTATAATGGCCGTGAGTCTGACACATAAGGAGAGCTCATTGGCCACCCACAGCCTCATCGTCACACTGAAGAACCTGCGGGGGAACGCGCGTGGATGCGTGCTCACCGAGCCCCTGTGGGGTATCCCCTTCAACCTCTACTCCCCCTACGTCTCGATCTACATGCTCGCCCTGGGGCTGACCGACAGCAAGATCGGCCTGATCGTGAGCGTCGGCACCGCCTTCCAGGTCATCTGGACGCTGATGAGCGGCGCGATCACCGATAAGCTCGGGCGCAAGCGTACGACGCTGATCTTTGATGCGCTTTCGTGGAGCGTTCCCTGTCTGATCTGGGCCGCAGCACAGAACTTCGACTACTTCCTCGTGGCGGCGATGGTCAATGCGGTGTGGCGGGTGACGGACAACTCGTGGAGCTGCCTGCTGGTAGAGGACACCGAGCCTTCGCTCCTGATCGACATCTGGTCGTGGATCCAGATTGCCGGGCTGCTTTCGGCGTTCTTCGCACCTCTGACAGGCCTGATCATCGGCCGCTTCGGGTTGGTCTCCACGATGCGGGGGCTCTATCTGCTGGCGTTTGTGATGATGACCACCAAGTTCCTGGCGACGAACGCGATGGTGAGCGAGACGCAGCAGGGGCGGGTGCGGATGGCGGAGACGGCCCATCAGCCGGTCTTCGCGATCGTGAAGGAGTCGCCCGCGGTACTCAAGCAGATTCTCAAGACGCCGGCGACGCTCTACACTGCGGCGCTGATGCTGATCCTCAATGTCGAGCATGTCGATCCGCGGCACGTTCTGGCCGGTGCTCGCGTCGAAAGAGATTGGGATCCCGGCGGAGCACCTGGCGCTCTATCCCTTCGCCCGGTCGGTCACGATGATGGTCTTCTTCTTCCTCGTAATGCCCCGGCTGAAGCGGATGGCGGCCCTGAGCCGGATCGGTGAGAGCGTTCTGATGATCACAGGATTCGGCCTCTTCATCGTGAGTCAGGCGCTCCTCGTGGTGGCCCCCGTAGGCAACATCTGGGTGCTCTATCTGGTCGCGATCCTGGAGGGCTGCGCCCTTCCGCTCACGAGTACGATGATGGCCAAGTTGACCGTGGTCACGGTCGATCCTAAAGAGCGGGCGCGGATTATGGCCTGGCTCAGCGCGATCGTGCTTCTTGCGGCGTCGCCCTTCGGGTGGGTGGCGGGCCAGCTTTCGTCGCTCAACCGAAGGTATCCCTTCGTGCTCGTGGTGGTGCTCTTCACCATTGGCGGCCTGATCACCCTGGCAGCGAGCCGCAGCGCGCACCGCACCGAGGTGCTGGTAGGAGACGCGCTCGTCCCGGAGCCTAGGAGGCGGCGGATGCGACAGGTTGTGGTTGCGGACAAAGGTGCTCGGGAATGGCAGGGCATCCCGACGATCGACCGCGCCGCGAACGGGCGGCTGTGGTCGGCGTTCTTCAGTGGTGGCCCGAGGGAGCCGGATCCTGACAACCAGATCCTCCTGACCACGAGCGCCGACGACGGGGCGACGTGGACGCCGCCGCACGTGGTGGTCGATCCACCGGGGCCGACGCGGGCCTACGACCCGTGTCTGTGGCACGATCTCTCGGGACGTCTGTGGCTGTTCTACAACCGTGCCGACTTGGGAGATCGCGAGTTCGCGATTTGGGCATGGTCGCCGAGGAAAATGGGACGGCGACGCCACGTGGTCGGAACCGCGGCGTATCGAGCTCGGTGTGCCCTTCGCCTTCCGGCTCAACAAGCCAACGGTGCTGGGCAGCGGCTCGTGGCTATTGCCGGTCACCTGGGCGCGAGAAGCTCCGACGGCGTGGTTCGCCGGGGAAGGGCGGCTGCAGGGCGTGGCGATCTCCCGGGACCGGGGCGCGTCGGTCTCGGGGCGGTCAAGGCGCCGGCCTGGGCGCTGGAAGATATGGTCGTGGAACGTGCCGGCGAGCTGCTGTGGATGTTGATCCGCACCGGGTCCGGGGTATTGTGGCAGAGCTTCTCTGAGGACGGCGGCGTGACCTGGTCGAAGGCCACTCCGACCGATATCGTCAACCCCGGCGTCAGGTTTTCGTCCGCAGGCTGGCGTCGGAGCGGTTGCTCCTGATCAACACGCCGAACCCAACGGCGCGCCAGGGCTGGTGGCTTATCTGAGCGATCCACAGGACCAGACGCGGTTCGTGGGTGGGCTCGAGCTCGATTCGCGAGATATGGTGTCGTATCCCGACGCGGTGCAGGCACCGGACGGGCGAATCTACAGCGTCCACGATCACGACCGGCAGGGCGTCGGGGAGATCAGGCTCAGCGTGTTCTCGGAGGAGGAGATTCCGAGGGCACCAGGTTGGGGGTAGGGGCGGTGTGAAGGATCCACGTCTACAGGGTTGGGATTCTTCGCCTTCGGCTCAGAATGACATTTCCATCCTTCAGGTTCGGCGACCACCAGCCTAAGTGAGGAGGTATGCGATGATCAGTCGGATCTGGCACGGATGGACGACGCCGGCGAACGCGGATGTCTACGAGGGGTTGCTGAAAGAGGAGATCTTCGTCGGCATCGCCGGCCGGAAGTCGAGGGCTATCAGGGCATTCACCTTCTTCGGCGCGACGTCGGCGAGAAGGTGGAGTTCGTGACGATCATGTGGTTCGACTCGCTGGACGCCGTGCGCGTCTTCGCGGGCGACGACTACGAGGTCGCGGTGGTGCCGCCCAAGGCCCGGGCAGTGCTCTCGCACTTCGACGCGCGCTCGCAGCACTACGAGGTCGAAGCGGTGAGGATGGTGGAGTGAGACCTTTGGGGTTTTTGGCCCGAGTGCCGAAGGGTACGAGCAGACTCGGGCTTGCCTGAAGGTCTTCCGGGTAGGGAGAACTTATCGATTCGCTGCTCCAGGCGTTCAACGCCGATGGCTTGCTCAAGGCCCTGATCGCACTCCTGCCGCGTCTGGTCAGCGGTCTGGTCCTCTTCCTGATATTCTGGATCGTCGCGGTCGTCACCCAGGCGGTCCTACGTCGCGTCCTGAGACGTCGTCCGATCGGCCCCGACGTCGAGCAGTTGCTCGTGCGCGGGCTGAAGATCACGCTGATGGCCATAGGCGTCGTCACGGCGCTCGGCACGATGGGCGCAGACATCGGCGGCCTGGTCGCCAGCCTCGGGCTGGTCCGCTTCGCGGTCGGCTTCGCGCTGAAGGAGGCCATCTCCAACAGCTCGCCGGGATCCTGCTGCTGGCCTATCGCCCGTTCAGGCGGGGCGACGTCATCACCGTCGCCGGCAACGAGGGTACCGTCGTCAACATCGACCTACGCTACACCGTCCTCGATACCAACGCCCAGCGCATCCTGGTGCCGATCTGCAGCTCTTCACAAACGTCGTGAAGGTCAACAAACCGACGGTGGACGCGCAGGGCTGGTCGGCCGAACTGAAGATTCGCTGAGAAAGGCACGCTGGTAATGATCTTCTAACGGATATCTGTCAGAGTGAGGGGTAGAGATAAACACATATCCTTCGGCCCGAACTCAACCTACTTTCGGTTTGCACTGCCCGGACTGCTGCTGGGGTTGCTCGGCAGGCGTGGGTGCAGGATTATAACAAGTGGCTGCGCGTTCGCAACGGGGCGAACCTCGGTGCGGATGCTGCCCAACGGCTAGTCCGGCAAACCGGGTTACAGTTGACCGTGAAGGCACTGGCGAGGTCCTCAGCGATCACGATGACCCGCAACAACACGCTGAGCTCGTCGCAGAACGTCGCACAGCAGCCCTCGGTGGCATCGCTGGCGATCGTGGCCCACGAGCTGGGCCACGCCGAGCAGGATGCACGCAGTTCGCCCTGCTCCGGCTGCGGTCGGGGAAGGTGCCCGTCGCGAACTTCGGGTCGTGGTTGGGACCGATCCTCTTCTTGATCGGCATCTTCACCGGGATCTACGACCTGGCGTGGCTGGGCGTCATCTGTTTCGCCGGCGCGACCGTCTTCTCGCTGATCACGCTGCCGGTGGAGCTCGATGCTAGCCGGCGCGGTCTGGCGATGCTGAACCAGAGCGGCCTGCTGCACAGCGACGAAGAGCGGAAGGGCGCTCGGAGGGTGCTCACGGCGGCAGCTTTCACCTACGTCGCAGCCCTGGTCCAGTCGCTTTCGAGCTTGCTCTACTACGGCTCGGTGCTCGGCGGCACGCGGCGTCGACGCGGTTAGGTATCCGGTAGATCGGCCCAATCTGTCAGAATTCGACGAGGAACAGGATCGCGGCCGAAGGTACCCCACGCTCATGACGAAGGGGCGCAGCATGCTGCGCCCCTTCGTGTTCAGGGGTAAGTCGCATCCTCGAAGTCCTCCCTTGGGAGAGGATTGGGACCGCTCATTGTAGTCCGTGAAATCCCTGCGATCTGCCCGCGTCCGAGCGGCGGAATCCGTGATTCAGACAGCCTACTCGAACGTGACGACTTTCCCCTCTTGATCACCATCGCGCGAGGGTTGAAGCCCAGGTAGTAGACCAGCTCATCCGGCGACGAGACGTCCCACAGGACCAGGTCGGCCTGCTTCCCGGCCTCGATGGTGCCGAGGCGGTCGGCGCGGCCAAGGGCGCGGGCGGCGTGGACCGTGATGCCCGCGAGCGCCTCCTCGGGCGTGAGGCCCAACATCACACAGGCCATGTTGGCCGCGGTCAGAAGCGAGAAGCACGGGGCGGAGCCCGGGTTGGCATCGGTGGCCACGGCCATCGGCACGCCGGCCTCGCGGAAAAGGTCGACCGGCGGGCGACGGCTCTCGCGTAGATAGTAGAGCGCGCAGGGGAGGAGGACGGCGACGGTGCCCGCCCAAGCCATCCGAACGACGTCCGCTGCGGCGAGGTGCTCCAGGTGGTCGGCGGAGACTGCGCCATGTCCGCGGCAAGCCCGGCGCTGCCGAGGTAGCTGAGCTGCTCGGCGTGGACCTTGATCGCCAGCCCATAGCGCCGGGCGGACTCGAAGATGCGCTGCGTCTGGGCGAGGGTGAAGCCGATCGACTCGCAGAAGACGTCCACGGCCTCGACGCGCCCCGCCATCGCAGGGATCATCTCATCGCAGACCAGATCCACGTAGGCTTCAGGGTGCCCGTCGAACTCCGGCGGGAGGGCGTGAGCGCCAAGGAAGGTCTTGGCGATCTCGACGGGCAGCTCGCTCGCCAGTATGTCCATCGCATCCACCATCTTGAGCTCGGTCGCGAGATCCAGCCCATACCCTGTCTTGGCTTCCAGCGTCGTGACGCCCTCGTGGAGCAGGTTCAGCACGCGCGGGCGTGCGGACTCGGCCAGCTCGCGGGCCGACCTTTCCCGCGTCGCGCGCACCGTCGACAGGATGCCCCCGCCCCGGCGGGCGATCTCCTCGTACGTGACCCCCTGTAGCCGGTCGCTGAACTCGCGCGCTCGGTTGCCGCCGTAGACGATGTGAGTGTGGCAGTCGATGAGCCCCGGCGTGACCAGGCCGCCCCCCGCGTCGATCACCCTCTCTGCAGACGGGGATTCGCTCCCAAGCCCGACCCACAGGATCCGGTCGCCACGGATGGCGATGGCGCCCTCCGGTATCAGGTCGTAATGGCCCCCCACCATCGTGGCGAGCGTCGCGTTGCGGATGAGCATATCCGATTTCGTGTCGATGCTCCATTGCGCGGATTCATTGGGGTGAGTATACTTGCGATAGGTGAGTTCTCAAGAACCTTCGCAAGGCTCGCCAGTGCCAGGCACTTTCCGAAGTGCCTGGCACTTGACCCGTCAGCGGCTCGGGTGGAGAGGTCTGAGCGATCAGGCGTTGGCGCGTTGTTCAGGTGCCAGGCACTCCGCCTCGGAAGGCGGGAAGTGCCAGGCACCCGGGGACGCGCCACGTGACAGCACAGGAGGTACCGATGCCCACGCGTTACGATGCCGAACGTCGGATCAAGGCGCCGACCGGGACGGAGTTGACGTGCCGGTCGTGGTTGACCGAGGCGCCCATGCGGATGCTGATGAACAACCTCGATGCCGAGGTGGCGGAGAAGCCCGCGGAGCTGGTGGTCTACGGCGGGATCGGGCGTGCCGCCCGCAACTGGGAATGCTACGACAAGATCGTCGAGACGCTCCAGCGGCTGAAGCGTGACGAGACGCTCCTGATCCAGTCGGGCAAGCCGGTGGGTGTTTTCAGAACGAGCGTCAATGCCCCGCGTGTCCTCATCGCCAACTCCAACCTGGTGCCGCATTGGGCGACATGGGAGCATTTCAACGAGCTTGACCGGGCCGGGTTGATGATGTACGGGCAGATGACCGCGGGGTCGTGGATCTACATCGGGACGCAGGGCATCATCCAGGGGACGTATGAGACCTTCGTCGCCGCCGGGAAGAAACACTACGGCGGCGATCTGTCGGGGAAGTGGTTCCTCACCGGGGGTCTGGGCGGGATGGGTGGGGCGCAGCCACTGGCCTGCACGATGGCGGGCGCCTCGATGCTGGCTGTGGAGTGCGACCCGGCCCGGATCGAGCGGCGCCTGGAGATGGGCTTCATCGACGAGATGGAGACGGATCTCGATCGGGCGTTGGCCAAGATCGAGGCCTCGTGCAAGGCGAGAAGACCGCTCTCGATCGGGCTCCTGGGCAATGCGGGTGAAGTCTTCCCCGAGTTGGCCCGCCGGGGCGTCCGCCCCGATGCGGTCACCGACCAGACCTCGGCGCATGACCCGCTGAATGGCTATCTGCCGGTCGGATGGACCTTGGAGCAAGCGGCCGACCTGCGCGAGACGCACCCCGACCGCGTCATTGCCGCGGCTCGGTCGTCGATCGCGCTGCACGTGCGGGCGATGCTGGAGTTCCACTACCGCAAAGTGCCGGTCTTCGACTACGGGAACAACATCCGCCAGGTCGCGTTTGACGCGGGCGTCCAGCAGGCGTTCGCCTTCCCCGGCTTCGTTCCGGCCTACATCCGCCCGCTCTTCTGCCGCGGAATCGGCCCCTTCCGCTGGGTTGCGCTCAGCGGCGACCCCGAGGATATCTACCGCACGGATGCCAAGGTGAAGGAGCTGATGCCCGACGATGTGCACTTGCACCATTGGCTCGACATGGCGCGCGAGCGCATCCCCTTCCAGGGGCTGCCCGCGCGGATCTGCTGGGTGGGGCTGGGCGACCGCGCCCGGCTCGGGTTGGCCTTCAACGAGATGGTAGCCAGCGGTGAGCTCAAGGCGCCCGTTGTGATCGGCCGCGATCACCTCGATTCGGGGTCCGTGGCCAGTCCCAACCGCGAGACCGAGGGCATGCTGGACGGCTCGGACGCCGTCTCCGATTGGCCGGTGCTGAACGCACTGCTCAACGCCGTGAGCGGCGCCACGTGGGTCAGCTTCCACCACGGGGGCGGGGTGGGGATGGGGTATTCCCAGCACGCCGGGCTGGTGATCGTTGCCGACGGCACGCGCTCAGCCGCGCGGCGACTGACCCGCGCGCTGACCAACGATCCGGCTTCGGGCGTCATGCGCCACGCGGACGCGGGCTATCCGGACGCGATCGAGTTTGCGCAGGAGAAGGGGCTGGATCTGCCGGGGTTGGAGATCTAGCCCAGCTGTTCTCCGCGGACTTGGGATCCCCTCCCCCCGGCGTTCCCAGCGGATCTGTGATCCACGGGCTGGGGCAGGCGCCGGGCGGATCGCAGATCCGCCCGGAACGTAGGGGAGAGCTGCTGGTTACACACTGGAGGTAACCCCGGCGTGGTTCGCAGCGGATCTGTGATCCGCGGGCTGGGGCAGGCGCCGGGCGGATCACAGATCCGCCCGGAACGTAGGGGAGAGTTGCTGGTTTCACACTGGAGGTAACCCCGGCGTGGTTCGCAGCGGATCTGTGATCCGCGGGCTCGGGCAGGCGCCGGGCGGATCACAGATCCGCCCGGAACGTGGGGGAGAGTTGCTGGCTTCACACTGGAGGTAACCCCGGCGTGGTTCGCAGCGGATCTGTGATCCGCGGGCTGGGGCAGGCGCCGGGCGGATCGCAGATCCGCCCGGAACGTAGGGGAGAGCTGCCGGTTTCACACTGGAGGTAACCCCGGCGTGGTTCGCAGCGGATCTGTGATCCGCGGGCTCGGGCAAGCGCCGGGCGGATCACAGATCCGCCCGGAACGTAGGGGGGAGCTGCTGGTTTCACACTGGAGGTAACCCCGGCGTGGTTCGCAGCGGATCTGTGATCCGCGGGCTGGGGCAGGCGCCGGGCGGATCGCAGATCCGCCCGGAACGTGGGGGAGAGCTGCTAGTTTCACACTGGAGGTGACCCCGGCGTGGTTCGCAGCGGATCTGTGATCCGCGGGCTGGGGCAGGCGCCGGGCGGATCGCAGATCCGCCCGGAACGTAGGGGGGAGCTGCTGGCTTTACACTGGAGGCCACCTTTGTACGAGTTCACACTCACGCCGGGGACGCTGTCGCTCGAGCAGTTGCGCCGGATCTACCGGGAGCCGGTCATGCTGACGCTCGACCCCGCGTGCTTCGCCGCGATCGATGCGGCGCATCAGACGGTGCTCGACGTGCTGGCGACCCACCGCACGGTCTACGGGGTCAACACGGGGTTTGGGATCCTGGCGAACACACGGATCTCGGACACCGACCTGGTGCAGCTACAGCAGAACCTGGTGATGTCGCATTTGGCGGGGGTGGGACCGCTGCTCGACGACGCCGTGGTGCGGCTGGCGATGGTGCTCAAGGTCAACGCGCTGGCGCGTGGGTACTCGGGCGTGCGGCGGGCGACCATCGACCGGCTCGTGACGCTGGTCAACCACGGCGTGACGCCCTGCATCCCGTCGAAGGGGTCGGTGGGGGCGTCGGGCGATCTGGCGCCGCTGGCGCATATGAGCGCCGCGCTCCTGGGCATCGGCGAGGTCCGGTGGCAGGGAGAGACCTGGCCTGCGGCGGAGGTATTGGCGGCGCTGGACCTGGCGCCGCTCGAGCTGGGGCCAAAGGAGGGGCTGGCGCTGCTCAACGGGACACAGGTGTCGACGGCGCTGGCACTGGCGGCGCTCTTCCGCACGGAACGTCTCCTCGCGCGAGCGCTCGTGATCGGCGCGATGTCGGTGGACGCGGCCTTGGGTACGGACGTGCCGTTCGATGCGCGGATCCACGAGGTGCGCGGGCTGCCGGGCCAGATAGCGTGCGCGGCGACGTACCGCGACCTGCTGGCGGGAAGCGAGATCCGGCAGTCGCACGCCCAGTGTTCGCGCGTCCAGGACCCTTACTCGCTGCGCTGCCAGCCGCAGGTGATGGGCGCGTGTCTCGACGTGATCCGGAGCGTGGGGCGGACGCTCGCGACCGAGGCCGACGCCGTCTCGGACAACCCGCTGGTCTTTGCGGAGCAGGGCGAGATCCTCTCAGGGGGCAACTTCCACGCCGAGCCGGTCGCCTTCGCCGCTGACACCCTTGCGCTGGCGATTGCCGAGATCGGGGCGCTCTCGGAGCGGCGCATCGCGCTGCTGACCGACACGCATATGAGCGATCTCCCGCCGTTTCTGGTGGCGCAGCCCGGCCTGAACTCGGGTTACATGCTGCCGCAGATCGTCGCCGCGGCGCTGGCCAGTGAGAACAAGTCGCTGGCGCACCCGGCGTCGGTCGACAGCCTGCCGACATCGGCCAACCAGGAGGACCACGTGAGTATGGCGACGTTTGCCGCGCGGCGGCTGGGCGAAATGGCGGACAACGTCGCGTCGATCCTGGCGATCGAGTATCTGTGCGCGGCACAGGGCATCGATTTCCGCGCGCCGCTCAAGACCTCGCCGAAGCTGCAGGTAGCGCTGGACCTGCTGCGCGAGCGGGTGCCGTTCTACGAGGTGGATCGCCCTCACGCGCCGGACATCGCGGCGGCGCGGGAGGTGATTGAGGAGGGAGCGTTGGAGCGCGTTGTCAGTGCCGGGGATCTTTCTGAAGTCCCCGGCACTTGAGGGCAAAACTACTGCGGCGGTGGGGGTCTTCGCTTCAGGTGCCGGGGACCTCGCGCCGATCGGAATCGGCGCCAAGGCTCCCCGGCACCAATTGCCCGTCCGAATCTGGTGAAGTGCCTGGCACCGACCGGACATGCCAACGTTCAAACGTTCTTACGTGTGAGCGTCTTCTTCGGAGGTTACTATGCCACAGTTGATTGAATGCGTGCCCAACTTCAGCGAGGGCCGCGACATGGGCGTGATCGGGCGCATCACGGACGCGATCGAGGCCGTCGACGGTGTGAGCCTTCTCGACGTCGATCCCGGCGCCACAACGAACCGGACGGTCGTGACCTTTGTCGGCGAGCCGGAGGCCGTGCTCGAGGCGGCGTACCGGGCGATTCGCAAGGCCGCCGAGGTGATCGACATGCGTAAGCACCACGGCGCGCACCCGCGAATGGGCGCCACCGACGTCTGCCCGCTGGTGCCGGTGTCCGGTATCACGATGGACGAGGTGGTTGCGCTCGCGCGCCGGTTGGGCCGGCGCGTCGGCGAGGAGCTGGAGATCCCAGTCTACCTGTACGAGGCGGCGGCGACGCGGCCCGAGCGCAAGAATCTGGCGAACATCCGCGCCGGGGAATACGAGGGGCTGCGCGACAAGCTGCTGGATCCCGAGTGGTTGCCGGATTTCGGCCCGGCGGCCTTCAGCCCGAAAACCGGGGCGACGGTGATCGGTGCGCGCGACTTCCTGGTCGCGTATAACGTGAACCTGAATACCACGTCGACGCGGCGCGCGAACGCTGTGGCGTTTGACGTGCGGGAGCGCGGGCGCGTCAAGCGTAAGGGCAATCCACTCACCGGCGAGGTCGTGCTCGACGATGGGGGCAAGCCGGTGCGCATCCCCGGTGCTCTCCAGGGCGTCAAGGCGATGGGGTGGTACATCGAGGAATACGGGATCTGTCAGGTGTCGATGAACCTCACCGACCTGGCGGCGACGCCGTTGCACGTGGCGTTCGAGGAGGTGTGCGAGAGCGCGGCGGCGCGCGGGCTCCGGGCAACCGGATCGGAGATCGTGGGCATGGTGCCACTCCGCGTGCTGCGCGAGGCCGGGGAGTACTATCTACGTCGTCAGCAGCGGTCGCTGGGTGTCCCGACGGCGGAGATCATCAAGATCGCGGTGCGGTCGCTGGGTCTGAACGAGTTGGCGCCGTTTGATCCCGACCAACGGATCATCGAGTATGCGATGGCGCGCGGCAAGGAACTTAGGAGGCTTGTCGACCGGACCGTGACAGGATTCGTCGACGCCGTTGCCTCGGAGGCACCCACACCGGGCGGCGGGTCGGTGGCGGCACTCATCGGTGTGTTGGGCGCGGCACTGGGGACGATGGTGGCCAACGGCTCCGCGCACAAACGCGGGTGGGACGCGCGGTGGGAGGAGTTTTCGGACTGGGCAGTGCAGGGTCGCGCGATCCTGGAGGAACTGTTGGATCTCGTCGACGCGGACAGCCGCGCGTTCGAGGCGCTGATGGCCGCCTATGGGATGCCGAAGGGGGCGGCGCAGGAGCGGGAGGCACGTGTCGGCCGCCATCCGGGCGGCGACACAGGGCGCGATCGAGGTGCCGTTGCGCACGATGCGCGCGGCGCTGCGGTCGATGGACGTGGCGCGCGCGATGGCGGAGACCGGCAATCCAAACGCGACCTCTGACGCAGGGGTGGGGGTCCTGTGCGCGCGGGCCGCGATCCGAGGGGCGTATCTCAACGTCCGGACGAACACCGAAGGGCTGGAGGACCGTGACCTACGCGGCGCTGGTGCTGACGGAGGCTGAGGCGATGGTGGCGCAGGCCGAGAAGGTGGAGGCGGAGGTGATGGGGAAGATTGTCTGAATCACGGACCATGCCGCTCGGACGCATGACGCAGGATGCCGCTCGGACGCGGGATGCCGCTCGGACGCGGTCGGATACCACAGATGGAAGCCCCCTAGTCAAGTGACCAGGTCCGGGACACGCCAAGTGGGTGTTGGGCAATGTGCGCATTTGTGCTATAATAATAACAAATAGCTATAAAATTAGGAGCGACAGCAAACAGGAGGCAGCAATGCTGATCAGAGACTTTGACGCGATGGTCGCAGTTCAGAAGGCTCATCAGGAGGCTGCGCTATCGGAGATCCGGCGTAACCACCTGGTCAAGGCTGTAAGGCACGAGCTTCAGGCCGATTCCGGCCGCGAGCGTGGGCCGCGCCGCCGGTGGGTGTCAGGATACCTTGAGGCTCTGACACAACAAGTTTCGTGTTCGTTCAGTCCGGTGACCTGTTGAGGGTTGGCGGCACAGATCCCACGATCGAGGGGCGGCCGATAGGCCGCCCCTTTACGTTGTCCGACAGGGGTCAGGCGCCCCGGATGAGGTCCGGCAGGCCCGACACCTCGACCGCGGTGTAGATCAGGAGCAGGGCCAACAAGGCGTTGACGACTTGCCGCACCCACGCGACGTGCAGGAATCGACGGATGGCCGAGCCGAAGAGGGCCCAGGTCGAGACAGCAGAGAACGCGACCACGGCGAGGCCTGCAGCCGAGAGCAGCATCTGGACGGGCTTGCCGGCGAGTCCCCAGCAGAAAGGTCGAGTAGAGCGTCAGGCCGTAGATCACGCCTTTGGGGTTCAGGATCTGCAGCAATGCGCCTGTGACGAACCCGAGCTCGCCCCGATCGTTGTCCTCGAACGTATAGGTCGCACGGAGCGTCTCATAGGCCAGCCAGAGGATGTAGACCGCTCCGACGATCCGGAGCACCGTCTCGAACGACGGCAAGAGCGCTGGTCAAGCGTGCCCGATATCAGCCCGCAGAGGAGCATCACGAGGAAGAAGCCGGTCGTGATGCCAAGGAGATACCGCAGGCTACGTCGGTAGCCGTAGCGCACGCCCATCGACGTGCTGGAGATGTTGTTTGGCCCGGGCGTGTAGGTGGTGACCAGCACGAACGAGAGCAGCGGGATGAGGTCGAGGCTCATAGGCGACGGGTCCTTTGCGAGATAACCATGATCGCTCTATTGTACTCGATTGCTCAGAGACGAGACCGGATCCGGCGAGACGGAGCTTTGGCGACTGGGGCGCTCAACGGCGGACGGGGTTGGCCCGGGAAATGGGGTGTGCGCATCGCGGTTGGACGACCGGGCGGGTGGCCCTGCATCCAAGGACTAAGGGGCGCGTAGGGCGGCTCAGCCTGAGCCGCCCTACGCACGGACGGGATCAGTCGATGAAGCGGAAGCTCTCGATCATGGTGTCGTCGTAGACGATCGTGTAGTCCACTGCGCCGACGAACGTATAGGCCTGGCCCACATCCCAGACGGCGAGCTTGCCGCGAAGCCGGTCGTACTTGAGCACTGTCCGGTAGTTGACCGGGCACTCGGTAGACTCCAGGTCCTTGCCGTCGCCCTCGAGGGTCACATCGACAATGCGCGGGTCCGTCAGGCGAGGGAGTCATTTCGCCGACGCTGCAGCCGCGGCCGTAGCGCGTCTTGACGAAGGACTCGAGCTCTTCCTGCCCCTCGATGTCGACGACCCGAATCGACCAGGCCGCCCGGTAGGGATTGTCCGGATCCGTGTCCGTGGCCAACGCGAGCGTGTTGGTCATCGGGACGCAGTTCGCGTAGAAACTGCGCGTCCCGCCGTCCTCCTGGCGTTCGAGGGACTGGCCCGTCAGGGCGTGATACGAGGCGAAGGTCAAGATCACGGTGTCGTCCTCCTCGAAGATGGCCGTCGGGACCGGTGCTGCGGCAGGCCGGTAGGAGTGGTCGCCGTTCGCCTCGTTCCAGGTGCAGTCGCCGAAGGTGATCACCATCTCTCTCGGCACGAGGATGGAGAAGCCTAGCGCGTGGTTGGCGTAAGTGTCGAAGGTGTCGCCTGCGGGGATGAGCTCGGACGTGCGCTCGCCTGCCACGTCCTGCGTCGGGCCGGCCTCGACGGTGGTCTCGGTCGTCCCGGTGGCCCCGCTCACCGGCGGCGCCGGCGTCACCACGCTCAGTTCAGCCGTGTCGCCGGCTTGCACTGTCGCCGTGGGGCCTTCCTGGGCCTGGGCGATGGTCGAGGGACTGCAGGCCCCGGCGGTAAGTATCGCGATGAGGGCGATGGTTGAGGCGAATGCCCTGGCGATGGGTGCGTGCCCGTATGCGTTGGTTCTGAGCTTGCTCTTGCGATCTTTCCTGATCATCACGTTTCTCCTTGTGGCTTGACTTGGTCTACGTCTCAAGCATAAGAGGGGAAGATGTCAGGGCGATTGTCAGGAGGGTGCAAGGCTGTCACAGCGTGTTACGGCGATGCGAGGGGGCAAGTCCAATCCCTGCCCACCGTGCCGAGGGGGCCGGGCTACGGGGCCGGGACGACACACCGGAAGCCGGTCTCGGCCTCCGCACCTTCAGGCCGGCCGGCGGAGCGATAGGTGGCGGTCACACGAGGGGCAGGGCTACGCCAGGAGCCCCCGCGTATGACCCGGAACTCGCCGTCGCCTACCGGGCCGACGGGATCGTGCTGCTCATCGGCCGTGTACGGTCCCGTCCAGTCGGCCGTCCACTCCCACACGTTGCCGGAAAGGTCGACTGCACCACACCAGCCGGCCCCGTCAGGGTAGCTTCCGACAGGGGCAGCATAGGCGTAGCCATCATCGATCGCTGTGTCTGCCCACGACCGCCCGAACTCCGTCTCATTGTCTGGCCAGATCGCGGCGCACTGAGCATCGCAGGTGTTGGCCCTGGTGGCATCGAGGGTGTCGCCCCAAGGAAAAAGGGGATCTTCAGGGCCCACGGGCGGCGTATTCCCACTCGGCCTCGGTGGGCAACCGCCCGCCTACCCAGCCGCAATAGGTCTGCGCCGCTTGCCACGAGACGAAGACGGCGGGCTTATCGGCGGCGAAGGGGTCGGGGTCCAGGAGCCCTGCGCCATCCACGCTGCCTCCCGCGGGCTGAGGCCTGGTGGGGCAGACTTGAGCGTCCACGCACTTCGCGTAGCCGCCGTTCGTCACCTCGGTACGGTCGATCCAGAAGGCGGAAAGCCGGACGCTGTGGCTCGGTTCGGAGCCCTCTGAGACCACAGGAGGGGCCTGCATCAGCCTCCAGGGCGGTACAGAGGGCCTGCGCCGTCTGTCGCTTGGTTTCATCGAGACCCATGACGAAGCTTCCGCCCGGGACGAACACCATCGTCGCCCCGTCGACGGTGCGGACGCTGGCTATACCCAGGGCCGGCGGGGCGAGTCCATCCGATGGCTCCGAAGCAACGGGCGTTGGGGACTCCGCCGGCAGGGGCGTGGCTGGAGAAGGTGCCGGTCGCGGGAGTGCCTCGAAGGACTCGACAATGGTCGTGGCCTCCCCGATCAGCGCGTCGGAGAGATCAACGCTGTTGTAGTCAACAGAGGTGTCATCTAGCGTGATGGCGAAGGCGGCGTCGTTGGCGTTCAGGGGAGCGGGCGTATGGTAGATCAGCACCTTGTAGGCCTTCTCGTAGACGACGAGCTGGGCGTCGATGGTGGTGCCCATGAAGGTCAGCTTGCCGCCGTAGACGAAGTCGCCGGCAGCGCCGCCGCCCCACGCGATCGAGCGTGCTTCGGTCGGCCACTTGTACGCCACGGTGAGGCAGGGGCCGCGGTGACAGAGGCGCACGACGTGATCGCCTTCGTCCAGCGACCACGAAGACGGATAGGTGAAGGCAAAGCCGTACTCGGCGTTCGCATAGTGCAGGTAGGACGGAGTTGGGGTCGGGGTCGGCACCACGCCGACCTGAACCACGCCACAGGCCGAAAGCAACAGAGCCACGAGTGCCAGGCTGGGCGCAAGGATGCTCGTTCTATGGCGCGTCACGGCTCGCCACCGTCCCGGCCCCCTCGCGGGCCGCCGGCAGGCGCACGGTCACCACGGTGCCCTGCCCGGACCGGCTACGCAGCGAGGCCGAGCCGCCGTGGCGGGTGACGATGGCCCGCACGAGCGCCAGCCCGAGTCCGCTTCCGGGGGTCTCACGTGCGTCGCGCCCACGGTAGAGCTCCTCCCAGACGAGCGGCAGCTCGTCGTCAGGGATGCCTGGGCCGGTATCGGCGACCTCGATCACGACATCGTTACCGTCCTCGTAGGCACGGGCCTCTATGGTATCGCCGGGGCGCGTGAACTTGAGCGCGTTATTGAGCAGGTTGTAGATTGCGAGGAAGACCAGGTCCCAGTCCCCGCGGATCGGGGGCAACGGCCACGGGGCGCGCGGCACGGTGAGCTGCAGATCGCGGGTCGGGGCGTTTGGGTGATCGCGGGCGGCTGCCACCGCCTCGTCCAGGAGCTCGGTCAGGTCGACGTTCGTCGCCTCCAAGGGCCGAGTCTCCAACTCGGACAGCTTGCGCAGGTCGGCGACGAGACTCCCGATGCGGAGCGCCTGCGACCGAACGCTCTCGATGGCGGCCCGCCGGGTCTCCGCCGGCGCCGCCTCGCCGGCGTTGGCCAGCCCCGCGTGGATCGCGGTGAGCGGGATTCTTGAGCTCGTGGTCGAGGCGCCGAACGAAGCGACGATGCTCCTCTCCCGAACTCGCCAACACCCTCTCGCGGGCGGTGGCCATCTCGCGCCGGGATCGCGCCCGAAGGGCGACGACGCCGGCCAGGGCGACCGTCAACACGACGCCAAGAACCCAGACCAGCCCGGCGACATCCGCGCGGAGGTAGAGCTCGGGCTGACCGGTCCAGATGCGGTGAAGCACGACGGACGCAAGGGCGCCGACGAGTGCCGGGATGAGCACCCATGCCCACTTGATCAGCGGGCTCAGGAACCGTGACGTCACCTGCCCTGCACCTCGCCGACATAGCGGTAGCCGACGCCGGGGACCGTCTCCACGTAGCTGGGATCGGATGCGTCATCATCCAGCTTACGCCGGAGCTCCGCGACGCGTGTGTCCACAGCGCGCGTGCCGACGGGATAGTCCCAGCCCCAGACCGCGTCGAGCAACCGCTCGCGGGTCATCACCTCGTCAGGGTGGGTCATCAGGTACTCCAGCAGGGAGAAAGCTTTGGGCGTGAGCGGGACCTCCCGGTCGTCCAGATAGGTGCGGCGGGAGAGCCGGTCGAGGCGCAGCGTGCCGGTGCTGAGTTCGTGGGAAGCCGCCAGGGGCGGTTGGCCCGGGCGGACGCGGCGCAGGACCGCCTTCATCCTCGCGACGAGCTCGATGGGATCGAAGGGCTTGTTGAGATAGTCGTCCGCACCCTCCTCCAGGGCCATGGCGCGCTCGGCCGACTCGCCGACCTGGGTCAGGAGGATGACAGGCGTCCAGTCGCCGGAGGCGCGCAATTGGCGGAGGAACTCCCGCCCATCGACCCGTGGCATCATCACATCGGTGACGACCAGGTCCGGGTGGACGCGATCCATTTCTCGCAGCGCCGCCTCGCCATCGTGGGCGACGGTGACCTCATAGCCGGAACGGGAGAGGAAGGGGCCGAGGTTGCCGGTGATGGCGCGCTCATCGTCGACCAGGAGCAACTTGGTGGTGGTCATACGACAAACCTCCTCGTGATCATCAATATCGCGCGGCCGTGCGCGTCTATCTTAGTCTAGCGGGTGGATGTGGCAACTGCGTCGCGGCGGTGTTACGGGCCTGACACACGACGGAAGGCCGGCTGTGGCTCCGTGCCGCCTGTACGCCCGGGTCTTTACTTGCGCAAAGTGCTTTACACTGTGGCGGACCTGCTGACTACGGCAGATTGACACGTCAGACAGGTGCTGCTATTCTGGGGCTACACCCACATCGGATCGACCACCCCCTCTGCTATGTCTTTGCGATCGTTCATGTGGTCTACCGCGGCGGGCCCCATTCCGGGGTCGCGGCATTAACTCAGGAGGGTACGATGGTTCCTCGAAGGTTCCTTTCCCTGGCTTTGGTGTTGGCTGCCCTGGGAGGCGTCGCCATTTGGGTAATCTACGGGCAGCCGGTGGCGGCGCAGGCGGGGTGTGACCGGTTTGTCGTCGGCATCGACGCGGGCGATACCACCGACTGCAGCGACGAGGCGCATCCCTGTCGCACGATCCAATACGCGATCGACCAGTCGGTCGCGGGCGACGTGATCTGCGTCGCCAAGCACACGTTGGCGGGTCCCCTGGTCTACGCCGAGACGCTGACGATCACTCACTCGCTGACGCTCGACGGCGCGTGGGACGCGATGTGCTGTCGATCCCAACAACCTGACGTGCACCTTCACCCCCATCCCCTGCGATCCGGCCAACGTGACGGTGGACGCGGGCGGGACCGGGCGCGCGATCACCATCGACGGCAGCGCGTCACCCGGTACGGTGGCGCCGGTGATCCAGTGTTTGACGGTCACCGGCGGCGACGCGAACGGGCTCGGCGGCGATCCCGAGGGCTTCGACGCGGGCGGGGGCATCTACAGCGTGGACGCCGCGCCGATCATCGCCAACAGCGTGATCACGGGCAACTACGGCTGCAACGTCTGCTCGACGACGTATGGGCGCGGCGGGGGCATCTATCTGCTGCGCGCGCCCGCGTCCAGCAGCATCCACGACAACGTGATCGCCCACAACGTGGCGGACGAGTCGACCTGGGGCGGGGGCGGCGGCGTGATGCTGCGCGACTCCGACGCGCAGGTCGCCGACAACGTGATCGAGTGGAACCGCGCGGGGCACTCGGCCGGCGATGGCGGCGGGATCCAGGTGCGCAACGGCGCGCCGACGATCTCCGGCAACGTGCTGACCCAGAACGTCGGCGGGCGTGCCGTGCGCGGGCTCGGCGGCGGCATCTACGTCCTGTCGTCCGAGACCGTCACGGTAACGGGCAATACCTTGACCTACAACAAGGCCATCACCGGCACAGGCGCCGCCGGCTTTCCCAGCGCCGGCGGCGGCATCTACGTGAGCGGTAACCCCACGATGACGGCCACGATCCGCGACAACGTGATCGACACGAATGGGGCCTCGCTCCTGACGCCGCAGTTGGGCATCGGCGGCGGCCTGTACCTCGGTGGTGTGATCACGGGGTCTGAGGTCTCCGGTAACACGGTCGTGAGGAACGTTGGCGGGTTCAACGTCGCCGGCAACGGCGGCGGGATATACGCGATCAACAGCACTGTCGTCGTGACCGGGAACACCGTGGTGGACAACGCAGCGACGTGGGCCGGAAGCCACGGAGAGGGCGGGGGCATCTACCGCGGGACACCTCGGCGCTGATCGCCACGAACGTGATCACGGGCAACGGGGGCAGCTACTTCCCCGGGTTGCCCAGCACGGCGACGGGGTATGGCGGGGGCATCGCAGCGATCGACAGCCTCACCTTCATCCATGACAACCTGATCGCCGACAACGACGGGACCAGGGGGGCCAACTGGGCCTGGGGTGGTGGCATCTACGTCGCGGGGTGCGCAGACCCAGATCATCGACAACACGATCACGGGCAACACGGGATGCCCGGGGCAGGTCTGCTTCGGCGGTGGGGTCGCGGTGACCGGGACGGTCAGCCTGATCCAGGGCAACCGGATCGTGAGCAACACCGCGTCGTTGGACTCGTTGGGGGCAGGGGGTGGCGTCTACCTGGGGACCGGGACACATCTGGTCGCGGCGAACACCATCTCCGGTAACCTGGCCGGCGTGGTGGACCGTGGCTATGGGGGCGGCGTCTATGCGCAGTTCGACACCGTCACGCTGGAGCGGAACACCATCCTCGACAATGTTGCATCAACCGGCCCCAATAGCTGGGGCGGCGGCGTGCGGATTGCGGCGGTGGATGCGTTCACGATGACCAACAACATCATCGCACGCAACGGGGCCTCGACCCTGGGGAGCGGCGTGGACATCCTCGGCGGGCACGGTGTGATGGCGAACAACACCATCGTCGACAATCAGGCGGCCGATAGCACCGGCGTGGCTGTGGGGAACAACAGTGCGGTCACGTTGACCAACACGCTCATCGCCGACCAGGCGGTGGGCATCCGGAACACCGCGTCGCCGACCTCGACGGTGACGGCCAACACGACGCTCTTCGACGGGGTCACGACGGCTGTGGTGAACGTGACCAACCTCAACGCGCTGCCGGGGCCGGCGGCGCTGCTGCCGAACTATCACCTGGGGCCCGGGTCGAACGCCATCGACCACGGCCTGACTCTGGCGTGGGTGACCGACGACATCGACGGCAACACGCGCCCGCAGGGCAGTGGCTATGACGTGGGCGCCGACGAGGCGATCTTCATCTACCTGCCGTTGGTCTTGAAGCAGTAGGGGGGGCGTGGTCTCAGTTGGGCCTTCCGGGAACGTGCAGTGCCTTCCCGGAAGGCCACATTGCTTCGCTGCGCCTGCTATCGACACAGAAGACCGCACAGCCTGCGGAACAACTGTGCGGCCTACTGCATGGACTGCAAACCGCAGTCTACCAGCGTGATGTCGGCGCCGGCGAGAAGTCAGTTCCTGCCGGGTCGAGAGACCTCACATTGGCGGCTTTCGGACCTTTATCCCCTTGCTCCACGGAAAACTCCACGCGCTGGCCTTCGCGCAGCGAGCGGAAGCCGGAGCCCTGGATGTCCGAATAGTGGACGAATACGTCACCCCCGCTCTCGCGTGAGATGAAGCCGTATCCCTTCGCGTCATTGAACCATTTGACTGTGCCGGATTCCATATCTGCCACTTCTATACTCCCTTGAGCTAGCTGAACAAACATACGGAGAGATGGAGAGGGTGCTTACACCGAGGGCCTTGCAGCTTCCGCAGGACTGTCCGACCAGCGGCCTGCCTCCTAACCATGCTTCATCCGCTCACATATTATCATAAAATGCGGCCGGTGCCAAGTCCCGGACTGGACAAAGACACAATAACCGTACAAATGGATTGGTGGGTGCCGGTGCGGTGTCTGACTCAGAACCTTCGCAAGGTTTCCGAAACCTTGCGAAGGTTGGCTTCGAGGGAGTCGACATGTTGCCGGGCCCGCAATCTCGCGTAGAATACGCGCCAGATCTGCAGACCCTGGAGCCAAACCACATGGAAGCGTTCTACGAGACCACGCCGCCCGCCTGGCGTAACCGCGCGCTGGTGCTGGCGATGTTGCTCGGCGGCGTGCTCTTGCGCACGGCAGCCCTCCAGCCGATGAGTACCACGATGGTTCACTATGACGAGGCCTACAACGCAGTGGATGCGCTCGGCCTGCTGCGCCACTTCCGTCTGACGCCCTTCCTTCCGGGCAACTTCGGCCGCGAAAGCGGCTGGGTCTACTGGCTGATGCCCTTTCTCGCTCTCCTCGGACGGGGTCTCTTTGCTGTGCGCTTCGCGGCCATCACCGCGGGCGTGCTCACCCTCGCCGGAACCTACCGGCTCGGGACGGAGCTGCTTGGCCGTCACGTTGGGGCCTGGACGATGGGCGCGTTGGCCGTTCTCTATTGGCACGTGCACCTCTCGCACCTGGCGCTGCGGGCGAACCTCTATCTGCTGGTCGGCGCCCTCGCCGTCGCGGCGCTGCTCCGGGCGCACCGGCGGAACCGGCTCCCGGCGTGGGCGCTGGGGGGCGCGCTGCTGGGCGCCATGGCCTACACCTACTTCGCCTCGCTGGCCTGGGCCGGCTACGCCGGCGTGCTGATCCTCGGTGTGCTGGTGGTTGACGGGCGCCGGCGGACAGGCGCCGCCCTGGCCCTGGCCTGTGCGGCGGTCGCGGCACTGCCGATGGGCCTGTACGCGCTGCAGCACCCCGATCAGGTGCTGTCCCGGTCGACCACGGTGTCGTCGGGAGGGCCGGCCGCGGCAGTGCAGAACGGGCGCGCCTGGGCCGCGGCGCTCTTTGCCCACGGTGACCCGAACGTCCTCTTCAACCTTCCCGGGCGCCCGATTCTCGGGCCGCTGCTCGGGCTGCTGGCCTTGCTGGGACTCCTCGGTCTCGTGTTCGAGTCGCGCCGGCGCACGCGCGGGCTGCTCGTGCTGGGTCTCGGGGTCGCTACGCTGGTGCCCTCGCTCTTCAGCAACTTCGCGCCGCACTTCCTGCGCGGGGCGGGGTTCACCGTACCGCTGGCGGTGGTCCTGGGCATCGGGGCAGCCGTGCTCTCGGGGCTGCTGGCCAGGCTCGGTGACCGTGTCGCGGCACGCTTGCTCCCGCTGGTGCTGTTGCTGGCCGTGGGCATCGTGACCTACCGGGATTTTGCCGTCAAGTGGCTGCACGACCCGCAGACCTTCGTGGCGATGGAGATGCACGTGAACCAGGCCGTCTCGTTGATCGCGGCGACGACGCCGGAGGACAGCCACGTCTATTTCACGCCCTTCACGCTGGCGCACCCCGTGATCATCCTGCGGGCGCAGGATCTTGCCCCCAGGCCCGTGGGGGCATTCAACAGCCACGAGTGCCTGGTGCTGCCGGACCCGACGCCCTCCGAAAGCCCGGCGGTCTACACCTCGCTGACGGTCTACGAGCCCAGCTTCGCCTCAAGCCTCGGCGCGTGGGCCCAGGTGTCAACGTTGTACGAGGACCCAACCGGCGGGGCGGAGCCTCCTCGCTACAGCGTCTTTGCTGCGGCGCCCTACCCGGCGCTGGGGACGGAGGTGGGCGGATTCGGCGACCAGTTCGAGGTGCGGCTGCTGTCCCCGATCCCTGCAGACGGTCGCTGCCCGGCTCGACGCTCACGATCACGTTGGGCGTGCGGGCGCTGCGAACCCCGGAGATCGCGCCCAGCCTCTTCATCCACCTCTACGGCATCCCTACGCCCTATGAGGGCGGTGCCATGTGGTCGCAGGCCGACAGCCAGCTCTGCACGAGCTATCCGGCGCATCTGTGGCGCACCGACGAGACGATCATCCAGAGCTTCGCGCTGCCCGTGCCCGGCGACCTGCCCTCCGGCGACTACATCATCGGGACGGGGCTCTATCCCTTCCCCGACGGGCCGCGGCTGCCGGTGACCGCGATGGCCGACAACGACGACGGCTACGTGACGCTCCGGCAAGTGAGCGTTGAGGGGCCGTAGGGCAAGGCCCAGAGAGCCGGTACGCTCTGGGCAGAGCGTCCGGAGCCGTGGGTTACGCGCGGTAGCGCGCGGATCCCGGATCCGCGGGGAACCTGTGCTGTGGGCATTAGGGAGGTGAGGACATGATTCCGAACCAATGGTATGTGGTGCTCAGCTCAAAGCAGGTCGGGCGCCGGCCCGTGGGCGTGACGCGGATGGGCGAGAAGCTCGTCTTCTGGCGTGACGCTCAGGGCCGCGTGGCGTGTGTTCGGGATCTGTGCATCCATCGGGGGGCGCAGCTCAGCAAGGGCAAGGTAGCCGAGAGCGGGCACCTCGAATGTCCCTTCCACGGCTTCCGGTACGATGCCTCCGGGCGCGTGGTGAGGATTCCGGCCAACGGTCGTACGGCGCCGGTGCCCGACCGGTTCCGGGGGCAGGCGTACCCGGCCCACGAGGCTCACGGCTTCATCTGGATCTGGTGGGGGACATCGCCGCCCGTGCCGCTCGCGCCGCCGCTCTTCTTTGAGGATCTGGACGAGAGCTGGAGCTACGGGGAAGCGATCGATCCGTGGGCCACCCACTACACGCGCGGTATCGAGAACCAGCTCGATGTGGTGCATTTGCCCTTCGTCCACTATAACACGATAGGGCGCGGCGGGCGCACGTTGGTGGACGGGCCGGTGGTCGAGTGGCAGGACGAGGACCGGTTCGTCTTCTACGTCTACAACCGGATCGACGACGGGACTCGGCCCCGGCGCCCCGAGGAGATCACGCCCAACCCGGAGCGGGATTTCCACCTCGGTTTCATCTTCCCCAACCTGTGGCAGAACTACATCTCGGACGACGTGCGGGTTGCGGCCGCCTTCGTGCCGGTGGACGACGGGCACATGCTGCTCTACCTGCGGTTCTATCAGCGGTTCGTGCGGATGCCGCTGGTGCGCGAGGTAGTCAACCGGCTGGCGATGCCGTTCAACCTGTACATCGCGCACCAGGACCGGCGGGTCGTGGAGACGCAACTGCCGCAGCGCGTCGAGCTGCAGATGGGGGAGAATCTGATTCAGGGGGATCGCCCGATCGTGGCGTATCGCAAGCGGCGGGCGGAACTGCTGGAGGAGGCGCTGCCCGGAGGGCATCCGCAGGGGACGCCCCTACGGAAGGCACCTGAAGCAGGGGCGCGCGGGTGGGTCTGTCCCTGCCCGTAAGGATGGCGTTTGACGTCGACGCGCGGTCAGCGTACACTCTGCGGTGGCGGTGAGGCTGGGGAGATGCAGCGATGGAGAGGGGATGGCGGGTGAGGTGATGTCCGAACTGGAGACGATCTTGGTCGTAGTGGGCGTGGCGGTGGTCATCTTGGCCGCTGCCGCGGCGTGGGCTGAGTCACGGTCCGAGCCACGCGACGAGCCGGCGCATCGCAAGGTGCTGAAGCGGAACCCGCGTTACCGCGAGCACATTTCCCGGCGTCACTAGGGGCGGCAGATGACCATAGGTCGGTTTCTGGGTGGCATTGCAGGCCTGGTCTGGTCGCCGGAGCAGGCGCGGTATCTGCTGCTTCAGCGTGTCGCGACCAAGGACTTCGCCGCCGGTGCATGGGAGTGCGTGACGGGGCGCGTGGAGCAGGGCGAAGGGTTCGAGGAAGCCCTGCATCGCGAGGTCCGTGAGGAACTGGGGGTCGACGTCGCCATTGACTTCATCCTCGGGACGACCCACTTCTACCGCGGCGACCCCGTGCAGGCGAATGAACTGTTGGGTGTCGTCTACCACTGTTCATTATCGGACGGCGAGGCCATCACCCTCGATTGGGAGCACGAGGCTTCGCGGTGGGTCACTCTTGCCGAGGCCCGGTCCTTGCTGCGGCCCGAGGATCCGAGCGAGGCCTGGCTCCTCGGGGTTCTGGCCCGCGCGGAGCAGTTTCGCCCGGTGATGCCCTGCGTGATGATCGATCGTGCCCGTATGGAGGGCCTTGACCTTGGCTGAGGGCCGGAGCGTGGAACCCGGATTGGCGGCTCGCCGCAGACCTCTGACCGCCGCTCCGACCAACCGCCAATCGTCACTTCATTAGCGTTTCGGAGGTACCCGTTGGCTGAACGTGGACCCGTCGTCGTGATAACCGGTAGCACTCGGGGCATCGGATATGGGCTTGCGCGGGAGTTCCTCGCGCTTGGGTGTCGCGCCGTGGTCTGCGGCCGGTCGCAGGAGAGTACCGACCAAGCGGTCGTGGCGCTGGCGGAGGCGCACGATCCGGACCGGCTTCTGGGGAAGCCCTGCGACGTGCGGGACTTCTCGCAGGTGCAGGCGCTCTGGACCGCGGCGCACCATCGCTTCGGCCGGGTCGACATCTGGATCAACAACGCGGGCCTGGGCACGGAGCAGCAGGACATCTGGGCGCACACCCCGGAGCAGATGTCAGGGCTGGTCGAGACGAACCTGGTCGGCGTGCTCTACGGCATCAAGGTCGCGATGGAGGGGATGCTCAGGCAGGGCTACGGCGCGATCTACGTCATGGAAGGCCTGGGCAGCGATGGCCGGCGCGTCCCGGGGCTAACGCTCTATGGCACGACCAAGCGCGCGATCCGCTATCTGGTCGAGGGTCTCGTCGCGGAGACGAAGGAGACGCGGGTCCTCGTCGGTGCGCTGAGTCCGGGCATGGTGACGACGGACTTCCTGCTCGGGCGATACGATCACGCCTCCTCCGAATGGGAGCGCGCGAAGCGGGTCTTCAACATCCTGGCGGATCGCGAGGAGACCGTGACGCCGTGGCTGGCGCGCAAGGTGCTCGACAACCAAAAGCATGGCGCGCGGTTTGAGTGGTTGACCCCTCTCAAGGCGGCGTGGCGCTTCCTGACCGCACCGATCGTGCATCGTGACGTCATCGGGGAGGAGTAGGGGCGCCTACGTCTCGAGCGTGGTGGTTCGCGTGTAGGTGAAGGGCGGGCTGTCGGCGTAGACGCCGCGGTAGGCGGGTGGCAGCAGCGCTGCGATTCGAGCCATAGCCTCGTCGGCCATAGCCTGGCGAACTTCCCGGTCGACGCGCCGGTCGCCGGGCTCCAGGACGAAGGGATCCCCTACGACGACGTGGAAGTCGGTGCGGCGGAGTCTGCGCAAGTTCCGCTGGTAGTACTCACCCCCGTAGTAGGCCATCGGCATCAACGGGACCCCCGTGCGCAGCGCCAGCACGACCATGCCCGGCAAGCCGCGCTGCAGCCGTCCATCGTAGCTTCTCGTGCCCTCGGGTGCCACGCACAGGATCTTGCCCTCGTCCAGCGCCGCCAGTCCGGCTCGGAATGCCTCGACATCTGCCTCGCCCCTATGGAGCGGGATGGCGCCCCATAGCTTCGCCAGCGGGCCGAGGAAGGGATGCTGCCACACTTCGGCCTTTGCGAACCCGGTCATCGGACGAGGCCGGAAGTGGGTGTAGACGATCGGCACCTCCAGCGAGTTCACGTGGTTGGCCACGACGATCAGCGGGCCGTGGTCGGGGATCCGCGCGATCTGGGCGGCGTCGATCCGGAAGATCATATGGAGCGCGACGTCGATGCCGGCTGTGACGATGTCGTGGACTAGGCGCACGCTGCCTTCCCCGTGGCGCGGATGCCAGGGTGTGACCGCCCGCCCGCGGTGCTCACACCACGGCCCCGTTGGCGGTGATGACGTCGACCTGCTGCGGGACCATCGTCATCTCGAGGCGATGGCCCTCGGTGCAGAGCATCTCACCATCGGCGTGCGCGGGCAGGGTATGGTCGATGGCGGTGACGGTGAGGTGGCTGGTGCGCCCTGTCGTGATCGGCTCCTGAGTGGCCTGGGTGCCTCGCATGAAGTAGGGCACCAACTGGAAGATGCGCAGGCGGCTCACCTGGCGGGCGATGCAGAGATCGAACAGCCCATCCGTCGGGTCGCCATCAGGGGCCATCATAAAGCCGCCGCCCATGCGCCGCCCGTTCATGACGGAGACCATCAGCGCGGGCAGGCGCCGGGCCTCGTGGGCTCCGGTTGTGGCGTCGTCGTATTCGATGGAGACGAGGGGCGCATTGAAGTAGAGGAAGGCGGTCTTGAGGGTGGCGGCGATGTAACCCACGTAGCCATCGAGGTGCTCCTGCTTCGCGGCCACCAGGGTGACGACGGCGTCGAAGCCAATGCCGATGCCGTTGCCGAAGTAGCGGCCCTCGGGGTAGTCGCCACCGACCACGTGCCCCACGTCGATGGTCTGCCTGTGACCCTCCGCGAGGACGCGGACGCCTTCGGCGAGATCGGCGGGCATGCCGGCGCCGAAGGCAAAGTCATTGCCTCGACCGGCACAGAGCACGCCCATCGCCGTGGTTCGCTGCGGCTTCGGGACCCGCATCAGACCGTTGAGCACTTCGTTGGCGGTGCCGTCGCCTCCGGCAGCAACGACAACGTCGGCCCCGGCTTCAGCCGCTGCCTGCGCCAGGTCGGCGGCGTGCCCCGGATGCTCGGTGCGCACGAGTTCGAAGTCGAGGAGCCGGTCCTGCATCAGGGCCTTTATCTGGGGTATGGCTGCTTCACCCTCGCCCTTGCCGGCGGCGGGGTTTGCGATCACGAGGTAATGCATCCTTCTCCTTGCCGGAAGCGCCGGTGAGATCGGGGCCCTCGACCCGGTGGTAACGGTGGCTGCGGCGCTTACACTTCGGGGAGTATACATACGTGCGCATAGGTGTCAACGAGGTTGGGGCGTGCGTTCGTTTTCCTGATCGCTTTTCGCTGCAATGGTAGAGACGGGGCGCCGCCCCGTCTCTACAACAGCAACGCAGGCCGCAGAAAAGTGAGCGTGCCCGGGACGTGGGGAGATGGCCCACGGATCTCACGGATGGGCACGGATGAGGGAGGTGGGTTGGCCCACCGAAGCGCGGCCTCCGGCACTCAGTGGGGCGATTGCCGCAGCACCACGGGAAGGCGGTAGTCCGGGATGCCAAGCACGCCGGGGATGGTGATGACGCGCCGGGCGGCCCCGTCGGCCACGATGATGTCGCCCGCGGCATCCACTGCGACGCCGGTGGGCCGGCTCAGGAAGCCGCGATAGCCGTCCCTGGGTAGCGAGAAGGCAGCCACGACTCGGCCTGCTGCGTTGAGGACCTTCACGTTGTGATGCCCGGTATCGGCGACGAGGAAGCGCGTCCGGCTGTAGGCCGCCAGACCGGTCGGTGCGTCAAAGCCGGGGATGGTCTGCCGGAAGCTCAGGACGTTTCCATCGAAGCCGAGGATTTGGAGGCGGTCGTTCCCGGTATCGGCGACGATGACGCGCCCGAGACCGTCGAAGATGATGTCCTGGGGAGCGTCGAAGCTGCCCGGCGCGTCGCCGGGCCCGCCAAAGGCGCTCACGAAGCGCCCAATGGCGTCGAAGACCTCGACGCGGTCGTTGCCGCCGTCCACCACGAGGATGCGGTAGGGACAGGTGTCGCTGTTGCCCACGCGCGGGACGTCGCTCACCCGCAGCTCGTCGATCACGGCGTCGGCGGGCTGCTCCAGCCAGCGGGAGGAACCGACGTACAGGGTGTCCGGCATGATCTCCGGGATGGCAGGAGTATCGCTCCAGTCGCGCTGCCGGCCGTCGACGGTGAGGATCATCCGGCCCGCCTCCCACGTAGCCGCCACGTGATGCCACTCTCCGGCGCGCCAGTCCGAGACGTCATAGGCCACGAGGCTGCTGCGCCGGCTATCCCACATCGTGAAGGTGAGGCGGTTGCCGCGGTCCTTGGCGATGCGGATGCGGTTGAACCAGCCGCTCGCGAGCGCCAGGAAGACGTGATCCCGGCCATCGTCGCCATCCCACTGCGGCATGACCCAGAACTCGATCGAGCCCTGGGGCAGGGCTTCGATGGAGGACATCGCGATCGTGAGGGTTGAGCCCGCGCCGGATGTCCGCGCCCCGACCATAGCGGCCCGGGAGATACGTGACGGTCGTCCGGCTGACACAGCTCGCACACGGACACGCCATCCGGCTTCCGGATGCCGGGCTGCCTGCTACCGGTTCACCGGCTCCACACGAGCAGAGGACGATATCACAGAGCCCGCCCGGACCCGGATCCGGCGCGTCGAAGGAGGCCAGCAGGAGGGTATGCGTGTCGGGCTGCAGCGGCGCCTGTACCTCGCAGGGACGGCCGAACGCGGCGACACCCGCCGGAGCGTCGAGCTGGCCCGGCGCCGTCCCCTGCCGGCCCGAACTCCAGGATCAGGCTCCCCTCAGGGTCCAGCACCCTGACCGACTGGCGGTCCGAATAGGCATCGCCCGGATGGCTGACCAGCACTCGGCCCGCCGAGGTCGACGGCCAGGAAGCGCGAATCATCCAGGTGGTCGTGAGGGTTGCCCAGCGGCTGAAGATAGCTGCCGCCTGAGCCCCTGGCGCAGCAGGTCGGTGCCGTTGCGCCCGTCGAGGACGATCCGATCGCCGCCCGGGAGAATCGCCACGGCATCGGGGCTGACCAGCTGCGGCACCCAGGCCGGGCGGCTGAAGGCGCTCTCGCGCCCGAGACCGTCGACCGCGGTGACCACGTAGGTGCGGTCGCCCACGGCGTCGAGGTCGCCGGCACACGAGCCATCGACCTCGCCGCCGACCGGCTCATAGACCTGATCCTGGCCGACGAGATGCGGTAGACCCGGTGGCTTGTGGCGACAGCGCCGGGGAAGGCGGGCCGGGTTGCCAGCAGAGCGTAGCCTCATCGCCTTGCACGCGCACCGAGGTGAGGACGGGCGCAGGCGGCGCATCTGCGGGCGGGACGTGCGAGCGGAGGGTGAAGGTGTGGGATGCTACGTCGCCGGCCCAGTAGGCCAGGTTGAAGGCCGTGACGTCCAGCCAGTGGAACTCCTCGTGGGCACCGCGGCTGAGCCGGACCAGGAAGCCGTTGGCCCGGCCCAGGATGTCGATGGGGCCGAACGGGTTGTCGTGCAGGGTGTGGCCCGTGGCCGTGGTGACGCCCACGCCCATGCGGGCCGATTCGGCAACGCCAGGCGGCCATCGGCACCGGTGGTGCCGGTGATCTCGGGGACGTCATCGATCGACGGGACGTCGCCGCGGGCACGTTGGAAGAGCGCCACGTCCACGCCCTGCGCGGGAAGGCCGGTATTGTCCAGCACCCTCAGCGCGGTCTCGCGGGGGATATCGTATTGGTATTCGCCGAAGTAGCCCCGCCGGTATCCCTTGTTGGAGAGCGCGCCGAGCACGTCGTGGGTCGAGAAGAGCGGCCCTGCGGCGGCCCGCCCCGCGTCGCCGCCGCCCATCACGCCGGGCCGGGGCCACTGGAAGCCGAGGTTGACCGGCTCGCCTGTCGCGTCCGTGACCTGCACCGCGGTCGCGGGGACGTCGAGGTTGTAGAGGTCGATCAGGCCGATCTGGTGGCCGAGTTCGTGAATGAAGCTCCAGCTCACGTCGGTTTCGGGATCGTAAGCGCTGGTGTGCAGGCGGTAATCGGTGGTGAGGAACCACGCGCCGTCGTCGCCCGGATCGCGCACCGGCGTCTCGGGCACGACGTCGATGCGGTCGATGCGCACGCCGCTCGGAGGGCACGTCCTCCGGCCCCTCAAGCGCTGCATTCATTGCCGCAACCTGGCGCTGGAGCCAGTCCTCCGCGGAGTAGGGGAAGCGGGGGTCCCACGGCGTGTCGTAGGCGCGGTAGGCCCCCGGCGTCATCGAGAGGTGCAGGGAGAGCGCGTCGGTGCGGTCCTCCAGCGCGTTGTTGGTCTCGTAGGTCTCGCGGACGAGGTCGTCGGGGTCGACCGCAAAGCGGAGCGTGTGGGTGCCCAACAGGCGTTCGCCGTCGACTTCGTGGTCCCACGCCCAGCGGAGGGTCGCCGTGACCTCGGCCTGCGGCGCGAGGCCGGGCAGGCTGCCCGTAAGGACTTCGGTCCCGTCGATGGCCCAGCTATAGGCGGCTGGGGGGCTCGGCTCGGTCCCCTGGTTGGCGATGTGGGCCGTGAAGGTGACGACTTCGCCCGGGGCAGGCCAGCGCTGTTGGTTCTCCGTTCCAGGGCAGAGCGAGGGGACGCCCGCGTCGTAGCGCACGCAGTAGGCCGCGTAGCGGGGCGTGCGGCTGATGTAGGTCACGTCGAGGTCGACGCCGCGTGGTGGGGCGGTGGGCACCCAGTCGTCGGGCGGCACGCGCGTGATGCTGTACCAGGGGAAGTCGCCGCCCGGCACGAGGCGGGTCGCCTGAAGGCTCGCGAGGCTTGGCCCGCGATGCGCCTCGGGCTGAAGCAGCGCCTGTTGGAGGGCCATCCGCCGCGTGGCGGCGGTGACCAAGACCAGCGTCAGCGCACAGGTCAGG
>CAVVUS010000034.1:0-90962 GCA_963751345.1 uncultured Chloroflexia bacterium
TTACACTGCCGTCCTGCGGCACATAGAGCGGCTTGTGGAAGAACTGCTTGCGCGCCTGGTGCCGGATGAGGTATTCGACATAGGGCACGGTGCTTGGCGATTGCGCACCGGCGACGTGCAACGCCGCAAGCAGCGAATGCCCGTGGGCAATGACCGGTACCTCGAAGGCCGAAGCCAGGTTGCAGATCTTGACCAGTTCGGTGATCCCGCCCGTCCAATCCGGGTCAGTCTGGATGACGTTGACCGCCCCGGCCACGAGCAGCTCCTTGACCTGCCAGCGCGTGTAGACGTGCTCGCCGGTCGCCAGCGGCACCCCGGCAGCCTGGCTGAGCTTTCGGAAGGCACCCACCCGCTCCGGGGGAATGGGCTCCTCCAACCACCTGACGTTGTAGGATTCCAGCGCTCGCACCATCTCGGAGGCATAGCTGAGATCCCATCCCATATAGGCGTCGAACATCAGCGGGTAGAAGGGACCCACCGCGTCGCGCAGTGATTGCACCAACGCCAAGTTTCGCAGCTTGCCCGCCTCTCCATCACCCGGGCCATAGCGGAAAAACCACTTTTGCGCGGAGAAGCCCTGATCCTTGAAATCCACCGCGACCTCGGCGGCGATCTCGGGGTCGATGGCATAACCTAGCATGCTTGCGTAGGCAGGCACACTGGGCCGCGTGGGCCCACCAAGCAGCCGGTAGACCGGCTGGTTCCAGGCCTTACCCTTGAGGTCCCAGAGCGCACAGTCGATAGGGCTAAGTCCCGTCATGAAGATGCCGGACCGCCCGTGGCGATGGAGCCGGAGCATCTGATCGTGAAGCAGCTCCGTCGCCAGTGGGTCGCGACCGATCAGGTACGAGCGCAGGAACGTGCGGATGACATCGGCCTGATAACTGTCGATCGGGCCGAAGAGACCGGAGATCCCCTCATCCGTCTGGATCTCGACGTAGATCTCGCTGACCGGCTGTGGCCCTCCCGGTCCGGCGGACCAGCTGCGGGCGTTAAACTCGGGGTAGATGTCGACAGCCTGAGACTGCCGGTTGCCGGGCAGAAAATCCGGGCTTTCCCAAGTCCCGTGCACTTTGAACAGCACAACATCCGTTATCTTCATCATAGCTCCTTGAGTGGCGTCCGCCTCTCAGACCGAGACGGCCTCAGCGCGCATGTCCAGCATATAGATCTTGCGCTCCCCATCATGGATCGTGTCCACCGTTAGAAACCGACCATCGGCCGACCAGCGGGGATGCAGGTCGCAACGCACGTCGCCGGTGGCGCCGGGCGTCTTGTGGGCAAACCGGCCAAGCTCGACGAGCTCACCAGTTGTCACATCTACGAGCGCGAGATGCTGAATGCCATCCGTGTTGGGATACGTGTCCGCGACCATCCAACGCCCATCGGGCGAGAAGTTGAGATGCCCGGCGGGGCCCATACCTGGCGAGATCCGGTGCGCCTGAAGTGGGTGCCGTGTCTCATCGAAGACCACATACTCGTGCCCCCGCCCACACCAGTCTGCATCGACGAGGATTTCGCCGGGGGTACGGCCCCAGATCTGGTGCGAGATCGCTCCCCCTCGCCAGTGTAGGTCGGAGAGACTGCACCGCAAGTCACTGCCGTCAAGCCTCATCGTGTACATGAACGTCCGCCAGGGCGACGGCGGATCCATCTGCGGTGCATACCGAAAGAGAACCATCACACGGCTCGCATCGCGGTTGAAGATCGCGTGGTTCAGCCACATATAGACGCTGCCCGGCTTCTGAGCCGCCAGGTCATAGGGCAAGGGATGACAGGCGATCAACTGCCTATAGCTGGCGATGAGCTTGGGTCTGCCCGTATGCAGGTCCACGAGAAAGAGGCCATCGCCATCCATATCGGGGTCGGGCGCCTCTCGCGGCAGCGCCGCCAGGGCATATGAATACCCCCGGCGCGGAATACGGCTGAAGTTCAGGGTAACGCCCCACCTCGCATCTACAGAGGTCGTATAGAGAGGCACGTCGAGACTGCCGGTTATGCCTCGGTCGAGGTTGTAGATCCGCGTGATAGGGCGCCAGCCGTGCGCCTCCCGGACAAAGTCATTGAAGACAAAGGTCCGAGGCTCGTGCGCCAGCCAGAGCGTCATGGCGCCCTGTTGATGGCACCAGGCAAGCGTCTCCGCCACCTTGTGAAAGACACGCGTCTCTCGATCCACGTATCCGACGTCGGCGCTCTCGTTGGGCTCGGGCAGACGCTCCTGTTGGGGGATGCGCAGCGCCAGATGGTAACGGTTTCCGGCATCCCACGGACAGCGGTCATAGTAACCAAAGGTGAAATGGCCGGGCTCAGGCGTCAGATTCACCCAATCGAACTCCGACGATATCTCCATTCAGGCTACCTCCTCTCAGGATTCTACTACCGGTTAGGTGGCACCACAAAGTAAGCCCGGCACAAGGTTGACAAGTCCGGCTCGCGGCGGTACAACATCAACCATATAGCAGAGCACGATGCCCCTCCACATCGAGAGAACCGAAACGCTTGACGGCATTGCAGACTTTAGCACGAGAACGCAGCAATCAGAGCAAATTGGAGGCGAAGTATGGCTGTCATCACGATATCGCGGGAACTGGGTAGTCTGGGCGACGTCATCTGCGATCTACTCTGCGAGGAGCTGGGGTACTGTCGCGTCGACAAGACCCTGCTTCTGCAGCTTGCAGAGGAGGCCGGCATCGACGTTGAGGCTATGTCGGAGTTGGAGAGCAGTTTCACCAAACGGTCACGTCTGGTCAGCGGCGAGATGACGTCGCTCTACCGTAAGCAGGCATCGGCCTTTGACAGGAAGGGTGTGATCGACGATGTCACCTATGCCGGCGTCCTCAAAGAAGCCATGGAACGGTACGCCCGTGAGGGGAACGCGGTCTTGGTCGGGCGGGGCAGCCAAATGGTCCTGCGCGATTGGCCCGGCGCCCTTCACGTGAGACTCTATGCCCCAGAAGAAGTACGGACGCAGAGGCTGATGGCTCGCGAGGGCATCTCTGAGGCTGAAGCCGCGCGTCAGATCGAACAGTCAGACGAGCAGAAACGTCAGTATATCCGCCGAATGCACAACAACGCCGATTGGCGCAACCTCAAGTACTACAGCCTCGCCATCGACACGTCAAACATCGGGCCCGAGGTCGCAGCGAAGTTGATTGCCATGGCGGCGCGAGCAAAGGACGAGGAGGTCGCACTGACCGGCGTGCCACGCGTGGATCGCGATATAAGGAGATGCGCCTGAGGCGATCCTGTCACCAAGTGCCGGGGACTTTTCGAAGAGTCCCCGGCACTTTCGTTTCAGCTAAGCTTCCAGGGCGCGCATCATCTCCAGAGCCCCCTCGTGACCGGGTTCCTGAGCTAACACCTGAGCAAAGGTCTCCGCCGCAGCGGCCTTGTCACCCAGCCCAAGCTGCGCCAGCCCGATCTCGTAGGTCAGATGGACGCGCCGCCGCGTCTCCATATCCGCCTCCGCGAAGACGAACTCCGGCACGGAGGTCGCGAAGCCTCGCTCGGCTTGCGACGCCAGCCGTTCCTGAGCGGTCTTCAGCATCGTCTGCAGTTTCTCCTCGGCCTCCGCGGCCCGACCCATTGCGCGGAGGGCCAGCGCCTGATAGTAGGAGGTCTCGGCCGCGTGGAACCAACTCCTGGCCTTCAGCGCCTCGTTGAAGCTCTCGAGCGCACCCTCCTCATCGCCCAGGGCCCGTTTGGCCAGTCCTGTGTAGTAGCTGACATCGGCATCCGGCTGCAGCGAGCGTCTGCGCTCGCCCAGGTTTGGCGGGCAGGGCGCCTGGGCAGTCTCGAGATGCGTTAGTGCGATCTCCGGCTTGCCGGCATCCAGCGCCTCACGGGCCAACCGGACATAGGCTTTCACGTACTGCTGCGAGATCCTGCCTGTGCCACCCTCCCAGGGATGGAAGCGGCGAGACAACATGTAGTCGAGGGCCGCCTGAGGCTTCCCCGTCTCGTTGTAGAGCGTCGCGATCTCTACCGAGAGATCATCTCGATCCCGTACCAGCTCCATATGCCCATCGAGCAGCGACAACCGATCCTCGGGGGAGACACCGGTGCGGCTGCGGAGCTGATCCAGCTCAGAGAGCACCCGCCCGTCGGCAGGGTTCAGCGCGAAAGCACGCTCGTACAGGCGGATGGCCTTCTCCGGGTCGTGCTGGACGTTGTAGGCAGCGATGCCCAGGTTGCGCCAGGGCGTGGCGAAACTCGGGTCGATCTCCACGCTGCGCTCCCAGTAACCGATCGCGTCCTGATAGCGTCGCTTGTCATAATACAGCGTGCCCAGGTAGTAGGCGATCCTGGCATCGTTCGGGTCGAGCAACTGCCCGTGCTCCAGGATCAGCATCTCCTCCAGACGGACCGGGAAGCAGTAGTCCGTGGGCATTTGCGACGCCCGCGCGTAGGTCTCGCGGGCCTCATCCGCCCTGCCCAGCTTGTGAGAGAAGTAGCCCAGGGCGTAAAGCACCAACGGGAATGCGCTGCCATCGTCTGGATCGACGAGACGGCGGAGCACGTCGGCAGCTTCCTCCCAGAGTGCCGCGTTGGCGTAGTCGTAGGCCATGTCCAGATGTGCCTGGATCTTCGACAGCGGATCGGACACGTTCATCAGGTCCACCAGTTCGGCCAACTGGCTTGCCGCGACATCGGGCTCATCCTGCGCCCGGCTGACAAGCACTGCTTCGTTGCGCGACATCATGTCCAGCGGATCAAGCTCCACCGTGCCACAGGTCATCCGGGCTGCGTCCTCAAGGCGACCCAGGCGCCGCAGCACAGCCGTCTTGAGATTGCGCGCCTTCATGTTCATCGTGTTGGTCCGCAGGGAGCGATCGACGTGGTCCAGCGCACGCGCGAAATCGCGTCGCGCGCAATCGATCTCGGCCAGGGCATAGTAGGCGGGCGCCTGCCAGGCATAGCTCCAGATGGCCTTGTAGAGGGCGCCGTACGCCATGTCCAGATCCCCGGCAATCTTGAGCGTCATTCCCAGATTGTAGTAGGGCTCGCCGTCGCGTGGGTTCGGATTGCGGCGGGTCAGTTTGTCGATGGCTGCCTGGAAGTGCTTGACTGCGATAGCAAACTGGCCACGGCGCTGGGCCACCAGCCCCATCGCGTTGTTACTGCGGACATCGGTCGGGTCCATCGCCAGGGCCGCCTCCCAGTAGGGCTCGGGTTCGATGGTGGGATGGCGGTATTGCTCAAGGTGAAGCCCGGTGAGATAGAGCTCCTCAATGGAGTCGAATGTCTCCGGCGGCGGCGGTGGCGTCATCGCCTCGGGCAAGGGCGGCTCCTCGATGGCCTGAGGCGCGTAGCGGATCACTTCGTTGCCCCTGTCGTCGCAGAGGCGGAGCAGCAAGTCGGTCTCGGCAAGAGACTCGGACAGCGCGAGTTCCGCGACAAACGGCTCGCCCGGCTTCAGATCCTGCGTCTCCTCCAGCAGCGTCTGGGTCCTTGCCGTGAGCGTCACGGTCGCGCCGGGCAGCACCTCGGTGACGGCTACCCCGACTTTCGCCACGCCACCGGTCACCTCGAGGTTGACGGCAGCCCGACGGTTGGCGTTCTTGGCAGGCCCGATCTTCTGCACCGGATACCAGAACTGGCTGAAGGTCTTGGTCTCGTAGGGCTGCAGCCAGGAGAAGTCGGGCTGGTTGTCGGTGTAGACGCCGGCCATCAGCTCGATGTAGGGGCCGTCCTCATCGGTGAGGTTAGCCTCCCAACCCTTGGCGAACTCCCCCGCGCCCCAGGTAAACATCTTCTTGCCCGGCGCGATGTAGCGATTCGCCACGTGGATGATGCCCGCGTCGGCCCGGTGATCGTAGCCACCGAAGTAATCGTAGTTCGTGTCCCAGACGAAGTAGGATGTCGAGTTGGGCACGTTCTTGTACCAACTGATGTCGGTGCCCTGGCCATCCTTGTCGTAGTCGACGCCGTAGTAGGTGCCCTTCGCAATCGGGAAATGCGACATCGAGCGCTTGGAGTGATCGGTGACGACGGTGACGTCAGGAGGGAAGACCGCCTGGTAGTCGTCGTGGACGTGAACGCCCACATTGACCCACCAGAGGAAGGTCTGCGCCTCGGGCGTGCGATTGTAGAGCTGCACCTTCATCTCGTAGAAGGCCTTGCCCGGATAGAGACAGATGCCCACCATCCCCTTCATGCGCTGCAGCGGGTCGTGCTCGCTGAACCAGGCGGTGACGCTGCCGTCGGGGGCCTCCTCGATCAGATGATAGGTGGGCATGAAGGTCGAGGGGCGGTGGTGCTGCGGCCAGTTGTACTCGACGCCGCCGGAGATCCACGAGCCGAAGAGCCCGATGAGCGCCGGCTTGACGACGTGCTGCCGGTAGATGAAGTTGTAGCCGGTCGTCTTGTCCAGGCCTTCGTGGATGCGCCCGCCGATCTGGGGCAGCATCATCAGGCGGATGTATTCGTTCTCCAGGTAGACGGCGGTGTAGTCCTTTGGCTCGCTCTCGCTGGAGAGCTTGTCGAGAAACGGATTGGGATAGACACGTCCGGAAGTGCCCTGATTCACCCGCTTCTCCAGGAACATCGGGTTCAGGTCGGGCGCAGGCGGGGTGTACGTCGGAAAGGTGACGGTTTCTTCCCATGCTTTGACACCAGATTTGGCGCTCATACTTAGCTCCTGTTCAGGTCAGTCGAACTGAAACTCACCAGTTTGCTCGTACGTTACACAGAACTTCACCCGCCGCGCTCCTTCATGGGTCCGGGATGCTGATCCCCACGCCCATCCACGTAGACGGCGACCCACTGCGCCAGACGCTTGCCCAGACGACGCCCGGCCTCGATCTCGGCGTCCTCGCGGGGCCGGCCCGCCGTGACGGCGCCGTAGTGGAGCGTGAACTGGTGGCCCGTGTAATCGGTGACGCCGAACGTAAGCATCCCCACATTCATCATCATGATAAGGATCGACATGCACGTCAGCTCCGCGCCGCCGCCCCAACCCCCAGAGGTAGAGAAGGCACAGCCGATCTTGCCGTCTAGCCTGCCCCAGGTGGGATGTGAGAGCTCATCCCAGTACTTCTTCATCTTCCAGGATGCCAGGCCGACGTATAGGTCGGCGATCCACACGCGATCCCATCGGCCCAAACTGCATCGTCCATGGTGGCATCGTCGACGTGGAGCATGCGCACGTCCATGCCGGAGATCTGCCGCGCCCCTTCTGCCACATAGTCCGCCATCGTCGAGGTGTTGCCGGTCACGCTGTCGTAGAGAATGAGGATGTTGGGCATACGGAATCCTTAGAGTGAGAAGGCCGTTGAACAGCTAACGAGTGACGAGTAACGGGTGAGGACCTACACCCCATACAATGCAGGTTACCCGTTACTACTCATCACGTACCACGCCGACACGAGCGGGTCGTCGACGGAGCTTCGCGTGTGGTGGTCCTCGCCCGGTTCAACGATCACGACGTCACCGGTCTTGACCGGGTAATCAACGCCGTCGATGGGGATCACGCCCTGGCCCTGGATGAAGATAAAGACCTCTGCGGTGTCGTGAACGTGGACGGCCTCGGGATGCGCCGTCTCTCCCGGCTTGAAGACGTAGATGCCGCCGTGGCTGATGTCGGCGTCGCCCAGATCGGCGGGCATCAGACGGGAGGTGCCGGGCTTCAGGTCGGTGATTCGCATTCGCTTCATCTGACTGGCTCCTTGTGATGTGAGATGTCTGGCCCCGAAGCTGCTCGGGATCAGACGCAGAGGTCTCCCTCTATTCCGGAGACCGCGTTAGGAGTGTGCGCTAGAGCAAGCGGCTTGGCTTGATCCCAGATGGCAGGGTCGTACTCGACCCCCAGGCCGGGTCCATCGGGAACGGCGACCGCGCCGTCTAGAATCTCGAACGCCGGCGCGTACCAGGGCTCCGGGGATGACGCCCGGGCGCTCCACTCCTGGTGGGGTCCGAGGTTGGGTGCCAGCGAGCCAAAGTGAAGCACGGCAGCCGCCTCAGGCCCGCTCTTTGGGCTGTGGGGCATGATCGGCATGCCGACCTCGGCTGCCATCTCCGCGACGCGCAAGCATCGAATGAGCCCCCCGTTGTAGTTCATATCGGGCTGCACGATGTCCACCACCCGATCGTGGATCATCCAGGCAAAGGCCGACAAGCTGGAATCCTGCTCACCGCCCGCCACCGGCAGCGCTAGGGCATCGGCGACCCGCTGGGTCTCCCAATAGTCCTGCCAGGGACAGGGCTCCTCCAGAAAGGCGACACCGAAGTCCGCCAACAATCGCACCGACCTCGATGGCGTGAGGCGCATCGTACGACCCGTTGGCGTCGACATAGATGGCGATATCGTCTCCGAAGGTCTTGCGGGCGAGCGGGATCAGGCGGTCGGTGCGACCTGGGGAGGCATCGGCGTTGCGGCTCATCCGTCCACCGATCTTGAGCTTGACCGCGGTCGCGTGGGTCTCGGCCAGACGCTCGCTCAACCAGGCGACCTCCTCCTCGGGTGTCGTGTCACGGTTGCCGCTGGAAAGGTAGATCGGGATCCGGCGCCGCCCTACGGTGCCCAGGAGTTCACCGGCAGAGCGATTGGCCAGTTTTCCCAGCATATCCAGCAGGCTCAGCTCGACATAGGCGACGGGACACCACAGAGCGATCCCCGCGAGCTTGTAGGCGCTGCGATAGGTATAGACATCATCAACGAGGCTGGGAAGGTCACGGATATCCTTCCCGATGAAGGTGGGCAGCACGAAACGCTCGAGGATGGGCCAAAGGTAATCCAACCGATCGTTGACCGTGGCGACACCGGTGACACCGTTCTCCGCCGTGGTTCGGACGAGCCTTCGCCCTCTGAACAGAAACGGTTCGACGGATGCAAGCATGACAGGGTCTGGAAAGACCTCGTGGAAGTCCCGCATAGGGCAGCCCCTTCGTATGCTAACGACAGGGTGAATGACGCCGGGACCTCCGGCGCCATTCACCCAGTCCGGTCCTGTGAACCCCTGCCGGATCGACAGGGCATCTAGCTGAGACTCAGCCGAGGGAGGTCTTGCTGCGCGTTCGCTGCAGTTCGTTCTCCGGGATGCGCTTGTCGAGAAGGTCGAGTGAGATCTCGACGGACTCACGCGCTTCGGCCGGTGTGGTCGTGCCGATGGTAACCATATCGCAGTCACGAATGGTGCTCCAGACAAACGAGAGCCCTACGACGGGAAGAAGTCGTCCCGCCGCCAATGGCTTGATGGTCATCACGGGCTTCTTGGCGTTCTGGATGATGCGCATCACCCAGTCGGCCTCGACCTGCAGCAGGAACCCGGCGGCATTGTAGAGCTGGATATAGGTCTCGACATCCGCACCGGTAGCGTCGGCGTAGACAACCGACTCGGGCATGTGGGTCGAGAGGCCGGGGATCATCCCGCGGTCGCGAATCATCTTGCTGTAGATGTCGATGTCGCGGATCTTCATGTGCATCCGATCGACCAGGGCATCGGTGACCGATTGGTGAGGCATGCAGAACGTCGCGTTCATTGCCTTGCACCTATCGAAGATGCGCTCCGGCTCTGCCTCCGCCGGGCCGCCGGGCAGGATGTTGAAGCTGGGCGTGATCACGCGGATGATGCTCTGACCGGACCGCTGCTCGGCCTCCTGGACCGCTTCCTCCAGCTTGTCGGACATCGGCCCCATCACCGCATCCACACCATACTCAAGGAACGTCGTCAGGATCTCGGCGACGCTATCGCGATCCTGATACGTGGTGATGAAGTTGTCCTTTGCCTTGCTGGTATGCGAATACCCCAGGAACCAGTTCGATCCAACGATGAGTCGGGGCAGTGAGACGCCACCGACGGTCGTACGTGGGAATGCTGTCACTGCGAGACCTCCTATGGGAATGTCAACGACGGGAAACTAAGTGACGATTGACGGGTGACCGGACTCCGGATCAATCGTCATCAATCGCCGGATTGCACGCCACTTCCGATATCAGCCCTGGTCACAGACCTCTTTCGCCTGCGCCAGCGCTGCATAGATGTCGGCTTTGGGCTTGAATTCATGGCCGACGTAGAGATTGTACCCCGTTTCAGCGATGGCGCGACAGATGCCGGCGTAGTTCAGTTCCTGAGTGTTGTCGAGGTCACGGCGTCCGGGCACACCTGCCGTGTGAAAGTGGCCGATCCAGCGGATGTTGTCCCGGATGGTGCGGATCACGTCGCCCTCCATGATCTGCATATGGTAGATGTCGAAGAGCACCTTGACGTTGGGACTGTCGACCTGTTGGCAGACGGCAAAACCCCAGGCGCTGTGATCGCATTGGTAGCCGGGATGGTCGACCTTGGAGTTGAGCAGCTCCATGTTGAGGTTGACGCCCTTGGCCTCGGCATAAGGGGCCACGCGGCGAAGGCCGGCCACCGTCGCCGCCATCGCCTCCGCCTCGGTCGCGCCCTCACGGCGATTGCCGCTAAAGCAGATGACGCCGGGGATGCCGACGTCAGCGGCGATATCGATGGACTCACGAAGCTCTCGCTCGATGCGGTCGTGTTGGGCGGGATCGTTCAGCCCCACCGGCAGGCTGTCGTGTCCCGACATCGTCGCGATGGCCAGGCCGTGTTTGCGTGCCAGGGCCACCACCTGATCGAAAGACGCGTCCCGCGTCCAGAGCTCAATCGAGGCGAAGCCCATCTCGGCCACCCTCGCCACAAACGGAGCGAGGGGGACTTCCGCCGGTTTGACCATCGGATAACAGACGGACTGCTTGATGCGCATCACTACCTCCTGTAATCCTTACACTCCGGTTAGTCCCGAGCAGCCAGAAGCCGGGTACCGATCAGACCCAGGACAAGACAGACCGCGCCGGTGATGGCGAACATCGGCTGGATGCCGATCCCATCCGCCAAGACACCACTAAGCCAGGGCCCGCCGAACATACCGATACCATAGACCGCCTGGAAGAGCCCCATCGCGGTCGCCCGCTGGCTTTCGTCTACATACCTGATGCTCAGCCCCATCATCACCGGATAGCCTACGCCGCTCGCCAGCCCCATAAAGATTTGGCCGGCAAAGACCATTGGCATTCCCTTGGCGAGCGCCAGTGCCCCTAACCCCAGCGCAACAAAGACGAAACTCACCGCCACCATCAGACGTGACCCGAATCGCTTGGCGAGTGTCGACATTGCCAGATTCCCAACGAAGACCAACGCCAGGTTCATGCTGGTCATCAAGCTCAACATAACGTCACTGGCCCCGAGATTCTTGGCCAGGTTGGTCGAGAAGCCGAAGGTCGAGGCCCAGATGGCATACTGGGCGACGATGCCCAGCAGGGAGGGAAGCAGCACGTCGCGCCGGGTGATGAGCGTGCCGATCTGGCGCAGTGAGGGAGCCTTCATCTCACGGCGTGGCTCTCGAACCAGGAGCATCGAGATCATCGCCAGGACCGCCATGCCGGCTGCGACGTAGAACGACAAGGAGTAGCCCCCCAGGTCATTGAGCGAACCGGTCACAGCCGTGGCGATGATGCGCGCAACAGCGTTGATAGCGGAAAGAATGGCCGAGGCCCGCACGGCATCTTCCGGCGGGAAGAGGGCACTGAAGGCCACAACCAGCAGGACCCACGAACCGGCGGCGAAGCCGGTGAGCGCTCGCCCGATGAGCAGTCCGGGGATACCGTGAGCCATCCCCATCGTCAGCGCGCCCAAACCCGCGAGACCGAATCCCGCGACCATAAAGGGCCTGCGCCGGCCAACCCAGTCGGCCGCGATGCCCAACGGCAGCCGCACGATCGCCTGCCAAAGACCGTACATCGAGAGCACGACCCCGACGGCAGCCAACGAGTTGGCCTTGGACTCGACGTAGACCGAGAGGGTGGGAACGTAAAGATACAATGCAGCCCAATAAAAGCAGACGGCGGCAATATAGAGGACAAAGAGGCGACGATTGGACGACGGTGCAACAGATGACATCAAGTAACTCCTCGAGATAAGCTGTTGTTGACCAGCGACGAGTGGCGGGGAGATGATCTCCTGTGAATCGCCACCTGTCACTGCATTATATCCGATGTGCGAAATGGCATTCCCTTCGTGCGAAGCACCTGTTGGATTTTCGCTGCGCGGATTTCGTGCGGCGGCGTGTCTTGACGGACCGCCAGGGTCGCGGCAATCCCGGCAACCTGGCCGGTCAAAGCTGCCGGCGGGATGACACGCGAGATCTCCCAGGCCTCACCCTCCGCGGAGATGCAACGTCCTGCGACGAGTAGGCCCTCCACGCCACGGGGCACAAGCGCGCCATAAGGCAGCTCCCGGACCGGGCCGGGCCGGCGCCAGTCAGGCACGAGACCGACAGACCCCAGTATGTAAGCGCTCGACTCTCCGATTGACATCGTCTCCAGCCCCTGAATACGGCGCGTGGTGCGGAATTGAGCCATCGCGGGGAGCGCCGTCGGAAAGAGTTGATGACGCCCCTCGGGTCCAAGGCCGGCCTGCCGCGCTTGATAGGACTCGCGAAGCAGACGCCGCCCCTCCAGGACGAAACGCGTGACCTGCGCACCATCTGTGCCCGAATACTTGGGCTGACCCTCGGGGTGGTTTCGACCGTCGGCGTCGCCGCCCACGCGAACCATCTCGAGCAGCGACAGACCGTCGGGGTCTGCCGACGCTTTCCGAGCACGAGCCAACGAGGCCTCCACCGCCCACAACGAGAGCCAGTTGTCGGATTCCACGCATGGCGCCCCAGCACGAGAGGCTACGTCGGCGTCTCCCGTGGCATCAACGACGACGGAGGCGTGCAGGAATCCGCGCCCCTCCTTGTTCTCAACCTCGATGCCCACCACGCGAGACAGCGCCACATCCGATTGAGACGCCATGACCGGCCTGCAGACCAACGTATCAAGCCACAGCGTCACCCCGGCGTCCACCAACGCCTCGTCCAACGCAAGCACGAGGGCCGCAGGTGAGAAAGGCGTCATATAGCGAGGTCCGGGTACAGGGCTTTCACGATTTGGCCGGGCCCACGCCTCGGGAATACGACCGGGGCCATAGGCGATGCTCAGGCGCAGAAGCTCCTCGGCGATGCCATAGATCGCTTGATGACCATAGCCATCGCAGAGCGGAAGGTAGATGTTGATCAGGCCCGCCGTCGCCAGGCCCCCGAGCAGCACGGTCTTCTCCACCAGCGCAGTTTGAAGCCCCGCGCGGGCGCACTCCAGCGCCGCGGCCACGCCCGCGACGCCGGCCCCGGCAACGATCACGTCATAGCTCTTCTCAAAGTCCATCCGGCACCCCCAACGCCGTCGCACGGCTGCAATCACAGGTCGAGTGAGGCATTTGCTGAGTATACTCGCATCTTTGGCGGGGCGAAACGGCGAGGCATCAGTAACGACGGTCGGGGCACACAAAGACATGGGCGGATCTCATGATGAGACCCGCCCATGTCGATCTGAGCAGACGAGTGCTCGTTAGCTATGCTCCCGGGCCGACGTGGAGCACGCGCATCATCTCGTGGTCCTCGTGCGAGAGGATGTGGCAGTGCCACACGTAGCGTCCCGGCTTGTCGAAGTGTGCCTTGATGATCGTGATCTGTCCCGGCAGAGCCGTGACCATATCCTTACGTGTGTTCTCGACGAACTCGTCCGGCTTTGCGACAGCCGGACCGTAGGTCAGATTCGCGAACTTGAACCCGTGCCCCATCGCCCCATTGTGCTGGACGACCGGCTGGGTGACTAGGTACGTTCCGTCTCCGTTCGGAGCCGGTGCCGTAATCCCATCAGGATCGAGCACACGGTCATCCTCGTCAGTCGCCGAATCCCAGGCGATCTCTTGTCGACCCAACACCTCGAAGTGAACGAGATGCAGGTGTACGGGGTGGGCGTCGCCTGTGGCATTCCAGATCTCCCATTCTTCGGTATCGCCGAGGGCCGGGTTCTCGGTCGTCGGGCTGTGCCAGGCGATCGAGCCCTCCATCTGGCCGACTAGACCTGCATTAATGTACGCAGGTGTATTCGGCCAGTTGATCGGATTGCCAGCGTAGTCAGTGGCAGGTTCGGCTGTACCAAGCAACGGCTGCAGACGGCCGAACTCGTCCCTACCCTCGAACAGAGCAACCTTGCGTAGGCGAGTCGGTGTTCCGACCGTAGGTCCGAAGTTGATTCCGGTAGGACTCACGTCCGGCACACCCGCATCCAGCGGAAGGATCACATCGAACGCCATGACCCGATCCGTCTCATCAAAGATTTGCGGTCCGGGGATATCGCCGCCAAAGGGCTCATCGCCGCCGATGTTCTTCATGATCACGCGGTTGCCCGGGGTGACATTCTTGAAGTCCACGATGATGTCGTAGCGCGAACCCGGCTCGCTGAGCAGCGTGTCGAGCGTCGTCGGACTGGCGGCCAGGCCCTGGTCGCTCCCGATGACGGTGAAGTCAAGCTGCTGGATCGCACCCGAGAAGTCGGTCGCACCTGCCGGAACCTCAAAGAGCTGAAGCGCCATGAAGCGGCTGTCGGTGCCGTTGAGTAGGTGAAGGCGGTAGTTGCGCGGCTCCACGTCTTCCTTGGGCCAAATCACGCCGTTGACCACCATGTGGTCGCCGAAGAACTCGGCCAGCGCGGTGGGACCTCCGCCGGGGAAGAGATCTGGCGGCAGGTCAGCATCCTCTTCATCAATGAAGCCCTCATAGTACGGGTCGCCCGGGAAGGCCGGGTAGAAGAGCTCGCCTGTCTCCAGGAACATCCGGTCCTGGATGGCGTAAGCCTTCTCATAAGGCCAAGCGGGCAGGCCGAGAGGGTTACCAGGTAAGCCGGTATCGTTGGCATCGCGGATGAAGTAGAAGCCGGCCAAGCCGGCGTAGACGTTGAGCCGCGTGATGCCGAGGGCGTGGTCGTGGTACCAGAGATTGCCCGCCGGCTGGCTGTTGTCGTAGACATACTTCTTGTCCACCCACTGCGGGCCGCGGATCGTATAGCCCGGGCTGAAAAAGAACTCCGGGTTCCCATCGAACTGGAAGTCGGTGTGCCCGCCATGCAGATGCGAGACGATGGGGACGCCATCCTTCTCAATGGTGTACTGCTCATAGCCGGGAAGGCTGTACGCCCAGTGAAGCGTAGTGTCCACAGGAAGCAGATGATCGACCTTCAGATCGTTCTCCCACTTGACCTCGAGCGGCTCACCACTCTTCACCTCAAAGGTCCTACCGGGCCAGGTATAACCCATTGACGAGTCACCATAGCCCCACACGGGAGTCGGCACCGGTTCCGCCAGGCCCCACAAGACCCGTGTACTGCACCGATGGCCCTGCGGCGACCTTGATCTTGCCCTTCTTAGGCACAAACTTGAATCCGGGTGCCATCGCATCGGGCACCAGGTTAACGAACTTCGGCTGCAACGCCGGATCGCTCAGAATCAGGTCCCGCCCTGCCGGGAGAGCCTCCGCCTCGGCCTGCAGCGCCCCGCCAAGCTGCCCTCCCAGTCCATCCGCCTTAACACGAATCACAAATCCCGCGCCCGCCGCCAAACTGAGCTTCAAGAACTGCCGCCTACTAAGCATGTCACCTCTCCTATTCGACCATTCGAGTCCACACACTATAACCACCTAAGGGGTCCAAAACCAACGCGGAACTATCTCCGGTTCCCACGCCGCATAGAGATGTCCTGGTTCCACCTCCAATCTTGGGAATAGACGCCGCTGTGTTTTGCAATTACACCGTCTTAAGTATTATGTCATACTTCGCATGGGGCATGCATCACACAAGGGGAGTGTCCTAAAGGGGAGTTTTGTCCTATCCTAACGGATAGGATAGGGCTATCCGGGCTGGCGAGAGATCAGGCCGGTCTGCAGTGCCAGAGCCGCAGCCTCTGTGCGGTTTGACACGCGCAGCTTGGATAGGATGTTTCGCACGTGAAACTTGGCGGTGGCGACGCTGATGAAAAGTCGATCAGAAATTTCCGCATTGGTTAGCCCTTGTGTCAAAAGCCTAAGCACCTCGGTCTCACGATCGGTCAAGGCGTAGTCCGTGACCGTGCCTTGGCGTCTCGCCTGCCGGACCAGGATATCCGTAGCCTCCTGGGCCAGCGTGGCGTGTCCTCTGTAGGCGTCACGGATAGCCCTGGCGAGATCGTCCACCGCAGCATCCTTGAGCACGAAGCCGATCGCTCCCGCCCGTAGGGCATCAATGACCAGGTCCCTATACTGGTAACTGGTCAAGGCGATGACCTTGGTCTGCGGCCAGCGCTGCACGATCTGCCGCGTGGCTTCGACGCCCCCGAGGTCCGGCATCATCATATCCATCAGGATGACGTCGGGGTGAACCTGTTCGCAGAGGTGGATGGCCTCTCTCCCATTAGCTGCTTCGCCGACACACTCGATGCCATCGGCTGCCTTGAGGAAAAGCTCCAATCCCTTCCGCAACATCTCGTGATCATCCACAATGAGAACACGAACCGGAGACTTGCCTACCACGAAGCCCTCCTAACCCGCCCGGAAATACGGTTGCGCGGGGAGACTGCGGCCGGGTGACGCCCATAGTCCCCGTCAGCTTCCAGTCGTCCAAGAATCGGAAGTTACGATCAAGGGGTGTCACCCCTTCTCTTGTATAACGGGATTCCTGGACTGAAGTAACGATGCCCACCACCGAGCCGGTATGCATGACTGTCGCATCCGGTGCAAAGCCTCTCATCTTCCAGGGGGATTTACGTCTGCCGCGCGATCAGGGTACAATGGACCACGGGGTAGTCAGTCTAGCCAACACGTGGAGGGTGTCAGGGCATCGGCACCGCTCGCCGCTGTGGAAAGGTGACCTACATCTGCAGCAGGTCTTCTCTCCAACTCGAGACAGGTTTCATAGACCCACACCCTGCGGGAGGGACGGAATGAGTACACTGATCATCGGCGGAACCGGCAACATCAGCACCGCGATCGCCCGCATCTTGTTGGCCCGGGGCGAGGACGTGACCCTCTACAATCGCGGGAGGACCGCGCCCCAGCTACCGGAAGGGTACAGGACGATCATCGGCGATCGCTACGATCACGTGGCCTTCGAGGCACAGATGGCCGAGGCCGAGCCTTTCGACTGCGTCATCGACATGATCGGCTACGATCCGGAGGACGTTCACAGCCTCGTCCGCGCCTTCGGCGGGCGCACCGAGCAGGTGATCTTCTGCAGCACCGTCGACGTCTACACCAAGCCGGCCAAAGTCTATCCGATCGTCGAAGGCGCAGAGCGCGCCCCCTCACCTGACTTCCCCTATGCCTATAAGAAGGCGATCTGCGAGCAGATCCTGGAGAAGGCCCACGAGCGCGGCGACTTCGCTCTCACCATCATCCGCCCTGCCCAGACCTACAACGACAGCCAGACCCCGCTCCCCCTGATCGGCAGCGGGGTCCATCTGCTGAAGCGGATCCGCCAGGGCAAGCCCATCATCGTCCTGGGAGACGGCAGCTCTTTCTGGGGGGCTGCCCACCGCGACGACGTCGGCCCCACCTTCGTCGCCGCGATAGGGAATCCGCAGACCTACGGTGAGGCCTACCACGTCACCGCGGAGGAGGTCTTCACCTGGGAGCAGCTATACGAGACGGTCGCGGACGTCATGGGGGCGCCGCCTATCGACTTCGTTCACATCCCCACCGACCTGCTGGGACGCATGGCCCCCAAGGCCGCGGAGTGGAGCGTGGTCAACTTCCACTACAATAACATCTTCGACAACAGCGCAGCCAGGGCCGACCTCGATTTCCGCTATACGATCCCGTGGGCGGAAGGGGTCCGGCGGATGGTCGATTGGCACGACGCCCGGGGCGAGATCGATAGCTGCCCCGACGACCCGCTCTATAACAAACTGGTCGAAGTCTGGCGGGCGCTGGGTGACAAAGCTGTCGCCGAGATGGGCCCGCTGGACGCATAACGAAACGACCCGTGGCACGAAGGTTGCCCCGGGTAGGGGCGCAGCATGCTGCGCCCCTACAAGATCGTACTAGAGAGAAGATCGATCACGGAGGACCTATGCGGAAACTTGCCGTCAGCGACAACCGACGCTTCCTCGTCTATGAAGATGGAGCTCCCTTCTTCTACCTCGGTGACACGGCCTGGGAGCTTTTCCACCGGCTGGACCGTGAGGAGACCGAGTTCTATCTGCAGGATCGCGCAGCCAAACGCTTCACCGTGATCCAAGCCGTGGTCCTCGCGGAGTACGAGGGGCTGACGGCCCCCAACGCCTATGGCCATCTCCCCCTGATCGACAACGACCCCACCCGGCCGAGCGAGGCTTACTTCGCGCACGTCGACGCGGTCGTCGCCCGTGCGGAAGAGCTTGGCTTGATCGTCGGCATGCTCCCGACGTGGGGCGACAAGTGGAACAGGAAGTGGGGTCTCGGCCCCGAGATCTTCACGCCCGAGAACGCCAGGGCCTACGGGCGTTGGCTGGGCGCGCGATATGCCGAGAGCCCCATCATCTGGATCCTCGGCGGCGACCGACCGATCGAGGCGGAAATCCATCGAGAGATCATCCGCGCGATGGCGCAGGGCTTACGCGATGGCGATGGCGGCACTCACCTGATGAGCTTCCACCCGATGGGCGGCCATTCCTCCGCCGAGTGGTGGCACGAGGAGGCGTGGCTCGACTTCAACATGCTCCAGTCGGGGCACAGCCGCAACAAGGACAACTACACGATGATCGCCGCGGACTACGCCCGCACGCCCGCAAAGCCGTGTATGGACGCCGAGCCTGCCTACGAGGATCATCCCTCGGGTTTCGACCTGGACAACGGATACCTGGACGACTACGACGTGCGCAAGGGGCTCTACTGGGCGCTCTTCGCGGGGGCGAGTGGCCACACCTACGGCTGTCACGACATCTGGCAGATGTGGGAGGAGGGGCGGAAGCCGGCGACCTTCACCCGGACGCCGTGGCGGAAAGCCCTGCACCTCGCGGGCTCCCAGCAGGTGCAGTACGCTCGGGCACTGTTGGAGAGCCGCCCATTCCTCACGCGGATGCCGGATCAGTCGCTGATCGTCTCGGATCCCGGTATCGGGACGCACCACGTCCAGGCGACACGCGACGCGGACGGGAGCTACGCGATGCTCTACCTGCCCTCATGCAAGCCGGTCACCGTGGACTTGGGCAAGCTGTCCGGCGCCAGGATCGAGGCCACATGGTACGACCCGCGCACCGGGCGAGTCCCGCCCCGGCGGTATCGTGCAGGGAGGTGGAGAGCAGGAGTTCATCCCGCCCCAGGTCTGGCCCGACTGGGTGTTGGTGCTGGACGATGCGGAGCGTGGCTATCCGGCACCCGGGACATAGCGCGAAGACCTTTGAGGTTTCCTGCTTGACAAGATGCCTGCTCGACAAGGAAACCTCAAAGGTCTCAGAGTGAAGGAGAGACTCATATGAAACTGGCCCTGAACACCTTTGTGTACGAAGTCGGGCAGCTCTCCGATCGAGGAGACGCTGCACAGCGCCGCCAAGTTCGGCTTCACCTACGTCGAGTACGCCGCCTATCACGCAGGCGATCCGACGTTGATGACCGCCGGCAAACGGGAAGATGTGGTGCAGTTTTTCAAGGATCACGGCCTGGTCTCATCGCAGCTCCTGCTCGCCAACACGGAGGATTTGGCCGCCTCCGACCCGGCAAAGCGTCGCGCCACGCTGGACTATATGAAAGCCTGCGGCGACTTCCAACTGGAGCTAGGGGGCCGCCAAGTGCTGGTCTGTTGGGGCTGTGGCGTCCACGAGACAAAGATGCTGCCGGAGCAAGCGTGGCTCAACACCGTGTCCTCGCTGAAGGAATATGCGACGTGGGCGGTAGACAGAGGCATCCTCGTCGATCTGGAACTCGACCCCCACGTCTACTTCGTGGTGAACAACATGGTCAAGATGGCGCAGGTGATCGAGGACGTCGGCATGCCCAACGTCTTCCCCAATGTTGACATCGGCCATCTCTGCATCACGCGCGAGGGGCCGGAGCGGCTGGAGAAGCTACGCGACCGCCTGCTGCATGTCCACCTGAGCGAGACCGACACCTACGAGCACACGAACAGCATCCTGGGCACGGGGAAGGCCGACTTCCGCGCTTACGTCGACAAGGTGATCGCGCTGGGGATCGAGGAGAACTGCGCGCGCCTCGGCGAGCCGTGCGTCGCGGGCATCGAGATGGGCGAGCCGGGCGGGGAGGTCGATGATCCCGACCGATGGGTGGCGGAGAGCCTCGACTATCTGGCGCGCACGCTGCCCGAGGTGACGCGGTAGCTTTTAGCTTTGACGCGGAGGACACTAAGAATAACGAGAGGGAGGCTTAGCCGCAGCCTTACGGCGCACTGCCCGCACACCGAAAGCCCGTGTGGTTGAGTCGTCCACTTGGGTCCTGACCCTTGCGGAAGGCTACGCGCGCGTTGTTCCAGCTGTAGCCCCAGCCGCCGCCGCGCACCACACGGTTGGTCCCGGCTTCCGGCCCTGGGGGGTTGTCGTCAGGTGAGGCGTCATAGTAGCCCTCATCGTACCAGTCGTTGACCCACTCCCACGCGTTTCCCGCCATATCCAGCGCGCCGTAAGGACTGGCACCCGCAGGATAGTCTCCCACTTGCGTGGTGTCGCCCACACAGTAGTCTGACGTCGCGCTTGTCATAGCCGTTAGCCAGCACACAACCAGGACTCTCGTCGCCCCACGGGTACGCCCGGGTATCATTCGCCCCTCGTGCCGCCTTCTCCCATTCCGCCTCCGTCGGCAGCCGTTGTCCGACCCACGTGCAGTAGTCGACTGCGTCGAACCAGGACACATAGATCACCGGATAGTCGGCGTAGGCTGGATCGGCGTAGTATGAGGAACGCGTATCGGATTTGGTCGCGAGTGGCAAGGCACATGCGTCCGCCGCCACACACTGCGCGTACTGCGCGTTCGTCACCTCATACCGATCGATTGTGTAGGCGTTGACGTAGACCCTATGCAGCGGCAGTTCGGCACTGTTGCATGTGTACCCGCCGTTGTGCTCCGGATCACAGCCCATATCGAAGTCACCTGCGGGAACATCGACCATGGCCATACCATCGACGTCGCGGATCACGATGCCCCCGGAGGACAGGGACCCAGATGTTGGCCTAGGATCCTGTGTCGTTGCCGGAGTTACAGTGACCTTGGGTGTCGCCGTTACCATCACGGCGGGCAAAGGCGTCACCGTCGAGGTCAAACCAGGCGCGAGTGTCCTGGTGTCCTGAATCACCGCGGCCGGCAGATCGGTGGTCGGCGTGGGAGGCAGCGTCGCAGACCCTCTCCTGAGGCTGTTGGTCCCCACCACCAGCAGGGCTATCGCAGCCACGGAAGCCAGCGCCACTCCCCACACCCGAACGCGACCCGACCGCGATTGATCGCGGCGTGGCAGACTCGACATCCGTCGGGTGCCTGTCGACGTCTGCTTCCTAACGGGCGCACTCGTGCTATACACACTTACCGCCGCCCCCAGACCTTTAGCCATAGCCTGAGCGTCGGGCCACCGATCGTCGATGGCCAGCGTCATTGCACGCGTGATCGTGGCGTCCAATCGCGGACTGATCCTTCGATCCAGCTCACGTGGCGTCTGAAACTGCTTGGGGAAAACCATTCGGTCGCTTGCCGTTGGGGGAGCCTGCCCCAGCAGGGCGTGGTACAACGTCGCTCCTAAGCTGTAGAGATCGCTTCGCGGGTCCGTATGGTGTCCCTGCCCACCCCACTGCTCCGGCGGCGCATACTCCGGCGTCCCTGCGCCGTGCATCACGGTCTTCGTCCGCGGATCCGACGGGTCCCACAGTTTGACGAGCCCGAAGTCCACCAGTACGGCCCTGCCCTCAGGCGTGATGATGACGTTCTGGGGCTTGATATCCCGGTGGATCACGCCCTGCGCGTGGCAGTAGGCCAGTGCATCCAGCAGTTGCTCGGCCCACGTGATGACCTGGGCTTCTGACAGAGCACCCTCACTGCCAATACGTGCCGCTAAGCTCTCTCCCTCGACGAAGGCCATCACCAGGTAGTCGTTGCCGTGCTCCTCGAAGTAGTCGGTGACCGGCACCAGGTGCGGGTGTGCCAGCTTCCCCAGAATCACAGCTTCCTGCTGAAACTGGGCGCGGAGCTGCTCTAGCGTGGCTCCGCCGAGGCCCGACTGCGACACCATCTCCTTCAGCGCTACCGACTTCTGCAGGCGCAAGTCCCAAGCGCGGTAAACGGCACCCATCCCGCCCTCGCCCAGGAGTGCGGCGACGCGATAGCGGTCTTGAAGGATCTGCCCTGTCGCGAGAGGCATCACTATCTTCCTTACGTTGCTACGTTCAGATCCAGGTGATAGTGGTCGGATGAGCGTGGTGGTTGGTGGGCCTGGCATTGGCTTCGCCCTTCCTACACATTATACTGACCGGTAATCCTCAGCACAACTTGCGTGAGGCATGATCATTGGCCATAGAAGTCTGGACGGACTTGGAGGGATAGACGATGAGCGACCTTGAAGACCTTTGGGGATCACAGCGCCGTCAACCAGGCCGCGTGGCGGGTTGTGCGATCGCCCGCCGAAATGTCCAAGGAGCTGCCGCCACGAAACCTTCGGCCGGCCCCACGCAACAGTCACTGTCTTAGCGTGTCCCCTCACACACCGAAACCCGAAGTCGAGATGGCGAGGGCCCCCCCCTTAAAGACGAATAGCCGGGTTGAACCGGATCGCCACCGCGGGAGTTGATGGCGCGATTGGCCACGCGCACGCATCCCAACGGGCCCCTGCCGCCACGCACCGCTTTCGTCTCCGTTTGACGGGCCTCGTGGATTCCGCGAAGGCGAGATACCATAGTAGTCTTTCTCGTACCAGTCATTGACCCACTCCCACACATTCCCCGCCATATCCACCGCCCCCACCCAACTGGCACCCTCCGGGAAGCGCCCCACCGGTGACGTTCGTCGAAGCCATCCGCACAATAGTCCTCAGCACAGTTCGCGTATCGCCGGCGGGTCGTCGCCCCACGGATAGACCCGGCCCTCCGGCCCGCCCGCCGCGTACTCCCACTCCGCCTCCGTCGGCAGCCGCCCGCCTGCCCACGCACAGTACGCGATCGCATTCCGTACCAGCTCACCACGACAACCGGATGTTCCTCATATCCGCTCTTGGGACGATAAGTTTCGCCCGATTGCTCGATCAGCGCGCTGCTGCTGTCGCTCTCCAGCCACGTGACACCACCTCCATCTGGTTTCCCTCAGCGTTCCAGGAACACTTCTGCGTATTGCGCGTTCGTCACCTCGGTCCGGTCCACCCAGAACGCGTCCAGCGTCACATCGTGCACCGGCGCTCTCATCGGCATTACGTCGGTACTTCCCATGGCAAACGTCCCCGCAGGCACGTACACCATCGTCATCCCATCCGCTTCACGGGTCGCCTGGTCACCCACCGAGGGCAGTCTGGACGTGGATGTCTCAGTGGGCTTCGGCGTCGACGTCGCCCTCGGTGTCGAGGTTGCCGGGTCGACAACAGCGGCAACGATTGAGGTGGCGCTTGCCCGCACCTCCGTCGTCACCGTGGGCGGCATCGCTGCCTTGTTGCGCCCCAGGCTCCCGATGCCAAGTGCCAACCCCACCACTAACACCACACCGCCCAACCCCCACCCCCACACCGGGATCGTGCCGATTCCGGACCTTGGAGCCTGCGACACCTCCGGCAGCCGCCGTGTCCCCGTCGGCGTCGGTCCCGAATCGGACGCGGACATACCGTGGGGCTCGGACACAGTCGCCATCAGCCCTTGCGCCATTCCTATGGCATCAGGCCACCGATCGTCACAGGCCAACGCCATAGCCCGCGCGATCACGGCGTCCATAGGCACGCTGACCTTCCCGTTCCGCTCGCGCGGCGTCTGGAACTGCCTCGGGTACGCCATCCGCTCGCTCGCCGTCGGCGGCGCCTGGCCCGTCAGCGCGTGGTAGAGCGTCGCGCCAAGGCTGTATAGGTCACTCCGCGGATCCGTGTGGTGGCCCGGCATGCCCCACTGCTCCGGCGGTGCGTACTCCGGCGTTCCCACACCCCGCATCACCGTCTTCGTCCGCGGGTCCGCCGGATCCCACAGCTTCACCAGCCCAAAGTCCACCAGCACGGCCTCCCCCTCCGGCGTGATGATCACGTTCTGCGGCTTGATATCTCGGTGGATCACGCCCTGTCCGTGGCAATAGGCCAACGCGTCCAGCAGCTGACCCGCCCACACGACCACCTGCGCTTCGGGGATCGCGCCCTCACGCTTGATCCGATCCGCCAGATTCTCGCCCTCCACGAAGGCCATCACAAGATAATCGTTGCCCTGCTCCTCGAAATAGTCCGTCACCGCCACAAGATGGCGATGTGCCAGCTTGCCCAGCACCACCGCTTCCTGTCGGAATTGGGTGCGGAACTGCGCCAGCGTCGCCGCGTCCAGCCCCGGCTGTGGCACCATCTCCTTCAGCGCCACCGGCTTTTCGAGGCCGATGTGCCACGCCCGGTACACGGCGCCCATCCCACCCTCGCCCAACAACGCGACGATGCGGTAGCGATTCTGGAGGACCTGCCCTGTCGTCAAAGCCATGGTGCGTCTCCCAAGGTGTGGGTAGTAGAAGCGCCCAGGATTTCCTCACCAGCAAGAATGCCCACTCCCGAGAACTCCCCTGAGCCTGTATTACGAGTAAGTGGCGCAGCGCCGACCAAATCTGAGCCCCTGCCTGTAGCGAGGTGTGAACACCAGGGCCTAAGCTGAAGCCACACAGGAATTATACTGACTGAAATCGCGGCACGCAACTTGCGAGACGCTGCATTTCATTGTACAAATGCCTCCGGCGTGAGGATTCCGGTCTCCTCCAGGGAAGTCATAGCCAACAAGTCCGCGTCCGTGGTAATAATGTGAGATGCGCCGCCCGCCAGTGCACAGGCGACGAACTTATCATCCTTGGAATCACGCGTATAAGAAGGGACAGGTCCGAGGTCACGCAGGATCTCGGCTTTGGCCAAGATCGCGTCCAGGAGGACCCGGCCTTCCTCCGGGCGTATCCATCGCCGCATCCTCGGTCTCCCGAGAACATCCTCGAGTTCGGCGATCAGTTCCGGCGCGGTAACAATACGTATCACATCATTCACCCAAAGATCCTCAACCAACGTGCGAATCGCAGCACTTGGACGAATGAGATAGTGGATGAAGACGCTGGTGTCGATGACCACTCGGATCATCGACGTTATTCCTCGGTGACCTCTTGGCGCGCCTCCTCGATGAGTGCATTGATGTCCTCATCGCTAAGGTCCCTGGCTCGCTGGGAAACCTGGGCTGAAGTCTGCTGGAGACGCATACGGAGGAGTTCGCGCTCCGCTTCCAGCAACTTCTCGTAGCGCTCAAAGGCGACGATCACCACGCGCGGTGATCCATACCGTTCGACAATCACGTCATCTTCTACCATCGCCCGATCCATGACGCGACCAAAGTTCTGCTGGACCTCACTTGATGGATATCGAAACGGCATCTCGCACCTCCATGTTGCACAACTTATCTAACATAGATAAGTTTACCAATATGCACCTTCGGTGTCAAGGTGAGTTCGGTAGACTATTCGTCTAGATCACGGATTAGCGGATCGCACAGATTTCACGGATGCACCAATCGCAAGAGTAAGGGAGGCCGTGAAATCCAGTCATCCGACCGCTTCCGAGCGGCATGATCCGTGATTCAGACACTCCCCTCATCTTGCACGACAACGCCATGCCGCCCGGCCGTGCCATGCCGCACGGCAGTACCCTGCCGCAGCGTCCAGGCCAGGGCGAAGCCTACCACGGCCAGCAGGCTCGCGCCGCCGAAGACGATCTCGGGCGAGACCGCCTCGAAGAGCGCGCCGGCAATCACCGGGTTGACGACGGTCACACTGGCCAGGATCCCGTTGGTCGCCAGGTAGATGGGACGCCGGTCCTCGGGTGCCATATCCAACAGATAGGCGCTGAAGCTCCACCACGACGTGCCGTTGACGTAGCCGACCAGGAGGAAAGCGACAAAGTAGAACGGCAACGCATTCGCCGTCCGAGGCGCATTGGCAGTCCACCCACCCAACGTGACGGCGACGAGCGCCAGGGCCTCCACGCCGGCTGCCGCACGGATGGCGGCCCAGCTGCCCACGCGGTCGACCAACATGCCCCCGACCAGCGCCGAGACCGCGCTGCCCACGCTCTGCAGCATCACGAAAGTCCCAATCATCGTCGTGGCATCCGGGATGATCTGACGCGCCCGTATCACAAAGAAAACAAAGGTGGCGGCGGGCGTGGAGATGACCAGCTGCACCAAAATCACCCGGCGCAGCCATCGATCCTGGCGCAGGTATACCCACACCTTTCTCAGGCTGTCGCGGAGATCCGGCTTGTCGGCGACGCGTGCCACCTTCGGCTCCCGGACAAAGGACATGCTGACCACCGAGAGCATCAACCACACAAAGCCGACGAGGAAGAGCAAGGCCCACCGGTTTGCGCTGGCTACGGACTGGAGGTCGAGAATGCGGTTGACGAAGTAGCCCGCAGCAGCAGAGCCGAAGCTGGAGACAAACTGCCCGAGGCCGAAGAACCGCCCGCGGAATCCCTCGGGGACAGCTTTGGCCACGAGCGCAGGCCAGGACACACCGTTCAGCCCCTCGGACGTGAAGAAGAGCATCACCGACAGGGCCAGGATCAACATCGCCAGCCAGGTCCGGGTGCCGGCCCAAAGAAGCACCCCGACGGACAGCAATAGAATGGGCAGCCGTCCGCCGATGCTGGACCAGATAAGCAGCGGCTTCGCGCGCGGTCGCGCCTCCAGGACGCTGGCGGCCCAAATCTGGGGCACGGTGATCATCAGGATCCGCAGCGCGGAGAGCAACCCTACCAGCAACTCCGAGCCCGTAAATTCGTTGACAAAGGCGGGGACCACCACCAGCGGATCGTAGAAGGCGAATCCGACGGAGAAGAAGACGAAATCACCGATGAGCGCCAGCACATTTCGGGTGGCAGAGGGCGACGCGAGCGCGGTGGCGCCGGAGGAGGAGTCAGTGGCCATGGGTTCCCTTTCTAGACCAGATCGCGTCGCGCCGCCGCCAGGATCTTGTCCATCTCGCGGGAAGTGTCAGGATCGAGGGGAACCGGTTCGTGCTCTCGCAGCAGCCGGTCCTTCATTTCGGCGCATCGCTCGTCCATCGAGGTCGCACCGTTCTCCACCCAGGTGGACCAATACTCCCGGTCCAGGAGCTGTGGAAACCACAGTTCCCGCCGGAAATGGCGCACGGTATGCATCTGATCCAGGAAGGTAGCATCGTGGGCTACGCTACGGACCACGTCCAGCCCCAGGAGCTCGTCATCGACCTCGAAACCGCGCATCAGGCGCTCGACATAGCCGATGATCTCGTGCTGCATCAGCAGCATCTTGAGCGACGAGGCCTGATCCACGCCCGCGATGCCCAGATGGCCGAAGATGTCGGCCCCCGCCATCGCGCCGCACGCCAGCGTGATCCCGGCCTCCAGCCCGGCCTGCGCATCGGGCAGTTTGGCGTCGGTGAGGCCGACGTTGATGTAGACCGGAAGGCCGTAGTGCTTGCCCATCTGCGTCATCGCGACCGCCATCAGCGCCTGCTCCGGCCCGGCAAAGATCAATTGCGTCGTCCGCATATCGAAGGCATGGGGGATCCCGCCGTAACAGACTGCCAGACCGGGCTTGATCAACTGCGTGATGCAGATTCCGGCGAGGATCTCGGCGTTTTCCTGGGCGAGGGTGCCCGCCAACGTCCCCGGCGCCGTCGCGCCGACCTGGGCCATCGGTCCGATGGGCACGGGCAGCGAGAAGCGCGCCGTCTCAAAGAGGAGATCGATGCCATCGTGGGGGAACTTGAGCGGGCTGATGGGCTCCAGGAAAGGATAGGTCAGGGGATAGCGCGCAGCCTCCGCCTCACCGCCGGAGACAAGGGCGAGGATCTCAAGTACATAGCGCGCCGAGGCGCGCCCGCTGAACCAGAAGTGGATCGGCTTGGTAGTGTGTTTGAGCTGCTCTGCAGCCACAGCGACGCACCGGTAGGCCGGCGGCAGATCCTGCGGATCTGCCATCGCGCCGACCAGGTTGATCCGCGGCAGTGCATCGCCCAGCCGCGTAGCCGTGGCCACGTCCGCCAGCGTCGCATAGCGCCGCTGCGTACATCGACCCTCCGGGCACGCATCCTCCACCACCCAAGAGGCCTCGCCTGCCACCGAATTGTAGGTACGCTCACCGACACCGTAACGGGCCTGCTTAGTGCGATCCCGCCCGTAGAGCGTGAAGCGCTTCCCGGCGCCCTCAAGCGCCCACATCACCAGGCGTTCCGGGATGCGTACGATCCCAGCGTCGTCATCCACGGCGGCGCCGGCCTCCGCGAAGAGTGCCCGCATCTTTGCGTGCGGAATGCGGACGCCCGGCGACTGCAGCAAGCTCAGGGCTGCATCGTGGAGGCGAGAGATTTGCGATTCGGAGAGTATGCGTCAGTTGCATATCGATTAGTCCGGAAACCTTGCGAAGCTGGCCCGAGTCCTGGCAACTGCCGCCAGGGACTCGGGCTTGAACCTTCGCAAGGTTAAGGCTCTACCCGCACCGTGACAATCCCGAAAGCCGGCACGCTCACCGTCAGTGTATCGCCCTCCAACCGGAGGCCGTCGGTATCCAACGGACGCTCCAGCGTATCGACAAGGATGGCGGTCGCGCCGTCGTCCACCAGATCGAGTGCGAGAAGCACCTGCGCCTCTGTGGTTCTGCCCTCTATCTCAATCAGGCGGAGGATGAAACCCTCGCCGTTCTCGGCTTTCTTGAGCGCAGCCAGGCGCACGTTCTCGGGCTGAACCGAGACCAACGAATGCACAGCCGGGAGATCGCCGGGATGGAAGTCTGTGCTCGTCACAACCAACGGGACGTTCAAGTCCTCGCCAACCCGCGTGCTCTCGCCATCGCCCCAGTCGATGCCATGAGGGACGAGGGCGTACCGGATCACGTGCTCTCCCTGATCGGGCAGTGGATCGGGATCGATGCTGGAGCGCAGCAGCGTCATATTCAGCGAGCTACCCTCGACGTTGAACCCGTACTTGGAGGTGTTGACCAGGGTCACGCCCTGCCGGTCGCGCTCGGAGAGGTCGACCCAGCGCTGCGCGGGTACCTCCTCCCCCTGGAAGAGGTCGCGGCGAATGGCGCCGAAGGGTATCTCGTATCGCGCCTCGGGGTTGCTGAGATCGAGCGGGAAACGCACCTTGAGATGCGGGATCCCCGCCTCACGGCTCCCGACCTCGCGCCAATCAACGCGGAGCTCGAAATCGACGCGGGGCACCTCTTCACAGAGGCTGATGTCGAGCGCCAGCTTGGTCTCTCCGAGCGTCCGCGTCCAACGGTAAGTCTGGATGTGGGGACCGGCATTGACCTTGGTGAGCTGACCGCCGTCCAGCAGGTCCTCCCGGCGCACAAACTGTCCGATGATCCACGCCGACATGCCCTCATACGCCTCGAGACAGAACTGCAGCACGCCCAGATGCTCGCCCGGAGAGACTAGTTCCCGCTCGTTTCGCTTGTCCACCAGACTGACGATCGTGCCTGACGCGGGGTCAAGGCGCACGAGGAGGAACTCGTTTTCCATCACGGGCACCGCCGGGTACCGAAGCCTCAGAGCGCCACCCTCGCCGGCCCACATATCCGGGTCCTCCGGCGCGGGCAGCCCCACCTCCACCCGCCGGTCGGACACGCAGACCGCGCGATATCCCAGGGCAGGGACGTCGACCGGGAAAGCTACCTCCAGGAACCGGTGTCCGGCGTACTGGCCCGTGCCCAATACCTGGGCGGGCTGAGGGGTCATGCCCTCACTTGTCGCGACAAGCATGGCAGGATCCAGTTCGGTATCCCACAGCTTGACGCGAACCACCTCGGTGCGGACGTGAGGCAGGGGATTGAAGACAACGTAGGCGCGATCGCTGGTCCGGGTCACACTGAAAGCAGATTCCCCACCCACGGCGGTCGCATTGCCAACGCCGGCGCCCATCGCGATGCCCGATTCCATCTCGTCCTTCTCGACCCTCAGGGCGTCCCCGCTGAAGAACCCACGACGCAGCGTCTCGGTGTCCATACGCCGGCTCAACGCGCGCAGCGCGTTGGTGCGTGCCATCATCGCCGCGGCCTGGACGTCCTGGGCGTGGCCCAGCGTGTAATGCCGCGTCGCGCGCACACCGGATCCCGGCAGGATGTCATGGAACTGGTCAAAGAGCAGGTGGCGCCACGCTTCCTCCAGGTTGCCGAATGGATAGTCTCACACCGGCCAACTGATCGCCCAGTGTCGCGGCGGCTTCTGCCGCGTACATCAGGTTCTCAGCATGCCGGTTGGCTTCCTTCTGACGAGCCTGTGATGTGTAGCATCCCTCGAAGACGAAGTTCCGTTCACCGGTGATCTCGGGAAGCCTGATCCCGTCCGGCGAGGAGTTGCCAACGTTTGCTTCGGCGATCTCGAAGAAGCGCCTCAGCGTTGAGAACTCGATCCGCGGGTAGATCGGCCACGTAGCCATCTCCAGCAGTTTGCGCAGGTCTTTCCGCGTGGGTCCCCCGCCGTGATCGCCCACGCCGTAGAGCACGGCCATGTGCCGCAGCCCGGTCGACTGCGCAAACTCAACCAAGGGATCCGCAATGTTTGAGGCGACGGCAACGTGGCGTCGGTCCGCGTCGAAGTGCATATACCACTGGATATCGTTGAAGACCAATAGCCGGGAGCCATCCGGCCCCAGCCACCAGTAGAGGTGGGGGCCCCGGCTGCCGCGGCAGTGATAGTAGTAGCGCACACCACCGCGCGCCAGAATGGTGGGCAGCGTCGCGGGATGGCCAAACGTATCGGGCTCGAAATCGATGGGGACGTCCTCCGGCGAGAGGCCAAACACATCCTGGAAATAGGCACGCGTGTAAAGCAGATGCCGGCTGATGCTCTCGCCGTTGGCCAGGTTCGTGTCGCCCTCGACCCATTGACTTGCGGTCACCTCCCACCGCTCCTCGGCCACCCGCCGGCGGATCTGCTCGAACATCACGGGGTCATATTTCTGGATGGCTGCGTAGACGGACGCCTGGCTCTGCGAGAAGATGAAGTCCGGGAACTCTTCCATCAACGCCAGCATCGTCTGGAATGTGTCGTGAGTCAGGGCCACCGTCTCGGGCCACGACCATTGCCAGTTCATGTCGATATGGGCGTGTCCGATGCAGAGCAGCGTGTAGCTCTTGGCCATTTCGGCCAGCGGGGCGAGAGATGGCTTCGGCTTCCGCGGTCAGTGCCGCGATATTGGGGGAATTCCCGCGTAGTCCCTCATCCACCAAACTGCCTGCCTTCAGGATGTGAGCCCGCCAGGTGGCAGCCGCGTCAGGGTACGCAGCGCAGAGACGATTGGCGAAGGCCAGCTCCGCCCGAATCCGCTCCAATCTGCCGGCCGTCCTCCTGGCGTGCATCGACAGGCTTTCTTCCAGCGTCACGAATTGTGCGTCAAACGAAGCCATCGTTCCTCCTATTCGTGCTGTTTGTGCGGCGCGCCCATTCGCATCTTCTGCAAGCAGTCCGGGCAGATGCCGTGGGTGAACTCCGCCTCCGAGTGCTCCACCACGTAGGACTCCAGGCTGACCCATTGGCCCTGCTCGGTCTCAATCTTGCGTCCACACCAGGCACAGATCGGCAGCAGACCGCGCAGCGTCTTGATTGCGGCAAGCGCTTTCCGAAGCTGATCGTTGCGCTCCGCAAGCTCGTCGTTTACTTTGCGGAGCGCTACCCAGTCGTCAAAACGCGCCAACGCAATCACCACGGTGCGCCGAAGCTCGTCCGGATCCAATGGCTTGACCAGATACGCAGCGACGCCCGCGTCCCGCGCTTCACGGAGCAACTCCTGCGAGTCGTGCCCCGTCAGCAACACCACCGGCGTCGGCTGTGACTGCTGGATGAGACGGGCGGCCTCGATGCCACCCATCTGTGGCATCTCCACGTCCATCAAGACGAGGTCGGGCTGCAGACGTATCGTCTGCGCCACAGCCTGACGACCGTCCTCGGCCTGTCCCATGACCTCATAGCCCAGCCGGTCCATGATGCGACTCGTGGAGCGTCGGAACAGCTCGTTATCGTCGACGATCAGTACCCGCACCCTATCACCCATTCGCGATCTCCCTCACACCAGGGACACCTCGAGGCCCTGGTCATCCACCACGATATTCACACTCTCCGAAAAGTGCGCCGGGTCTCGAACGTAACTCAGGTAATCTGCCAGTTGAGCAGCCGAATTCACGGAGTTGTGCGCCAAGCACAAGGCTCCCAGGGCGCAGCGTATGCTCTCCGGCCTCCAGCATATCAAGGTAGATCGATTTGCCCGTGCCGTGCGGCCCATCGGCGTCCAGATAGAGCAGATCGATGGTCCTGTCGAAGGTCCGGAGCCACGGCATCGCGTCTTCCCCCAGGATCCGGACATCCACACCATTGTGATCCAGCGTCGCGACGTTGCGCCGCGCTCGCTCCGCCTCACTCGGGCGAATCTCCAGACCAACAGACAACTCGGCCTGGTAGCAGCTCCCCGGCCCGATTGCCGCACCGGCGTTGGAGATATAGGTATTCCCGCAGAAGATACCAACCGCCACCATCACCTTCGGACAGGCGATAGCATTGATGGCGTAGAGCAAACGTTGCATCCGGGGCGTGATTGCCGTCCAGGGGATCTCGAAACGTTCGCGTACAGCCGCACGATGCGCAGCGAACTTATCTTCGTCATAGCGACGGTGCGGCAAAATGCCGGAGCTCACGAGGGCATCCAACGCCTGATCGATCACGGCAATCTCATCGTCCACCGGTTCAAGCGGTCGATGGGGATCGTACCAGTTCATGACATACCGGGACCAGTCTCGCGTCTCGAATCTATGGGTCATTGGCAACTCGCAGTGGGTAAGATAGCACGCCGGACCTAGAGTCCGAGCCGGAAGAAGGCATTGGCGTTCCCGAACAGCCAGGCGTGAGCGACTTCCTTGGCATCGTCGAGCCCCAGGTACTCCAAATCGACCAGGTCTGAGAGCGCAATGGCGATGTTGTCGCGCGCAATCTGAACGTGTGCCCAGGCGCGATCCACACTTCCACCGAAGTCGGAGCCGTAACCGTGGATCTTGCCGTGCGGCACGCTGCTCAACGCTTGCTTGAAGAGATTCTGGCAGTAGATGGGATCAATGATATTGGCCCAGCAGAAATCCAGTGAGACGTTGGGGTAGTTCTTGGCCAAATACAACCATTCGCCGCTGTAGGGCCAGTTCGCATGGAAGAGGTCAAAGCGGACCTCTCTGTGCAACTCGATGACCTTGGTCAGGCCGATGGCGTTGGTTTTCACGATGTCGTTGCGGATGCCGGCCATGTGCCCGGTGTGGATCTGAACCGGCAGGTCCATATCCTGAGCCATTCGCAGGAACTCGTGGAAGAGGAAGTCATCGAGCGGGCGAATCCCGTCGGGGTAGCTCGCGCGCCGTCGGGGGTCCTCCATGAACCAGTTGAACACGGCCTCGGCCTCGGCCCGTGTGGGATTGCCATAGTCGAGGGTACGGCTATAGGCGGATTGATCCTTGAAGGCCACGGCGCCCAGCGCCTTGTAAGCCTCGAAGATCTCGCGACAAGCAGCCAAGTATTCGTCGAGGGAGGTCACCGTGCGTCCCAGCGACCCGACGTGCCGTTGCACGTCGTCATAGCTGGAGATGGCGTGATAACCCGGGAGGGAGACAGCCAGGAATCCCCGAGGGCTCACCTCGAAAGTGCCGTCCACGATCTTCTTGATATCGGGCCACACATCGAGCACCCGTCCGGCAATCTTCGCCTCGTCCAGAATGCCCACGAAGGTCGCCCGATCCGTGAGATCGAGCAGCCTGTCCTGCATGCGGATCAACGCGTCCAGGGTCAGTGACGCCTCGCCATAGAACCTCTTGAGCACACGCCGTGTGACCTGCGCGTAGCCTGTATGAGACGTGCGCTTCCATGCGCGTTCCAGCACCGGCCAGCGCTCCTCCAGCGACCGTGAGGTGTCCTCCAGGAAAGCAATGTCCGCGTCTGACGATGCGCTGTGGATGTCGCTGTGGAAATAGCCCGATATCACGACCTTGATGGGGTCCTCATACTTCGGGCCGCACGTCCCCGTGTGATCGTGACAATCGACAACCGCCAGCGACTCACAGTAAGCCCGTAGCTCGTCGTAGTACTTCGATGTTCCCCGCATGGATGTGTGCCTCCTGTCAAAGTGAAGCGAAGCGTAAAGGGATCAGTCGATAAGGGGCAAGGAGGAACCCTCTCAGGCTCCAGGTCTTATCCCTGATTGCCTTATCACGCTGTCCCCATGAGCCCACGTAGATACGCGATAGCATCCGGTGCCACGACCTCGTACTCGTATTTGTAGAGATCGAGTGAGAGCGGGCCACGGTAGCCTACGCCGTCCAGCGCCTGGAGATACGCTCGCAGGTCCATATCGCCGTCTTGGGGTACCAGGTGATCGTGGACGCCCCTGGCCATGTTCTCAACATGACAATGGACGATTCTATCACCGATAGCCCTGATTGCCGCCATAGGGTCGGGATCGCACAGAAAGGTATGGCCCAGGTCCAGGTTGGCCGCGAGCGCAGGAGAGGCCACCTCCGCGAAGAGCCGCAGCAGATCGGCCGTGGTACCCACGACAAAGTTCGGTTCGAACTCCTCGGCGAGGATAACGTCGTTGGACTCGGCGACATCGGCCAGCTCCCGCGTGCGCTCGACCATGCGCGACCACTCCCGCTCGTCGCCGGTGCGTTTGGCGGGCCCGGAGAAGACGAAAAGGTCGGTGCCAAACTCAGGTGTCATCTGAATCGCGTCTTTCGTCATCTCGAAATAGGCATCGCTGTACACATAGTCTTTGTGATAGCTGATCGAGTAAGGCGCGAGTCCCAGCGCAATCACGCGGTCACGCACGGCCCGGATCTTTTCCGGTGCGAGTTCATCCGGCGCCATATCGTCGTTCTCCAGGCAGATCTCGACGCCGTCAAAGCCCAGGCTCTTCAGAATCTCCAGACTGCGAAGCACAGGATAGTCGGCCAGGGGTTGAGTACGTCCCAGGATTTTCATCGACAACACCTCCTTTTATGCCACAGAAATTCACACGCGGCCACCAGGGCGTCGTCATCGCCGAAGCCGCCCGCCTTCGTGACGACGGGGATGCCGTCTGCAACACCCCCGACGAGATAGCCCCAGGGAATGCCGGGGCACACCTCGTCCTGGAGGCGCAGCGCATGTGCCCCCAGGCACCGCCCCACCGCAATCGCAACGTCGCCGCCGGTCAGCACCAGACCTGCCGGCCTGGCCCGATCCAGCAGCGTTCTCGTAGCCTCGGCCAGGCGCTCGGCCACCAGCTTGGCTTGGCCGGGGAGATCCGGCAGCCCCTGTGTGGTCAGTATCAGGGAGCCCGAGGCAAGCTGCCGGCCCCAGCCCGCGACGGCATCGCCGGCGAGACCATCGGCATCGAAATACCAGGCCACATCCGGGGCTATCACCGATATGCCCGAGGCGCCGGCAACCTCTACCTGGCGCAGGGTCTGCGGATGCCGGCTGGCCGCGACGGCCAGAACGTGGTCGCCCTGCCATCGAGAAGACTGAGACGGCGCTACGGAAGAGAGTCCGAGCCTCTCCGGCGACAGCATCCGTGTGAGCGCGCCGGACAAGCCTGCGGATCCGCAGAAAAGGCGAATGCCGCTGCGGATCGCGCCCTCGGCAACCGCCTCCAGATCGGCGTCGGTCTCCGCATCTGCCACCACGACACCGCCCAGCGCACGCATCCGGGCCGCAACAGCCTGAGCGCCCTGCCGTACGACGGACAGCGGGAGCGGGGAGAGGACCGACGCCGGGATCCCTTCGGCGAAGCGCGCGACGACATCGGACGTGAGGACCTCGCGCCCAAATGGCGAATCTGCCAACGGAACGCCGTGAACGTAATGCCGTCCGGCGACCGTCACCCGCCCCTGCGCCGGGTACGCGGGAGCCACCAGGGCGCGGGTCACGTCCAGGCCCTCCATCACGGTGGCCAACTCCAGACCCGGATAGCCCCGAAGGGTCGAATCGACCTTCTTGACCACCCAGGGCCTTTCCCCATCAGACGTTGAGACCACGATCCGGCGCACAATGTCCCGCACACGCATGACCGCTGCGTCCGGCGGCACGTGGCGACTCTCACTGGAGAAAACCAACACCTGAGCATCGGGGAGGTCATCGCCATCCCAGACCACCAGCGTGACCAGCCCGCGCGCAGCAAAGGCCACACCGCTGTCTGCTGCCCCTGTCAAATCATCGGCAATGACGACGACAGATGTCACTGAGCCGCCACCATCTGCAGCGCTACGTCGATGGCGGCGAGGAGGCTGGTCTCCCGGGCCTTGCCGGTTCCCGCAATGTCGAAGGCGGTGCCATGATCGACGGAGGTCCGGATGATCGGGAGCCCCAAGCTCACGTTGACCCCCTCGTCGAAGGCCAACAGCTTCATCGGGATATGGCCCTGATCGTGGTACATCGCCACGACGATGTCGTAGGCACCCTGGGTGGCCCGGAGGAAGACCGTATCGGGTGGCTGTGGATCGGAGACGTCTAGACCGCGGGCGCGGGCAGCGACCACCGCCGGCATGATCTCGCGCGATTCCTGGTCGCCAAAGAGACCGCCTTCCCCGGCATGGGGATTGAGCCCCGCCACCGCGATCCTCGGCGCTTGAATGCCCAGAGCACGGCACCCACGGTAGGCCAGGTCGATGACCTCGGAGACGCGATCTTGTCGCACACGCCGGATCGCCTCCTCCAGCGCCACATGGGTGCTGACGTGAACCACGCGGAGGCGCGGCCCCGTCAGCAACATGGTGACCTTACCGGCGCCGGTGCGCTCCGTGAGGAGTTCGGTGTGGCCGGCATAGGCAAAGCCGGCCTGGTTCATCGCGTCCTTGTTGAGCGGGGCCGTCACCATGGCCGCGGCGTCCCCTCGCCATGCAGAGATCACACGCTCGCTGAACGTATTCCACCGCCGCGCGTCCGCTGGGTGCACTTACCTCTCCTACCGGCGCACAGATCGGGATCGGCGTTGTGCAGGTCAAGCAGTGGGAGCTCACCGTGAACGGCCTCGACCTCACCGCCCGCCGTCACCGCCGCGATCTCCAGGCGCGGAACGCCTTCCCAGCGCATCGCCCGCTCCAGGATCCGTCCGTCGCCAACGACCAGAGGGCGACAGCGCCGGATCACTTCCTCGTGTGCCAGGGTCTTGATAACGATCTCGGGGCCGATCCCTGCCGGATCGCCCATCGTGATGGCCAGCACCGGGCGTCCGGCTTTGGCTTGTAATGCTTCTCGCTCACAATCCACGGGCCAACTCCTCTACACCGTGCATGACGCCGGCAGCGATACGTCTGCCGATCTCGCGATAGTCAGCCTGGGTCAGCACGTGCTTTCCGACCAAGGCATACGGGGTCTCGAAGGTGATGCTGGGCACACCCAACTGCGACCAGAGATAGTCGCGATACATAGGCGTCTCCCAGCGCGAAGGGTAATGCGCAACACGTGCGAACGGCTCCGCAGCATAGCGCACCGATTCGCCTCATCCGATCTCCTTCTTGCCCCTCCGGGGGACCGGGGAGGGGATGAGCCAGCGCCTCGCCGGTCCAGTCAGCCCAACGGTGCATCACCTCGTGCGCGCCGCGGGCAACATCAGGATCGGGTACGTAAGCAAAGACCCCGCCGGTCTCGGTAGCGCCCGGCGCGTGGAAATCGATGGCCACCACGGTATTGCATCTCGAACGCCACCGCCAGATGTCGCGTTGAAAGACCGAGATTTCGTGACGCATCGGCGGCCTCCCCCACGCGCGGTTGAGATCATAGGGAAAGTTGTCCTTGCCGTAGTCGCCCCCCTCTACACCGTCGATGTTGGCCAGCGGCACGGCCCAGATCAGGGGCGCCCCGGCACCAAGCGTCGCCATATGGCGCAGAAAGCCATCCAGAACCCACGATCCCGGCGTCTCACCGGAGTGCTGGCGCGCCATTAGGTAGAGGCCGGGGCGGTCACCACCCTCCCGGCCATAGCCATTGCTCAAGCGGAGCAGCGGGCGGGCCGCCTGACTGACGCCGATGGTGTCGATTCGCCACGCATCGCCCATCTCAGCCGCCAGTGCGTGAACCTCCTCGACCCCATACGGATAACAGTACGCCACGTCAAAGTGCCGTACCGGCACCTCGACGTGCCAACCGACCTCGATCCGACCGTCGGGCTGTGGCAGCCGCTGGCCCTCCGGCAAACGGCTCCACTCCCCATCGTCATAGCGTATGACCGGACGGATCGCCAGTGGGTCCTGCCCACCCAGCATATTGTAGCTATGCTTGAGCACCAGCCGTACTGCCCTTAGATTCCCTGTCGACGTCTCCCCCTGCGGGGCATCTCCGGTCGTAGCTTCGCCAACGCGTCGCAGCCGGAAACAGAACCAGAGGGTCTCGGGGCCTCCGTGTGGATCGGGGGAAAAGCTGACCTCCAGTGTGTTGCCGCTGACATTGAGGGATATGTCACATGCATTGCCGTACGGAATACGGGTGTCAACCTCGAACCACATACACTCCTCCCATCAACCATCGGCAGCCTGTTCGTATTGTATCATCAGCACACACACCGTACAAAGCCCGGCTCCATCATCGTATAGGCCACAGATTCAATGGGATCGGATTGAACCGTAAGCAAAGCCAAGTACAATCGCTGAGAGTTCGGTCAATATAGAGAGTCTAGCCATGAGGTGCCTGATGATGAGAATGAGCCGCTTGACCCTTGGTCTGATGATCCTCCTGACCGCCTGCGCCGCGACGCCGGAGGCCACGCCGCTCATCTCAAACCAGATCGTTGTCGAGGATGCATTGGGTCGTTCGATCACGCTGGATGGGCCGCCACAACGCATGGTGATCGCCGGCAAGTCCAACTTCATGATCAACGATGTCGTCTACGCCTTCCCGGAGGCGCCCCAGCGCATCGTAGCCTTGACCCGGGCTAAGCAGACCACGACGCCGTTTCTGTCATACCTGGACCCGGCCTTTGAGGAGAAACTTCAGCTCACGGCGGAGTCCACGGCGGAGGAGATCGCCGCCACCCAACCCGACGTCGTCTTCCTCAAGGAGCTCATGCAGGATTCCGTGGGCAACGCCCTCGAGGCCGTGGGTATCCCCGTCGTCTATCTGGGGCTTGAGACGCCCGACCAATATCAGAGCGACTTGGACGTCCTGGGCCAGATCTTCGCCGACCCCGGGCGAGCCGGTGTGGTCCAGGGATTCTACCAAACGCGACTCGATCGCATTGCCGCAGGTGTCGCGGATCTCGGCGAAGCGAAGTTACCAACTGTGCTGGTCGTCCAATATAGCACGAGCGGTGCGGATGCCACCGGAAGCAGCGCGGCCCTTGCGGTTCCTCCGACGTCTTGGATCCAGACCCAGATGGTCGAGCTGTCAGGCGGAGAGCCGGTCTGGACCGAGGCGAGCCAGGGAGGGTGGGCCGTCGTGAACCTGGAGCAGATTGCGGCGTGGGACCCCGACCTGATTTTCGTGATCAGCTACTTCGACAACGTTGACGACGTCGTGGCCGGCCTCACCGCCGATCCCAACTGGCTGGGCCTCTCCGCGGTCCGGTCGGGTCAGGTCTATGGCTTCCCGGGCGACTTCTACAGCTGGGATCAGCCGGATAGTCGTTGGATTCTGGGGTTGATGTGGATGGCGACCAAGATCCATCCGGCCGAATTCGCCGACATCGACATGGGCCGGGAGATCCAGGCGTTCTACAGCGATCTCTACCGGCTCGACGCTGCGACCGTCAACGCCGAGGTGCTACCACTCCTGGTAGGTGATGTTGCACCCTAAGCGGTGGCACACTACCCTCCGGGTTGCTCAACGCCGAAGGCGCGCAACCCGAGAAATCTACAGCAGTGAATTACCTTCCGGGTTGCTCGGAGCAACCCGGAAGGTCCAGACCTCCTATGCATAGAGAGCCGACGCAGCTTCCTCATCCTGACCTCGCTCCTGCTCCTGATCTTCGGCGTCTCGGTCTTTCTCGGACGCTACCCGCACCCCTACTGGACGCCGCCGCGGCTGCTCTGGGAGGATCCGTTGGCACGTCAGTTGGTGCTCAACCTGCGGCTGCCGCGGGTGATTGCGGCCTGTCTGCTGGGTATGGTGCTCTCGGTCGCCGGGTTCGTCCTGCAGATGCTCTTCCGCAATCCGCTGGTCGAGCCGGGCTTCCTCGGTGTGTCGCAAGGTGCCGCATTTGGCGCCGCCCTCGGCATCATCGCCCTGAACGCCACGTCATTTGCGCTGCAGGGCATCGCAGCGTTCTTCGCCCTACTGGGGCTCGTCCTGTGCTATGCCCTGGCCCGCCACATTCGGTACGGGGGATGGACACTGCGGCTGATCCTGGCCGGAATCGCCGTATCAGCGCTTTTCTCAGCGGGTGTGGGCCTCCTGAAATACGTAGCAGACCCTCTCACGCAATTGCCGGAACTCGTTTTCTGGCTCCTCGGTGCGCTGTGGGGTGTCACCTGGGCGGACACACTGACCGTCCTGCCCATCGTCACCGTCGCCGTGGTCGTCGCCTATCTGATGCGTTGGCGGCTCAACGTCCTTTCCCTGGACGACACCATCGCGATATCGCTCGGTAGCGCGCCGGCGCGGGAACGCACACTCCTGCTGTTCGTCGTGGTGGCAGCAACGGCGGCGATGGTCTCGATCTCCGGCATCGTCGGCTGGGTAGGCCTGATCGTGCCCCAGTTTGCACGACGGATTTTCGGGGCAGATGCGCAGCGCGCACTGCCGGGCGCGCTGCTCCTCGGTGGTATCTTTGCCATGGTCTGCGACGACATTGCGCGCATCACCTTGTCCGGCGAGATTCCCCTGGGCATCCTGACCTCTCTGCTGGGAGCGGTGCTCTTCGCTATCCTGATGATTGCGCGCTCGAATCCTGAGCGAGAGAGCGCGCAGAGAAGTCGCGGGAGGCGCACAGCGTGAATCCCCCCACGATCACGCTAACCGACGTCGTCTTTGACTATCCGGGCGAGCCACGCCGCCTGCGCCATCCGGACAGCGCCGGCCGGCCATTGTTTGGGGGGCTGTCACTTGAGATCCCGGCCGGGACCGTCACGGCAATCCTCGGCCCGAACGGCTCGGGGAAGACGACGCTGCTCCATCTGATCCTGGGGATCCTCGCACCGCAGGAAGGGGTGGTGCTGTTGGCGCAGCAACCACGCCAGTTCTACAGCCGCCGCGAGCTGGGACGTCTGATCGGGCTGGTCTCACAGAACGAGACGATTCCCTTCAACTTTACGGTGCTGGAATATGTGCTCCTGGGGCGGGCGCCCCACCTTCAACTGCTCCAGACGCCGGGAGAAAAGGATATCGAGGTCGCCCGGCAGGTCCTGGCAGAGATGGGGCTGGAGCATCTGCAGCACCGATCGATCCAATCGCTGAGCGGGGGAGAGCGCCAGCTCGTGATGGTTGCCCGTGCCCTGGCCCAACGGCCGCGCATCCTGTTGCTGGACGAACCCACCTCGCACCTGGACCTGAGCAACCGGGATCGTGTGCTGGGCATCCTCGCACAGCAAGCCGGGCAGGGGGTCACCATCGTCTTCACCACGCACGAACCGAACCAGGCCGCATCCGTCGCCAGGTTCGTCGTGCTGATGCGAGAGGGCCGGGTGCTCGAAGCCGGACCGATGGACGACGTGGTCACCGCCGACCGTCTGAGCCGGACCTACGGGGTGCCCGTGGAGGTGGTGGAAGTCAAGGGAAGACGGATTGTGGTGCCGGGCGTCATCCGTTAACCGTCTCTCAGCACCCGCCGTTCTGCTGGCTCTGCTCCCAGATCCGCAGTCCGTAGCGGCTGAGGTAGATTGGGATGTTGCGACAGGGCGAGCTCTCCGCCTCGATCGCCCTGATCATCTCTCGCTTGACGTAGGAGAGTGGCGGGCAGAGCAATGTGACGGAGCCTCCCTCCCCACCGGCACCATTCACCTTCCAGCCGATGGCGCCGTACGCCTTGGCGATTTCGATGACGCTGCGGGCGTCCTGGCTGACCAGGTCGGGATGCAGCCGCGCCTGGGCCGCCGTGTTCTCGATCATCGCCTGGCCCAGGGCGGAAAAATCTCCGGCGTAGATGGCATCGCGGGATTTCTCGGCTGTTCCTCGCAGATCTTGAAGACGCTTCGCCTCGGGGCCCTCGTTCTCCAGGTCGGCGATGACCTTCTCGTGCACGTCGGAGGAAACGTGGGACTTGCCCAGATAGACCAGGGCTAGCCTTCGCTCCAGCTCCCACCAGGTTGAATTGGACACGAAGATCTGGCTGACGGAAGCGTAGGGGTAGTGCGTCATCTCAATGAAGTTGATGCCACCGTAGGCCGAACAGAGCTGATCCTGAATGCCGGACTGCTGTTTGAGCATCTCGCTCTCCACGGCGTGCGCCGTGGCGGCGACCTCGTGGGGACTCAGTTGCCCCGGGGTCAAGCGATCCAACGCTCCGATGAGCGCCACCGTCACCGCAGCCGAGGTGCCGGTCGAACAGCCGCTCGGTGCTTCGGAGAAGATCGTGGCCTGAATGGCATAGTTCCGCGGCACGCCCATCCGCTCGATGGCAGCCTCCAGCAGGGGATGATGGTCCCACCCCGGCACGTCGGGGTTCACGACAAAGCGCTCCCCGTAGTTCTCGGCATAGAGCACGATCCGGTCCTCGCCGGACTCGTAAGGGAAGACCTCAATCTGCACCTCAACGTAGGGGTAGACGCCAATATTGAAGATCTTGCCATGCTCGGCAAACCACGTGTCGGTCCATCCGCCGTTATCGCAGATCCGGATAGGGGCAACGCTATTGATCACCCGTAACGGGCGCCGTTCCGGTTGGCTCATGTCTGGCTCCTTGTTTTGCTACGAAGTTCCGTCAGCGGCTATAATATACAGCGTTTCCACGTTAGCACGTTGAACGTTAAACGTTATGAGTTCAAACGTGGAAACGTGTTGACGTGTCAACGTCCGAAAGGAATATCATGAACGCTACATCTCAGACCAAACGCATCGTCGTGGGCATCACCGGCGCCAGCGGCGTGATCTATGGCGTTCGCCTGCTGACGGCACTCAAGGCCCTCGACATCGAGACGCACCTGGTGGTCACGCCGCCGGGTGAGGTGACCCTGGAATACGAGCTGGCAATGACCCTGGCGGACGTCCGGGCTCTTGCCACGTACAGCTACGACGCAGACGATCTTGCCGCGCTCCATTGCCAGCGGATCGTTCACAACGCACGGTATGGTGATCGCCCCATGCTCGATGAAGACGCTCTCCGCGGTCGCCAACAGTTACACGGACAATCTCCTGGTACGAGCGGCCGACGTCATGCTCAAGGAGGGACGCGGGCTTGTCTTGGTCGTCCGCGAGACGCCCCTGCACCTCGGTCACCTGCGGTTGATGGTGCAGGCGGCGGAGATCGGGGCCGTCATCTTTCCCCCCGTCCCCGCTTTCTACGCCCGGCCCGCCACGGTCGAGGCGTTGGTGGACCAGACCGTAGGCAGGATCCTGGCGCGGCTGGGCTTGGGCAACGACCTCTACGAGGTGTGGAAAGGGATTGATCCGGCAGAGCCTGAGACAGGAGCCTAGTGCAAAATCAGTAGAGCTGTTCGGGAAAGGATTTTGACCTCGTTCCAGGCGGATCTGTGATCCGCCGTCTGCACGGAGACCCGGCGGATCACAGATCCGCCTGGAACGTATGCCTTGGGAACCTGTTACCGAGAAGCTGCTATGCACCTGCACTAGCGCCTGCGGTGGGGTAAGATTGGACCAGTCTCGGAAGACTGGTCCAATCTTGTTCTCGGAGGCGGGGAGGGAGAAGATCAGTGTGATCCGTGGTTTCTACTTCGCCCCATTCGCGAGACTCGCGTTTGACGGTTGCACCTACACGTCCTACCGGTCCTTCAGTGAGATGATGCGCTGCGCGAGGTCGGGCAGGAACTGCGTAGTAGTCGAAGTCCTGCCACCCGGCAATGCCGCCCCCCAGCGTGAAGATCGCCATCCCGAGGACGTAGTCATCCTCGCGTAGACGGTCGTCGTACCAGGACATGTCATCCAGGAAGTACTGTGCCCGTTGGTCCGGATCGTCGATCGCCAGGTTTGCCTCGGTGATGGCGAGAGGGATGGCCTCGTCGCGCGGGATGAGGATGTCGCGATAGAGATGCCGGTAGCGACCGGCCAGCACACCCCGGTCGCCATAGAGCGGGATCGAGGGATCGTCGAGCGATTGGCCCGCGTACTGAGGCATCGGCTCGCCCCAGCGATCGCTCATCAGCGGGCCACCATACTCGTGTAGGGAAAGGATGTGCCCTCCGGCCTTGGCCTGGGCGAAGACGCCGGTACCGGCGATGGCCTCCCACTCGTAGATCTCGGGAACCCCCATGCTGTAGGAGAAGAGCGCCAGCTTGTACCCGTTGGCATCGGCGATGGTCATCGCCGCCTTGAAGAACTCGGCCAGCCAGACGTGCCCGGCCACGGTCGGCGGATCGACCTCGTTGAGGACCTCCCAGTAATCGACACAGGCTTTGTAGGGTGCCCACTGCTGCATGTGCACCTGCATATAGTCGCTCGCGACGTCAGCAGGATTACCTTCCGTCTCGACGGTCTCCCAGATGTGATGCGACCAACGCCCGATGGTGACGGTCTCCGGTGAGATCTGCTTCACGTCACACAGATAGCCGAACGACAGCCCTTTCACCAACGCAACGTGTCCGCCCGCGTTGTGCACCTGCCGAACGAAATCGATGGTCCCCCCATCGCCAATCGCGTGGACACCGATCTTGGACGGCCCCTCAGGTACGCCTGGCGTGAATCCGGGGATAGGCGGAGGCGTCTGCGGCGGAGGCTCCGGCGGCGAAGGCGCGGCATACATCCGAAGGATCGCCGGCAGATAGGCATGCTGCAGCTCCGTCACGACGTGGAGCGTCACGGTCACGGTCTTCGGCACATCCAGCGTCTCCTCCGGGAGGGCATCGATGCGAACCGTGGCGGTGTAGTATCCAACCGGCAACCCCTCCGTATCGACGGTAACCCAGAGCTCGTCGCCTGAGGCGCCATGGGTGGGCGTGAGAACAGCCGTCAAGCTGCTCGCCGGCGACACGCTGGCCGTCCAGGTCAGAACACCGGGACCTGCGTTGCCGATCGCAAACGCGGTGGTCATCACCTTGGCGACATTGACCTCGCTCAGGAGAGGCCGCAGGGCGGGTTGCACTGAGAGGACCGGAACGCCAAAGGGCCAGGGGCGTTTATCAACCAGGGCAAGTGCGTTGTAAGCGGGCGTCGCGACACCAAGCGCTGTCCCATCCTGGCGCCGCAGGGCGTAGTAGCGGCTGTGAAAACAGGGCAGCCAGGTCAGATAGTCGTGCCAATCGAGGTTCCACACGAACATGCCCTGCATCCAGGGCCAGTGCGCATCGGCATATTGGAGCGCTCGATCCAGGTAGTCGGCTTGCGTCTGCGCGCTCACCTCCTGCCACTTGAAATAGAGGGCGTAGTCCTGCTCGGCGTCGCAGTTGAGTTCGTAACCGTCCTCCGACGGCCGACGGATCCACCCGAACTCCGTGGCCCAGACCGGCACGCCGCCCAGCCCGGCGTCGACGAGGATATCGTGCAGCGTTTCTACGCCGCGAAACGCAAACCCGTTGCTCACCAGCGCGGGGTCGCGCTCCGGCGGCGAGGCAAAGCCATACGGATGGTACCCAAACGCGTCCATACACATTCCGGCACCGGCATCGAGCATAGCCTGCAGATACACCCACTCGTCCATCGCGTTGCAGTCGTTCCCCTCGCCGCAGGGCCACGCGCCGGACGAGCCCGTCGGGGGCGGAATGCGACCAACCGGGGCCAGCCCACCGCTGATGACCAGGGCATAGGGATCAATGGCCTTGATCTCCTGGCGCGCGATGCACAGCATCTCGGCAAATCGCTGGGGATCGGGGACGTTGCCGCCCCAATTGGCATTCCTGATGTTCGGCTCGCTGCAGATCTCATACGCCTGGACCCTGCCCACGCCGGCCTGGGCGATGGACCGGATCCGGTTGCGCCAGGCGTTGAGGTCGTTGACGTACGCACCACAGTCGACGTTGTAGAGCACGTTCTGCGGCAGCTTGGTCGCGGGCAGGCCTGAGTACTCCTCCCAGAGTTTGACCCAATCCAATCCCAGCGGCTCCAGGAGGGACGTGATCCTTGACGTGTCTCGCACGTTCGCACCATATCCCAGATGCGACGCAGGCATCACGAAGTCGAGACAATCCGAAGGCCCATAGGCTGCCAGGACGTTGTGACCCGCATCCACAAAGGCTACGGCGATCTCATCGAGGGTGAGCGCGCCCACCGAGAGGCTGTTATGATACGCGCTGGAGGGATCCAGCCCCAACATCGTCCAGTGGGCCAGTTCGGTGCAGGCCGTCCGCTGCCATACGTAAAGCTCGGTCGCCCTCGCCGCCCACGCCCCGGTCGGCTGCACGGCTACATCGAGATGGCCATCGGTCTCGGTCGCCCGGAGCACCGCGTCCTCGGTGGCTGCAGAGATCATGCCGATGTCGTGGACGGGGTACCACACCTCCCGCCAGGTCATCGTCGTGTGAGGCTCCAATCGGACCGTATCCCAGAAGGTGGGCGCGAGGCCCCCGTGAAGCTCAACGCCACCGGAGTCCAGGTCGGTCCAGATGTGCCAATCCAGCGCCCGGGACCAACCTGTGGCAAAAACCTTGACGCCTCTGGCGATTTCGGGCGGGAAGACGCGCACCACGCCCTCGGTCTGCAGCTCGTCGTAGGCACCGGCAAAGCCCTGGACGGCCTGGGGATACGCGAAGAAGCCCAGCCACTCGTTCCAATTCCGCAGCCGAGAATAGTCCACGCCCTCATAGACCGGCCAGGAGAAGCGGTACTCAGGCCCATCGGGCATCGTGGGGGAAGCCCCCGGCAGCCGCTGATCGCCCGTGGAATGAACCGACACATCGGGAGAGTTGAGTACGAAGGACAGCCCCTGCGTGGGCTTGTTCGCCAGACCCGGGGCTATGCGCGGCGTTGATCCAAAACTTCGCGTCGATGGGGGAACCCGTAGGGTTTTCGACGTGCGGCTCGACGGCAACATAGGCACGGTCCGACGGCAGAAAGACGTCGATGACGGCGCGGATACGAGTGGCGTCCGTTGTATCTTGCACGGTGACCGTGACGCCCGCCGTCGACGTCACAACGCTCCAGGACCAGGGAATCCCGGACTCATATCCGTGTTCGTCCACCGGCAGACACCACTCAATACCTCCGGCGGACAGCCACCATCCCTGCTCCAGCGGTCCCCAATGGGTCGGCTTTATCACAGGGTTCTGATAGAGCTGATTGTGGCCGGTAGTCTTGTCAAACAACTGGTAGATGCGTCCGCCCAACTCGGGCAGCATCGTCACCTTGAGGTAGGCATTCTCTATGACGAGAAGCTCGTAGTCGTGGGGAACCGCGACCGGATTCGAGGCATCATAGCGCACCCAGTCCAGGACCGGATAGGTCATGTGATAGGTCGTGCTGTAGGCATCCTCGAGGTAATCGGCGTAGGGGTAGGTGGGGATGGAGATCGTCGTGGTATAGAACGTGCTTTGCGACGGCTCCTCGGACACTCCAGGCAGGATTGGCGCGGCTGCGACAGGGTGAGCCACGCCCAGCAGGCTCGACAGCACAACCGCGATGATGCCGAGCCATCTGCGACGGCGGAGCCGCGCGTCCGGCGGAGGTCGTACGGCTCTATCGCGACGGCTCGCGGCGCACCACGCCATGTCTGCTCCCTTGCTCCAGGACCGATGAATCGATTGCTACGAACCGACTCCCACAAGACCCAGTTCGTCCGCAATGCCCTGCATCGCTGCCAGCACGATTCCTATATGCTCCGACAGCGGCACCCCGAGAAGCTCGGCACCCTGCTCGACATCCTCGCGCTTGACGCCCGACGCAAAGGCGCGATCCTTCCACTTCTTCCTGACCGAGCTCACCTTCACGTCGAGGATCGACTTGCTGGGTCGCACCAGGGCGACCGCTACAATCAGACCGGTCAACTCGTCGGTGGCGAAGATCGCCTTTTCCATATTGCTGTCCAGCGTAACGCCGGTCAGATCGGGCGCGTGGGCCTGGACACCGCGAATGAGCTCCTCCGGCCATCCCTTCTCCCGCAGGATCTCCGATCCTTTGAACGGGTGACCTCCGGGGCCAAGATCAGGGTACTGCTCGTACTCGAAGTCGTGGATCAGACCTACGATCCCCCACTTCTCCTCGTCCTCGCCAAACCGTCGCGCATACGCACGCATCCCCGCCTCTACAGCCAGCGCATGGTTGATCAAGCTGGGACTGGTTGTGTACTCCGTCAACAGCTCCCAAGCTTCTTCTCGTGTCGGCCACGACATAGATCTGTCTCCTTCTTGACTCCTGCTTCGGACATTCAATCGTACTCAAGAAACGAGTGACGCGTGACAATTGATCGGAAACTTTTACTCGTCACGCGTCACTCGTTACATTCACATCACCTTCGTCAATTCGAACCCCACGCCACGCTCTTCCTCTGCCGCCTGGATGGCTGCGGCAGAGCCGACGACGACCACACTCCCGGACTCGGCGACCCGCCGGGCGAACGCGGCGAAGGCCCGAAAATCCGCAACGGTCGTGCCGAGCAACTCACTGCGATACTGCTGCCTCTGATCGTCCGTGTATCCAATCAGGGTGCGGGCCATCGCACTGAATCCCTTTGCATCGGGAAGCTGGTAGGCATCGACAGTACCGATGGCCCCGATGATCCCCTTGACCAGCTCCTCCTGGGACAGATCCAGATTCTCAAGGAAGCCCGCCGTCTCATCATAGATATCCAACGTTCGCAGCAGGTTGGGATCGCGATAGGAGACGTACCCGAATGCGCCCCCGTGGGGGTCGAACAGGCAGAAGCCACCATAGGCGCCGCCCTGCACGCGGACCCTCTCCCACAACCACGTGCTGCGGACATAGTGGGTGATAACCTCCGCCGACCCGTGTCGGCGATAGCCCAGGTCGAAGAGATTCGCACCTTTGCTGACGTAGTTGACGTTCGCCGGCAAGGTGAGTCCCTCCGGAGCAAGATCGTAGACAGGTGACCAGACAGCCATCTCTACATCAGCCTCGGGCAGCTCTGCCAGAAATGCCGCCAGTCGGGGCTCGATCTCGGCCCAGTTTTCAGCATCCACCGTGACGTTGCAGAGCATCGACGCACGATTGACGAGCAACCGCCGCACCGTCTCCAGTTTCTCCAGCACGCTGCCCCAGTCCGACTCGATCTCACCCGCCAACCGGCGAAGCATAAACAGGTACGACAGGCCGCCGGTCTGTTCGGAAACCCAATACGCCTCGCTGAACTTAGCGCGGAGTCGAGAGGCAGCAAGACGGTGGCCCCCGGGCACGAGGCCCGCTTCCTCCCGTGCCTTTTTCTCCAGCAGCGTCTGCATGAAGCGTGACTTGTTGTCCAGTTTCACCGTTAGCAGGATGTCACGCAGGATCGCAAGCAGGGCGGAGACCTGGTGGACGGTGCCCTTGCCGCGCAGGAAGGTCCATGCCGCCGTCTGAGCCGCCGCTCCCTCTCCCTGGTCTCCCAGTTCGGAGGTCCGGATTGTCGAGACGAAGTTCGCAGGCGAGATTCCACCCGTCTCACGGCCGATACGCTGGGTCAGCTTGACGAAGTCCTCAGTCTCCGTACCCAACTCCAGGAGCGCAGACATAAAGAGCTCCGTGTACGGAAGCAACGTCTGTGGCAGAGCATGCAGGTTGAACCCCAGATCGAGGTAGAAGATGCCGTTGGTGAAAAGATCGTGATGGAGAATCCGCGTCCCGTGGAGAGCGGATTCCGCTGTGGGAACCTTCTTCGGCTCGGGGTCCAGGTCGCTCAGCCCCAGATTTGGTATGGTGGCCAGCGCCTCCGGCGAATCGGGCTTCTCCTGCAACTCCTTCAGATGCCGGGCGCGTTCGATGACGGCGCGCTGCTCCTCTTCGGTCATCGCGGCCTTGGCAGCAGCCAGGCGCGCCTTCTCCGCGGCATCCTGCTGGTCCTGCAGCGTGGGATCGGGCTCCAGAATGACCGTCGCGCGGTGGGTGTTCTGGAGAAGATATTCCTGGATGAAGCGCTCGAAATAGCGGGGATCTCTCTCCAGGTTCCCTTTCACCTCCTGCAGCGGTTGCTCGAAGGCGATGGAGACGAAGGGATCGCCGTCGTGAAGCCACGTTGTGAGTGCCTGCAACATCACGAACAGGCCACGAGGAAAGTGACCGGTGTTCTGCTCCCGGAGCCGGAACTCGAGTGTATTGACCGAGGCCTCCACGGTCTCCCTATCGATGCCGGTGAGAGCGAGCTCCTCCAGCGTCGACAGGATCAGGGCTTCGACACGGTCCACATTGCCCGGCTCGATCCCTTTGAGCCCCGCGGAGAAATAGAGTTGGCGAAGGGAGTCGTCGAGCCCCCCGCCGATCACGTCCTCCCCTAACCCGGAATCAATCAGGGCTTTCCGGAGGGGAGAGGCCGACGTGTCGATCAGCGCGTGAGAGAGGACGCTCAGCGCCAACGTCAGCGTCGGGTCGGTGTTCTCCGGCAATAGCCAGTTCACCGTCAGCATGGACTTCGGCGCCTGCTCCTCGCCCGTAGGATAGGGCTGCACCACTCGCCGTGGCTCTCTGAGGGGCGGCTGGAGCGCAATCGAGCTGATCGAGGCCATACTGAGTTCACCCGACCGTGCTTCCGCATCAGGCGTCGACACACTACCCTCATAGCTCCCCAGATAGGCATCAACGATCCGCAGGCGCTCCTCCGGATCGTCATCCCCGTAGAAGAAGACACGAGCGTTGGATGGATGGTAATACGTCTCGTGGAATGCCTTGAACTGCTCGTAGGTCAAGTCGGGCATGACCGCGGGGTCACCACCCGAATCAAACCCGTACGCCGTATCCGGGAAGAGTGACTGCTCGCTGTTGCGGGCCATCAAGCTGTCGGGGGAGGCATAAGCTCCCTTCATCTCATTGAAGACCACACCTTTGTAGCTTAGCGGTGCATCCAGGTCCTCCATCTCATAGTGCCACCCCTCCTGTCCGAAGATCTCCGAGGTGATCCGCGGATAGAAGACCGCGTCGAGATAGACGTCGACGATGTTGTAGAAGTCCTGCAGGTTCTGGCTGGCAACGGGATAGCAGGTCTTGTCGCTGAAGGTGAAGGCGTTGATGAACGTGTTGAGCGATCCCTTGACGAGCTCGACAAAGGGCTCCTTTACCGGATACTTCCGCGACCCGCAGAGCACGGAGTGCTCCATGATGTGTGGCAGCCCGGTGGAATCGGGCGGCGGGGTGCGGAACGTGATCCCGAACACCTTGTTCTCATCGGCATTCTCCAGCGACAAAAGCTCTGCCCCGCTCTTGGCGTGCCGATAGAGCTTGGCCAGCGTGTTGAGTTCCGGAATCTCCTGCTCCTTGAGCAATTCAAACCCATAGTTGGTTGTCATTTGTCAGTCCCTCCTTACGATCCATTACGAAAGATGGGCAGCGGCTCGCCCAGAACCGGCCTGGGATGTGTCACGGCCAGCTCCCACCAGGCAAGCCACAGCGCCGGAATCTCGCGCAGCCGGTACCGAATCATGTAGTATCCGCGATGTTGATACCGGTCAGCACTGTATCCTACGACTCCGAGTCCCAGGGCGCGGCACGTCTCGATTGCACGCGGAAGATGATAACGTTGCGTAACCAGCGTCGCCTGGCTCAGGCCGAAGATGTCACGCGCTCGGTAGCACGTATCATAGGTGCGGCGCCCGGCGTAGTCCAACACGATGTCCTCACCGGGAACGCCCTGTTTGACGGCATAGATCCGCATCCGCTCCGGTTCGTTGTACTCCACGATCCGGTTGTCACCACTGAAGAGCAGTTTTTGCACCTTCCCGGCCTGATAGAGCTCGATCGCCGCATCCAGCCGTTCCTGTAAGACGAGGCTAAGCGCTCCGTTCGGCCAGTAGCCGGCCCCAAAGACAATCGCGACCGGCCGGTCCGGCATCTCGGCAAGGGTCATCGAGCGTGTAAATTGACCGGTCGTACCGACCGTGCAACGTCCAATAAGTCCACCCGGCGACACCCATGCCGGCCGCCAGGGAAATCAGCGCGATTCTCCCCACGGTGCGCCATCGCCGTCCGCCGGCACGAGTCTTTCCCGGTCACTTTGTGTCCTGTCCTTGCCACAGCGGTGACCGGATATCAGGGCAGCCCTGATACGCTGACGCTCTCCACGGCGGCGGAATCGTCTCCCCACGCCAACCAGACGTGATCGGCATGGCGATAGAGAACGACAGCGCCCTGGCGACCGGCCCACCATCGACCGCGCGTCAGAAGCGCCGGAGGGGTCGTGTCCACGATAAGGCCCCTCACAAGCGTCTGCGGCATGAGACCCAGCAATTGTCCGTGAAAGCGGGAGGCCGTTCGGGCATCATCCCAATCCATCTGCCACGCAGCTACGAAACCCCCGCTCGAACTCTGCCACACCTGGAGCAAATCCCCGCCCCAGCCCACCACCGCATCGCTGCCCACCTCTCCGTCGCTCCAGCGCGCCATCACTTTGCCCATCAACGCCTCTCCGAGGGTCTCCGTCTCTACCAGGGTCCAGTCATTGCCCAGACCGGGCTCAACCGGGAGGACCACCGGGGTTCGTCGGATGCGGCATACCGGTCGGGGTGTAGGATCTGCTCGGTCGACCGAGGCGGGCGCAGGACCGCCTCGTCCATCGCAGCAGCGCCCCCTTCCTGATACCGGGCCGTCATAAAGGGCGCGCCTAGCTCAAGGCTCAGGCAACTCAGCTCCTGGAGCAGGGGATTGTCGACCTGCCATTTCGGGCAGACGGCGCGGGCAACCTCCGCCCTCAGCTCATCACTCTGCGAAGATGGAACGCCTGGCTCCAGAGGCACGGCATCGTGAAGAAGCCACACTGAGACAAGTGCGTCTCCATCTGCCACCGCCTCAAGTGCCAGTCGACGATCGAGAGATGGGGACTCCTCCAGCATCGCGTTGAGATCGCCGTATTGGTCCGGCAGCGCCCGAGCGTATCCGTAGGCAAGATGGGCCTCCAGCGTTGCCATCGCGCCACCCCAGTCACGGCGAAGATAGAGCTCCCCCAACTCCGGCACGTAATAGGCGGCGGTCTCCTCGGCCTGGCCCACCACATCAAGCCGCAGCGGATCCCAATCCCACATCTTCAGCGCCTCCAGGGCAGGACGCATGCGCAGGACGAGTGGGGGCCGCGCCTGGTAGTGCGCGTAAAGGGCTCTGGCCATCTCCGTGTCATCACCAAGGGTCAGCGGCGTGCCCCATCGCGTCCGCGCCTGTCGAGCATCGGCAACCGCGCCGGCGATCACGCCGGCCCGGGAGACATCGAATGTCGCCACGGGGGTCGGCGTGGGGAACGGTGAGGCCAAGGGGCGGGGCGTGTCGCTGGCGAGCGGCGCCTCCGCCGTCGGAAAGAGCGGCGAAACACCGGGGGATGCCGCGGACCTGGCACCGAGCATCAGTGAGACGTTCCAGATCAGCAGCAAGACAACCGCGACTACACTCAGAGCCAGGATCAGCAAGACCAGGCGCTGGCTCTGCGTCAGACTTCGATACCAGCGCACCTCAGCACCTCTCGCTCCTTGCGCACGACGGTCAGCACGCCCTCCGCCGCAAGGTCCAGTAGACGGTCCAGCCCTCGACGTGGCACCGGGGTGCCTTCTGCTGTTCCCTGCACCTCGATAAAGTTCCCATCCACGTCCATTACCACGTTGAGATCCATCTCGGCCCGCACATCCTCTTCATAGGCCAGGTCCATCAGCAGCGCGCCATCCACGATCCCAACACTGATCGCGCCGAGCGGGGGCAGCAGAGCCTCCGCCGGCACCGCGCCTGTTTCAATCAGATGGTGCACGGCCAGCACGAGGGCGACATAACCGCCGTTGACCGCCGCCGTACGCGTTCCACCATCCGCCTGCAGGACGTCACAGTCAACCGTAAGCATCACCTCGCCCAGTAGATCGAGACGCACGGCCCGGCGCAGACTCCGGCCAATCAGACGCCGAATTTCCTGCGCTCGCCCCCCCTGGATATGCGATCGTGGCGTGCGCGTCTGAGTCGCGCGAGGCAGCAGCGCATACTCTGCCGTCACCCAGCCCTGTCCTTTGCCCTGCAACCATCGGGGGACGTGGTTCTCAACGGTGACAGTGCAGAGCACCTGCGTCTCTCCCATGCGCACCAATGCCGATCCTTCAGGATCACGGATCGGAGAGAGATCAATCGATATTGGACGCAGCGCTTCCGGAGTCCGCCCGTCGAACCGCATTCAAATCCTCCCAGATAGCAGACACCTCGGCATCACCGGGGTGTCTTGACATAAACATCCTGCATATACGGACCCATCGATGAGTCTTCCTGCTCCTCACCGTGCAACTCATTGTAAAGAGCCGCAAGGTCTTGTCAAGATCGCGCTTTTCTCATTTCTTGTCGTCTTGCGGAACCCAGCTACAATGGCAAGGATGTACGAGATGGGAAATCGATGACACACCTATGTGGCAAGGGCATATGGCTTGCCCACTCCTACGACCTCGAGCGGGGCGTTGAACTCTCAACCCGCATCGGTGGCACCCACCTAATTGTAAAGGTTGGGCATGGGCCGATGTATTTCCCCGAGATCGCCCGGGATATGATACAGCGGGCAAACGGGCTTGGGCTTGTTGCCCTGGGGTGGGTCCAACTCACAAGCCGTGCCCCTCAAGACGCTCTCCGTGCGATCGTGGCGGCCTTGAGCCTAGGATACCAGGCAGTTGTGCTCTTCCTGACGCCGGACACGGTGACGGGCCCTCAGATGCAGATCTTGGCAGAAGCCCTGATCAATGTAGAGATTCCGAAAGACCGGCTCTATCTGGCCTCGCCGCCCCTTCCGTACCTGTCGGATCGAGCTCCGCTGGAGGCCCTTGTACCGGTCTGTCAGGGCGGATGGATGCCGCTCTGTTTTTCCACGTGGTCCGACAGCGCATCCCAGGTCATCGACCAAGATGTGTACCAGGGGTTGGACCAGCTCAGCCTGATCTGGGACAAGGCACCGGATGTCTGTCCGGTGCTCTCACCACAATACGGAACAAACGGCGGAGAGATCTTGCCGGAAGGTTTCATCCCTTGGGTGGAAGGTATCGCCCGTCACGGCACGGACTTCTTCAGCATTTTTCACGCCGCAAACACGGAAAAAGCGCTCTGGCCGATGCTCCAGGCTATCAATGTGGCATGTCTGGAGACGGACGGGCGGGTACCCGTAGAGGACGAAGGCATCACGATCAATGCGGTCACCGGTGCAGCATCCGTGCCGCAGCCAATCTACATCACGGCAAGGCCAAGTGATTCCGTTTGGGGCATTATCTCGCGCCACGGCATGGGCCGCGAGCAATTCTGGACGTGGAATGCCCACTTGTGGGATAGCAGAGGGTTGCCGCGAGACCCCGACTACCTGCAAGCCGGGTGGCGGATCCGGGTGAAGTGAGCTGAGCGTTGCGACTCACGAGGAATATGGTATAATCGCTATTCGCCGCCAGCGAATGGCGGTTTAATTTTGACAAGGTCTCGGGGAGAGGATAGACAAGATGAACCTGGTCGAATCACTAGAACGCCAGATGGTAAAACCCAATCCGAATGTGCCCGAATTGCACGTCGGTGATACTGTTCGCGTCCACGTCCGAATTGTCGAGGGTGAGCGAGAGCGCATTCAGCCCTTCCAGGGCACGATCATCCGCCTGCGCAAGGGCAGCACGGTCAACGCAAACTTCACGGTCCGCCGTGTTGCGTCGCATGGCATCGGCGTCGAGCGCACGTTCCTTCTATTCTCGCCCCGCATCGACCGGGTCGAGGTCATGCGCCACGCCAAGGTCCGCCGCGCCCAACTGTACTTCCTCCGCGATCGCCGTGGTCGTTCCGCACGCCTCAAGGAACGTCGAGACTAAGGACGCCCACTGACATCTCAGGGCAGACCCTTGATTGGTATTACCGGGCGGAACGAGACTTCCGCCCGGCTGCTTGCTACCCCGATGCACTCCGTTGGGGCCACGTACACGCGGGCCATTTACCACGCAGGCGGGACGGCGATCATCATCCCACCCACTCACCCAGGAAGCGGATTGGTCGCGTCTGGTCGAACGGCTCGACGGCCTGCTGCTAAGCGGTGGTGAGGACGTCGCCCCCGACCGCTATGGGCACGCGCTTGAGCCCTGGACGGGCCGGGTCGATGCAGAGAGAGATGAGGCAGAGCTGGGACTGGTCCAGCGTTGGACGGCCTCAGGCAAGCCACTTCTGGGCATCTGCCGAGGACACCAGGTCCTCAACGTGGCATTGGGGGGCGTGCTGGTGCAGGATATCATGGCCAATATCGCTGATGCGCTCGACCATGCGTATGTCTCCGGGCGTCCGATGGAAGACCCTGTCCACGAGGTGGACATCGAGCCGGATTGCCACCTGAGCAGGATCCTCGGGGGGACTCAATTTGCGGTTAACAGCGCCCACCATCAGGCGGTCACCGCACCCGGACGCGACCTGGAGATTGTAGCGCGTGCGCCTGACGGCATTGTAGAGGCGACGGAGATCCGCGATCATCCATTCTGCGTCAGCGTGCAGTGGCACCCTGAGGCGATGGTAAAGACCTCCCCTTCAATGCTTCCCCTCTTTGCGGCGTTCGTCGAAGCCGCGGGGTAAGGTCGCATCCCAGGAAATCAAACCGGCGGGGGCTAAGCCCCCGCCGGTTCTTTGTTGCAGTAAGAACGTCACCTAAGCAGCTTTGTACGTCTCGTCCGCAGTTTGAAGTGTGATGGGGCGTCCCTGCTTGAAGGACTCCAGTTGTTCCTCCAGCTCGTGTCGTCGACTCTCGGCCGCCGACTTACCCTCCTGAACGAGCTCCTCCACACCTTCCCGGATGCGCACCTGGAACTCAGAACCTGATTCCGGAGCGAAGAGCAGCGACAGCATCCCGCCTGTCCAAGCACCCAACAGGAAACCGGCCAGAAATACAAAGAACTTCCGCATGGTTGCACCTCCCCTAATCGTTCAACCGATATCTTCATTATACGCCGAAGCCGTGCATACGCAACGATCTGCGCATTACAGTTGTCCTATTCCGAAGGTGTGACGGTTGGCGTCAGCGTCGTTGTCGCCTCCAGCGTAGGTTCCGGCTCCTCCCAGAGCACGAGAGATCGCGAGACCCAGCCCGTACCCTCGTCCGGCGGACACGGTTCCACCTGGACCGTCAGGATCGGAAGCCCCCCGGGTGTGTCAACGTAGAGATTGTAGGAACGCCCGGGTGCCACCCCGAAATCGGCATAGCCAAGTCCCTTCTCGGGACGGAGGCCGGTGATAGCGCGATCGGCGCCGTTGTCCCAGATCAACCAGACCTCGCGCATCGGAAGGCCCACCTGTTCCTGGACCTGTCGCCCCCGAACCGTCACCGTGCGCGAGACCTCGACGGAGACGGCGATGATCGGCTCGGTATCGCACGTCAAGGTCTGGGAGACGATGCGGTAGGGCGGAGGGACCAGCGCCGAGCGGCGTCGGCGTCGCCGTTGGCGTCGCACGCGGCGTCAGAGTTGGAGCCGGCGTCGGGCGCACCGGCGTTAGGGTGGGAAGCACCGGTGGCGGGGCAATCGGCGACGCGATGAGATCGGCGCCATCCTGGCTGAAGAGCGCCACACCCGGTCCGGAGGCGCCGTAAGCCGAGGCCAGCCGTGCGATACGTTGGAGGATTTGCACGGGTTGCCCCTGCGCGGTCGCCCTATCCAGCACATCGGCGGCGACAGCCCCTACTTCATCGGTGGACAAGTTGAGCAGCCGAATCTGCGTCCGCTCCCAATTGTCCTCGACGCCGTAACTCCAGGCAGTCATCCGTATCCATTCCTGTCGATATCCCAAATCAAGCATGGGCGGATAGGTATCGACGTATTCGAGCGGCGCGATAAACCAGGTGAAGATCAGGCCACCCACGAAGCCCAGCAGGAGCCCAACGATGACAACGCCCCAGGCTTTCAACCTGACCCTCCGACAAGGTAGGGGGCCATCTCGGGGGTATCGACGCCTATGGCGCGCGCCAATCGGGCAAAGGGTGTGATGAGATCAGCATTCCGACCCTCGTGGATCCACTGCGTGGTCACATCGACCAGAGGCGCTGTGTAGGGGTCGCCACCCAACGCGCGAAGTCGTTCCTGAGCCAGAGCGAGATCGCCATCCGCGCTGTAGGAGACCGCGACCAGTCGCAGGTACTCGGTTCGATAGTCGGCGCGCATCGACGCAGGCGTGACCGCCTGTCGTTGCATGGGGAAAAGAACCCAACCCACCAGCATCGCCAGGCCAATGCCGGCAGCAATCCCAATGAGGAAACCAGCAAGTCGCTTCATGGTCGGGAGCCATCTTACATCGGAAGGCACAAAGGGCAAAGAGGAAGAGCTCTGAGCTCTCTTGTTCTATTGACGCGACGGCGCAGAATCCCTATAATGAAGGTAAGGCGGGCCTCTCAGGACAGGGCAAACAGGCAAGCCGCTACGATGGGGCTGCTAAGTCAGTCGGAGTATCCGACTACCCGGATAAGTTCTGAGAGGTCTTTCTTTGTCTAGGGCACAGCAGGCGTATCGCAAACTCCGCAGATCACGACGAGCGGCAGATAGAACCGGTGGTCCAGGTCGGCGATAGGGTCAAGCACGACATCCAGCGTGGTCGTCGTTCCGGCGCTCACAGAAATACCCTCTGAAATGACGGGGGTGTACCCCAAGAGTGATGCCGTGACGGTGTAAGTCCCCGAAACCAGCGACAGCGAATAGAGTCCTTCGGTGCCGGAGAGTGTCTCCAACACGTCGCCTTGGGCCGACGATGCCTGGACCACAGCGCCGTTCAGCGCATTTCCCTGCTGATTGCTCACGTGCCCCGCCAACGTCCCCATCAGGGCGCTCCCCACGGCGGTCAGAGCATCCACCCGCCCCCATCCGTAGACGTTGTTGGGAACTGCACCGGCGGCATCCCCGCACAGCGGAGACGTGCGCGTCACCGCGGTCGCGTTGAGCAAGGCCTCGATCGCCGCGGGCTGGCCCCGGAGATCCGGCCTCGCTGACAGAAGCAGCGCCACCGCGCCGGCGACGTGCGGTGAGGCCATCGACGTGCCACTCTTGTAACCGTACAGGCCGCCGGGCAGACTCGATCGAACGTTGACGCCTGGCGCGGTGATATCCGGTTTCGTCAGGCCGGTCGTCGTGCCCCGGCTGCTGAAAGACGCAATCGTGTCGCTGGCATCGGTCGCCCCAATCGTGTAGGTCGCATCATACATTCCGGGCGGAGCAGCGACGGTGCCGCAAGCCGGACCCGTGTTTCCGGCCGAGGCAACGACCAGAATGCCCGCGGCCCGGACCGCATTCACCGTCTGCTCCAGCAGCGCGATGTGGTCCGCATCGCAGCCTTCGGATGGCGGGCAGCTCCACGAGTTGCTGATCACGTCAGGCGCCAGAGTAGCGTCGCGCATCGTGGTATCATTGCCGACCGGATACGGTGCCAGGAAGAACTCAAAACACTCGATATAGCTCGCGGGGGTGCCGACCCCCTGCAGCATATTGCGGCAGCCGATCCACTCGGCGCCGGGGGCAACGCCGATCTGGTTGCCCGCGCCGTCATCTCCCACCATGGTGCCCATCGTATGGGTGCCGTGGCCATCATCATCACACGGCACCGGACTGTCCGGCGGGCAGACGCCGCCGATCGTGTGAATAGCGTCGTGCCAGTTGTAATCGTGGCTCGCCGACACGCCATCCCACCCGCGATACTGGGCCTTCAACGCCGGATGATCCCATTGGTACCCGGTATCTTGCCCGGCCACCACGACACCCTCGCCGTGGAACCCCAGGTCCCAAACCTGCGGGGCACCGATCTGCTGAACGCCCCACTCGACGGCATCTGCCGCTTGCGGCCCCGGCGCGAGATCGCGCGGCGTGGACGGTGGCAGGTCAGACGACACGCGGGGATTCGTCATCACCCGGCCCACTTCCGGGCGGCGGGCAAGCTCGGTAAGCAAAGCACGGTCGCCACGAACGAGCATCGCGTTGACGATATAGTACGATCGGTAGGTGATGCCACGACCGTCGAGCCAGGCCCGGAGGGCTTGCTGCGACGTCTGCGCCGTGGCGTACAGAGCGTCTGAGACGGCAGTACGATCGGGCGTCCTGGTCGTCTGCGTCGAGACGGTCTCCAGCGCGACTTGCTCCCGCAGCACGACGAGCAGCTCGGTCGACGCGCCGCTTTCCGTCTCCAGCCAGGCCTCGCCGGTGACCGCGGCCGGCCGCCCCGGATCCGCTTTCAGGGCAGATTGCCATCCCTCCTGCGCTCGAACGGCGCCAAGTGGGGCGCAGAGCAAGGCACAGAGAAGCGCCGAGAGCAGGACACGGCGCAGGCCGTGTCTCAACGTGGTCGAGCGTCGTTCGGTCATGGACCACGCACCACAAGGGGCAGGTAAGTCGACGTCCACACCCTGACGAAAGCTGCCGAGAACGGCCCCCAGGCGCCGCCGGCATCCATGCCCCTGACGAAAACAAGGTGGCGCCCGAATGCTGCTCCTTCGGACGGCACCGTCACGGTGAAGACGGCTCCGGCAGATTCCGCCGCGGTGTCGAAGACACCGTCAGTCGCCGACAGTGAGTATGCCACACCTCCTTGCCAGGGCGGCACGTCGAAGTAGGCCTCGGCCCCGGCGATGGTCTGCCCACCGTTCTCCCGGTCATCAATCTGTGCCGTAACCGTGACGACAAGCGACGCCGTGGCAAGGTCGGCGTCGGTAGCGACCTGCAGCGCATCGGGACCGGCGGGGGTCAGGTACGGTGTCCGGGCGACCTTCGCTGCATAGAGAAGCGCGTCCAGATTCGGCTGGACCAAGGCATCGTAGCGGCTGCACAGAGGGATAGAATCCATCCGATGCGCTGCCAATCTCGAAAGTATAGGCTGCGACGCCCAGTTCGCCGTAAGCGAAGTCATCCGTCGTGCCGGTTGTGGGATAGAGGCCGATCGCCTGCTCAGGGACATAACCATTGAACGACGCCAGCTTCTGCCCCAACCGGGCAAGCTGATCGGCATTCGGCGCCGCGTCATAGGTGTGGCCCCAGGGCCAGAGCACCAGATTGCTGTAGCTGTGGAGTGTGATGAAAATCCCCGTCGCATCGTCGGGCGCCGGCGCATCCGCGGCGGGCAGTCGCTGATCGGGGAACAACGTCCGAATCAACGCCTCGATGGCCTGCGTCTCCGTCTCCGAGGTCGCAGAAGGGCCCTGATAGGTCTCGCCGCACGGCTCGGGACTCGCGCCACCCCACTGGAAGCTCGAGTTTCGATTGAGGTCGATCCCAAAGGACGTGCCACCGCATAGGCCGTACGTGGGATTGGCATTCTTGCGCCAGTAAGCCCAGGGCCATCCGGCCTCATTGCGAATGTGGCCATCGGGGTTGGCACTCACCATCACCTCGATGCGGTGATGATCGAGCAGCCAGGTTACGTCGGGGTCAATGCCGTAGCCCTCCAGCATGACCTTGGCAAACTCCAACGCGGTCTCGGACGTGATCAGCTCCCTGCCGTGGATATTGGCCATCAAGAAGAAGACCGGTTTGTCGAGACCCGTCGCCTTGTTGGTGAGCCGCAGCACGTAGAGCGGGCGATTCTCGTAGCTATCGCCGACGTCTTGTAGCTCCGCCAGCGTGGGATAGGTCATCGCCCAGGTATTGAGCTGGGCATAGATCTCATCCACCGTATGGTAGCAGGGATACGCAGGGATCGTCGCCGGTTGCGCTGATGCTTGGCTTACAGCCCCGACACCGAAGCCCTGCTCCGCGAGCCAGGTGGCATCCGCCGGCGTGATCCGCGCGACCACGGTGCCACTTGCGTCGCCACCGGGCACCGCGTAGTGCACTTCCCAGATGTCGAGACGGCCGGCCAACTGTGCCAACTCGGATCGCGAGGTGAAAGCGATCGTGACGGTGACATCCCCGCCGGCCAGGACGACCGGGGAGCGCCCGAAGATCAGAAGCACCCATAGGGCAACGATCATCGAAGTGCGGAACCGCTGCGGATCTTTCATACGCCCGCAACCGGGGATTCTACGTGGGATCGAGGAATGTAACCTTCAGCCACACACCCGGGCAGATCGTGACACCACAAGGCACACCCCGCTAGCTTCGGATGGAGCTCAGACGATACCCTACGCCCCGCTCCGTTATCAACTCGAAAGGCGCACGCGCTTGTGCCAATGCTTTCCGAAGCCAATGAATGTGTACGTCCAGTGTCCGCGTGTCACCCACATAGTCGGTTCCCCAGACCTGTCTCATCAACTCTCCGCGGGAGATCACCCGGTCCGGCGACTCCAGAAAGGCCAGAGCGAGCGCCGTCTGCTGGGGTGTGAGCGGGATCTGATGCACGCCCCATATGAGGAACCGGTTCGCGGTGTCCAGACCGAGCCCTTGCCACTCGAAAGTCTCCGACAGGCCCGGCGAGATCGCACGGCTCAAGCGCCGCATAAGCTGCTGACTCGTAAAAGGATGGCGGAGGTAGCCATTGGCTCGCGGCATCTGGTCGAGGCGCATGCCCTTTCCCAACAGAAGCAAGGTCGCGACACGCACGGGCAGCTCGTTGAGACTGTCGTAGAAACGATCGAGGTCGAACCGGATGGAGGGCACATCGATGAGGGCCAAATCAGGGGGGTTCTCTTCGATCTGTTGCAAGGCCTCCCGGCGCAACGATACGACCGTCACTTCATAGCGAGGCTCCAGGCTCGGACGTATTCGCCGCTCTACCGACCGCAACGCGACGATGAAGAGGATCCGCTGACGACCCACGATCTCACTCCTTGATATTGACACGTTCCAGATCGGCCGAGGGGTACATTTACAGTATACTGGGGAGCATTATGAAGGCAAACGGCAACATGAGGAGTGTGAGCCTCCTTGTGCGGCGAATGTGAGGAGTGGATTCATGCATCTTGCATTTCTAAATCCCCAGGGGAACTTTGACCCCGAGGATAGTTATTGGACGGAGAATCCGGACTTTGGCGGGCAACTCGTCTACGTCAAACAGGTCGCCACCGCGACGGCGCAGCTGGGTCATCGCGTTGACATCCTGACCCGGCGGATCATCGATCCTCTGTGGCCGGAGTTCGGTGCGGAAGAGAATAGATACGACGACACACCCAATGTGCGCATCCTGCGTCTCCGCGCCGGACCGGACCACTTTCTCCGCAAAGAACTCCTCTGGCCGCACATCATCAGGGATTGGATACCTAACATCCTGGCCTTCTATGAAGCCGAAGGTCATCTGCCGGCTGCCTTCACAGGGCATTATGCGGATGGAGGGCTGACCGCCGCACTCATCGAAGATAAGGCGCACGTCCCGTTCACGCTGACTGGGCACTCCCTGGCCGCCCAGAAGATGGACCAGTTGGGCATCACGAGGGACAACCTTGCGGAGTTGGACGACCAGTACCGCTTCACCACCCGCTTGATCGCCGAAAGGCTGAGCATGAACCATGCAGCGGTCATCATTGCCAGCACAGAGCAGGAGCGATTCGAGCAGTACGGGCACCCCGCGTACCGGGGTGCCGTCGATGTGCACGACGATCGCCGTTTTGCCATTATCCCTCCGGGCGTCGATTTCCAGATCTTCGGATACGACGTCGTGCATCCGGACGAATTGAACGCTCAAGCGCACGTCCGTGCAATGTTGGCCCGCGATTTGGACGCCGACCGGCAGGCGCTCCCGGCTATCATCGCTTCCAGCCGTCTGGATCCCAAGAAGAACCAGGTCGGTCTCGTGCGCGCCTATGGACAGACGCCCGAACTCCAGGCACAAGCGAACCTAGTTCTGTTGACCGGCGCCCTCAACGATCCTCTCCGGGATGGGGCCGAGGCTAGTTCTGTTGAGAGGGAGGTCCTGACCCGGATCCGTGAGATGGTGGACCGACACCAGCTCTGGGGCAAGATCAGCACTTTCGCCCTTCGCGGCCAATCCGCGCTTGCGGCAGCCTACCGCTTTCTGGCGCGACGAGGGCTCGGTTTTCGCCCTCACCGCCCTCTACGAACCCTTTGGGCTCGCGCCACTGGAAGCGGCAGCGGCGGGACTCCCCGTCGTGGTGACGGAGAACGGTGGCCCCAGTGAGAGCCTACGAGAGGGAACGATGGAGTACGGCGTCCTCGTGGACCCGGTAGATCCTGAAGACATCGCACGGGGTCTGCTGCGCCTCCTGAACAACCCGGACGTTTGGGCTACCTTTGCGGAGCGTGGACGGCGGCGCGTGCAGGAGCGATATACGTGGGAGCAGACAGCACAGGGATACGTGAGCCTGATAGAGCAGATCGTCGCCCATCCGGAGGCCCGCCGCCCGGAGCGACGACTCCCGATCCATCCCTACTTCCGGGATGCTCGACCCGAGCACCGGATCACGCTCGACGAACTGTGGGCGCTCTATGCCGGGTAACCAGAAATCGAGCACCCTTTCGGCATGGCGGATCTAGCGCAAAGACCATGGAGAATCTCGGGGATAACCCGCTTCACCGAAGAGCCCTCTTGTATGGACACTAGGCCCCGGCGCGCTGCCGGCTCAGGCGTGCCAGCAGGGGGGGCAAGAGCTTCGGCCAGTCATAGTCACGCGCATAGGCGCGGGCCCGCGCGCTCCATTCGGTGCGTGCCGCCGGATCTGTAGCCAACGCGATGCATGCCACGGCAAAGGCCTCCGGCGTGTCCGCCAATACCATGGCCCGTTGCGGTGCGACGAAACCTTCTGCAGCCAACGGGGTGGCGACGATCGCTTTGCCCATCGCCGTCGACTCGAGCAGTTTCAGACGGGTGCCGCCTCCTACGAGCAGCGGCACGACGTAGACCGAAGCCGCCTGAATGTAAGGGCGGGTGTCAGGCACGTCCCCTGTCACGACAATGCCCGGGAGGTCGCGCACGCGATCGAGCCGTGGATGCGGTCGCCGGCCTACGATGTAGAACCAGGCGCCGGGCAAGGCCTCGCGGATGCGCGGCCAGGTATGGTCAACAAACCACAGCACACCATCCACGTTGGGACGGAAGTCCATCGTGCCCGTGAAGACAAAGGTCGGCTGTGGCAGCGCAGCAGCGCCGTCAAACCGGGCATAGGTCTCGACGTCGATGCCATTGGGGATCACCAGAGGCTCGACATTTCCCGAGATCGACCGCAACGCTGCAGCATCAGCCTCGGAGACGGCGACTACGACATCCGCACGACGGCAGATCTCCGCCTCATACCGGCGCAGCCGCCGCCACTGGATGGAGGAATAGAGCGCCGCAGGCCATCGACGACCGTGCCGCCAGTCCGACCGGGCCGCGCGTTGCTGCAGCAGATACTCGCAGTTGTGGTCATCAAAGACAATGCCCGATCCCGCTTCCCTGCAGGGCTCAACGTAGGCGGCCAACTCCAGACCCTCGATCATAGCCCAGTCGAAGGCATCGCTCGCTAACCAGTCATCCAGTTGCCGGCGGAACGGCTCGCTTAGAAGACGCTGGGCGAGATCGGGACCGCGGGTGGTCACCAAGTCCTTGAGACGATCTGAGAAGTGTCGATCGGGTTGTGGGACGATGGCTACCCGGTCCGCAACCTGCGACAACACGGGGTCAGGCACGAGCGCCTGATCCGGGGACGCAAATGTAAGCAAGGAAACGGAGTGAGCAGCCGACAATCCCTGGAGGAGCCCCCAGTTGCGTAGTGCCGTCCCCTGCCGCGGAGGATAGGGAACCTGCGGCGTCAACAGTAGGATGGATGCCACGGGTCGAGCCTACGTCAGACGCAAGCGCGCGACGGCGGAGCCCACTGCGAGGATGATGTGCAGGCCCCAGCTCAGCAAGCCCTGGATGCCGAAGAGACTGCCCTGCGTGGCAGCAAGGGATCGCGCCAGACTCGGCAAGAGCACCGGGAGTGCGCCCACAACGATGCCCGCGCTTACGATCCACCACAAATGAGGGCCATAGCGACGACCGACCGCTCGCCAGACGATCTCGGAGATCAAGGTGCCGGCGAGGGGCGATAGGAAGATCACGAACCACCAGCTACCCAGCAGCGGAAGAATGCTAGCCACGCCGCCCAGGATCACAGACATAACGGCGGCAACCACGTAGTCCGTGGCGCGAGCCTGGATGAAGCGCTGCTTGCGACCTTTCTGACAATCGGGGCAGATGTAGCCCACCGGGGTGCGACGGGCGCACTTTGGACAGATCGGCGTCCCGCACTGATAACAGCGGAGGGTCGTCTCGGTCTTGGGATGCCAATGGCAATAGAGGATTTCGTCAGTCTGCTCGCTCATGCCAGTCTCCATTGCGGGGGGTCAGGCGATCGATCAGGGTGTCGTAGAAGTCGTTGCGGCTTCGCAAGCGTAGGAAACGCGCATAGATCGTGCTGCGCTCGACGCGCACGACGTCACCATCCTGCAGCTCCCCCTCCATTCGGCCATCCACGGACAACATCCCCGGAATCTCCGTCTCCAGCCGCACCTCAATCTTTGCCTCTGCATTGAGGACGAAGGGCCGATCGAGGCTCAAGTGCGGCGCAGCCGGGATCAAGACAATGTTCTCCAGCCACGGCGGTAAGATGGGACCGCCGACCGCGTATGCATATGCAGTCGAACCGGTGGGGGTCGAGAGAATCAGACCGTCGGCGACGTACCGCGTCATAAAGGCGCCATCGATCGAGGTACGGAGCCGGACCGTGCGGGCCAGCGCGCCGCGGCTGATCACCGCATCGTTCAGCGCGTGCTCTTGTGCTACGCACGCATCGTCTCGACAGAGCATGACGCGGAGCATCATCCGGGCCTCGACGTCGCCCTCGCCCGCCAGGACACGCAGCAGCGTCGCCTGCCAGGTATCCGGCTGCGTTTCGGTGAGAAAGCCTACACGTCCGAGGTTGATACCGAGGATCGGCGTCCCGGCAGGCGCGGCGAGCCGAGCTACGCGGAGAATCGAGCCATCCCCGCCCAGGGTCAGCAGCAGGTCGGCACGTTCGTCGATGTCGCCATACTCTGACGTGGAGCACTGCCAGGTAGCAACACCTTGTGCAGCCAACCACCCAGCGATCTCCTCAGCCAGGGGCAGAGACCGTTCTACATGGGCATTGTAAACCAGCCCGATCGAGCTGAAATCCACTGCCTAATCCGCCGCCAGCCGCGCGCGCAAAATCGGGACGATGTCCGCTGCGGGGACATTGGTCTGATCCCCGGTAGCCATATCTCGAAGCGTGATTTCGCCTCTCTGTAGTTCATCCTCACCCACGATGATCGCAAACCGGGCATCGCGTTTGTTGGCGTGGCGCAGTTGGGCGCGCAGGCTGCCGTGCATGGCAATCTGTGCCCCAATTCCGGCTGCACGTATCTCGGACATCATCCGCACGGCGAAGGTACGGCTCGCGTCCCCGAGATAGGCCAAATAGACCGGGGGCTGCGGCAGTGCCGGCACGGCGATCGACTGTGTCTTCATCACGAGCAATGCCCGCTCCATCCCGGCTGCAAAACCGACAGCCGGAGTAGCGGGACCGCCGAGCAGTTCCGCAAGTCCATCATAGCGTCCACCACCACAGACGGCGGACTGGGCCCCGATGCCCTCCGCCCAGACCTCGAAGACCGTCTTCGTGTAATAGTCGAGCCCGCGGACCAGGCGATGGTTCAGCGTGTAGGGTTTTCCGAGAGCATCAAGGAAGCCACGCAAATCGAGGAAGTGCTGGCTACACTCCTCGCAGAGCATATCCGTCATTTTGGGCGCGGATTGTATGACCGGTTGGCACTCAGGCTGCTTGCAGTCGAGGACACGCAGCGGGTTCTGAACGATACGCCGTTGGCAATCCTCGCAGATCACGTCCATATAGTCAAGATAATACGCCTGCAACGCCTTGATGTAGTCAGGGCGACACTCGGGGCATCCAGTGGAATTGAGTTGGAAAGAGAGGCGCTGGAATCCCAGCTCCTCGTAGATGTCCCAGGCCAACAGCATGATCTCCAGATCGGCGAGAGGGCTCTGCACGCCGATGATCTCGGCGTTGAATTGATGGAATTCCCGGTACCGCCCAGCCTGGGGTTCCTCGTATCGAAAGATGGAGCCCATGGAATAGAGCTTCACCGGCTTGGGCAGCACGTGCATCCCGTTCTCAAGGTAGGCGCGAACCACCCCCGCCGTGAACTCCGGGCGCAGCGTCATATCGCGGTCGCCCTTGTCCTTAAAGGAGTACATCTCCTTGTCGACAATGTCCGTCCCCTCACCGACGCCCCGAGCAAAGAGCTCGGTCATCTCAAAGATAGGCACATCAAGACGCTCGAAGCCATAGCTCAGGGCCTGCCTGGCTACCACGTTCTTCAAGTGTTCCCAATAGGCCTGATCCTCAGGGAGAATGTCCTGGGTGCCCTTGGGACGGGTGTATTGCGCCATTATTCCTTACCTCTCACCTTTTGTTTACCTGACGCGTCATTATAGGTTATCTCAAAGCGGAGACAAGCGCACGCGCTTCGCAGAGAAGGCGCCATCGCTTACGCAGACACTTCCTCGTGCAGGCAGCTGGAAACGTTCCAAGGTTGCCGCAGTACTGGACAGAAACGGCGTTTATGATAGTATCCATAAGGTTTGGGAGCTCTATACTGCAGTCACCATCTCCAGCGCCTAACTGACGTCCGACAGCTGTAGTTCCGGACGCAAATGGACGCCATCACAGACGGGCAGGAGCAACATCCTCGAGGGGCATCCTTTCCAAGCGTAACGCAGACCGATACGGCCTGCCAATTCGCGGTAATGCCGCGGATATCAGCAGGCGTACGGGTACCAACAACAGCAGTCAAAGGGTAGAGGTACATCAAGATGAGACTAGATGAAGTCCTTGAGGCGACGAGCGCGACGATGCTTGTCAAACCGCCCTTCAACATCGATCTGGAATCCGCCTGCGCCTCTGACTTGATGAGTGACGTCCTGCTCTTCACCAAGCCAAATATGCTACTGGTGACCGGGCTGACGAACCCTCAGGCAATTCGAACGGCCGATATGGCAGAGGCCCCGGCGGTTCTCTTCGTTCGGGGCAAATACCCGCCGCCGGAGACGTTAGCGCTTGCCGAGGAAATGGGCGTGGCGGTCATGCTGTCACCCTACACGATGTTCGAGACTGCGGGACGCCTGTATGAGGCAGGGCTGAAAGGCATTGGAAAACTGCCCATCTTGCGCCAACAGCGATAGCGCTGCGCCTGGAGTGCCAAGGTGACGCGTCAGGGCGACGCGTCAAGAGTGACGATGAGAGAAACACGGCAGACCTGAGAGACTACCCGTAGCTGAGACCAATGAATCGACAGTTCGCAGTTCTGGGGTTCATGACGAGAGGAGGCGCGCTCTCCAAGATCCACGAGCTTATTCGTGAGATGCAGGTCTCGCGTGTGATGACCACGTCTCTTTTGACGCTATCGCCGGATGCCACGATGAAGGAGTTCAAAGAGCTTCTGCGCGAGCACCGGATCTCAGGTGTCCCCGTGGTACAGGATCAGGAGCTTGCCGGCATCGTAAGTATTGAGGATCTGATTCATGCGCTGGAATCCCAGCAGATGGACGCGCACGTCGGCGAATTCATGACCCGTGACGGTCTGGTGACCGCCTATGCGCAGGAACCGGTGATGGAGGCGCTACGGCGCTTCGAGACGACGGGGATCGGGCGAATGCCCGTGCTGGATTCGCGCAACAAGCTTGTGGGCATCATCACCCGAGGTGACATTACCGTAGCCTTGCTGGCGGCATTGCAGGAACTTTACACAGAGGCAGAGGCGATCCAGGAACGCCCCCAGCATTTCTTCGATGCTCTCGAATCCGAAAACACCAGTCTGCTGCTCCGGTACCGGATCCAGAAGGGGGACTTCGCGCGGGGCGGCGACGCTTCGGCGAAGATCAAGCGAGCGCTGCTCCGGATTGGCGCTTCACCGCAGCTAGCCCGGCGCGTCGCGATTGCTTCCTACGAGGCCGAGGTCAACCTCATCATCCACACCGTCGACGGCGGACTCATTCTGGCCGACATTCAGCCTACCGAGATCACGATTGTGGCACAGGACTCCGGCCCGGGCATGGCGGACGTCGAGCTTGCTCGTCAGCCCGGCTATTCGACGGCAACCTCCGAGATTCGCGAAATGGGGTTTGGTGCGGGCATGGGCTTGACGAACATCGAGCGCTGCGCCGACAAGATGAGCCTTTGGTCGGCCGTGGGAGTGGGCACGCGGCTGCAGATGTCGTTCAGGGTCTCGCCCGAGGAAGCCAGTGAGACAGAGGCCAAGAGCTAGCGCAAGGAGTGAGTGGGCATGAAGGCACAGGACATTGTTGAGCAACTGGGTTGGAAGGTGCTTGCCGGCGCCGACCAATTGGGGAACGAGGTGGACGGGGGATATGTGGCTGACCTCCTGAGCTGCGTCATGGCAGGGGCCAAAACCGGGAACATCTGGATCACACTCCAGACCCACGCTAACGTCGTCGCCGTGGCCTCCCTCCTCGGCCTTTCGGCGATCGTGGTCGCCGAGGGTGCCGCAGTTCCCGAGGGCACGATCGACAAGGCCCAGGAGCAAGGGATGCCGGTGCTGTCGAGTCCTGAGCCTGTCTATGAAACGGTATCAAGCTTGATTCGGCTGGGCATCCGATAGCTCGCTGCAGCGCAAGGACGAAGGGATGCGGGAGTATCGGGCCGACCTTCACGTGCACACCGTCCTGTCGGCGTGTGCCGAGGTCGAGATGATCCCCCCTCTGATTGTAGAAGAAGCACTTTACAAAGGTCTGGATGTGATTGCCATCACGGATCACAACGCCACAGGCAACGCAGTTGCTGTGCGGGAAGCGGCTGAAGGGACAGCATTGACCGTACTGCTGGGAATGGAGCTGCAGACGCGGGAGGAAGTCGACGTCTTGTGCATCTTCGACACGGTATCCGCGGTTGAGGCGTGGCAGGCGATCGTGGATGCGCAGATACCTCCACTGAAGAACGATCCCGACCACTTCGGCTCGCAGTTCGTCGTGGATCGCGAGGGCGATCTTGTGGTCGAGGAGCAACGGCTGCTACAGGCGCCCACGCTCATCGAGCTGGAGGATGCCGCCCGGCGGGTCCACGCGCTGGGAGGGCTGGTCATCCCGGCACATATCGACCGGCCCAGCAATGGGCTTATGGCAATGCTTGGGCTCTGGCCTCCTGACCTCGAGGCCGACGCGGTGGAGGTATCACCGAATATGCGGCCCAGTGAAGCCCGCCGCCGGTATGGGTCCCTGGCGCCTGATATGGCGATCATCAGCAATTCGGATGCCCACTGGCTGGCATGGATGGGCAAAGTGATGACCATCTTTGAATTGGAGGACGGGCCCACGGTCGTGTCGCTCAAGCAGGCCTTGCATGGCCAAGGTGGACAACGGGCCCGTGTGCCCTAGAAAGCAGACGTGGTCCGGCAGATGCTCGACAAACAAACGGGTGAACAATGTCACTCCAAGCCGGAGGAAACGGCTGTATAATGTACATTTGGCCCGCACTAGGATCACGAACGGACACATACGTCCGCTCCCGCTATTGAGGTGAAAGGTATGAGTGTAGCCACAGAGCAAGTCTCCCAGGAAGTCAACGAACCGGATGCACTGGAGCTCCCTCCAGAGCAGAAGGCTGTTCTCGATCGAATTCTTGCCGAAAACCGCGATCGCCCCGGTGCGACGATGGTAATCCTGACCCTGACCCAGGAGCAATTGGGATATGTGTCGCCGGCTATGCAGCGGTATATCGCCGAAGCGCTGGGGATTCCTCTGAGCCATATCTACGGCGTGCTGACCTTCTACTCCTTCTTCCGCATGAGCCCGGTCGGACGCCACAAGATCAGCATCTGCCTGGGAACCGCGTGTTACGTCCGAGACGGCCCCTCGCTCGTCGAGAAGATGAAGCAAGTGCTGGGTATCGCGGTCGGTGAGACAACCGAAGACAACCGGTTCACCCTGGAGATCTGTCGCTGTGTCGGCGCGTGTTCGCAAGCCCCCGTCGTCATGATCGACGATGATATCGTGGGCCGGGTTCAGCCACCGGATATCGCTAAGACGCTGCGCAAGTACGAATGACCGTTTTCCGCGACCTATCTCAGCATATTATGGATGTCGCTGAGAACAGTGTCACGGCAGGTGCTACGCTGCTGAATCTTGACATTGAAGAGAGCCGGACGGAAGACCGGCTCACCATGACGATCCGTGATAATGGGCACGGGATGGACCCGGAGATGCTGTTGCGGGTCGCGGATCCATGGGTGACAACGCGAACAACGCGCAAAGTGGGCCTTGGGATCCCGTTCCTGAAGCAGACAGCGGAGATGTGCGGCGGAAGCTTTGAGATTTCATCCGTAGCCGGACGCGGCACCACGACGCGCGCGACATTTCAGCTCAGTCACATCGACCGTCCGCCGCTGGGAGATCTGGTCGGGACACTGCTGTGCATCGTAGTAGGGAACCCGCAGGTGGATTTGGTCTATCGACATCAAGTCGAAGGGGCAGCATTTGCCTTCGAGACGCGAGAGGTTCGTGAGATTTTGGGGCCCGAGATCCCATTGTCAGATCCCGAGGTCCTTGCATTTGTCCGCGGCACGATCAGCGAGGGGCTGACATCCATCAACTGCGATGGCATTGTCAGCGATGCCGCCAGTCAGAGGAAAGCAAAGTCATAGAGAGGACATACGAGATGAAAAGCCTGGAAGAACTGCAGAAAATCAAGGAACGCGCCTTGGAGCGCCGGAAGCTGTCAGGCGAAGGCGCACGCGCACGCGTCGTCGTTGCCATGGGCACGTGTGGTATTGCCGCCGGCGCGCGCGACACGATGACGGCCATTCTCGGTGAGTTGGAGAAGCGTTCCATCGCCAACGTCGTTGTGACACAGACAGGGTGCATTGGCCTGTGCGAGTATGAGCCCATCGTCCAGGTCCAGGTCGGCGATCAGGATATGGTCACCTACGGCCACATCGACCCCAGCCGGGTCCCCGAATTGGTCGACGAACACGTGGTCGGCGGGGCGCCGGTCGAGAAGTGGGTCGTTAGGAAGTAGCGGGCACCGGCGCGGGAGTCGATTCCCGGCGCTATGCCCGAGGAGGTAAAATGCCTTATCGTGCGCATGTAATTATCAGTGGGAGCCAGCCGCAAGCGCAGGCAGTCAGTGAGGCCTTGCTGAGCGAGATCGATGTGCTCGGTCTGGGCCAGGAAGTCGAAGTCTTGGAGGCTGCCGACCAGACGGTTGCGCCGCGCGGCGTTGAGGCCGTGGTCTATCCGGATTCGGTGCATTACACGGACCTGACCCCGGAAGACGCTCGGTTGATCGCGGACGAGCATCTCTACAAGGGGCGCCCCGTCGAAAGCCTGAGATTTCATGAACGGGTCGCCGAACCTCTGCCCGAGCCTTCTGTAAAAGAGGTGCGGGTGGTTTTGCGTAACGTCGGCAAGATCAACCCTGAGAATATCGAGGATTACATCGCTCAGGACGGCTATGCGGCGTTGGGCAAAGTCCTGACGCAGATGACACCGGACGGGGTTCTCGCGGAGTTGAAGACCTCGGGTCTGCGTGGACGCGGCGGGGCCGGATTTCCCACTTACCTCAAGTGGACCTTCGCGCAGAAAGCCTCGGGCGACAAGAAGTATGTCATCTGCAATGGTGATGAGGGCGATCCTGGCGCCTTCATGAATCGCCGCGTACTGGAGGGCGATCCCCACGCCGTGTTGGAAGGTATGGCCATCGCAGCTTACGTCGTGGGCGCCGATCAAGGCTACCTCTACGTCCGGGCCGAGTATCCCATCGCGATTCGCACGCTGCGTGTTGCCATCGAACAAGCCCGCGAGTACGGACTACTGGGCGACCACATCTTTGGGACGGACTTCAGCTTCGATTTGGAGGTCCGTATGGGCGCCGGCGCCTTTGTCTGCGGTGAGGAGACTGCATTGATGCAGTCTATCGAGGGCAACCGTGGACAACCCCGCACGCGCCCGCCCTTCCCCGCGACCTCAGGGCTATGGGGAAAACCCACGAACATCAACAACGTCGAGACCTATGCCAACGTGCCCCAGATCCTGCTCAAGGGCGGCGAATGGTTCGCCTCCATGGGCACCGAGAGGAGCAAGGGCACCAAGACCTTTGCCATTGCGGGCAAGGTCAAGCGTACGGGTCTCATCGAAGTGCCACTGGGAATCACGGTCCGCGAGATCGTGTACGACGTGGGCGGCGGCGTTCTGGATGACAAAGCCTTCAAGGCGGTTCAGACAGGCGGTCCGCTGGGAGGTTGCATTCCCGAGAAGTATCTCGATCTGCCCGTGGAGTACGAATCCCTGGTCTCGGTCGGCTCCGCCATGGGCTCGGGTGGCTTCATCGTTATGGATGAAGAGACCTGTATGGTCGATATGGCACGATTCTTTATGGAATTCGCCCAGGAGGAGTCATGCGGCAAGTGCGTCCCGTGCCGCGTGGGCACCCGGAAGATGTTGGAGATTCTGGAAAACATCTGTGCCGGCAAGGGGCAGCCGGGCGACATCGAGGCATTGGAGACACTGGGCCAGTATGTGAAGCTCGGGTCGCTATGTGGGCTGGGCCAGGGCGCCCCGAACCCCGTCTTGAGCATGATCGAACACTTCCGCGACGAGTACGAGGCCCACATCTACGACAAGACCTGCAGCGCTAAGGTCTGCCGTGCGCTCATCACCTTCTCGATTGATCCGGAGACGTGCATCGGCTGCACGCGCTGTGCACGAAACTGTCCCGTGACCGCCATCACCGGCTCTCCCCGCCAAGCCCACGTCATCGACTCGGAGATCTGCATCCGCTGCGGCATTTGCGAGCAGGTCTGCCCGGTCAACGCCGTGAGCGTCGCATAGGGATCATCCAGGGGACAAGACAACAAAAAGGAAAGGGGTACGTATGGAAGGGGTTCTAGCTGTCACAGACAGGATCATCGGTACCTACGCTGCGGACAAGGAGGCTCTCGTCGAGATCTTGCGTGGAGTGAACGACGAGAGTGGGCATCTGTCCCGCGAGCAACTTGAAAGAATCGCGGAGCGCGTTGGCCTGCCGTTGAGCAAGGTCTACAGCGTGGCAAGCTTCTACAGCTTGATCAATCTCGAACCGCTGGGCCGCCACGTGGTCCGCTTCTGTGAAGACGCTCCGTGTCACATCGCCGGCGGTCTCGCGATCTGGGAGGCTCTTGAGCACGAACTCGGCATTCCGTTTGGCGAGACGACGCTTGACGGGGAGTGGTCGCTGCTGACCACGAGTTGCATCGGTGCTTGCGCCGTCGGCCCCGTGATGATGGTCGACAACGACATCTACGGCAACCTTACGCCGGAGAAGGTGAGTGAAATCATCGCTCGCTATCGGCAGGGAGGTCAGGTATGATCCGCGCAAGTGTCCTTATTTCCGGGGACCCGCTCAGCCTATCACGAGGAGCGGAAGAGACGAAACTCGCCATCGAGGCGGAATTATCATTCTACGGACTCGAAGATGAAGTGCAGGTCGGGTACACCGGCCGGGTCAACCGCACCGACGTCTTGCCGGTGGTCGTGGTCTACCCTGAAGGGACCGTCTACGGCCCCGTCTCCCCCAAGGATGGCGCACTTATTGTCGAGGAACATCTGTACAAGGGCCGCACGGTCGAACACCTTGTCGTCTCCGCTGAGGTCGCCTCGGCCGAGATCGACACGCTGCGTGGCGAGGGAGATGCCCTTTTCGGCCAGAAGCGCGTGGTGCTCAGACGGGCCGGCACGATCGATCCCTACAGCATCGACGACTATATCGCCTACGATGGGTACTTCGCGCTGGGTAACGCCATCACGAACATGACGCCGGACGGGGTCTTGCAGACCGTCAAAGATGCCGGCCTCCAGGGTCGCGGCGGGGCAGGCTTCCCGACCGGGCTCAAGTGGACCTTCGTCGCGGAGCAGCCCGACCCCACCCATTACATCGTCTGCAACGCAGACGAGTCAGAACCGGGCACCTTCAAGGACCGGCTCATCGTGGAGGGCGATCCCCACTCCGTGCTGGAGGGGATGGCCTTGGCCGGGTACGCCGTGGGTGCCAGCGAAGGCTGGATCTACATCCGCGGCGAGTATGCGATGGCCACAGATATCCTGAAGCACGCCATCGAGCAAGCTGAGGGGATGAACCTGCTGGGCGACAACATCCTGGGGAGCGATTTCTCGTTCCACATCCACGTCCACGCCGGGGCCGGCGCTTACGTCTGCGGCGAGGAGACGGCACTGCTGAACAGCCTCGAAGGACAGCGCGGCCAGCCACGCATCCGCCCGCCCTACCCCACGGTCAACGGCTTCCGTGGCAAGCCCACCGTCGTGAACAACGTCGAGACGCTGGCGAACGTGGCCCCCATCATCCTGAACGGGGCGGATTGGTTCCGAGCCATCGGGACCGAGCGCAGCCCCGGGACCAAGGTCTACACGATGCTGGGGGACGTAAACGTCACGGGGCTCGTCGAGACACCGATGGGCACCACCCTGCGTGAGATCATCGACATCTACGGCGGTGGCATGAAGGATGGAAAAGCCTTCAAAGCCGCGCAGACCGGCGGCTCGTCCGGCACCATCATTCCATCGGAATTTCTCGACGTGCCGCTGGACTTCGCTTCTATGCGGGAGAAGGGCGCAGGACTGGGCAGTGGCGCCTTGTTGGTCTGCGACGAGGACACTGACATCGTCGATCTCGCTTACGTCCTGATACGCTTTTTCAAAGCCGAGTCATGTGGGAAGTGCACGCCCTGTCGCGTCGGCAATCCCCAGATGCTCGAAGCCCTGGAACGTCTGCGCAAGGGCATGGCCCGCCACGCCGACCTGGAACGTTTGGAAGAGATTGCGAACTACGTTCAGCAAGCTTCTTTCTGTGGATTGGGGCAGGCCGCACCGGTACCGATTCTCACCGGACTGCGGTACTTCCGCGATGAATTCGAGTCCCGCCTGCGGGATTAGCTGGCTTTTTAGCTAGAGACCTGTCTAAGGAGGCAAGGCACTTATGAGCGAGGTGCAACTCACGATTAACGGACAGCCGGTAACTGCCCAAAGCGGCCAGACGATTCTGGAAGCCGCCCAAGGCGCCGGTGTGGATATTCCGGTTCTTTGTTACCATCCGTCGTTGTCAGCCTGGGGCGCGTGCCGCATGTGCTTGGTCGAGGTCAAGGGGATGCGGGGACTGCAGACCGCGTGCACGTGCCCGATCGCCGACGGTATGGAGGTTCAGACCGAAACCGAACCCGCAGTTGAGGTACGGAAGTTCGTGCTGGAACTCCTGTTCGCCGAGCGCAACCACTACTGTATGTTCTGCCAGATGAGCGGCGACTGCGAGCTTCAGGACGCGGCATATCGCTATGGCCTGGACCACTTCACCTACCCGCGCCCGTTCCAGAAGCTGTCAGTGGATGCGTCCCGGAAGTACTTCATCATGGATCACAACCGCTGCATTCTCTGCACACGCTGTGTTCGCGCGTGCTCGGAGATCGTGGCGAACCACACTCTGGACATCCGGGAGCGCGGCGCCGATTCTATGATCATGGCGGACTTGAACGTCCCCTTTGGAGAGTCGAGCTGCGTCGAGTGCGGCACCTGTCTGCAGGTCTGCCCCACGGGCGCGCTGATCGATGCTCGCAGCGCCTACGGCGGTCGGGAGAAGGATGTCGTTCACACAGAGACCACGTGCACGCAGTGCAGCGTCGGCTGCACGCTGGACGTTGTCACGCGCTACGACCGGCTCCTGCGTGTGGATGGTGTGTGGGGTTCGGAGCCCAATGACGGTCTGCTGTGCGTCGACGGGCGGTTCAAGCCCCTCTACGAGGAGCGCAAGCGCCTCACCGCTCCCATGATCCGCCGCGACGGCAAGCTGGTCGAGACGGGCTGGGAGGAAGCGTTGGAGGCCGTTGCGGCCAAGCTCAAAGAGGGCAACGTCCAGGGTCTGGCGACTTGCGCCACCAGCAATGAGGCCCTGGAGGCTTTCACGAAGCTCTTCGAGAAGGTCGATGGCGAGGCAGGGCTGCTGGAGCCGGTAGCTCCGACGCTCGGATACGGCACCGAGGCCAAGATGGCCGATATTCTTGACGCCGACTTCATCATCGTCGCAGGCGCCCAGCCGCTGGACTATCAGCGTGTCGTGGGGTACTTCGTCTACCGCGCCGGCGACCAGGGCGCCAAGGTCGCCGTCATCTCCGACTCCAAGACAACGATGAGCGAGAGAGCGGACATGACCGTCTCGTACGCCGAGGCCGACCAGGTCGCGAGGGCCGCGGCAGACGCCAAGAAGATCGTGCTGATCTACAGTGTGGGCGTCAAGAGCAAAGTGACGGCTGCGTTCCGCCAGCTTGGTGGGAAACTGTATACCATGGCTTTGAGCCCCGGGCGCAATGCCCAGGGCGCGGCAGACCTCGGGCTAAGGCCGGCGGAGCCGAACGGCGCCACTGCGCAGTTCTTCCTGCTGGGAGAGCAAAGCGAGGACCCGGCGCTGCTGGGGAAGCTCAATGGGGCTTGGAAGGTAGTTCAGGCCGGCTATCGCTCGCCGTTGGTGGAGCAAGCTGACGTGGTGCTCCCGACCCCCCTGTGGTACGAGGCTACGGGACACGTGACGAACCTTGAGGGCGCGGTGAAACCGCTGGTCGAGGTGCTCGCAAAGCCGGAAACGGTGCGCGATGATGCGGACGTGCTCTCAACCCTCGCGGATATGCTATAATCACACCTGGACTTTCATAGTCCGGGCCCGGACGCCTGTCCGGGCCCGGGCTCTTGGTCCAGGTGCGGCCAAGAATGCGCCGGAAAGGTAGGAGACTTTACTATGGGAGAAAAGATTACAGTTGCTTCCCAGTGGCTGGAATCCTGCTCTGGTTGCCACATGTCCTTCTTGGATATCGATGAGAAGATTGTGGAGCTACTCAAGTACGTCGAGCTGAGCTCAACGCCCATAACGGATATGAAGCACCCTCCCGAGGAAGGTGTGGTGGTGGGTATCCTGACGGGCGGCATCGGCAACGAAGACGAAGAACACGAAGCCAAGCTGATGCGCGAGCGCTGCAAGATTCTCATCGCGATGGGCGACTGCGCAGTGACCGGTGGGATCTGCACGATGCGCAACTTCTTCGACAAGGAAGAGGTCCTGCGCCGTGGTTATATCGAGACCGAAAGCACGGTCGACGGGGAGATTCCGGTTCACGAGGATCTCACCCCGCTGACCGATCAGGTCAAGGGCGTCGGGGACGTGGTCCCCGTCGACATCTATCTACCCGGCTGCCCCCCTTCGTCCGAGGCCATCTGGTTTGTCTTATCTGAACTGTTGGAAGGCCGGATGCCAAAGCTGGAAGGTAGCGTGTTGAAGTACGGCAGTGATGGAGGGTAAGGGTAATGGCAGCTAGCGCACAGAAAATCACGATTTCTCCGGTGACCCGTATCGAGGGTCACGCGAAGATCACCATCCACCTCGACGAGGCAGGGAAGGTACAAGACTCCTTCTTCCACGTCGAGCAGTTCCGCGGCTTCGAGAAGTTCAGCGAGGGGCGGATGTTCTATGAAATGCCCGAGATCACGCCGCGGACCTGTGGGATCTGCCCGGTCAGCCACCATCTGGCCTCGGTCAAGGCTTGCGACGTCATCGCAGGCACGACGCCGACGCCGACGGCGCACAAGTTGCGTGACCTGATGCACAAGGGACAGATGATCCAGTCCCACGGTATGCACTTCTTCGAGCTCGCGGGGCCGGACTTCCTGCTGGGCTGGGACGCCGATCCGAAGGTTCGCCACGTTGGTGGTATCATCGCGGCAAACCCCGATCTGGCGGTCAAGGCCGTGCAACTTCGGGCCTTCGGACAGAAGATCATCAAGCTGCTGGGCGAGCGCCGGGTTCACCCCATCTTCGGCGTCCCCGGTGGCGTGACCAAACCCCTGCTCGCCGCGGATCGCGAGTGGATTCTCAGCGAGATCGATCAGCACATCGCGACCGCGCAGGTAGGCATCGCGTTCTTCAAAGACTGGATGATGGGTAACGCGGACATGGTGGACGAGTTCGCGGTCTTCCCCTCCGCCTATATGGGCCTGGTCCAGCCTGACGGCGCGCTCGAGCTCTATGATGGAACGCTGCGCATGGTCGACAAGGACGGCGCGCTCCTGGAGGAGTTCGATCCCGCGGACTACCTCAACTACATCGGGGAGCACGTCAACAACTACACCTATCTCAAGGCCCCCTTCTACCTGAAGCGCGGCTATCCCGAGGGCGTCTACCGTGTCGGTCCCCTGGGCCGCCTGAATGCCTCGAGCCACATCGCGACCCCTATTGCCCAGAGTGAGATGAAGATCTGGAAGTCGCTTAACGGCGGGAAGCCGGTCGAGGGCACGCTGTACTACCATTACGCCCGGCTGATCGAGCTGATCTACTCCCTGGAGCACGTCAAGGAGTTGATGGACGATCCTGACATTCTGAGCAAAGATGTCGCCAACCCACGCGGGGAGATCACGGGCGAGGGTGTTGGTGTGCTGGAGGCACCGCGGGGCACGCTCTTCCATCACTACTGGACCGACCCCAACGGCGTGATCACCAAGGTCAATATGATCGTCGCAACCGCCGGGAACGCCTGGGCGATGAATCACTCGGTCAATATGGTGGCGAAGCGCTATGTGGACGGCACCAACCTGCAGGAAGGCATGCTCAACCGCGTCGAGGGCGCCATCCGCGCCTACGACCCCTGCCTCTCCTGCTCGACCCATGCGATGGGCCAGATGCCGATGCACATCGATCTTGTCGCGACCGGACGGCGAGGTGCTGGACACGCTCCTTCGCGACTAGCCGTCAGCTGCGGCTGACTCAGCCCGCTACCAGGGGCTGCAGCGACAACAATACGAGCCTCCGGGGCATTGACGAGCCAGAATCGTCCGGCCCCGGAGGCTTTGTATAGCAGCCCTTGCGAAGGTGACCCGAGCGGACTCGGGCTCGCGCCGTCGCAAGGGTGAGCGGCCTGTCCTTGAAGGCGGGTCAAAAGCAGATAAAATATACGTTAATCGCATTAACAGCCCCGGTCGAAGCCACGGGCCCGTAACAAGGTCGCGAGACCGGGTGTCATCAACTTATACAGAGGAAGACTTTTGGATCCCTTATCGGAACAGACGTTTGCTCACACGCTTGTCGCCGGATTCGGCAATCTCTACCGCCAGGACGACGGCGTCGCACGTTTCGTCGTCAATGCTCTGCGCGAGCGCCTGGGACAGGCCGCGCTGGACGAGATGGATGACGGATTCGGGGATCTCGGGCACCCGGTCGATACCGTGGTCCTTCACCAATTGGTGCCCGAGTTGGCCGAAGATCTGAAGGATTACGAGCTGGTCATCTTCGTCGACGCTCACGTAGGGTCGGGCATTCCCGAGCCGATCCATGAGGAGCACGTGGAGGTAGCCTATCGCACCCCCTTCGTCTATCATCAGACCCACCCCTCGACCGTGCTGGCACTGACGATGCAGATGTATAACACCGCCCCGAGCGCCGTCCTGCTCTCGTTACTGGGACACACCTTTGACTTCGGCGTGGGGCTCTCGGAAGAGACGGCGGCGTTGGTCAGACCGGCGGTCGACCGTATCCTGGAGCTTGTTACCGCGTCATCTAGGGGAGGGACGCGTCCCGAGGAGACGACAAGTCGATGCATGAGATGGCAGTTACCGAGGACATTCTCCGCATCGTGAGAGAGTACGCGGAGCGAGAGGGAGCCGCAAAGGTGACCGACGTTTACCTGGTCATCGGGGAGTTGAGCAGCTTCGTCGACGACTCAATACAGTTCTACTTCGATCTGCTCACGCCGGAGACGATCGCCGCGGGGGCCCGGCTCCATTTCGACCGGATCAAGACCCGGTTTCGCTGCAGGTCCTGCGGTGAGGAGTTCGAACCCACAGAGCAGGATTGGCTCTGCCCGAACTGCAAGGCTCTGGGCGGCGACGTGATTGCGGGCAAGGAATTCTACGTCGAGAGTATCGAGATTACGTCATAGCGGTCAGTTAAGATGGTTCCTGAAATACGTCATCCTGAACGAAGTGAAGGATCCATTACCTACAAGGTTGAGAGCCTTCGCCTGCGGCTCAGGCTGACAGTTCGCACCAATGAGGTTAACTGGCCAATAGTTAACGTGAACGGAGGAAGATCATGGCAGATACAAACAATGCAACGCGTGTGCCGGTCGTCGAGAGACTGCTGACGGCGAACGAGGAAGTTGCCGCCGACAATCGAGCTGCGTTCAAGGATCGCGGCGTGACCGTGATCAACATCATGGCATCGCCCGGTGCGGGCAAGACCACACTCTTGCTGGCAACTATCGCTGCCATGGCTCAGCGCCCCGATAACGGGCCGAGAATCGGCGTGATTGAGGGAGACGTCGCCTCACAGATTGACGCGGACAAGATCGCGACCTCCGGTGTGCCGGTGGTGCAGATCAACACGGGCGGTGCGTGTCACCTGGACGCACCGATGGTCCGCCACGGCGTCCAGGCGCTGCCGCTCGACGAGCTGGATCTGGTGCTCGTGGAGAACGTCGGCAATCTGATCTGCCCGGTCTCCTTCGATCTGGGGCAGGACTACAACGTGGGCATCATCAGCGTTCCGGAAGGTCACGATAAGCCCTACAAGTACCCGGGCATCTTCGAAGCTGTCGACCTGGTCCTCGTGACGAAGTCGGACCTGCTGCCCTACCTGGACTTCGAGGTGGACACCTTCCGCGAGCTGGTTCACGGCCTCAACCCAAATGCGCCCGTCCTTGTGCTCTCTGCCAAGACCGGCGAGGGGCTGGACGCGTGGGTCGAATGGCTGGAGGAGAAACTGTAGAGAGTGGTCGGCATGTTGATATGAGATCCGTTCGTTCAGAGGAGCTCGTCGCCCTTCGTATCGCCATCACGGGTGTGGTGCAGGGCGTGGGGTTCCGTCCCTTTGTCTATAATCTGGCCAAGGGCATGGCGTTGTCCGGATGGGTCCTGAACCATTCCGGCGGCGTGGACATCGAGGTCGAGGGCCCACAGACCAGCATCGACGCTTTCGTCGAGGCCCTCTCGACAAAGGCCCCCCCCTTGGCGCGCATCGAATCCATCGAGGCTCACCCGATCCCGTTCGAAGGCTACGACGGGTTTGAGATCCGCCACTCCGAGAGCCAGGAAGGTCGCTACCAGCTCATTTCGCCCGACGTCGCGACGTGCCCGGACTGTCTTCGCGAGCTCTTCGATCCTGAGGACCGGCGATACCGGTATCCTTTCATCAACTGCACCAACTGCGGACCCCGGTTTACGATCATTGAGGACATTCCCTACGACCGGCCCAAGACGACGATGCGCGTCTTCCCTATGTGCGACGAGTGTCTCGCCGAGTACCGGGACCCTGCCAATCGTCGTTTTCACGCTCAGCCGAACGCCTGCCCCGTCTGCGGTCCGCACGTCTGGCTGGTGGAGCGGGAAAGCAGAGGAGAGAATCAAGAATCTGAGAATGAAGAATCAGCGATACTTCGAGAAACCGAGCAGGTAGGCGAATTACCGGCATCTGGTTTCCGGCATCCAACATCCAGCATCCAACATCCTGACTCCGACGCCGTCTTCGCCCGCGCGAAGGAACTGCTGTTGGCGGGCAAGATCCTGGCCATCAAAGGGCTCGGCGGATTCCACCTTGCGTGCGACGCGACCAACGCGGAGGCGGTCGCGGAGCTGAGAGCACGCAAACATCGCCCCGACAAGCCATTTGCGATCATGGTTCCTACGCTGGAGGACGTGGAGGCGCTCTGTGTGGTGCCGCCCGAAGCCGAAGCCTTGATGACGTCGCCCCAATGCCCGATCGTGCTGCTCGACGCGCGCCCGGATACTCCCATCGCCGAAGGCGTCGCGCCGAACAACCATACCCTGGGCGTGATGATCCCCTACACGCCGCTGCACCATATCCTCCTGCGCGACGTCGGACGCCCGTTGGTGATGACCAGTGGGAACGTCTCCGAGGAGCCCATCGCCAAGGACAACGATGAAGCCCTGCGGCGGCTCGCTCCACTGGCGGATGCCTTCCTCCTGCACAACCGCGACATCCACGCACGCTACGACGACTCGGTGGTGCAGTTAGCAGCGATCAGCGATCAGCCGTCAGCACCAACCGTTCAGTTCCTCCGCCGCGCGCGCGGGTATGCGCCGTTCCCGATCCGGCTGCCCTTCAAGGCACCGCAGATCTTCGCGGCGGGCCCCCTGCTAAAGAATACCTTCACCCTGACGCGGGACGACTACGCCTTTGTGAGCCAACACATCGGCGATCTGGAGAACCTCGAAACGTTGGAGCACTATGAGGCCGCCCTGGCCACCTACCGGCACCTCTTTCGGCTCGATCCTGAGGTTGTCGCCGGCGATCTCCACCCGGACTACATGAGCACCCGGCTAGCCGACGCCTACGCCCGCGAGCACGGCCTGCCCGCGCCGTTTCGGGTCCAGCACCACAAGGCGCACATCGCCGCGTGCCTGGCAGACAACGGATGGGCTCCCGAAGCAGGGCCCGTGATCGGCGTGGCCCTCGACGGGACGGGATACGGGGAGGATGGACGGATCTGGGGGGGAGAGTGGTTCATCGGCGATTACCACGGCTTCGAGCGAGCCGCCCATCTGGCCTATCTGCCGCTGCCCGGGGGCGACGCGGCGATCCGGCACCCCTGGCGCACTGCCGTGGCCTACCTTCACGCCCTGGGTGCCGACGATCTGCTGCCGCTGGGTGAGTTCTGTCCCTCCGACGTGATGAGGGTGCGGATGATGGTCGACAGGGGGCTCAATACGCCTCAGACTTCCTCGATGGGCCGTCTCTTTGACGCCGTCAGCGCGCTCCTTGGCGTGTGCTATGAGGCCACTTACGAGGCGCAAGCGGCCATCGAGTTGGAGCAGACCGTGCCGGCAGGGCACGACAGCCGAGGACCCGTCACCCCATATGGCTACGAGATAGACTACCGGCGTCTCACCGCATCTGATCGGTGTCGGATCGCTTCTCGATGGTATCATGGGAGACGTGCGAACGTGGCGAGCCCCTGGCTGACGTCGTCCTGCGGTTCCACGTCACCATCGCTGCGATGATCGAATCGGTCAGCCACCTTCTGCGGGAGAGGACCGGGATCTCGACCGTGGCGTTGAGTGGTGGCGTCTTTCAGAACCGCCTGTTGCTGGCGCACGCCGTCCCGCGCCTGGTCGCAGCAGGCTTTCACGTGTTAGGGCACCGGCAGGTACCACCCAACGACGGGTGTATCTCGCTGGGGCAGGCCGCGATGGCGGCATTTCATAGTGTGTCATAGGAGTTGGACTCTATGTGTCTGGCAATTCCCACCCAAATAACGGAAATCGATCAGAATGGTATCGCGACCGTCGAGCTCGGCGGCGTCGAACGTCAGATAAGCCTGATCATGACGCCGGAGGCCAAGATCGGGGACTACGTGCTGGTTCACACCGGTTACGCCATCTCGTTGATGGACCCGGAAGAGGCAGCCGCCTCGCTGGAGGTCTTCGCCGAATTGGCAGAAATCCAGAAAGCCTGGGAGCGTGAAGAGGGGTCTCAGATGACGCCTCTCGAAGGATAGCCGCCCGATGAAGTTCATCGACGAGTACCGCGATCCCGCATTGGCCCGGCGGCTGGTGGCCCAAATCCGGCGAGAAGTCGCGTTGCATCCGGAGTGCCGCCCCGTGCGGCTGATGGAGTTCTGCGGCGGGCATACCCACGCGATTTTCCACTTTGGGCTGCGGCAGATGTTGGAGGGCGACGTGGAAATGCGGTCCGGGCCGGGATGTCCTGTCTGCGTGACCGCAGCCCGCGACCTGGATGCGGCGATGGCGCTCGCCGACGTCCAACCCGACGTCATCCTCACCACGTTCGGCGACATGATGCGGGTGCCGGGCAGCAAGGGCACGCTCCAGGAGAGCCGCGCAAACGGCGCGGACGTGCGCATCGTCTATTCCCCGCTGGACGCGCTGGCACTCGCTCGCTCCAATCCCGATCGCGAGGTCATCTTCCTCGGCGTTGGGTTTGAGACAACCGCGCCGGGCATTGGCGCTGCACTGTTGCAGGCCGAGCAGGAATCCACCCCCAACTTCAGCGTTCTCAGCCTGCACAAGCTCACACCCCCCGCGATGCGCGCGATCCTGAATGCCGGCGAGGTGGCGCTGGACGGCATTATCGGCCCAGGACACGTCAGCGCCGTCATCGGCAGTGACGCCTGGGCCTTTCTCCCGGAGGACTACGGCATTCCGTGTGCCGTCTCCGGCTTCGAGCCGCTGGACATGCTGGGCGCCATCGCGGCACTGGTGCACGCTGTGGTGGAGCGGGCTCCCGGTGTTTTCAACACGTATGCGCGCAGCGTACGTCCGGAGGGCAACCTCGTCGCCCAGGCTATGCTCGCCCGGGTCTTCGACGTCAGTGCGGCAGCCTGGCGGGGCTTTGGTGAGATTCCCGACAGCGGATTGAGTCTCAATGCGGCATTCGCTCACCGGGACGCTGCGAAGCGCTTTCCCGTGGAGATTGAGTTCGTGGAGCATCCAACAGGCTGTCTCTGTGGCGACGTCCTGCGAGGCGTCATCGCCCCGACCGAGTGCCCCCTCTTCGGTCGTGTCTGCACCCCCCGCAACCCCATTGGCCCCTGCATGGTCAGCGCGGAGGGCGCGTGCGCAGCGTACTACAAGTACGGGGAGCAGGTGAGCGAATGAGCGAGAAAGCGAAAAGGCGAGAAGAGAATACAGAATGCGAGAATGAAGAATCGGCGCATTGGGCAAGTGTTAGGTCAGCTAAGCGTCGAGCTTAACACCAAATGAAACATCCAACATCCAACGTCCAACATCCAGTATCCAGTTCCGCTCGCGTCCTGCTCGCGCACGGCAGCGGGGGTATGCTCAGCCACGAGCTGATCCGCGACGTCTTCGTTCGCCATTTCGACAACCCCCACCTTGCCACGATGGGTGACTCGGCCGTGTTGGGCGAGCTGCCGGCGGGCCGCCTGGCGTTGACGACCGACTCCTACGTCGTGCACCCGATCTTCTTCCCGGGGGGCGATATCGGCGAGTTGGCCGTCTGCGGCACCGTCAACGATCTGGCCGTGATGGGTGCCCGGCCCCTCTACCTGACCGCCGGCTTTATCCTGGAGGAGGGGCTGCCGATGGCGGAGCTCGAGCGCGTCGTGGCCAGCATGGCCGCCACCGCGCGGGAGGCCGGCGTCCAGATTGTCACAGGAGATACCAAGGTCGTCGACCGGGGCGCGGCGGACGGGCTCTTCATCAATACGGCGGGCGTGGGGATCGTGCCGCCCGGCATCGATCTCGGTCCGCACCGGCTTCAGCCGGGCGATGTGCTGCTGGTCAACGGCACCATCGGCGACCACGGAATGGCCGTGATGATGAAACGAGAGGGCCTCAACTTCGGATCGTCCCTCGAGAGCGACGCCGCACCCCTGAACGGGCTGATCGGCAGCCTGCTCGCCGGATACTCGGACGCCGTCCACTGCATGCGAGACGCCACACGCGGCGGGCTGGCCACCGTGCTCAACGAATGGGCCGAGAGTGCAGACGTGGGTATCGAGGTCACAGAGAGCCGGATTCCTGTCCGCGAGGAAGTCCGCGCGGCGTGCGAGTTCCTGGGGCTCGACCCGCTTGTACGCCGCCAATGAGGGCAAAGTCATTATCGCCGTCGAGGCGGAGAGCGCAGACGCGGCCCTCGACGTCTTGAGACAGCATCCGCTGGGGCAGGAGGCCGCGATTGTCGGACGGGTCACTGACACGCACCGGGGCCGGGTGACGCTCGAGACGCCCTACGGCGCTCGGCGCGTCATTCAGATGCTCACCGGCGCCCAGCTCCCCCGCATCTGCTGAGCGCTGACACTCTCTTCGGGGTAGGCATCCTGTGCATCTCACCACCTGCAGGTAGAGCGCACGAGTGACCTCGTCTGATGTGTGTGTCGATGACTTTCACTTATACCAAGGGAAGTCAGGCCACTGTTACGGCCAGACAAAGATGCACATCGCAGCCTGGGGTTGTGTGTACAGGAACACGACCAGCAAGGTCAGACGCGAATGCCACAGGAAATAGCGTAGATAGCTACTCCCCAAATCGAAGCCGTGCTTCCAGAAGTCACCAAACATCTTCTCAATCCACATGCGGCGTTTGCAGATGCGCAGCGCGTCCCGCGAGCTGGGCACATTGGTGGCCAAGAGCCAAGGCTCCAGCTCACCTGCTTTCCACCAAGCAATCAGATGCACCGCACGCCATAGCCGTGTTCCCGCGTCAGCTTCGCGTCGGGCAGCCACCGCGGATGTGTGCCTTGCTGCGTCAAATCGTAAAGCGCCACTACGCGTGCTGGTCCGGTAACTTGGCCCGTTTCTCGCCTTTCTGGCACATCACGTAGTACTTCGTCACTGATTGAGCCGCGTGTCTCATCACGGCCCTGAACCCACAGTCTTCAGCAAGCAACACCTGGGCGGGCGACCCGTGCAGGAAGTTGGTCCATACAATGAGAACGACCTTACGAAGAAAGGTGCGAGACGCAACAATGGACGACTTCGTACCGTTAGTTGAGCAAGCTCAGACCGGTGACGAACAGGCCTACGGCGAGCTGGTACAGCGGTTCCGGGATATGGCCTACGGCTATGCGTACGCGATCCTCAAGAACTTTCAGCTCGCCGAGGATGCCGCCCAAGAAGCCTTTGTCGATGCCTACCGGAATCTGCCAAAGCTGGCCGTGCCGGGCCTTTCCGGTGTGGCTCAAACGCATCATCTACAAACACTGCGACCGGATCACACGCGGCAAACGCCCGGTGCTCACGCCACTGGACAGGGCCTATAGCCTCGTCATCCACGGCTGGGCCGGAGGAGATGGCCGAGCGCCACGATCTCCAAGCCCAAGTGCTGGAAGCGATAAGTGCGCTGTCGGACAGGCAGCGGCCGTCACGGCGCTCTATTACATCAACGGCTACTCAAGAACGAGATCGCGGCTTTCCTTGACGTGCCGACCTCGACGGTGAAGAGCCGTCTTCACACGTCACGACAGCGGCTGAGGGAGACGATGATCGACATGATTCGCGACGCGCTGCGGAGCAATGCCTTGCCCGAGAGCTTCACCGAGGAGACACTGACACGGGCAGTCGAGGAGGCAGCGGCCCTAAACACGGCCCGTCAGTATGGTGAGGCCGAGGAGCTGCTGCGCGACGTGCTGGTCAAAATGTCGGCCTGGCTACGGAAATTCAGGTGAAGGCGCTGAAGGAACTCAACCGGACGTTGATCCGCGGGCAGAGTGTCGAGGGCGATTCGACGAACGCTGGAACGAGCTTGCGGTTAATGGGCACGCCATATTGGCCTCTGGCTGCGAAGATGAAAAGGTCTATCGGGAATTAGCAAACACGTTGATGTATATCCCCCGGATGCCAGAAGCCATCGTACATATCGAGACGTGGATCGCAAGGAAGGGGCCGAACCCCGAGCGGGTGGGCAACTGGCCTGGACCAAGGGCTGTATGGCTATTACGCAGCGGCACAGGCACTGTGGGCACAGCACTTGCATTTAGCGCATGCGTTGGCCGCTGAAATGACGGAGACGGATACATTGATCGATACGTCTGGTGCACCGCTCTAACCCTTGTCGACTGTTTTGCAGCGGCGGGTCTCCTCCGCAGGCAGGCAGCGTTGCCGAAGACGCGTGGGCTCTCTGCCAAGACCTGGGTGATATCAGCCTCAACACTCTCGGGGCGATCCCGACTGGCTGTGGATCCACCATATGGCGGGTCTCCCTCCTGGCAATGTGGCTCAGTTCCTCATCGACAAGTGGTCGCTGCGCGCCGGCGATGAAGCCGAGGGCTTGGTGCTCTGTCTTAGAGAATGGACTGAGCCATCTGAAGCGCTACTGGACCACTGGCTGGCTTGGGTGGAACGACAGGCCGTCGCAAAGAATCGGGACGTCATTCGGTGGATGCGCGGCCAGATCACCCGGGGCTTTCACGCGCGCGGCCTTCCCGAAGCCCGCACGGCACTCTCCGAGGCGACGTGGAATCTGCTGACGCTCGCGCCGGAGGCCATACGTGTGCCCTGGCAGTGGGAATGCTTTGACGTCTGGGCCTATCTTGACGTCGGCGACCTGGAGGGCGCGGCGAGGGTGGCGGAGCGTGCTACGGAGGCGATGGGACCGGCCTTTGGGGGACCACTTCAAATCCAAGTCGCTGCCGCACGAGGTGCTTCCACGCCGTGGGACTCGTACGCCTGGTCGAAGACAACGGGATTCAGGCCGTGGACAGCTACGGGATGTCCGGCTGGTACCTGGTTGCCCGTGAGGCCGCGGCATCCGGGGACAAGGCAACGGCGGTCAACGCCCTCCGGCGCACGTTGAGCTACTGGACCAATCCACCCCTGGGCTTCCTATCGCTTTGGGAAAACGACTCCTATTGGGGCGCGGTGGCGACGAGCCTGAAGTCCTAGCGCTCTTCGCGGAGAGACGTGCCCGGATTCGGCCGATTCATGGTTGCTTCACTATTTCCCTGGTTGGTGAGCGGATATCTCAACCAGCGTGGCTCGATTTGGGACCTTTATAGTAGGCAATTGTCCCGTCGAGTCGCACAGATGGAAACACGCAAGTTTCAAACCAAGGGAATCCCAATGACTGCAACGCAACCACTGCTAGCTTACCTTAGGACCACGACTCAAGCGACGCGTCGCACAACTCGGGTACTCACCCAAGCCATCCGGCTTCTCTAGGGAGGCGAGCCCGACCCACACACTCCCTCTCCGGCGTGCTCTATGCCGTGCAAGGCATTGTCCCGCCGGTCAAGATCTGGCTGATGAAGGTGCTGATCGACCGGATTGCGGCTTCCATACAGGGAGCCTCGCTGACGGGCTGGCACGACTGGCTCTGGCCCGCGGCCTTACTTCTAGTCGGCGGGCTTGGTGAAGATGTGGGCCCAGTCGGCCTCGCA
>CAVVUS010000035.1:0-33674 GCA_963751345.1 uncultured Chloroflexia bacterium
CGATTCCTCCCGTACAATAGAACAAAGGATCTACTATAGGTTCAGGAGATTCACCCGATGAATGGTACACTCAGCGCCCAACGCGTGACCGGCAAGCCCGCATCAATCACACCCTCCCCACTGGAGGGGGCGTGGACACGTGCCGCAGCCGTCACGCTCGCATCGCGATACCCCTTCAATTACGAAACGAACCCATTTTCGGGCCACCCCCGCGCCCCATTCGCGTGATTCGCGGTTGCTGGAACTTTTCGGGATCCCCCAACGTCATAGAGCTGTAAATGCTAGGCAGTACTGTGAAAGGTGACTTCCATACCAACCGGCAACCCGATCTATCGTGTGAAGCATGAAGGAGGATACCGTGACCGCCCGTCGTTTTTTCCACCGAGTTCTGATTCTCAGTCTTGTCGGCGCGTTTCTTGCTCTGAACGCCGGTTCCGTGCTTGCCCAAGGCCCGGTCGCCGCTCGTCGACCCAGTGCCATAGAAGGTCCCAACGGTTCTGTCAGCGCCTGGAAGCTCAATGTGCGTCTGGGGCCGGGGACCGGCTACCCAATCGTGACCACGGTCTCGTTCAGGGAGCTCTTGGCACTTACCGGGCGTACCTATGACAGCAGTTGGTTGCGGATTCGCCGGGATGACGGGCAACAAGGCTGGGTTTCGGCGCGCTATATGATTGTGTCAGCCGCCCATCTGTCCGCGGTGCCGATCGTGGATGGCACTCAGCCCTCTCCTGAGCCGCCTGGGTCCGAGATCACCGGCTACGTGACCGCCTACCGTCTCAATGTGCGCAGCGGACCTGGCGCCGGCTACTCTCCTGTCTCCCTGCTACGTGAGGGCCAGACGCTGACCTTGGTCGGGCGGAATGCCGGCACGACCTGGTTGCAGGTGGAACTGCCGGGCGGATCTCAGGGTTGGGTGTCTGCGCGCTATATCGTCAGCTCCTATATGCTTGAGGCCCTGCCTATCAGCGGTGGCGACGTGCCAAATCCGCTGCCGGGTGCCGCGGCCACCGTCACCGCGTACAAGCTCAACGTGCGCTCCGGTCCCAGCACTATGTACGGAATCAAGGGCTGGGTGTATATGGGCCAGCAGGTCCAGATGGTGGGCCGTAACAACGCCGGTACCTGGCTCAAGGTGGTCTCGGGTAATGGGCTGGAGGGTTGGGTCTCAGCCGCCTACATCACAACCAACTACCCGATCGCGGATCTGCCGGCGGTCGACTAAGCTGTCTGCGTAGATGCGAACCTGTTGTGGTCGGGTGTATGGCGTTTTGCCCCTGGTGATTTCCACAGGTGATATCGGCACGACTATCCGCTAGAATGGATGTTATCCGATGCTGATCTGTCCCAGGAGGCAAAACATGACTATCCCACAGGCCGAAACCCGTAACAGTGGTGCAGACGGGGTCTCACAACGTCGCCCAGCTTTGCCCTTGATCGTCACCGCGATTGACGTGTTGGCGGTCGGGGTCTTGGCAGGTCTTCTGATCGGGAATCGGCAGCTGATGATGCAACTGGCTGTCTATCGTGAAGTGAACATGGCGGCGTCCTCGGTGGTGATGGATTTGATGGATGACTTCTTCATGCCGTTGGTCCTGTCGATCTCGGCAGTGCTGCTGCTCACAATGCTGGCTCTCGGCAGTTGGATACTTTCCGGCATGCGTGGCTGGGCTTTGCGCTTGGCCATCCTTGCGCTTGGTTTCCTGGTGATCGTGAGTGCCTTGTGGTTTGGTCTGGGCCGGCGGAGCACAGCCACCCCGCCCTTGCCGGTGACCCCTACACCGGTCGCCCGGCACTTGCGCACGGCCCTGGGCGCCGCCCGTGTCTGGTTTTTCATAGACCGGCACCACCGCCTGGCTGTTGGACCGAGGCGCTTGCGTCCCGTCATCCTCGCGGGCCTCTTCTCGATCAGAGTCGAGCCGGAAACTCCACAGCGGTCCGCTGACGATGCAAAGCGCTACCCTACCGACCAAGCCGGCCTGTGGGTCGTGCATGTGCCGGCGCCGATGAATCAGGTGCGGGGAAGAGGCATCTCGAAGGGTCCGAGCCGGACAGCAGGCGGGCGGAGCCCGATCTGTCTCCCTCACGCTTTGCCACTTGATCTGTGTAGAGCGGGGGCCGCGACTTGGCGCGGCGCCAAGGGTATCGTTCTCTGCCTTCCACGTGAGCCGCGATGAGGTTGCGCACCGGCGACTCGAGGTCATAATAGGCTTCCGATGGCCTTTGAGGTTGACTGGGAGCTGATACCTTGAGCATAGCCTGTGACACCGCTGCGCGCGTGGCGCGCTGGACGCGCTTCCTCGACGATCCCGGCGCCGGGCATTGCTTCCTCATCACCTACACGCCCGACGAGGAAGCCCCACCCCTGCCCTGGCGCGAGCTGCGCGATGAGCGGGTCGACTGGGCGTGGCGTACCTACGAGCGCCAATGCGCCCGAATGGCGTGGCTCCACGACGACGCGCTGCCCTATCTCGACATGCGCACCGGGACCGAGATCTTCGCCGAGGCCTTCGGCTGCACGGTCCACTTCCCCGACGACAACATGCCTTTCGCCCTGCCGTTGGTCCATTCGGCGCGGGAGGCGGACGCGCTCGAGGTCCCCGAGGTCAGCACGAGCAGCGTAGCCTATCTCTTCGAGATGGCCGATGAGCTCTTCAGCCGCGCAGGCCCCGGCGCGCTGGTCAAGCTGGTCGACATCCAGAGCCCGATGGACATCGCGGCGCTAATCTGGGAGAAATCGTCGTTCTATCCTGCGCTGATCGAGGCGCCCGAGGCCGTCCTGGCGCTGGCGGAAAAGGTCAAGGCCTTCCTGACCGCGTTCCTCGACGAGTGGTTCGCGCGCTACGGCACCGCCTTCATCGCGCACTACCCGTCCTACTATATGGACCGGGGGATCACGCTCTCCGAGGATGAGGTCGGTGCCGTCAGCAGCCGCGTCTACCGTGAGCTCTTCCTTCCCGAACTGGCCGAGCTCTCCGAGCGCTACGGCGGGATCGGCGTCCACTGCTGCGCCCACGCGCGCCATCAATGGCAGGGATTCCTGGACATCCCGAACCTACGCCTGATCAACTTCGTCCAGCCCGAGGACGTCCTCCGGCAGGCCTACCAAACCTTCGCCGGCGTCCCGCAGATGCACAGTTGGTGCGGCGATGGCGACCCGTGGACCTGGCCCGCGACCTATCCCGCCGGCGCCCGCGTTGTCCTCCAGGCGACCGCCGCGACGCGCGAGGAGGCGATCGAGCTGGCAGCTAAGCTCGGGGAAGCATGCGGGCGTGACGAGTAACGAGACATGATTGACCGGAAACCAACGTTCCAGCGTTCAACCGATAACCGACAACGGACAACTGACAACTATGAATAACATGACCGGCCTTGAACGCATCACCAACATCCTCAAGCGCGAACCCACCGACCGCATCGGGTTCTTCGAGCACTTCTGGTCCGACACGCAGAGGGTGTGGACCGAGCAGGGCCATCTCCGGCCCGGTGAGAACCTGGCGGACCACTTCGGCTTCGATATGGAGCTCTGCGGCGCCTTCAACGTCACCGCCGACCTCGACTACGAGCCCGTGGTGATCGCGGAGACCGAGGAGACGATCACGACCCGCAACGGGAACTACGCGACGCTGAAGACCCACAAGCTCCACGACGCCACGCCGGAGCACATCGACTTCGCCGTGAAGGAGCGCCCGGCGTGGGAGGAGCTGATCAAGCCCAAGCTCAAGCCCGAGCGGCGGCGCATCAACTTCGAGGCCTATCGCGAGGCCAAGGAGCGCGCGCGGAAGGCGAACCGTTTCTTCGCCTGGTCGGGCGTCAACGTCTTCGAGATCCTCAAGGACGTCGCGGGCCACCAGTACATGCTGATGGGCATGGCGCTGGACCCGGACTGGGTGCTCGACATGGCGATGACCTACGCCCAACTGACCGTCGACCTCCAGGAGATCCTCTTCGCCGAGGAGGGGTGGCCCGACGGGATCTGGTATTACGAGGATATGGGCTACAAACAGCATCCGTTCATGTCGCCCAGGATGTACCGGGACCTGATCCAGCCCGCGCACGCCCTCACCGTCGGTTTTGCCAAGGCGCACAACAAGCCCGTGATCATGCACTCGTGCGGCTATGTCGAGCCCCTGCTGCCGGGGATGATCGAGGCCGGGATCGATTGCCTGCAGGTGATCGAGGTGAAGGCCGGGATGGATCTGCTCAAGCTCTATCGCGAGTTCGGGGACGTTCTCTCGTTTATGGGCGGCATCGACGTGCGCGCGCTCTATACCAACGACCCCGCCAAGATCGACGCCGAGCTGGAGGCCAAGATCCCCACCGTGATGCGGGGTCACGGCTATACCCTCCACAGCGACCACTCGATCCCCAACACGGTCTACTACGATACGTTCCGGTACTACATCGAGAAGGGGATGGAGCTGGGTACGTACTGAGGGCCGGATAATCGGGAATGGCGTTTGGAATGACTGGGCGCTCACCCGTGGGCCGGGTCGCAACCCTGGCGACCAGTATAGCACGGATTCCCGATTCTCTGATTCTCCATATCTTCTTCATTCCATGCCTTCCGCTCATTGACAACGTCCCGACATATGCTAAGGTGGGGGGTAATCTGCCTGCCGACAGTAAATAGGAAGTGCGCCGAATGATGGTGCCGTGGTCAAGGCGTACCATAGGCACGTGCGTAATGCAGGTTACGCAGCAGCGGGGGACCCACAGATGCGAAGGGGCGAATCGGTTGCGACGTGGTGTGTGACACCGTCCGCGTAGGGCCAGCTTCTTCGGCCCGAGCCCGACAGCTAACCTCGTAGGCGTCGAAGAAGGACACCCGACTGGTCCGAAGGACACCTGACTGGTCCGGGGTGTCCTTTTTGTGTTGGGCCGGGGAGGAGAGAGGCGCCGAGCTTGGCGATGCCGGTAGAAGCCCAGTGGGTACGTAGGACGCGACGCGTGCTGAACCGATCGCGGCGCGCGTGGTCGCGTTTCTGGGCCGGTGCGCGCTACAAGCTCCGCGACGTCAGCCTGACCGGACTCTGGGCCAAACTCCACGTCCTGGAGCGCCTGCGCGGCCAGACCGAGCACAATATCTGGTACCTCTATGTGGAGGTCTTCTGGTCCGGCATCTTCATGGCCGTTGTGGCGTTCAATGCGACCTACGCGCTGCGGCTGGGTGCGTCCAACACGATGATTGGGTGGCTTTCTTCCATCCCATCGCTGCTGGCAATGGCGGTGTTGGTGCCGTCGGCGCGGCTCCTCGAATCGAAGTCGAATCGAGCGCCCTGGATTCGTGGGAGCCTCTACCTCGGTAGGGCCGCCTTTATTGGCGCGGCTCTCAGCCCCTGGCTGGTCAGGGGGCGCGCGGCCGAGGCCGTGATCGTTGTGCTGATCGCGCGGACCGTCCCGATGACCTTTTTCAGCGCGGGCTTCGAGCCGCTGTTTGCCGACGTGATCCCGCTTCGAGATCGAGCCAAGGTTGTCTCCACTCGCAACATCATCCAGAGTGTGACCGTGGCGGCCTGCACGTTTCTCTTTGGCAGGTGGCTCGACGCTGGCTGCACGCCTCCCGTGGGCGGGGTTCCCGGTGAACTTCCAGGTGACCTACGTCGTGGGAGCCGTCGCCGGGGTCGTGAGCGCCTACTACGTCAGCCGGGTCAAGGTGCCTGAGACACCGGTGATCGGCCATGCGTCGCCGAAGTTGAGAAGCCTGCCCAGGATAGGGGTCGTCCGCGAACAAGTGCGAACGATGGTTCACGAAAACCGTGACTTCGTCCGGATGGTAGTGAACACCTTTGTCTTCAACTTTGGGGCATGGCTGGTCGGCCCGCTCTATATCATCTTCTTCATCAAGCAGCTCAGTGCGTCGGATGGGTGGGTCGGCTTGAACACGACCCTGGCGCAGATTGGGGTCATCGCGGGCTATCTTCTGTGGCGCCGTGTGATGGATCGCCGGGGGATCGCCTGGACGTTGCGGTTCACGGTGCCGCTGTCGGCGGCCTACGCCTTTCTTGTGGCCTTTTTGCCCAACTTGAATCTGATCCTGGTATGGGGTATCCTCATCAACTTGGTGAACTCGGGCCTAAATCTGAGCCACGGGAACACGCTCTATATGCTCTGTCCTCCGGACCGCAGGGCAACATACCTGGCGGTCTTCTCGACCGTCTCAAACGTTGGGGCTTTTGTCGCCCCGATGGTGGGTGTGGCGCTGTCCGCTGTCATCGACATTCGCTGGCTACTGCTGATCGGCGGGGTGATCCGGCTCCTCGGGGCCGGCATGTTCTACATATTCCGGATTGGGACAACGGAGGCTGTCGCACGCTAGATGAAATGGTCTCCATTCGACTTCCGCTCGTCAAGGGCGTGGGCCGGGTTCCGGTACCGTCTGGGCGAGGTTCCCTGGGCGCGGTCCCTGCGGTCGCGCCTGCTATCGCGACAGCGGCCGCTGGCTGCCCGCAGCGAACTGGAGCGCAACGTCCACTATCTCTACGTCGAGATCTTCTGGGCCGCGATCTTCAACGCAGTCCTGGCCTTCAACGCCACCTACGCACTGCGGCTGGGAGCCACCAACGAGATGGTGGGGTGGCTCTCGTCGCTGCCGTCGCTCTTTGCGATATTCGTGATGGTGCCCGCGGCACGCTGGCTGGAGGCTCGATCGAACCCCGGGCCCTGGCTCATGAGAAGCCTCGCCCTGGCCCGCTTTGGGTACATGGGGGCCGCCTTCATCCCGTGGCTCTTCCCGCACCGGGCCGCTCAGGGCGTCGTCTATCTCTTCGTCCTCGCAACCGTCCCTATGACGATCTTCAGCACGGGTTTCAGCCCTATGCTGGCCGATGTCCTTCCCGAGCGGGAACGGGCACGGGTCTTCGCCAACCGCAACATCATACTCAGCGCGGTGACGGTCGTCACGACGCTGCTGGCCGGCAAGTGGCTCGACCTTGGATCTCAGCAGGCGTGGGCCGGCTTTCCCTTCAACTACCAGATCATCTACATCCTCGGTGGTCTCACCGCAATGATGAGCACCCACTTCGTCTCACGGGTGAAGCCGCCCGCCGGCAGAGGGATGGGGCAGAAGCTGCCCTCGGAGGCAATGCCCGTCGCGGCGGAGGAAGCCGCCGAGGATCCGCCGTCGGTCGGACCTCTCTCTCTGAGGCTGCGCTTCTCTGCAATGCGCGCGCGGACCCTGGCTGCGGTCAAGGGGCTCGGATCGCGCCGCGACTTTGTCCGCATCACGATCAACACCCTGATCTTCAACTTGGGCGCGTGGATGACCGGCCCGCTCTATATGATCCTCTTTGTCAATCAGCTCAAAGCCACGGATGGTTGGGTGGGGCTGAACTCCGCCCTGGCGAACCTGGGCGTCATCCTCGGCTACGCCTTCTGGCGACCGCGGATCAACAGGCTCGGCGACAACGCCGTCTTGCGTGTCACAGCCCCTTTGGCGGCCAGCTATTCCTTTCTCGTGGCGTTCTTTCCCAATCTGACTTTGATCCTGATCTGGGGCATCCTGATCAATCTGGTCAATGCGGGTGTCAATCTGTCCTGGACCAACGTCTTCTATCGGGTTTGTCCGGAGGAGCGTCGGGCGAGCTATATGGCGGTCTACTCCACCGTGGTGAACGCCGGCGCCTTCGTCTGCCCAATGATTGGCGTCGCGCTATCGAATGTCATGGATATCCGTCTGATCCTCCTCATCGGCGGCGTCGTGCGGCTGTTCGGTGGGGCGATGTTTCTCATCTGGCGGTTGGAGGAGGGGCGAGAGCCGGCCGCTGACCGCTGATAGCTTTCATTAACGGAGATATTATGGAGATCAACAAGCCTTTTGCCGTCCGTGCTGTGCGGTGCGACCATCGCGCTACCGATGATGAGGTCTATGAGGCGCTGGTGCGTACCACCGCGCCGTTGACACGTGCGTGGGAGAAGCTGGAGAAGGCCGACCGCATCGCGGTCAAGTTCAACCAGGACTGGCCCATCGATACCGTGGTGATGTTTGCCGGCCAGCGTCAGCAACTGGTGAGCGATAGCGTCGCCCGGGCCTCCCTGCGGCTGCTTCGCGAGCGCACCGACGCCGAGATCGTCTGCGTGGACGCCAGCTACCACGTCATGTACGGGGTCAGCCCGTCCATCAAGGAGACCACCACGCTCGCTCACGTCCTGGCGGAGTTCGACGTGCCGCTGATCGATGGGACGCAGCCGCCCTTCAAGGTGGTCGGCGTGCCCGGGGGCGGTCAGATGTTCGAACGGTACACGATGATCCAGGATGCCGTTGAGGCCGACGCCCTGGTCTCGGTGGCCAAGATGAAGAATCACGCGTACATGGGCACCACCGCGTGTCTGAAGAACCTCTTCGGGCTGATGCCCGGCGCGCCGCAAGGGCGTCCGCGCCATTACTTCCACCACCTCGTGCGGATGCCCTATATGCTGGCCGATATCGGCCGTATCTTCGACCCGGCGCTCAATATCGTCGATGCCCTGGTGGCCCAGGCCGGGCAGGAGTGGGGCGATGGCGAGGGCACGGCCCGCATCATCGATGGGTTGGTAGCCGGCGATCAGGTCATCGCGACCGATGCCTGTGTCGCTCACCTGATGGGGCACGACCCGCAGGCGGACTGGCGCACCGAGCCCTTCAACCGCGACCGGAACCCGCTGCTGGTGGCTGCCGAGAGCGGCTTCGGAACGGTGGACCTTGACGAGATCGACTTCGTCTCCGAGCTCGATCCCCAGCCTGCAGGTGCCTTCTACGCCAAGCAGTGGGACTCGGGCAACACGGTGGTGACGTGGCGGCAGACGATGGCCGACCAGGGTCTCACCTACCGTGACAAGATGGCGTCATTCCTCGACTACGCCGGGGAGTACATATTGCTGCAGGATGGCGAGGTGCGGTGGCACGCGGCAGACGGCATTATGCGCCAGAGCCGGCGCAACCTGGCCGGCGCGCACAGGAATCACGCGATGTTCTTCAAGTACGTCGATCCCGAGGAGAAGGAACAGGAGCACTACGAGGTCTACGAAGAGGCGCTGGCGACGATTCAGAGACTGGGATTGGCGTGATATCGGATCAGGGAATCAGGAGGATAGAGATGACCGAGAGTGATTATCGTGTTCGGGCGGTTCATTGTGACCATCTGGCCGAGGATGAGGGCGTCTACGAAGCGCTGAAACGCGCGACCGACCCGCTCGATAAGGCGTGGGCGCGGCTCACGCCCGCGAAGAAGATCGCGATCAAGTTCAACCAGGACTACGATCCGGAGCGGGTGCCCACCTTCGAGGGGATGCGGCAGCAGTTGGTCAGCGACAAGGTGGCCCGCGCGGTGCTGCGGCTGCTGCGTGAGAGGACCGACGCCGAGCTCTTCTGCGTGGATACCACCGTCTTCAAGCGCGACCTGGAGGATGGCGCTCGCTTCTCGACGCAGTTGGCGTCGGTGCTGGAGGAGTTCGACGTCCCCTACATCAACGCCGATGGCCCCCCGCAGGCCGTCTACGAGGTGCCGGGCGGCGGGCAGATGTTCGCGCGTTACGTCCTGCCGCAGCGACTGATGGAGGCCGACGAGCTGGTCGACGTCCAGAAGATGAAGAACCATGCCTTCATGGGCATTACGCTCACGCTGAAGAATCTCTTTGGCCTGATGCCGCAGCCGCCACACGGCAAGCCGCGTCACTACTACCACCACCTGGTGCGGATGCCCTACATGCTGGCAGATCTGGGGCAGCTCTACGATCCGGCGCTCAACATCATCGACGCACTGATCGGGCAGGCCGGGATGGAGTGGGGACACGGTCGGGACGCCGGGCGCATTGTCGACACCCTGGTTGCCGGCGACCACCCCGTGACCACCGACACCTGTGGCGCGTATCTGATGGGCCACGACCCGATGAGCGACTGGCTGGCGGAGCCCTTCCATCGTGACCGCAACCCGCTGCTCGTTGCGGCTGAGGGCGGCTATGGTACGGTTGACCTGAACGCGATTGACTTCGAGTCCGAGGTCGAGCCGCAGCCCGAGGGCACCTTCTACACCGTGATGACCGACTCGCTGGAGACCGTCATCAGTTGGCGGCGCACGATGTGCGAGCAGGGGCTCTACTACCGCGATCATCTGCGCGAGTTATCCGGCAAGTACGCGGGCGAGTACATCCTGCTGCAGGATAACGAGGTGAAGTGGCACGATCCGGATGGCGCCATCCGCGTCAGCCGGCGGCAGTTGGCGGGGGGCAACCCTGACCACGCGATGTACTTCAAGTTTGTGGATCCCGAGGAGACCGAGGGCGAGCACTATGCGGTCTACGAGTCGGCTCTGGCCCAACTGCGCACCCTGGACCGCGTGGCCAAGATCGACCGCCCGCCCGCTCACATGGCGAATTGGCGCGATTTGCACTAGAGGCGCGTTACACGTTAGCACGTTTGAACGTTCAAACGTTCCAACGTGCCAACGTTCAAACGTATATTGTCAAGGAGGCCCTATGTCCGACAAGCCGTGGCGTGGTAGTTTTGCGATTCCGATGACCCCGTATGATGATGAGGACCACATCGACGTCGACGTGCTGGCTGCAGAGATCGAGTTCTGCATCGCGTGCGGCGTAGGGGGCATCCCCACTCCCCTGATGGTCAGTGAGTTCAGGCTGCTCTCCGAGGACGAGCGCAAGCTGATGATGCGCGTCCCCGTGGAGGTCAGCGCGGGCCGCGTGCCCGTCATCGGCAACGTGGCTGCGGTCAACACGCCGCTGGCTGTCCGGTATGCGGAGTATGCACAGAGCCTGGGCGTCGATGGCGTGATCGCTATGCCGCCCTACGTCCACAAGCCCGACTTCGACACGATCTACGCCTACTATAAGGCGATCTCGGACGTGGTCGACGTGCCGGTGTGGATTCAGAACGCCAGCGTCGCCTCGATGTCGCCGGCCCAGCTCGTCCGGCTCTGCGAGGAAATCGAGAACGTGAGTTGGGTCAAAGAGGAGGTCCCGCCAAGCCATAAGAACATCACCGCGCTGCTGGCTCAGAAGAGCTCCGCGGTGAAGGGCGTGATGGGCGGCGGGGGGGGACGTCCGATGATCGTGGAGCACGCACGCGGCGCCGCCGGTAACGTCCACGCCTGCCAGTTCTGCGACGTGGTCCAGCGCGTATGGGAGCTGCTGGATGAGGGCGAGATGGACGCAGCAGGTGACCTCTTCGACCAATTGCTGCCCTCACTGATGTTGGAGGGGATGATGGGCATGGCCTATGCCAAGGAGATCATGATCCGGCGCGGCGTCTTCAAGAACTACCGGGTTCGCAGCAGCTCCCATCCCCTGGACGCGGATGATATGCGGGAAATCGATCGTACGTGGGAGCGGATCCAGCCGTATCTGCTCTGGCAGCGCAGTAGAACACAGAATCGGAGAATGGAGAATCGGAGAATACAGGACCGAGGATCAGCAGACTGGCAGATCCGGGACGCCAATCTGCTGATTTCATCCTGTATTCTCCGATTCTTCATTCTCCGATTCTTGATTCTCCCATTAGCACTAGAGAAGGAGCGTGGCGATGAGCGAGCGTGATGACGCCCTGCGGGGCAACATGGAGAACGCGGTCAACACCTTTTCAAGCCCGTCTGACCTCAAGATCACGGATATGAGGACGGCGACGGTCTGCTCGAACTACGACTATCCCATCATTCGTATCGATACCAATCAGGGGGTCTACGGTATCGGCGAGGTGCGCGACGCAGGCCACCGCGAGAACGCACTGCAGTACAAGAGCATGCTCTTGGGGCAGAACCCATGCAACATCGACATGCTCTTCCACACCATCAAGCGGTTCGGTAACTGGGGCCGCGAGGGAGGCGGCGTCTCCGGTATTGAGATCGCGCTGATGGACCTGATCGGCAAGGTCTATGGCGTGCCCTGCTACCAGTTCCTGGGCGGCAAGTACCGGGACAAGGTGCGCATCTACGCAGATACGCCCGAGCCCGACGAGCCCACGCCCGAGGCCTACGCCGAGCGTGTCCTGGGTCGCAAGGAGATGGGGCTGACCTTCATCAAGTTCGATGCCCGGCTGCAGACACTTCACGATATGGAGGGTGGCATGGTCGGGCAGCCGACCAAGTTCGAGTATCGTATGGCCGAGCGATCCCGCGCGGCGGGCACGGGCCAGGTGGTCAAGATCACGGAGAAGGGCTTCGCCAAGTTGGCCGAGATCGTCGCGATGGTGCGCGACACCGTCGGCTGGGACGTCGCGCTCTGTATCGATCACTATGGCCACGGTTATCTCACGGCGAAAGAGGTCATCAAGCTGGCCGGTTACCTGGAGCCCTATGGCCTGGCGTGGATGGAAGACCCGATGACCACCATGGACGTGGCGGGCCACAAGCAGGTGACCCAGTCCGTCAACGTTCCCATCGCGGCCGGCGAGGACTGGTATCTCTGGGAGGGCTTCCGGCCCTTCATCGAGGAGCGCGCCGTCGACATCATCCACCCGGACCTGCTGACCTCGGGCGGCATGGCGGAGACGAAGAAGATCGCCGACTACGCCGAGCTCTACGGCATCCCCACGGCGTTGCACTTTGCCGGCTCGCCGATCGCGTTCATGGCCAACCTGCACACCGCGGCCTCGATCTCGAGCTTCGTGGCGCTGGAGCACCACGGCCTCGATCTGCCCTTCTGGCCCGATCTGGTCACCGGGTTGGAGGAGAACTACATGGTCGACGGCTACGTCACCGTGCCGGACAAGCCCGGCCTGGGTGTCGACCTGAACTACGAGGGCATCGAGGCGAACCTGCGCCCGCCCAGCGGCCTCTTCGAGCCGACCGACGAGTGGAACACGCCCAAGCTCGGCTTCTGGCAGCCCGACCGGCGGTGGGACAAATAAGCCAGTTAATAGTTACCGGTTGTCGGTTTTCAGTTGCCTTCTCGACCGGGCGTGTTGTCGCTCACAGAGGGCAACTGAGTTGCAGATCAACTGATAGCCGGGAACTGACAACCGTTAAATGCTGTGCTTACAGCACCTGACAGGAGAGACCTATGCAATTGACCCTTCTTGGCACCGGTGCCGCCGAGGCGGTGCCCGATCCTTTTTGCAGCTGCCGCGTCTGTGAGACGGCGCGCCGGGAGGGCGGGCGCCACATTCGTGCGCGCGCGACGGCGTTGGTCAACGACGACTTGCTGATCGATCTCGGCCCGGACGTCCTGACCTCCTTGAATGCCGCCAGGGCTTATGTTGGTGGGATCAAGGGGCTGCTGATCACTCACCGGCATCTCGACCACTGGCATCCCGACAACCTCTACTGGCGCAAGCCCGGCTTCACGCCGACGGAGATGGCATCTCTCACGGTCTTTGGACCTGCTGACGCGCTCAACGACATCACGCCCGAGCTGGCGGCGTCGGCGCACTTCTCGTGGCAGGTGGCGGAGGCCGGGGATCACTGGACCTTCGGCGCGTACACAATCACGGCGATACCGGCGACCCACGGGGGTGGGCACCTGGAACCCCTGCTCTACGTCATCGAGTCCGAGGGGCGGCGCCTCTTCTATGCGACCGATACCGCGCCGTTGCAGGAGGCCGCCTGGGAGTTGCTGCGACCCCTGGCGCCGACGAACGCGATCGTAATGGATTCGACGACAGGCAAGCATCCGGGAGGCGATGGGCACCACAGCTTCGAGGCATTCTTGGAGACCAGGACGCGCATGATCGACGAGGGGTTGCTCGTCCCTGGCGAGACCACGATGGTGGCGCATCACTTCTCGCATAACGGCGGTTTGACCTACGATGAACTCGTTGAGTTCTATGCGCCGCACGACGTCACCGTGGCGTATGACGGTCTCGTGCTCACAGTCTGAGGAAGAGAGGGGATAGGGTTCACGTGAGCGTGGGCCCTGTCCCCCAGATATGTTCAACTTACAGACGGATCTACATCTGAGCCCGGAGCAGGCGGAGGGCATCCTCTCCGCCTGGCTGGGAACTCGCGTGCACTGCACGGGGATCGAGCGTCTCGTCGGGGGGATGATCAACACGGTGCTCAGGCTCCGTTTCGACCGTGACCCCTACACGGCGGTCATCAAGCTGAACAGCGCGGGCACCCGGTTTCACGACGAGGCTCAGATCCTGCGCCATCTGCGCGACCGCGGGTTCCCCTGCCCGAGCGTCTATGCCGTCGACGATGACGCGCGGCTCCTGCCGTGCACCTACCTGCTGCTGGAGACGTTGCCCGGTGCCAATATGGCGGAGGTCACGCTGGGGCCACGCGATAGGGATCGCGTCGAGCGCGAGATGGCCGATGTGCTTGTGGCGCTCCACGGGCATACGCGGAAGACGTTTGGCTCGGTCGACGCGGTTGGCGAGGCTCGGTGGGTCGACGTCCTGATGCCCGATCTGCACAGTATCCGGGCGGAGCCCGAGGTCTCTCAGCGTTTGCCCGCCGAGGTGTTGGCCAACGTGGATCGTGCGATTACGCTTGCGCCTAACCTGCTTGCGGATCAGGGCGAGCCGACGCTGATCCACGGCGATATCTGGGCGGCTAACGTGATGGTGCACGAAGCGTCCGATGGGTGGCATCTGTCGGGTCTCGTGGATCCGGGGACGCAGTACGCCGACGTCGAGATGGAGCTGGCTTACTTGCGGGGTTTCAACACGGTGGGCGACGCATTCTTCGATGCGTATACCGCACGGCGCCCGCTGCGTCGCGGTTACGAAGCGCGCTGGCGCGTCTACTGGCTGCGCACTTACCTCATCCACGTGTGGCTCTTTGGCGATCAGCACTACTGCGATATGGCGGCAAAGATTGCGCGCGATATCGTGTCTTACGTGGACTGATGGTCAGCCTGTGGCAAACGAACTCGAGGTTGTTGGGTTGCGGCAGGGCTTTGAGGTGCCAATGACTGGAAGCTCGGCTGCGGTGTGGTATGAGGTAGGTGTCCTGCGCTGAGGTCCGGCGCTTTGATCGGTAGAGTTTCACGGCAAGCTGACAAATGGGGGGCATATGGTGGCTTTGCAGAGCTTCGGACGGTGGATGCGAACTTTCCCGCACAGGAAGACGGTGGATCGGGTTGAGTTCATCATGCCTGATGCCACGCGTGAAGTGCGTTCCACCTTTCTTCACCAACCGGCTAAGCTGACGTACGATGATCACGGATACGAGCATCTGACGCTCACCGGCAAGCCGGTCCAGGCGGTGCGCTTTACCCCTACTGGGGACGGTCTGCATCGCTACAGGGCATTCAGTGGCGAGGAGATTATCGAAGAGGGTGGTCTGCGTGTCGAGCAGTCTGACCATCCCGGCTACGTCCTTCGGCACCCCCAAAACCAGCCCTACTTCATCACCTCCGATGGCGGCTCGTTCTGTCCGATTGGGCTGTGCATGGCCGGCCCGCCACGCTATCCGCTGTCGAAAGGCGGCGCCCATTTTGAGACCGGCGAGGCGTGGGCCACGCTTGGGGCGGCGGAGTATGACCGCTGGTTCCGTCTGCTCTCCCAGAACGGCGGCAACTTCGCTCGCATCTGGCTCTCCCACCCTTACTTCAATACGGAGACCAATGTGGCGGGTGAGCTGGATCTTGCGGCATTCGCACGCCTTGATGCGGTTATCGAGCACGCGCGGACCTACAACATCCGGCTGAAGCTCTGCCTGGACCACTTCCGAACGTTCGAACCCGGCTCGCCCTTCTACAAAGAGCTTCATCATCCCGAGGATGGTCGGATGCCGGAGAGCATTAACGAGTGGCTGCGGGAGCCCACGTGGCGCGAACTCTGGCTCAAGAAAGTCCGGGCCTACACGACCCGCTATGGCGGTGATCCTGTGGTGATGGCGTTCGAGCTCTGGAATGAGATGGACTGCGTGGATGGTGACTGGGACTTGGTCCTCGACTGGACGGCGGAGATGCTGCAGGAGGTCACGTACCTCGCCCCGCAAAACCTGGTGACCAGCTCGATGGGTAGCTTTGACGATGAGCAGAAGGTCGATCACCACACAGCGTTCAAGCTCATCTATATGGACTTCCAGCAGGTCCACCGGTACCTCGATCAGGGCGCGCCCTGGGAGATCTGCCGGGAGGATCCTGTCGCCGCCACCGTCGATGCGGTCAGGAGGACCATACGTTACGACCGACCTGCGCTGCTGGCCGAGACCGGCGCGGTCAACGATCGCCATACGGGCCCTTTCCGCTACTACCGTATGGATGACCGCGGCATCATCTTCCACGATACGACGTATCCGGCCTTCTTCGCCGGCGCTGCCGGCACAGGCCAGATATGGCACTGGGATCAGTACGTGGATCAGAAGAACCTTTGGCGCTTCTACAAGCCCTTTGCCGAAATGGTGGAAGGACTCAAACTAGACTTCGAAGAGTTCGCCAGGTTTGATCTGTCCAACGATCAGGCTTGGTGCCTGGTCTTGCGGGGCAAGGGCCATGTTCTGGCGTGGGTGCGCAACCGGGCCGATAACTGGCAGTCTGTGCTGCGAGATGGAAAGGAGCCACCTATCCTGGAGGATCAGGTCTTCGATCTCAGAGCTGTGAGGTTGCGCACAGGGGAGGTACGGTTGTTGTGGCCTTGGGCGGGCGAGCCGGGCGAGCTCACGCCGGGCGAGGCGACGTTTGAGGACGGCAGACTCAGCTTGCCGCCATTCCGATATGGCCTTCTCGTCAGGATCGATCCGCCGGGCCAAGCGGAAGCGACAGGACCATGGATAACAAGGTGATTGCCAATAACTGCTATTGAGGGTAAAATAAACGAGTTAACAATGCGCACCCCGTCACAGAAGAGTACAGGAGGGTTTTGAGATGGTTGTCGTCACTAATGTGGGAATCTTGACTTACGAGGAACGTATTGATCAGCTTCGCGAGACGAAGCTGGCGCAGACGGCAGAGAAGCAGGAGCTCATCGGCTCGATGGATCACGATGACTGGGCCCTGATCTTGCCGCCTCCCGATCGACGTAAGATCGTGAAAGCGATGAGCACCTCAGGTATGCCCATCACGGACTGCTTGCTGGAGGGTTATGAGCCGAAGAGCAACCACCCCAGCGGCGGATTCTTTGGGCCAAAGGCTGTGGGTGAGAACTTTGGGGCTTTGCTGGAGGCCCACCCGGTCTATATCGACCCGGTAAGCTCGCTGGCAGGCGGGTATATGGTCAACTTTTCGTCCTACCGCAAGCCCGGCTGGAATCCGGACCTGGATGTCGCGACGATGCGGCCCGACCTCGCTGAGGCGCGTCAGACGTATCAGCTTCAGCCGGGCATCGGTGCCAGCCAGCACTTCTGCCAGGACCTGAAGATTGGTCTCGACCTGGGATGGGGGGGGCTGCTCGAGCAGATCCGCACCTATCGCGAGGCCAATGCGCCCCGTTCTGCCGATTTCTATGACGGCCTCGAGGCGATCGTGCTGGGTATGCAGGATTGGATCCAGCGGACGGCCGATGCGGCCTATGAGATGGCCGAGACCGAGGAGAATCCTCAGTTGCGGCAGAATCTCCTTGAGATTGCGGAGATGAATGCGCGGCTCGGTTACCGAGCCGCCCCAGACCTTCCGTGAGGCGTGCCAATGGACCCTTTGGTATCAGATCACGGCCCGAATGTACAACGGCAGCGGCTCGCTCGGCCGCCTGGACGTGCTGCTGACTCCCTACTATGAGCGTGATATCGCCGACGGTATCCTCACAGACGAGGAAGCGACCTTCCATATCGCCTGTCTGCTGCTCCGTGATACGGCCTACCTCCAGTTGGGTGGCCAGGATATCACCGGCAAGGATGTCACCAACACGGTCTCCTATCTGGTCTTGGAGGCTGCGCACCAGCTCAAGATCCCGGCGAACGTCGGTATCGCTGTAGGTGATGGCGTGGATCCGGGCTTGCTCAAGCGCGGTGTCGAGGTGATGTTCGAGGACAAGGCCGGTGTGCCGAAGTTCTTGGGCGTCGAGAGGACGGCCGAGGGTTTTGCCAAGAACGGCTACGACATCGGCCTGGGTTACGAGCGGGCCTACTCCGGTTGTCACTGGTCGGCGATTCCGGGTCGCGAGTACACGCTGAACGACTGCGTGAAGATCAACTTCGCCGCCGTTTTCGAGGTGGCATGGAACGAGATGATGTCAGACCCCGATGTTGAGCCCAATGTGGCCAATCTCTGGGACCGCTTTGTCTATCACATGCGCAAGGGCGTGCGTGGCATCGCCGGCAGCCTCGATTTCCAGATCGATCATATGCACGAGGTCTTCCCTGAGCTCGTCCTCGACTTGCTCTCCTACGGTCCTGTTGAGAAGGGCGAGGATGCGTCGCACGGTGGCGTCGAGTTCTATAACCTCTGCCTCGATGGTGCTGCATTGGCCACGGTGGCTGACTCCTTCGCAGCACTGGCGCAGCGTGTTGAGCAGGAAGGGCGCCTGACCTGGGAGCAGGTCGGGCAGTATATCGAGAACGACTGGGCCGGAACCGATGGGGAACGTGCGCGCCAGATGATGCACAGCATCCCCCGGTATGGTCACGGCGGGACGCTTGGCGACGAGTACGCCCGGCAGATTGTGGAAGTCTTCACCGACTTGGTGAAGGAAGCTCCCACGCCCAACGGCTACAACATGGTCCCTGGCCTCTTCTCGTGGGCCAACACGATCCCGATGGGTAAGAGTGTCGGCGCGACGCCGAACGGTCGCCACGCAGGCGATGCGATCTCGCACGGTGCGAATCCGGACCCCGGCTATCGGAAGGACGGCGCTCCTACGGCGATGGCCGTCGCGATCGCGTCGGTGCAGCCCGGCTTTGGCAACACGGCCCCGATGCAGATGGAGTTGGATCCTTCGCTCTCAAAGGACGAGGGTGGGGTGGAAAGCGTCGCCGAACTGATCAAGACTCACTTTGACCTGGGCGGCACGCAGATCAACCTCAACATCATGGATGCCGCAGCAGGTGTTGGAGGCGCATAAGGACCCGTCCAAGTACCCCGACCTGGTGGTTCGGGTCACCGGGTTCAGTGCCTACTTCGCCAGTCTCTCACCCGAATTCCGCCAGTTGGTGGTCAATCGGATTCTGAAAGAGAATTAGCGGCGGCCGATCGGCCCGTCCTGTGAATGGAGGAGGGGGGATGCACATCCCCCCTCCTTTTCGTATGCTTCAGTCCCGGTCGTCCCTGGGACGTTTGACCGTCTCCGGCACGTATATGGCGACCACAACTGCGCCTAAGAGCGCGATAGCGCTGCCAACGATAAAGGGCAACTCGAGGGAAGGCTCCCACCAACAGCCCGGCGATGAGCGGCCCCAGTGCGACGCCAAGGCCAAATCCCATGGTGATGATGCTCATCTGTTGACCCTCCGCGCCTGCCTTTGCGAGGTCGGCAGCGAGGGCAAAACCGGGCGCAGCGATAGCGGCTGATGCGATGCCCTGGAACACGCGCAACACCATCAGTTGCCACGTGGTTTGTACCAGGCCGATCGGCGCCGTCGCAAGTGCCATCAGCACCAGTCCCAGGATGATGAGCAGCTTGCGTCCGCGCCGATCTGAGAGTGTTCCTAGTGGAATCTGGAAGATGAGACGACTCACAAGGAGCGCCGTGAAGGCCAGCCCGAAGCTGACCGAGCCCTGGTTGAGCCGGGTGTTGAACTGCTGCTCCAGGGGCGTCAACATGGAGAAAGCATTTGCCATCGTGAAGGTGCCAAAGCCCAGTCCCAACATCCCTGGCGTTAGCAGGGCAGGGTTGATGAACCGTACGCGCCCCGACTGCTGCTTTTGTCGTGGCTGAGTTGGCGTGCCTTTGACCCATACCTGCACCATCACGATCCCCACAAGGATGGCTGCTGCCCCCGCGTAGAAAGCTGCGTCAAAGCTGATGCGGTCGTACAAAAGGCCGCCGAGGGGTGGACCGATGGAGAGCCCTACCATTCGCAGGGTGGTGTAGACGCCCATCGAGGCACCGCGGGTACGCTTCTCCGTCCCCGAGGCCAGGATGGCAATGGAGGCCGGGACGGTGAAGGCCAGGCCAATGCCCTGCACGGTGCGCATCAGTAGGAGATGCCAGAATTGCGTGGCGAATACAAACGCCACCGTGGCCAGACCTATCAGGAGTAACCCGCCCATGATGAAGGGCTTGCGCCGGCCAACCCGGTCTGAGAGCGCACCGGTGAAGGGCTGGAGCAATGAGTTCACCAACCCAAAGACGGAGATCAGGATCCCCGAGCGCAACGACTCGGAGACGGAAATCACGGGGGATGCCAGTTGGGCGACGTAGAGGGGTATGACGATGAACAGAATGCTGTTGCCCAGAGCATCACCCATCCGCGCGATGGAAAGGGCCAGTACTGTGCGATTGGCGCCAAGTCGATCCGCTAAGTCCTCCACCAGGACACTCCTTTCGTCACGAAACTCGGCCGACTGCCCGCACAATCGCCAAGGCTACACGATACTCCTGCCGCAGTCCCGCCTGCGTAGGCTGCCTCGGTCGCACCGGTCTCTATGATGGGCTCCGTCGTACCGGAGCCCATCATGATTGTGTGAACCAGACCGGTGTCTGCCTATCTATCTGTGAATCTAGTCTAGCGCGACAGGGCGGTGTTTCAAGTTGGACATGCGTTGGGGTGCCGCCGGATCGGGTCGCGTTACTCGCCGATGCCGGGTCTCCTCACGAGCTCTCGCCGTCCAAGACCTTCATCGCCATCTGGATGGGTGCCCACGCAGCCAATTGGCCCGGTCTTACCTGGCCCCAGGTCGTGCAGAGATAACCCATCATCCGCGGGTTCTGTTTGTGCGCCAACGCAGCGTCCAGCAACAGCCCGGTCGCTTCCACATTCTTCCACCCACCGGGCAGAACGGGGAATCCATTCTCAAGGAATATGCCAATCGACGGATAGCTGTCCATCACCTCATAGTGCCAGTCGCAAATGATGATGTCTTTGGGAACCAGATCGATGGCAGGGGCCGTCCCGTTGGCCGCGGCCTCCCACTTTCCGTAACCTGTGGTGTCGGCGTCCAGCAGGCGGTCGCCCCACATCAGCATCTCGACGTGACGCTCGCCCGCCAGATAGGCGTAGTAGTCGTTGACTGCCTGTGCAAAGATCTCGGCCGGATTGTGTCCCCGGCAGCGCGGGCAGTGCTCCGACCCGATGAGGAAGACCTCATCCATGCCGACGTGCAGGGCGTCGGCATCGAATGCTTCCAGCAGTTCGTCGAAGAGATCGAAGACCACGCGGTTGACCTCAGGGTGGTTGGGACACCAGCTCCGGCAGTAGATGTCCTCGTTGCCGGGGTACTGCCCCGGTGTCTCATCGAACTCCGGGTATTCGACCAGGAGCGGAAAAGTCTTCTCCGCCCATGACTGGTGCCCCAGGCACTGGAACTGGGGAATGAGGCGAATACTGAGGTCGCGGCACGCTCTGACCAGCCGCTGTGCTCGATCCGGTGTGATGGGATCCTCGCCGCGCAACTCCGGATGTGATTCAAACGCGAACTGGTAGTTGACTTCGGGAATCAGGAGATTGAGCCCCATCTCGGCCAGCGAAGGCAGCTCGCCGACCAGAGCTTCCACTTCCGCATCATGTCCCAGCCCCAGATGAATGCCTCGCCATAGCTCACGTCTTGCGTTCGTCATGATGACCTCCGGATCTGTCCGCTAACCCTGCGGCTTGTACACGAGGTGCTTGTAAGGTATCTCACCTGCCTCCACTTCCACAAACGGCTTGCCGTCCTTCACGCCGACCGTGCCGTAGCCGGTCGCCGTCGACAGAAAGGCACGGAAGTCGCCGGAGATGCGAGGCGCCAGATAGAGTGTTTCCTCGACCGCGTCGTACCGCGCGCCGGTCAGCCCCTGTAGCATGCCATAGCTGGCCAGGGCACGCCCGTACCAGTGACCACATTCGTACTCGTCAAAGGGGTTGCGGTCGCGGCCGTCATAGCGGCTGCGCAGGACGCGCACGATCTCCAACCCCGCTTCGACTTCGCCGAGCAGCATCAGGTGGGCGGCAACCTGGTATTCGATGCCGGTCCAGACCTCGTCGCTGTAGACGAAGGGCAGAGACAGCGCATCGCCGTGTGGCCATGTGCACAACAACAGACCCCCTTCGTGGCCCAGCGCGAAGGTCGGGCGCTGCGGGTTGGCATGCGCTGCTTCCGCAAGGTCGCGCTTGAGATTGTAGGTGTGCACTGACTTCAGATGGTCGCGCACCTGTGCTGAGTTCAGGAAATCGCCTATGCCACAGACTGCGGCAATCCACGCCCCTAACACACCATCGGAGAGACAGCCCTTGCCATATTGATACTTGGGTCCCTCTCTCCGTAGTAGGTCTGCAGCTTCGGGCGAATAGTTGACATTCCAGGCCTGGCCCTGCGTGGGGTCGGCGGCCCGCAGACCCTCCCACTGGATCTGCTGGATGAAGTACTCGCCGTTCCATAGATCCTGCTCCATGTAGGCGACGCCCTTCTGCAGCAGCTCGGCGTAGAGGGGAACAGAATCTCCTAGCACCTCGCCCATCAGGACAGCGGCCTTCAGCGCACCAAGATAGAAGGAGGTACACATGCCGTCGGGGCCCCAGAACTCGATGTCGTAGGTGTTGTGGTGCGGCTCGACGAGGACGCCCTGGTGCCCGGGATCCCAGGTCTCGATGCAGTAGTCGAGGCTCTGCTTGACCTTGGGCCAGAACCGCCGCAGCCACAGCTCGTCCCCGCTGATCCGCCACTCGCGGTAGACCTTCATGATGCCGCCCAGTTGCCCGTCGGCGGCGGCGTGGAAGTCGTGGTCCGGCGGGCGGATCGGCAAACTGGCGCGGAAGGTCTGGTGCCCGCTGTTCGCCCTGGTCGACGAAGAACTCGGTGTACCGCAGCGATCGCTCCAGCTCCGGGAAGAGGTGGGGGATCGCCTGGGCGTAGTTCCAAACGTGCGTGCAGGAGCCGTGGCAGCAGCCGGACGTGTCGGAGCAGCCCTCCCAGTTCCAGAGCCTGCCGTCGGTCTGGCGCTGGATGGTGGGTGACTTGAGGATGCCCAGGTTGGCGGCGATGGCCTCGACGACTTCAGCGGGCAACGTGGTGTCGTAGAATGCCTCGGTGAAAGTCTGGGTGCGGCTGCGCAGATCGGTGTAGTGGCTGCGCCAGTAGGCAGTGACCGCATCGATACCGTCGAAGACGCCTGCGTACCAGGGCGTGTGGTTGCTACTGCAGTCGCAACACGACGGGCAGTCCGCGTCGTCGTGGCCGAGGCGCACGTCGGTGTGGGGTACGTGCCAGGCCAGGCGCAACACCAGCGTCCGGCTCTCACCGGGGGCTAGACGCAGCGGCACGTAGAGGCTCCCGCCGGGGCTCGGCGCGCCCTCGGTGATGGGTGCGCCCTCCGGCGTCTCGCCCGCGGCGATGGACTTCCAGATGATGGTCAGGGGATCGAACCAGCCGCCACGGAACCACGCGCAGTTGACCTTGGTGCCGGGGTCGTCGACCGTCGCGCTGAAGGCGCCCTCTTCCCAGGGCTTCTCGTCGCTCCCCGGCTGCCAGAGGACAAAGCCCCCGTCAGCCTGTCGCACCGCGTCGTCCGCCGGCGTCTCGCCGCTCTGGCCAGAGCGCTTCATGAAGTTACGGGCGTGGAAGGAGAAGACGGCCTCCACGGGCGCGCGCGTGGGGTTGCTGAAGCGATACTCCACGGCGGCGACGGGCAGGCTGCTGGCATCGGCGTCGCCGGGGACGAAGGGGCTCCACCCGGTGAGTTCTACCTCCAGGGGCACTCTGAGCGCTCGTCGTGCAGTTGGACGGTTCCGAACGGAAAGCGTGCGGCAAAGGTCGCCTCTGTAAAGCGCGGCAGCCCGTAGTCGGTGCCGCCGAGGCCGTTGCCCGCCTGAGGCAGCGTGAAGACCTTCCAGCGGGGCACCGGCCCCTCAAGGACGCGCGCTACGTTCTGCTCGCCCTTGACGCAGAGCGCGGCGAACATCAGGGGTTCGTTGAGCAGCTCCGGCTTGCCGCGGAGCGAGACGTGTGAGAGCGCCCCGCCGCCCTCCAGGCAGAGCATCCCCGCACCCATTCCGCCCATGGGGAAGGCGACGTGGTTGAGGTGTTCGGTCGGAATACGAGCCGTTGTAGCCGTGAGCCATGGTGCCTCCTTCGTTTCACTTATCGACAGTCATATGTTCGCGATTCTACTTGTACCTTGGCGCGATGCTCCACAGTCTAGTGCGACCGTCGAAAAGTCAACAGATCGCTGCCCGGTGGCGGCAGTTCAGCCCAGGATTGGCAGCCGATACGATACCGGCGAGCAAACTTGTGCGCCAGGGCCCGGACAGCTTTGTGCGCTTGTGTCGAATCGTTCTATAATGGTCAGCGGTGGCACTGTTCGCTCGGCTACCAAGGTCCGAGTTTGCGGGGATGCGTGCCGACAACGGCCCCGCGCTTCTCAGGACCCACCAGGAGACCGATCCTCACCCGCGTTGTTGACATACTGTATCAGCGCCTGGAGAACACCGGCAGAGAGAGATGGGAATGAGTGACAGTGTCGTCGAGGCCTTTACGCAACTTGCCCCACGTTACGAGAAGACGATGGATCGAGAGCTCAGATTCATGTGGGGGCTTCACTACCGGGATTTCATCCATCGACTCGTCCAAGGTGTAGAGATCAGGGAGGGCGATAGAGTTCTTGATCTCGCGACGGGGACAGCGGTCATCCCGTTGAGTCTTGACGCTGAGACTGGTGTCAGTGTGCGGACGGTAGGGCTAGATATCACACCGGCTATGCTGCAGACCGGCGCGCACAGTATCAGGCAGGCGAGAACAACGTCGCAGATCGATCTTGTCTGTGGCTCTGCGATGCAGGTACCCCTGGCTAGCCATGCCTCGGACGTGGTGATATGCGGGCTCGGTATGCACCATCTCGATGTTGATCGAGCGCTCGCTGAGATTCGACGCGTGCTCACGGAAGAAGGCCGACTGGTCCTGGCGGCTGCAGGTGTGCCAGCACTGTGGCGTTCGTGGTGGGGTAACTTGATTGTCTCAGGGGTGATTCGGACCATCTATTTGCTCACCCACGGCGGTCCAAGGGCACAGGCCGAGGCGGATGCCCTCGGTCATATCTACACGCGAGAGGAGTGGTACGATAAGCTTACGTCTCTCGGATTCGAAGGCATCGAGATCGTGGAGGTCCCTTCACGCCTCAGATGGGGCCCAATCGCCCTATTCATGAAGGCACGTCTGGCAAGCACTGTTTCGCAGTAGACTCTGTCGTGCAATCAGCGACTTTACCCATAGGAGGAGACACTATATGGCGACAGCATTCGAACTCTACACGCAGGGCCAGTACGAGGAAATCTGGAAGAAGTATTGCGGCTTCATTGATCTTGAGCTGGATCAGTTCATGCGCATCCAGGCGAGGTTACTGGAGGAGCAGCTAGAACTCCTGGCCAATTCGCGCATTGGGCTGGAGTTGTGTGGTGGCACTGTTCCCCGGAGCGTGGAGGAGTTCCGCGCCTCTGTTCCGCTCACGACATATGTGGATTATGCTGCATACTTCGATGATCAGCGAGAGGACGCGCTTCCCGCTAAGCCCCGATGGTGGCTCCACACGTCGGGACGTTCCGGTGAGTACAAATTCAAGCTGGTGCCCTACACACCGCAGATGGTACGGCGACTGGGCGAGGCGGTAACGACGTTGTTCATCTTCGCTTCGTGCTCCGGGCGTGGCGATTTCCCGTTCGAACCAGGGGACCGAATGCTCTACACGATGGCGCCCTTCCCCTACATGTCGGGCGGGGTAGCCCGCGCGGTCCTGGAGGAGTTCCCCTTCGCGATGCTTCCACCATTGGAGCAGGCCGAGGAGATGGACTTCGAGACGAGGATTGAGCGCGGACTTGAATTGGCGCTGAAAGACGGGATGGATGCGTTCAATGCCATTGCCGTCATCCTGGTGAAGATCGGTGAGCGATTCGCCGAAGGTGCAGGGCGCAAAAAGCTCTCGTCGACCATGATCCATCCGAAGGTACTGGCCAGACTGCTCAGGGGCTGGGTGAGAGCGCGGCTCGACGGCAGAAAGTCACTGTTTCCCAAGGACTTATGGTCTGTTAAGGGGGTGGCTACCGGGGGCACCGATACACAGGTGTTCAAGGAGAAGATCAAGGAGATGTGGGGTAGGGAGCCCATCGAGGCATATGGCTGTACCGAAGGGGGGGTCTTCGCCCTGCAGAACTGGGAGGGCGGAGCTATGACCCTGGTGCCGGATATGGATTTCCTCGAATTCATGCCTGCCGACGAACGCGAGAAGAATGAGACGGACCCCTCCTATCAGCCCCGCACTTTGCTGCTTGATGAGGTCGAGGCCGGCGGCATCTATGAGGTCGTGCTCACCAACTTCTACGGCGGCGCCTACATCCGATACCGAACCGGCGATCTCCTCCAAGTTACCGCTCTCCAGGATGTCGGGACCGGTATCAAGCTGCCGCAATTCATGTTCTACGCCAAATCCCACGACATCATTGACCTGGGATCGTTCTGCCGTCTTACGGAACGCACCATCTGGCAGGCGATCGAGGAAGCCGGCGTTCCCTATGTCGATTGGTTCGCAATGAAATCGTATAGCGAGAATGCCCCATTCCTGGAACTGCACATCGAGTTCACGAATGGGGCCGATCTGGTGCAGACCCAGCAGCTGATCCATCGCAACCTCTGTGCGTTGGACCAGCCCTATGCCGATCTCCAGACCATGCTAGGCGTACAGCCTCTGAGGATCGCAGCGTTGTCACCGGGAGCCTTCAGACGGTATCGCGAGACCCAACAGGAGCGAGGCGCTGACCTGGCTCATCTGAAGCCCCCTCATATGATCCCCTCGGATGCTCAGATGGAGCTCTTGCTCAACTGACACGAGGGTAGAAAGAGAGCTGCATCCGTGGATGTGGCGCTGAGGGTATTGTGAGATGAACCTACCGGCCATCCTGGCGATCCTGGGCCTGGCCTGCTATAGCGCGCTGTTCTACGCCATTGTGTCGTCCCCCGTGCACACCAGGGGGAAGGTCCGACGGCTATTCCTGGCCAGCCTGGTCGTGATGGTGGCGTGGCAGGTTTCTGCCCTGGTGGTCAGTCTCGCACACAGTGAGAGCCTGGCGATCATGGGATACCAGGCCATGACATCCATCGTCGTGGTGTTCGGTATCTCATATGCCCTTTTCGTCCGTGCGTTCCTGATGATGAGCGACAGCAGGAGGCTGACCGTTGGGGGCAGCCTCCTGTCGATCGTCACCCTGGTGCTCGTGGTAGCGGCCCGCTCAAGCATCCTTCGTAGCGTCTACTGGAATACCACGACCCAATTCTTCCTCCCCACATTCGGCCCACTGGCAGCCGTCGTTGGCGTGCCGTACTACTTCCTCCTCGGTTATGTGGCCTACCTCCTGTTGCAGGGATATCGGCGGGCTCAGCAGCCTCTCGTCCGCGCCCGGATTCAATACCTGCTGGTAGGTTGGTGTGTGGTGCTGCTGGGGACCTTGGCCAACTTCGTACCGGCGCGTCAAGGATTATCCCGTTGATCTGATGGCGAATGTCCTGAATGCCATGCTGATTACCTATGCGATCTTCCGCTACCAGCTCCTGGACATCAGCCTCGTCATCCGCAAAGGGCTGGCCTACTCCATCCCGACCACCATCATCGCTATCGCGTATTTTCTTACCGTTTTCTTGGTGGAGAGGCTGTTGGCCCTTGTGGGCTATCAGGTGTTCCTTCTGTCTCTGGTCGTGGCAGCTATCACCGCCGTCGCGGTTCAGCCTCTTCGCGACAGGGCGCAGCTCTGGGTCGACCGGTTATTCTTTCGTGAGAAGTACGACGCCCAACTCATGCTCCAGGAGCTCAGTGGGCTGGCAACCTCTATCCTGGATATCGACAAGCTGACGTCTATCTTGCTGGATCGCCTCGCGGCCACGATGCACGTCAAACTGGCGTTCATCATGCTGAGGGAACCGGAAAGCTCCCAGTTCCGTCTGGTCGCTCAGATGGGGCGGGAGAAGCCGGATCACGAGGTTGTCTTCCGCGGGGACCACCCCGTGGTGCGGTGGGTGGCACAACAGAGAGAACCCCTCAGCCGCTACGATATGGACGTGATTCCTGAGTTCAAAGCCCTGTGGGTTCAGGAACGTGAGGAACTGGACAGTATAGAGGCGCAGCTCTTTATCTCCCTGCTGGCCCGAGGGGAGTTGATCGGCATCCTCATCCTGGGCCCCAAGCTCTCGCAAACTCCCTATTCACAGGATGAGCAACTCACCCTCACCACCCTGGCCAATCAGGTGGCGATCGCCATCGAGAACGCTCGGCTTTTCGGAGAAGCCCAGGAGGAGATCGCCGAGCGCAAGCGGGCGGAAGCTATGCTTCGACGGCGCACCGCACGGTTGGAGTTACTGCGCGAGATCGACGAGGCCATCCTGGAGTCTCGCCCACTCGACAAGACCATCGAAATCGCCCTCCGGCGCCTGCGCGAGCTCCTCGGCTGTGAAGGCGCCGGCCTGGTCACGCTGTCTGCGGTGATTCCCGACGCCTCTCCCGTCACACTGGAGATCGAGGCTAAGTCTGCGGGCGCCGCCGGGGCACGTGTCGCGACCAAGGAGCCCGGTCTCCGCGATCACGGAGGCCTCCGGGTGCTTCAGGAAGGAAGCATCTACGTGGTGGACGATCTGGAAAACGCCAGCTATCCATGGCAGGAGCTTCAGGAGCTGCGAGCGTTGGGGCACCGTTCCGCGCTCCTTGTGCCGGTGCTCCAACGTCAGCCACAGTTGGTGGATACCCTGGTACTCGCGGCGAACGAGCCCGGAGCCTTCGGAACTGAGGAACAGGAGGCCGGGAGGGAGGTGGCGCATTCGCTCGCCCTGGCCATCCGCAATACGGAGATGCGCCGCGAGATTCGAGAGCGAGCCCAGGCGCTGGAGCAGCAGTTGGCCCGCGTGAACCTCTTCAACGAGATCACCAGGGCCATCGCGGCGCACCACGATCTCGACAGCATCCTGAGAGTCGTCTCACAGCGGCTGGAGGACGATTTCACAGACCTGGCCTCCGTCTGGCTGGGGGACGGGGAGACATTCACGTTGGCCGCGAATGGCGACCGGAGCGCGAAGGTGGTGGCAGAGACTAACCTACCCAGCCGGATAACGCTGCCCCCAGATATAGCCGAGGGGCATGTGCTCAGGCAGGGAAGGTTGGCGTATATAGCCGATCTGACGAGCTTCGGGGTGCCGGCGGCCGAGCAGGTTGTGCGCCACCTGGACGTGCGCTCGGCTGCGATCATTCCACTGATGGTGGAGGGCACGGTGTTTGGCGTGATCGTCAGCGTACGGCGCGGACAGGACGCTTTCAGCCGGGCAGAGCGCGACTTCCTGACCGGATTGGGCGAACACGTGGCTTTGGCCGTTCACCAGGCCCAGCTCCACGAGGATGTGGCAGCGGCCTACAGCGAACTGCGTGAAACTCAGCGCGCGGCGATGCAACAGGAGCGGCTGCGGGCGCTCGGCGAGATGGCCTCCGGTATCGCCCACGACATCAACAACGCCATTTCACCCATTCCCCTCTATGTCGGACTCATCGAAGCCAGAACGCAGCTAGACGAACAGGCCAAGGGCTACTTGCGCACGATCGGGACTGCGGTCAGGGATGTCGCGGAGACGGTGGGGCGCATGCGGCAGTTCTATCGCCGGCGGGAAGAGGAAGATCTCCTCCCGGTGCACGTGAATCCGGCAGTGCAACAGGCGATCGAGTTGACGCGCCCGCGTTGGCGTGATGTTCCCCAGGAACAGGGGATCACCATCGACCTGCAGACTGATCTTCGGGAGGATCTATCGCCCGTGATGGGAAACGAGGGTGAGATTCGCCAGGCTGTGACCAACTTGATCCTCAACGCCGTAGATGCCATGCCCCAGGGGGGCACGTTGACCGTCCGCACGTGCGAAGGTCCGGATCCGTCCGAACACGTGATCCTCGAGGTGATCGATACCGGTATCGGCATGGCGGAGGAGATTCTGGCACGGGCCTTCGAGCCCTTTTTCACCACCAAAGGGGCGCGGGGAAGCGGGATGGGGCTGGCGACGGTCTACGGTACGATGCAGCGGCACGGTGGCGACGTGCAAGCTGATAGTGTCCCTGGCGGGGGAACGACGATGCGGCTGATCTTCCCGGTGGGCGAGATGGTCGAGGAGGCCATCATCGAAGATGCGCCTTCTGTGCCACCGGCGCCCTTGCGAATCCTGTGTATTGACGACGAGCCGCTGGTGCGTGAAGCCATGAGGGATGCATTGGAGGCTGAAGGGCACACGGTGGCACTCGCCGACGGCGGACAGTCAGGGCTGGAGGCATTCTATGTCGCGCGCCAAGAAGGCCAGCCATTCGAGGTGGTGATCACCGATCTGGGCATGCCCCACGTGGATGGACGCAAGGTGGCCCAGACCGTGAAGGAGGCGTCGCCGGAGACGCCGGTGATCCTGCTGACAGGCTGGGGACAGCGTCTGCGGTCGGAGAATGAGATACCTGTAGACGTCGATCTGATGCTGTCGAAGCCGCCGAGCATTGAGGCCCTCAATCGGGCCCTGGCCCGCGTGACCTTGCGAGGCTGAGATGTTTCGCTCGCATGAAGCCCGGCTCGTCATTGTGACCTGAGATGCTTCGCTACGCACAGATCCCAGGGGCCAGGGCAACCGGTACCTATCTCGCGATCCGCTTCTCCCAACGCTGCGTGATCGACACCTGGGTCCGGGGAAGCGTTGCCGGCGCGGCCATGGCGTCGTCCATGTAGAGATAGGTCGATTTCGGGTAGCTGCCGAATGCGGCGTGGTTTCCCTCGCGGTCGACGGCGACGAAGCTCATCCCACTCAGGTAGCGACCGCCCAGATCGTTGAGATCCGCCATCGCCCGGTTGCCCGCCTCTACGAGCGAGACACCCCATCTTCAAGTAGAAGACGACGCTGTGCGCTGTCGCCGCACGAATGGCCATCTCGCCGGTGCCGGTGCACGCGGCGGCACCGTAGCGGTCGTCCGCATAGAACCCGGCGCCGGCGATCGGTGAATCTCCCACCCGCCCGGGATACTTCCAGGCCCACCCGCTGGTGCTCACGCCGGCGCAGATGTGGCCCTGCGCATCGCAAGCGATCACGTTGGTGGTGCCGTGGGTGCGCTCCGGATCGGTCGCGATCTCGACCCAGCGCCAGATATCGTCCCGACTCGCGATGCTCCCGAGCTCGTCATCGGACATCTCGGGTGTGAGACCGCGGGCCCAGGCCCGGCGGGCCGCGTCGGTGAGCAAGTCCTCGGGCTCGAAGCCCATCTCGGCTGCAAAGCGCGCCGCTCCCTCGCCCACCAGAAGGACGTGCGGAAGTTCGTCCATCACGCGTCGCGCGACGGAGATGGGGTGCCGGTAGTTCTTCAGGGCAGCGACCGCACCACTCGTGCGGTCGCTGCCCTGCATGATCCCGGCGTCCAGCTCCACCTCACCGATCAGGTTGGGGTAACCGCCGTAGCCGACGGAATGGTCCTCGGCGTTGTCCTCTACGGCGCGGATGGCGGCCTCAACGGCATCCGCCGCCGAGCGCCCCGCACGCAACAGGTCCATTGCCGCCGGGAGGCCAACGCCGGCGTTCGTGCTGGCAACCAAGTACATCGTGCTCAGCCTCTACTGCGGCAGCGCCTGTACGTAGAGCTGGTACTGCGCGTAGGGAGCCGGGCTGATCACGACATCGAACGAGGCCGAGGCGCCCGGATCGATAGGATCGAGCAGCAGATCAACCCCCGCGTTGACAATCACACCCGTCTGATCGATCAGCACGCCTGTGACCGTGACGTCGCGAACGATGACCGGATTGGGGTTGTGGACCGAGCCCTTGATATGCACGTAGCCGATGGCGTCTCGAGAGGCCGAGACGCCGCTGAGATCGACGGGCACGGTGTTCCGGTCGGTAGGATGCCCGTCGGGGTGGAGCATCACCTGGGTGATGTCCTTGTCAATGGTATCCAACAGGAACGGGCAGCTGTCACCCGGCTCCAGGATCGGGCACTGGACGTTGACCTGGACCGGCCCAAAGCGCGATCCGTCGGCGCGGAAGAACGTGGCGTTCATATCGAGATCAGTGTAGGGCACGGTGTCATCGTTGCGTACGAGGCCGGAGATCTCGAAGTGGTAGCCGGCGAACTCGCGGTTCATGCTCACGATCACGGTGAGCGGCGGCGCAGGCGTCTCATCTCGAAGAATGGTCAGCGCTGAGTTGGTGACAATCGGTTCGGGCGTCGGCTGGGCCAGGGGATTCGTCCTGGGCGCAGGCGGCGCTACCGTGGGCAGGGGCATCAGCGTCGGGAGCAACGTCTCTGTGAGAACCTCGGTTTCCGTTACGGTGGATTCCGGGATCAGCGTGGCCTCCGGCGTCGGGCCAAGCGCCGGCGCGGTTGTGGGTGTGCCGACAAGTACCTGGATCGGTTCCATCGTCGCGGCCGACTCCGGCGTGCGCCGGGGGGCAACCGGCTGCGACGAGGGCTGTTGGGTCGGCGGAAATGACGTCGTGGGCTCGATTGTGGGAGCTTCCGTCGGCTGCGCCGAACACGCGGTGAGAACCAGGATACTGATAGCCAAACAAAGGGTCAATCTACGGAGCATAGCGGTATTTCCTCCAGAAAAAGTTAAGGGTTGCTTCCGTCGCCGCGAAGCTATCTTGCCGTCGCGACGGCGGCAGTGCGCGGTTCCATCCACGTCTCGAAGACGGCTGCCACGTTCTCTGCCGAGACATCGTTGCCCCACTCGCACTGGGCGATGACGCCTCCGGATCCGTCGTCGAGCGCCTGCCGGACGCGCCGGACGCCGGCTTTGACGTCCTCGACGGTACCGAAGGGCAGCAGGTGCTGGCGATCGATCTCGCCCCAGAACGTGATCTTGCCCCGGTATTGGCGCGCCAACGCTTCGATGTCCATACAGAAGAGCTGCGAGTTCAGCGCGTCGACGCCGATCTCGATGAGGTCGGGATAGATCGCGGCAATGTAGCCATCGGAATGCATAAAGACGAACTTGCCGGCTCCGTGGATGATGTCGCAGTAGTCCGCGTAGAGCGGCTTGAAGAGTTCCCGCCACATAGCCGGCGAGATGAGCAGTCGCTCCTGCGTGCCCCAGTCATCCATAAAGCCGATGGCGTCGACGTCGGTCTTGATCCATAGCTCCAGCGCGCGGATGAAGTAGGCGTGCAGCATATCCCGAAGTTTCAACATCTCACGCGTGCCGTAGCCGAGGTCGAGGTAGAGCTTCTCGCTGCCGCGCAGGAACTGCATGCGTTCGAAGGGGCGGACGGTGTCGGCCGGGGCCAGCACGAACCTGTCGGTGGCAGCGCAGGCTGCGTCGACGCGGCTGAAATCGGCGTCCTCCAGCATCTCCCAGGGAGGCTGATACGTGGCCAACGCGGCCCAGTCGGCCAGCGGCGCGTGCTTCACCTCGCCGATCACCCCGGCCTCCGCGACCTCCCAGCCGCAGCCCCATTCGTCCACGTAGGAGCCGACCTGGTTGGGAACGCCGCGCGCGCGGTCGGCAGGGCCGTAGTTGAAGTCGGGGCCTGTGAAGTCCGAAGGGTAGGCCGCCTGCATGGCGGCCAACGCCTCCGGGCGGCGCATCGGGATCCCGGGCAGCGTCCACAGATCGCGTGGGGCACGGTCGGGGTGCTCGAAACGCAGCGCTTTGGTGACGCGCTCGCGGCTGGTGATGGGAGACGGCATCGACAGGATACCTCCGATAAGTGATGACTTAAGGTACCTCTAAGCGCGAAGAATGCAAGGGGAGGGGGAGAAT
>CAVVUS010000036.1:0-63521 GCA_963751345.1 uncultured Chloroflexia bacterium
GCGTGGCGGCTCCCAACATCGGGGAAAGTGCGTTAGCACCGCCAGCGGAAAGCCCGGTGATGACATTGGGCCAGTTCACCTTCCTCGCAAGGAGGTTGTCGCCGTCCGTTGCCACAGGCCAGTCGACAGTCCACGTAAGGTTAGGCTTTGACTGGGCGTTATCGCGATAGTCGATGGTGACCTTCTGATTCGCACCAGTGCTGAGATCGATGACATCGCCTCCAGCGACATTGCTGATGCTGAAGATGATCGTATCTACCTCGCCCCCGCCCGCGACGGCGGCGGCGACGACGCTCCCCTGCAGCTCCAGTGTGCCACGGACTTCCTCAAGGCCGGCGGCGGCAGCAGCTCCCTGGTGCGCCCGGTAATCATACCTGCCGACAGCATCGTGAAGGCAAAAACGGAGGCAACGACCACGAAGGCGATCAAGACAATGGCTGTCTCCAGTGCTGACAAACCGCTTCCGTGTCGCAGTGTTCGATCTGGTGTACCGAGCATCGCTTCCTCCTGAATGACTTTCTGCTGTTGGTTTGAGGTGAGTAAGATCATGACCATCCGCGATCATCTTTATCGCTGATGAGTGTCCCTTGTCGTGCCTTCACCTTTGCGTCTATGCGGTGGAAATGTGGGTTCAACAGAGCTGATTGTATACCTAATTCTTACCTGTGACATTTCGGTTTGATTCCAGGTTTATTCGGAGGTTCTATGAAACCGGCCATGTGAAGCGGCCAATCTGATGCTCACGTACGCAATCCCGACCATGATGCCTGCCATCAGCCAGATCGATCCTTCCGGCCACAGGATGCTGAGCAGCGTAATAAGGAGAATGAGCCGGTTACGCTGAGCATCATCGCCGGGCTGCTGGTGAGGATGCGGATCGCTGAGCGCAAGGCCAAGCTTCGTGGCGGCGTCTCCTGGTTCTCGAGGAGCAAGCCTAAGGGATAGAGCTGCAGCGCCACCCAGATAAAGGCCAGCACCAACCATAGGGCCCGCAGCCAGAGCATCATCTTGGGCGTGAGTGTGGGCGGAAGCCCTCAAGGGTGAAGAAACGCACGTTAACGAACAGGGCGACGGCAAGTGCGACGTTCAGCAATGCCACAATCCACGCGCGCCGCTGCCAACGAGTTACTATTGGCGACGGGCCCTCGGGTTCCAGGCTCCTGGAGCGCAGCAAGTGATTCGTGGACAATGTTTTTAAGTAGCTGGTTGTCGCGCTCCAGAGCCGTGATCCGGTCTTCCAGTGCCAATGCTCGACTCCTTGTGCTTCGATGGACTCATACCAAAGTCTTACTATTCATCAGTATAGCACAGCCTCGCTGGCATGGCTGTGCAGGTTCTTACAGAAAAATTCGCGAGGGGCTGCGGCGTCATGGAATCGCCAATGGATTCTATACTTTTACACAGCAAGACGGCGGGCGCGATCCTCTGCGATCGCGCCCGCCGTCTTTAAAGCGCTAGGTCAGTCGGGGCGTCAGGTTAGTCTGTGGATAGATAATACCCGCGTCCGCGCACCGTCCGGATGAACTGGGGGATGGCGGGGTCCAACTCGACTTTCTGGCGAAGGCGGAAGATGTAAGGACGCACGATGCACTGCGCCTCGTACTCGTCCAGAGCTCGTAGTCAAGTCCCTCAGTCGCAAGGTCGCGGCACGAAAAGACCCCGTCCGGCCTAGTCATCAACTGTGAGAGGATAGCCGCTTCTCCTTCCGTGAGTTCCTCGGGGTATCTTCCTCGTCGCACAGAAAGACGTGGCGTTTTTCACTATCGAGACAGAGCTGCCCGGCTCTGAGCAAGCCGGGTGTCCCCGCGCGGTGTGACCGGCTGTCGGTCTGAGATGGGGTTGAAGGCGGCGACGACGTCTTATGCCGGGATTCTGCAACTGGGCGACTGTCTCGGTGATCGTGTTGAGGAGCAATTTACGGCGCTGCTCCTTGATGCGCGCCGCAATCACCTTTTCCACCACCGCCAGTAATTCGTCGGCACCGAATGGGTTCGGCAGATAGTCCCGCACGCCGGTGCGCACGGCGATGATCGCACTCTCGACCGTCGGATGGGCGGTGATGATGACGACGGGCAGATCAAGCCCGGCTGCGTGTACTCGCCGCATGACCTCCACGCCGTCGATGCCCGGCATTTTCAGATCGAGCAGCATCATGTCGTACGTCACCCGCTCAAGGGCCTGTAGTGCGGCGGCACCTGAAGCGGCTACGTCGACGACATAGCCTTGATCGATAGGGTCTCCTAGATCGCGGTGCGAATTCGTCAGCGTCATCAACGACCAGAAGCCGGGCTTTCGGGGTCGATTGTAGCACTTCGGTCATCACCTTCGCTCTCACAAGACATGATCGACGCTTAGCCCAAGAATGTGGAAGGGGTATCAATCTCATTATCGTTAGGAGTCACAACAGTGCAAGTTAGAGCCGACCCAACTGGATGATTTGCCAACATCGCCAGGTAGCGCTACCCTTGTGGTGTACCGGCGGCTGTATGCAGCCCCCACCGCCCAAAGTTCACAGAGAAGGCGGACGCATTCCTGCAACCGCAACCGGGATCGCTCTACCCTAAGGAGGCTCACTGTGCGTGTTCTCTTCATTGGTGGCACAGGCAACATCAGCACCGACGTCAGTCAGTTGGCTCTGGCACAAGGCATCGAACTCTACCATCTCAACCGGGGCAAGACGGGCCTCGAGATTCCCGGCGTGCATACGCTGGTTGCCGATACTCATCGACCGGCTGAGGTTGACGCGGCGTTGGGAACGCTGACGTTCGACGCCGTCGTCAACTGGATTGCCTACACGGTTGACGATGTGGAGCAGGACATCGCACGCTTTGGCGGCAAGACGTCACAATACGTCTTCATCAGCTCCGCCTCGGTCTATCAGAAGCCACCGGCGCATCCCGTCATCACGGAGTCGACGCCGCTGCGCAATCCCTATTGGCAGTATGCGCGGAACAAAATCGCATGCGAGCGGCGGCTGGATCAGGCCTTTCGGGACGATGGATTTCCCTCCGTCATTGTCCGCCCGTCGCTAACCTACGCCACGGTCTTCCCCGTGGCAATTGGTGGTTGGAAGTGCTACACGCTCGCTGACCGGATGCTCAAGGGCCAGCCGATCATCGTTCACGGTGATGGTGCTTCGCTATGGACGGTCACCGACGCTCGCGACTTCGCCAAGGGGTTCGTAAGGCTGTTGGGCAACCCTCAGACACCTGGCAACGCCTTCCACATCACGTCCGACGAGATCCTGACCTGGAACCAGATCTATGGCACGATCGCCGATGCCCTGGGTGTGGAGGCGAACGTCGTGCACATTGCCTCGGACTACATCGCAAAGATACGGCCCGGCACGGGGGCGGGCTTGTTGGGCGACAAGGCGTGGAGCACGATTTTCGACAACACCAAGATCAAGGCCTATGTGCCCGGTTTTCAGGCTACCATACCTTTCCGTGAGGGCATCCGTCGCACGCTGGCGTGGTTTGATGAGGACCCTAGGCGTAAGTGGATCAACGACGCAGTGAACGAGGAGATGGACGCCATACTGGCGTCCTACGAACACGCGGTCGGGTGAGGGAGCGCACACGCATGCCCGATCCCGCACAGATGGAGGAGCAATGCAGCGGATAGCAGTCTTGACGAGTGGTGGCGACGCCCCGGGAATGAACGCGGCGATCCGCGCGGTCGTCCGATCGGGCCTCGACAAGGGGTGGGAGGTCTTCGGCGTGCATCACGGGTACGCCGGTCTAGTTGCTGACGATATTGTCTCACTGTCAGCACGTGACGTGGGTGGGATTATCCAGATGGGCGGCACAATGCTGGGCAGTGCCCGATGTCTCGAGTTCAAGACTGTAACAGGTCGACAGCTCGCGCTGGCACACCTCGACCAGCGTGGCATCGAGGCCCTTGTGGTCATCGGCGGGAATGGGTCTCAGACCGGCTCGTATGAATTGTCAGAGATGGGCTTTCCAGTCGTGGGGGTGGCCTCGACGATCGACAATGATCTCTGTGGCTCTGAGATGACGATCGGGGTCGACACGGCGCTCGATATCGCGCTCGAGGCCATCGACCGCCTCAAGGTGACGGCTGCCTCACATCATCGTGCATTCCTTGTCGAGGTGATGGGGCGTGAGTGCGGCTATCTGGCGCTGATGTCAGGCATCGCGGGTGGGGCTGAGGCGATCGTACTCCCCGAGGTGCCGACCGATCCAGAGGCCGTCGCGGCGGAACTGCAAAACGCCTATAGCAGGGGCAAGGCGAATGGCCTGGTCGTGGTGGCGGAGGGCGCGCAGTACAATGCCGCGAGCCTCGCACGCCACTTCACAGAGCACCATGAACGCCTAGGGTTCGATCTTCGGGTTACGACACTGGGCCACGTCCAGCGCGGTGGCGCACCCGGGGCCTTTGACAGGCTGCTGGCCAGCCGGCTGGGCGCAGGGGCTACATCTGCTCTGGCGCGGGGCGAGGCCGGCGTGCTGATGGGACTCATCAAGAGCGAGATCGTTGCCACACCGTTGGCCGAAGTGGTCTCCGGCAAGAAGCAACTGGATATGCGGCTGCTCGACCTCGCTCGTATGTTGGCTAAATGACCTGCTGCAGGACACCATACCCGCCCTATCGGGAAGCATCGATGGCCGCGAGGCATGGTTCCAGGCGCGTCAATCTCCGCGCCTACTCAAGCCGGGTCTCCGACATCGGTGAGCGTCCCGTGGCAACCCCGGCACCCGATGCCGGTACGGGCCATCGCGCCGCGTTGGCATTGCGTGACTGGGCCTGGGTGACACGAGGTACAGGCGTTGTCCGGCACTTGGGAACGATCTATCTTGTCGATGCGGAAAGCATTCATGGCGCCGGACAGGGCTGTTATGGCGTCGTGGTTGTCAGTCACGCCCACGACAATGCCGGCGATGATACGAGGCGCCGTCGAAGGGACAGGGTGATCATCGCTGGCTTCCATCGGAGATCTCTTAGTCTTGTGACCAAGCCGGTGACTACCGTTTCGCGAGATCGATTACAAGCCCGCCGTGATCCGATGCCCACCGCCAGCCATCCTCGGCGGTGAAGGGTCGATCAAAAAGCGTTCGCGCTGAGACCACGTCAAGACGTGCCACGTCTTCACGCGCGACAAAGATGTAGTCGATCCGCTTGTCGAAGGTGCCGAGGGGATCCGACAGATCGTCGACGCAGCACGTTAGCCCAGGTGCGTCAGGGTGCACGGCTCGATAGGTGTCAACCATTGATGAGGAAAGCGACCGGATCTGTGGCGTGTCCTCGGTTGCGTTTAGGTCGCCACAGACGATGGTGGGGTAGGGTGAACCTTCCACGACGTCGGTGAGGGCTGCTGCCTGGCGTTCGTTCACGCCGGCATCGCCGTCCGTCAGATGCGTGGCGACGATCCTCACATCCCCCAGCGGTGTTGCCGCCACGGCCTGGAGGGCGATGCGGTGTTCGAAGGGGCCTGCGCGCGGAAACAACTCGATCGCGACAATCTCACGCAGAGGATAGCGACTGAGGATCGCCTCCCCCTCCTCGAAGAAGATGGTCCACCGGTTGCCATTCGCACGGCTGTAGACGTAGGTATAGCCGGCCCGCGCGGCAAGATAAGCGGCGGTGTTGCCGTGACTCGGCGTCCAGCTGATCTCCTGGAGGCAGACGAGGTCCGGCTGCTCCTGCAAAAGGCCACCGGCGATCAGGTCGAGGCGGGATTCAAGGTGATCGAACCGCGGATACCCGTGGAGGGTGTTGAGCGTGAGTACCCGCAGCATCTCCTGTTGGGCGGGGCTTGTTGAGCCGCACGTTCCCGGGCACCCTTGGATGGGTGTGCCGGGCCGGCTCACGTTGAGCAGCCATAGGAGGACGAGCAGCGCCGCCACCAGTGGCCATCTCAGCCACGACAGATGAGCGTCTGCTCGTGCCAACGAATGCTACCGGGTACGGCGGCGGGCGATGACCAGTAGGAACACTAGCGCAAACACGCCCAGCACCATCCAGATCACCGGCGATGCATCTCCCGCTGCCGGGGCGTCGGTCTGTCGCGAGAAGAGCACCCAGGCAAGCACGCCTGCCATCGCTACGCCTAGGACGGCGGCGATTTGCGCATTGGAGCGCACCGACGAGAGCTCGGTCCGGTAGGGATTGACTCCGGCCTCGCGGAACGCGTCGCGCGAGCGCGCATCCCGCGGCCGCCGCAGCACCAGGCGCTGGTCATCGAGCTTCAGTGCGAGTTCCCACTGTGAGCGAGCTTCTTCATCGAGGATCTGTTGCATTCGTTCCGGTTTTCGGAACGCACGGTATCCCGCCGTGCAGGATCTTGTACTCATACCTGTCCTCGCGGTCTTGCTGGATGAGGGCGGCGAGGAGTCGATCCTCCTCATCCTTTTGAGCCATCTCCGTCATCACGGGTATAAACGCGAACATACGCTGCCTCCCTCGAAGCATAGGGCATCTGAGTTCGGGCCCATCGCCAACAGTGTCTCTATCATAACCTACTTAGCCATCGCAGTACATCGTATCGAGGGATGATTCGCACCTGTTCCAAAGGCCAGGCCTGATTTCCCGTGCCTCAAGTACGGCGGTCTTTGGAATTTGGCACTTGACACGCAAATGTACCTTTGATATAGTGTTCTTGAGCGCTCTCAGGAGACATCGCCCACTACTTCTACGCTATGTCTCGTGCCCTGTTATTATCCGATACTATGATCTGCTTGTCGGATGACGTCATTCTGTAGTTCGCCGTTCTTACTCTTCATCATTCTAATCTCCTGAGAGCGCTCTCCTTCCCCCGGGAGAGCGTTTCACAACTCTTCGGGCATCTCTGGCCTTCCTTTCCTGTCCAGCCTACGCCTTCGGCTGTCCGCGTGTTCGATGACATTTCACAACTACTGCTGCCTTCAATAGAGATTCCCTATGGTATGTCATCGAGAAGAGCGATGGTTGAGGTGACCATTGTCATTCATCCCCCCCACCGAATCCTATCCCATTCTGGATGCCCACGTGCCTGCACAGATTGCGGGCCGTCGACGCGATTCCGTTACCGCCTGAGTGTCGTCGCGCGCAGCCTCGCCGCCGGCCACACTCAGATCCTGGGGTCGATCATGCCCTCGGGTCTCACCACCACCTTCCATGTTCGCCTCTTCGCCGTTTTCATCGGCGCCGTCGACTCCACTCACCCCGGTGCGTCAGCACTCCGAACGTACAGCTTGGTCACGTCACCCTCCGTTCGTTCATCTTTCGACGTTCATGGGCCTTCTCCATGCGCTTGAGCGTACCCGGTCAGGTCTGACGGGCAACATCGAGCTTTGCGCTGCACCGGCGGCAGAAGGCGTGCCGGCGGCAGCAATACGTGCCACCGGCACGTCTTCTACGGGATGAGTGGCGCGCCCTGTTCCTATTGCGCCCGCAACTCGGCGTTCCGCACGGTGACGCCGACGGCGGCGGCCTGCTCGACGATGTAGCCGTAGCCCCAGTCCTGCTGACGCTCGGGGAAGTGCTCGATCATCATCGGGCACGTCCTGTTCGAGCTTGACGATCTCGGCGATGTAGGCGCGGTAGTCGATCTCGCCGTCACCGGTGAAGGTCTCGTGGAAGTGGGTCTGGCTGTCCTTCACCATCTTGATGTCTTTGGAATGGCAGCTCACAAGGTACTCGGCCAGCAGACGGAAACACTGGCGGATGAAGTCGTCGCTGAAGTAGAAGCGCCTGGGGCTGGAGATGATGTTGAAGGGATCCAGATGGACGCCAAAGCGGGGGCGGTCGACCGCCTCGACGAGCTCCCGGTAGATCTCGGGGCTGTCCGGCAGCAGCCGCGACTCGGTCTCCAGCACGTAGGTCGTGTGCTCCGGCTTGACGGTGTCGAGGATGCGCTGAACCATGGACACCGTCGTATCAAAGGAGGCTTGGCTGAAGTTCTCGGGGTTGTGCGCAAACCACCCGCCGGTGCTCACGGTGCCGCCGTGGCCCACGCAGCACAGCGAGCCCACGCGCTCCGCCCGCTCCAGCCGGCGGCAGGTCTTCTCGAAGTTCTGCTCGCGCAGCACGGGGTTGGTGTCCAGGATGTTGAGCGCATAGGCGCCCGTCTCGGCGATAACGATCCCCGCCTCGCTGATAGGCGGCCTTGATCTCCTCCAGCAGTACGGGATCCTCGACGCCGGGGTCGTACGCGGCGGAGAAGCCGTGCCGCAGGTGGTATGCCACCAGCCCCTCGGGCGTTCTGTCGGTCGCAAAACACTGCCCACCCACTCTCAGCTTGTTGTCGGTTCGGAGAAGGGACATTGTCGGCTCCTTTGCGTATAGCGGAACGAAAAGGCTTGCTTATGTGATGATGCGCTGTTCCCAGCGATCGCACGAGTGGTCCAATCTCGGAAGGTTGCCACTCGTAGGGTGCTACCTACGCCCAGGGATCGAGCAGGATCTTGCCACACTTGTGCGAGGCGGAGAGGGCCAGCGCCTCCTGGACCCGGCTCATCGGGAAGCGGTGGCTGATCTGCAGGTCGAGCAGGTCGGTCGAGCCGCGGATCACGCGCATCATCCCGTCGAAGTCGTTGACGCTGTAGTGCCACTGGCCGATCAGCGTCAGACCCTTGCGGATCATGTCGGGGCTGACCGTGATCGGCAGCGGGTCCGAGCTCTCGGCGACGAAGCAGACGCGGCCCTTGGGGCGTGTGGCGTCGATGCACAGTCCGTTGGGAGTCGGTCACACCTGCACAGTCGATCGCGCAGGTGACGCCCAGCCCACCCTCGGTGAGCGCCCGGATCTGCTTTAGGGTGTCCGGGTCGTGGGCGTCGAAGACGGCGTCGGCTCCGAGGAGGCTCGCGCGCTCTATCCGCCAGGGTTCCAGCTCGGTGACGATGACGCGGGCGCCACGGAACTTGGCGTTGACGATGGCGCCCTGGCCTACCGGACCGGCGCCGGTGATCAGGACGGTATCGAGGGCGCCTACGTGCGCGGTCTGCATCGCCCCGAACGTGGGTCCCAGCCCACACCAGGCCATCGCCGCGTGGTCATCGGCGATATCGTCGGGGATGGTGGGGAGAAGCCAGGCGGCCCCCAGACGGTACTGGGCATAGGCCCCCGTGGGCTCAGTCTCTCCCGTGAAGTCAGTGTAGCTGACCTGGTTCTGGCAGTGGAGGAAATCGCCGGCGCGGCAGTAGGCGCATCGACCGCATGGGCCCGCTCCCATCAGGACGACCCGGTCACCCACCTCGACACCGCAGGGCTGGGCTACCTCGACGACCTCGCCGACGCCCTCGTGCCCCAACGCCGGAATCCGCCCGCTCTCGCCCGGCCCGTGGAGCCAGGCTTTGTACTCGGTGCACATCGGCACGACGGTCATTTTGACCAGCGCCCAGTCCGCTTTGGGGTGGGGAATGGGCATATCGACGAGCTCGGCCTGCTGCTTGCCGGAGATGATGGTCTTTTTCATTGAACCGTTCATGTGCGTTTCACTCCCTGTGTTTTGACGCGAGATCGACAGAGCTGCTTGTGAACGCTAGAAGGCGACCTTCCGCGGTAGTTCCGGGCGGATCTGTGATCCGCCGGGCATTAGTCAAGCCAGAGCGCCGGATCACAGATCCGGCGCGAACGTCAGAAGACGGCACTTCGCAAATGCTCCAGACGGATTTGTGATCCGCGCGGGAACGATCAACGGCCTGCTGCCGCCTGCCTACGCCAGACGCGCGCGGAGGGCGTCGAGTAGGCCGTCGGGCGGGTCGAAGGGCAGGTCGATCGCGGTCGCCGTCAGCGCGCTGGCATAGGTCGCCAGGATGATGTTGAATTGCTCCAGGTTGAGCGCCAGCCGCGTGGGGTGCAGCTTTTCGCCATCCGCTGCCCAGTCAAAGGCCGCGTCGAGCAGGGCCGCCTGGGCGCGGACGTCCTCGTAGGCGTAGTCGTGGATGCCGCTCTCGTAGCCGCTCTCCTGCGTGAACCGCTCCCATCCGTGCATCGTCCACTGCACATAGCCTCGCGACCCATAGACCGCCAACCGCTTGTGCGCGTAGATCGAGGCGTGGTCGCCGACCCTGGGGGCGATATGGCCGCTGAGGAGCAGCGCTTGCACCCCATTCTCGAACGTGACGGCGGCCTCGGCGATGTCGGGGGAGGGTTGGTAGCCGACGCCGTCGGGAAGGCCGGTCTTGGGCACCAGGTTCTGCGCGCCCGAGACCTGGCCGAAGACCCGGACGGCGGCGGCGCCGCCGTTGTAGGTATAGGCCAGTTCCAGGACGTGCACGCCCTGATCGAGGATGGTGGAGCGCGCGCTGGCGTCGAGGAAGCGTACTTCACCGATGCGTCCCTCCGCCACGTCGCGCTTCAGCATCAGGTTCTGGTTGATGGAAGTGGAGCTGGGTATTCACCACGAAGCGGGTCTTCGAGGTCTCGTTGAGCGTCTTGATCTGGCGGTAGTCCTCGCCCTGCACCGCGACGGGTTTCTCGACGATGACGACGGGCACCTCGTAGGCGGCTGCGAGCTTCATCAGGTCGACGCGGATGGTCGGCGCGGTCACGATGTCGAGGACGTCGGGCTTCTCCTTCTCCAGCATCTCGCGGATGTCGGTGTACTGGTGTTCCGCGTCGACGCCGAAATCGCGCCCGAACGCCGTGCGGCGCTCGTCATTGAAGTCGCAGATGGCGCCGATCTCGCCCTTCTGCACGAACTCGTAGGCCTCGGCGTGGCGCCGCGCCCGTGGACCACATCCCAGGTGTGCCGATTTCATGTTGCGTTCCTCCTATTGGCTGCGGACAGGGACCGAAGGTTATGAGAGCTTTTCGCTGGAAATCGCCTAAGCTGTAGCATGATGATGTGGCTTGTCAAGGCTCCGAACGCACAAGCACCTGATCAAGGTGCGTCCACGCTACAGCATCGGTGCTATTCTTCGTCCACCCCGGTTGGCGCGTAGGCCGGCGCCAGGGTCAACGGCGGCGCCGATGGCTTCCAGAATCCCCGCTTGCCCAACGCCTTGCCCAGATAGACCAGGCTGAGCATCACCGGCACTTCCCAGAACAAGCCCATCGTGGTTCCCAGGGCAGCCATCGAGCCAACGCCGTACATCGCCACGGCTGTCGCAATGGCGATCTCGAAGTGGCTGGACGAGCCGATGATCACGGTCGTGATCGCTTCCCGATAGGCCAACTTGAAGGCCCGGGTGATCAGCAGGTTGTAGCCCACCACGATGAAAAAACCGAGCAACAGTGGGGCCGAGATCAGCAGCAGGGCGTCGTAGTTTTCGAGCAGCACCTGGCCATTGAGTGAGAAGAGCACTACCAACGTCATCAGCAGGGCGCCGATGGCGATCTTTTCCACCGTCCGTCGATAGGTGTGTTCAAACCACTCGGCACCTTTGGCCCGGATCAATAGGCGCTTACTCACAATCCCCAGGATGAGCGGCAGGCCAATGAACACCGCGGCCGAGATCACCAACTGCCAACGGTCGATCCGGATGCCCTGGATCCCTGTGAGAAATGAGACGACCGGCACGTATAGCACCATGATCGTCAGCGTGTTGAGGCTGGTATTGAGGACGTTCTGTTCCTGGTTGCCCTCGGCCAGCCGTCCCCACACCAGTACCATGGCCGTGCAGGGGCTGGATCCCAAGAGAATGAGCGCGACCATCAGTTGCTCATTACTTCTGAGGAACAGCCTCGCCAGGAGTGCGGACAGCAGCGGCGCGATCACCCAGTTCGAGAAGAGGCTGAGCAAGATCGGCTTGGGGTTCCGCCTGAGCTTCTTCAGCTCGGACACCTGGAGGTTGAGCAGGGCAGGGTACATCATCAGGAAGAGGCAGACGCCGATGGGGATGGAGATGCCGCGAATCTGCCACGAATCGATGGTCTCGCCGATGCCAGGCACTGTCTGCGACAGAACAATGCCGGCGCCCATGCAAAGAGCGACCCATAGGGCCAAGAACTTCTCGAACGTTTTCATTTTGATCTCTCCTCCACCATATTTCGCCCCCTAAGGGTAGATCGCCGTAAGATCCGGTGCGTGTTGCGGGTCATTCAAAGCTCGCCGCGATAGTCTGCAGCGTCTGTGTAACGGTCTGGCCCGTGGTGTCGAGCTTGATCACGTAGTCGGGCCACGCGATCGCCTCGAGCTCGGCCTGGAGTTCATCCACCCTTCTGCCCATCACGTCACCGGGGGAGCGCTGGTCGTCTCGCTGATGGTTCTCTGCGGGGGCACAGGTTAGCCAGAAGAATCGGAGCCGAGCCTTGTCCCCCAGTTGGCGGCGTAGGACCTCGAGGCCATCCGGCGTCCAGACGTTGTCGATCGCCACGTCGAGCCCCATCGCCAGGTAGTCCTCGGCGAGAAGAATCGCGTGTCGGGCGAGGAGCGGCTCCTGGAACCCGTCGGCGACCTGGAGCGCCGGGTTGCGGATCCAGGTACGGAAATAGTCGCAGTCGATGGTCGCGCCCAGGCGCTGGTCGGCCCAGCGCCAGCAGGTGGTTGATTTGCCGACCCCGCACGTTCCGGTGACGATGAGAATATCGTTCATAGCCAGGTATAATGCCTGTTATACACGGTTCGTGTGGTGCGGGCAAGGAGGCGACAAGCCATGCCTCGATCTACCGGTCGACAACCACGGATGAGAGGTCTCAAGCCGACGCTGAGTGGCGTGGGGCGTACATTGGCGACCATCCTGGTGGTGCTGATCCTCGCGCTGGTAGCCGAGCACATCTGTCAAGCTGCTGGCAGCGGCGGCACTCGTGTATGCGGGGGTGCGCACCGCCTGGGGGTTCCGACGGGCGTGAGGCTGGCGCTGCCTTGATCTGCAGTCTGTCCTTCCTATAATGGGGTCGGGCGCCGGGTGAGGGCGCCGCCATACTATAGGACAAAGGACCATCGTGCTACTCAACGTGCTGCTGTTGCTCCTCAGCGTCTTTTCCGCCTCCACCGCCGTCATTATGATCAAAGCCAGCACGCTGCACCCTGTGTTGTTGGCGTCGCTGCGGCTTTTTGTGGCAACCCTGGTGCTGCTGCCGCTCTTCCTACGCGACCTCCGCCGCCACCGTGCCGAGTACACGCGAGCGCATCTGCTGGCGTCGGTAGTGCCCGGTCTGGTTCTCGGCGTGCATCTGATGACGTGGGTGGTAGGGGCACGGATGACCCCGACCGCCAACGCCAGCCTGATCGTCAACCTGGTGCCGCTGGCTATGCCCTTCTTCCTGGTCTGGCTGGCCAGCGAGGCACTGACCCAACGGGAGATCGCGGCCACGGGCATCGCCCTGACAGGCGTCGTGATCCTGACGGCGTCGGATCTTAACCTGAGCGCGACGTACTTCGCCGGCGACGTGATCTGCCTGGGGTCGATGCTCTTCTACGCGCTCTATATGGCATTGGGAAGGCGCAACCGGCATCACCCGACCGTCTGGCTCTACCTGGTGCCACTCTATGCCGTCGCCGCCGTGAGCAGCATGGTCGTGGCGCTCTTTTTCGTCAACCCGATCCAGCCCTACACCAGCCGCGAGGTCGGCCTGATCCTGGGGCTGGGTATCGTGCCGACGGTGATCGGCCACTCGCTGCTGAACCGGGCGATGAAGTACTTCCGCGGCCAGATCGTGAGCCTGATCAACATGGGCCAGTTCATCTTTGCCGGCGGCATGGCCTACTTTCTGTGGCACGAGGTGCCCGGGGGGCCGTTCTACGTCGCGAGCCTGCTGCTGGTCGTGAGTGCGTGGGTGGCGGTGGGCGGAAGGACAATCAGCGGTCAGCGGTCGGCTACCAGCAGGGAGCAAGGAGTACGAAGTATGGAGTAAGGTTCAGAGGTCTCCGCTGTGAGCCTTGCTCCGTACTCCTTACTTCCTACTCCTTGCCAACGTCTGACCGCTGAAAGCTGAGAGCTGAGAGCTGCCAGCTATTAATCGGAGGCGATATGAGCAAACGTGACGTGATCCGCACCGTGCTTGCGGGCGAGGCGCCGCCCTACGTGCCCTGGTCGATGGGGTTCACGGTGGAGGCGGCGGAGAAGCTGCGCGCGTACTACGCGCCCAGCGATCTGGGAGAGGTGCTGGATAACCACCTCGGCGGGGTGGGCGACGACGCAAGTCTTTTCACCGATCTCGGCGACGACCACGTGCGCGACGTCTTCGGGGTCGTGTGGGACCGCCGGATCGACAAGGACATCGGCGTCGTGGTGGGCCAGCTCTTGCCGGAGGCCACGCTGGCGCACACTGAGTTCCCTGATCCTCTCAGTCCTGTTTTCTTCGACGGGATCGAGGCGCAGTTAGCACGCCAGTCAGACCTGTTCCGCGTCTTTCGCATCGGGTTCAGCCTCTACGAGCGGGCCTGGACGATGCGGGGGATGGCGAACCTGATGATGGATTTCTACGACCATCCGGCGTTCGTCCACGAACTCCTCAACACGATCGCGGACTGGAACATCGCCCAGGTCCGGAAGGCCGTCACCTACGACGTCGACGCGGTGTACTTCGGCGATGACTGGGGCCAGCAGCGAGGGCTCCAGATGGGGCCCAAGCTGTGGCGCGAGTTCATCTATCCGCCGCTCAAGCGGATGTATGCCGCGGTGAAGGAGGCCGGTAAGGTCATCTTTATCCACTCGTGCGGCGACGTGGACGAGCTCTTCGACGACCTGATCGACATCGGCCTCGACTGCTTCAACCCCTTCCAGCCCGAGGTCATGGACGTCTACGCCCTGATGCGGCGGTACCAGCGGCCGGCTGACCTTCCACGGCGGGATGTCGACGCAGCGCACGCTGCCTTACGGCACGGTCGACGAGGTGGTCGCGGAGACGAAGCGGCTGCTGGCGGCGGGCGCGAGGGGAACTACATCTTCGCCCCCGCCCACGCGGTCGAGGGCGACGTGCCGGTGGAGAACATGGTGGCGATGATTGAGACGGTTAAGGCGCAAGAAGGTCTGGACGACGGATCGAGTCGCTCGGAAGCGCGAGAGCCGCTCGGAGGCGAGAGTTGCTCAGAGGCGCGTGCCGCTCAGAAGCGGACGGATTGCACGGATAGTCAGCGGACACCTTCCGGGTTGCTCCGGAGCAACCCGGAAGGTAGGTCGAGATCATTCTTACCGGGAGGACCCAATGAACGAATCAAAGGCGCCTTGGACCAGTGAGATCCAAATCCACTATCCGCTGATCACCGAGACGGCGTTGTCGCCCGATGGCACGGCGGTCGTCTACGTCGTCCGTGAGCCGCTGATGACCAAGTCGGAGAGCCGCTACCTGACGCACCTCTATTTGGCGCTGGTCGAGGGCGGCGAGCCGATCGAGCTCACGTGGGGTGACCATAGTAACCACCACCCACGCTGGTCGCCCGACGGACGGTTCCTGGCTTTCTCTCCGACCGGAAGGGCAAGGCTAACGTCTACGTGATGCGCGCGGGCGGAGGCGAGGCATGGGCGCTGACGGCCTACGAGGATACACGCGTATCGCGATGTGAAGTGGTCGCCTGACGGCAACCGGCTGGCATTTCTGATGGAAGAGCCGCCCACCAGGAAGAAGAAGGCGGCGCGGAAGGCCAGGAACGAAGTGAAGCTGTGGGATCAGGATTTCGAGTTTGCGCATCTCTTTACTGTGCCCTTCGTCGTCGCCCCGCGGACACCGCCGGATACCGTGCAGGTCACACGGGGACGGGTGCACGTCGTCGAGCACAATTGGATGCCCGACGGGAACAGGATTGCGCTCGTGGCGCAACCGACACCCTACGCGGACTTGTGGACTGAGACGCGGCTCTTTACCGTTGCCGCTGATCTTCCAGAGGGTGGCACGCCCTATGGCGTAGACGACTTTGTCGAGCTTGCGACGGTCGCGGACGGGTCGCCTGAGCCGATGCCGTCGCCCGACGGGCGGTGGATTGCGTGCGTGACCGGCGATCAGCCACCGCACTGGGCTGGCGCCAGTCGCGTCGTACTCTATCGCGCCGACGGAGGCACGCCTCGGCCGCTGGCTGCGACGCCTGACGGGCAATGCTGGCTGATCGGCTGGTCGGCAGGTGGCGATCGGGTCTATGTGGGCGAGGCCGGTGGCATCGATACCCATATCTGGGCGCTGCCCGTGTCCGGCAACGCCGGCACACCGGTACTTACCACGCCCACCTATAAAGGAGCACTGCACACGCCAGGCAATGACGCGATCGCTTACGCGGCGGAAACCTTCCACAAGCCGAACGCGGTCTGTGTGTGGCGGGTGGGGGCGGGCGAGCCGCAAAGCGTGGCTGCGCCACCGCTGCCCGGAGGCTGGCCCGAAGACACGTTGCCGGACGTGGACGTGATCCATTGGCAGGGCCCGGGAGATCAGGAGATCGAGGGGATGGTGACCTTCCCGGTGGGCTACCGGCCGGGTGACGTCTGTCCGCTGGTTGTGGATGTACACGGCGGACCGGCGGGCGTCTTCCAGCGGCGCTTTCTGGGGTTCCCCGACCGCCATTGCGATGTTCTGGCGCTGGCCGGGCAGGGCTTTGCCGTGTTGCGCGCAAATCCGCGCGGGTCGAGTGGCTACGGGCAGGCATTCCGCTTCGCCAACTATGGTGATTGGGGCGGGGGCGATTTTGGTGATATTATGGAAGGGATTGACGCGCTGGTCGGCGATGGCATCGTGGATCCCGAGCGGTTGGGGATCATGGGCTGGAGCTATGGCGGGTTTATGACCAGTTGGGCGATCACGCAGACGGACCGTTTTCGCGCGGCCTGCGTCGGGGCGGGGGTGACGAACCTGATGAGCTTCACGGGCACCGCCGATATTCCGGGCTTTCTGCCGGACTATTTCGGCGAGGAGTACTGGACGGATCTTGAGCGTTACCGCCAGCACTCGGCGCTCTTCAACATTCAGGGCGTCACCACACCGACGCTGATCCAGCACGGCGACGCTGACGATCGCGTGCCGTTGGGCCAGGGGCGGGAGTTGTACAATGCCCTGAAGCGACAGGGCGTCCCGGTGGAGATGGTCATCTATCCGCGCCAGGGGCACGGAGTCAGCGAACCGCGGATGCGCCTTGACGTGCGGAAGCGACCCGTCAATTGGTTTGTGAGGTGGGTATTGCCGGAGGCTCGGACAGATCACGGCGACTGATCAGAACGAGGGGAGGGACCAATGACAAACGAGGAAGCCATTCTGGCGAAGTTGGATCAGATACTGGAGCGGTTGGACGCCTTAGAGCGTGTGCGGGCCGAGCAAGTCGTGATCGAAGGCGGAACGATCAGTATTGCCTCGGGTGAGCACACGCCGGTCCTGGTGGCGCGGGTCGACGACGTGGACGTTCGGTCAGAGCGCGATGTGTCGATCTACATCGGCGGGGATCTTAACGGCGTCGTCAGGACGAAAAAGGGTAAGCTCAGGATCAAGGCCAAGGGCGACATCACCGGCGCGACCTGGACTGCGGACGGCGGACTACAGGTCAAGTCCTAGCGCCATGGTCGACATCACAAGTGAGGCCCGGCTTCGGGCCCATTTACGCACGCTAAACGACTGCAACCAGCGAGGTGGAAGGCTGCTGTCGTTGGTCGACCTTATCGAGGCGGGGACCGTCGATCTCGACCTTGCCGCATACTTGGCGGCGGTGATGCGACGTGGCGGCTCGCTTCTGGTAGGGGCGCGGCCCGGCGGCGCCGGAAAGACCGCGGTCATGGTCGCCCTGCTCAACTTCCTCCCCAACGCCGTCGTGCTCCAGCCAATAGAGGGCCCGATAGTGTTACGCCGGGGAATGATGGATACAGCCTACGGCAAGACCTGTTTCCTCGCTCACGAGATCGGCGCGGGCTTCTACTACGCTTATCTTTGGGGCGATGAGGCGAAGGCGTTCTTCAAGCTTGCGGGGCGCGGTCACATTATCGCGTCGAATCTGCACGCCGACACGCTTATTGAGGCGCAGAGCCAGTTGATTGACGAGAACGGTGTGGCGGCAGAGGACCTGCGCGCGGTAACGTTGAAGCTCTTCCTGCGGCTGGGGCGAGGGCCCGACCTCCGCATGCGCCGTTGGGTGAACACCGTCTATGAGTCTGATGGCCACCAGGAACGGCTGATGTGGCAGCTTGCGGAGAAAAACCGGTTCGCACGCTTGTCGGACAGCACGTTTGTCACACCCGACGCGGAGCAGATCTGTCGCGCCTTTCTGGAGACCCTCATCGCGCGTGGCGAGCGTACGCTTGAGGAGGTGCGCGTCGCTGTGATCCGCGACTGCAAAGCCGTACATCCGATCTCCGCGTAGGGGGTGTCGGGCATCTAGCCACGGCCGGGCAAGCGGAGACGGTTAGCAGTCTCTATAGATGTCATCCCTTACGGGCCTTTGAGCGTCACTTGTGGCGCTCGAAGACCGCCTATCAGCCGCCGTACATCTCTTCGTAGTCTGCCATGGCGGCCCTGATGAGCTCGTAGGCTTCTTCGCGGCCCACGACCCCCTCAACAGACATCCTTGACGGCTCCCCCGGAATCATCTTGTAGGTGCTGAAGTAGTGTCGCAAGCGGTTGACGAGGACGATGGGCACCTCGGAGATGTCGTTGACGGACTGCCAGAAGGTGTCATTCTGCAGAATGGCAATGATTTTGTCATCTGCCTCGCCGGTATCGATGGCCTTTAGCGCGCCCACGACGCGGGCATTCAGGATGACCTCGGCGCGGTTGAGGGGGCGCTCGCTGATGACGCAGATGTCCAGGGGGTCGTGGTCTCCCCGCTCGGACTTCGGGGAGAGCTCGTGAATCCTGGTCCCGCAGTAAGTGCGCGGAATGAAGCCGTAGAGCGTGGGAGGCTGCGAGGACGTCAACTGCGGCCGGTCAACACGCATATATCCGGTAGTTTTGTCTATCTCATACTTGATGTCGTCAAAGCGGCTCATCTCGATGTAGGCGTGGACGATGCGAGGCACGTCAGGACCGGCTGCAAGCCCGTGCCAGGGATGCGGTCGCCAGCGGTAGAAAGCGTCCGGAAATGACATACTTCGACCTCCTGTGGACTCTCGTTACGGCTCCAGATGATATGGGACGTCGATAATCGTGCGCTGAAACCCGAGGACGCGACGCCGGTAGAGGAGAGCAGTCCGGATCGAAAGGGCGCTCTGATTGTGTAGCAAGCTCTGCCACCAGCGAGCGGGGACGACCTCCGGCAGGACCACGGTGGCCAGTTGGCCGTCTGCAGCCTGACGATCGATCTCGTCCAAGTAGTCGAACAACGGGGTGAGCAGCGAGCGATAGGGCGAGGGAATCACGACCAAAGGTACGTCCGGACAACACTGTTGCCAGGCTGACCTCGACGTTCCCAGCGGTACCGGGGTCGATCTCGACATAGACAGCGGTCACATCAGGTGAGATGGCACGGGCATAGGCTACGGCTTCCATAATCCCCTGATGTACTGCGGAGATCGGGACAACGATCCGTGGCGTGGGATGGCGTTTCGACCGCTTGCTTTGCCCGAGCGACGGAGAGCTGCCGGTTCGCCGTATCGTAGTGTTTCCGGATCTCCAGGAACATACCTACCAACAAAGGTATGAGGAGCACCGTGATCCATGCGCCCTCAAGGAACTTGCTGACCCCGACGATCACCACAGTCGCCCCGGTGGCAACTGCACCGATGCCATTGAGCAGGGCCTTGGCCCACCACCAAGGGCCTCGGACGTGCCACCAGTGAACGACCATCCCTGCCTGCGAGAGCGTAAAGGCTATGAAAACGCCCACGGCAAAGAGAGGGATTAGAGCGTGCGTGTCGCCACCGAAGGCAATGATGAGAATAGCCGCCGCGATACTGAGGGCACCGATGGCGTTGGCGTAGACGAGGCGGTCCCCGAGATTGCGGAGCTGGTGTGGAACGAACTCCTCTTTGGAGAGGATGGCTGCCAGCCGGGGAAAGCCCGCGAAGCTGGTGTTGGCCGCTACGGCGAGGATCAGCGTGGTTGTGATCTGGATGAACCAGTGAAGGACGCCCTTACCCACAATGCGCTGCGCTAACGCCGAGAGGATGGTCTCCTCCGGCCCTGTGGTGACGGAGAATGCTTGCGTGAGACCCACGCTGCCCGCAAAGAGGAGGCCCATCAGGATGGCCATTGCCAGGAGTGTTCGCCCGGCGTTGCGGGGCTTCGGCACTTGGAAGACTGGGACGCCGTTGCTGATTGCCTCGATACCTGTCAGAGCGGTGCACCCGGAGGCAAAGGCGCGCAAGACGAGGGCGGACGTGAGTGTCTGGGTCGATGGTAGCGGCGAAGGCGCGAGCGGTCCCGGGCCGGCCACGATGAGACGAATCAGCCCGTAAGCCAGCATACCCAGGTAGCTCAAGACGAACAGATAGACGGGTACCGCCATCAGGGTCCCACTTTCCTTGGTACCGCGCAGGTTGGCGAGCGTGATCGCAAGCAAGAAGAGGAGGGCGATCTGAACCTGGTAGGGCCAGAGCGCCGGAAACGCCGAGGCAATCGCGGCCACCGCCGCAGTCAGGCTCACCGCTGCCGTCAGTAGATAGCCGATTAGGAGGGCCGCCGCCGCTACCAGGCCCGGCAGAATGCCGAGGTTCGCCCGGGTGACGGCATAGGAACCACCCCCCGAGGGATAGGCATAGACCGTCTGCAGATAAGAGAGGGCGACAAGCACCAGCAGCAGCGTGATGGCAACGCCGATGGGAAAGGTGAGTGCCAACCCAGCGCTGCCGGCGACTACCAGTGCCAGGTAGATCTCTTCATTGGCGTAGGCGATGGATGAGAGGGCGTCAGGAGAAAACGCGGCCAGAGCCTGCAGCTTGGTCAGGCTCTGGCCCTCGAGTTCGTGTGTTGGTAGCGGTGGGCCAATAACCTTGTTTCGCAGCTGCGTCCACATAGGAAGCTACAGCGTTCCCTGCGCGGGGGGCTTTATTGTGCGTCCACAATAGGGACAGATGTGCCACTGCTTCACCAGAGGGTGGTTGCAGGCAGGACAGCGGAACGCCGGCTCGATGTCGGCGAACCGCGGTGGCCGGCTGACATGCCTGGCGAGCATGATCAGCAGTGCAATGTGCCCCGCGGGAAGCGCAAGTAGCACGGTTCCGATGAGGACAGTGCCAGCTACGTCTATGGGATCAACAGGACCAGCCGTTCCACACCAAGGGCAGTAGGCGCGCAGGCCGGATTCGGCTTCTTCGTCCTGGGGCTGAATGGGTTCGAACCCACGAGTCACTGGTCCCCGATTGACCGCAAACAACAGCAGGCCGACGATGACGATACCGGTCACAATTGTCAGGTACGCCAGGCGTTTAGCACGTTTGCGCATCTTGTTGCGCCCTCCGCCGGGCGCTCTCACGTTTGTGTGCCTTCGACCTCTGTCTCGGGACCATAGGGTGGCTCGGTGGCGGTGGGCGTGACCAGCACCTTGTCAATGCGCCGCCCGTCCATGTCCACGATCTCAAAGCGCAGCCCGTGCCAGTAGAAGTGTGCTCCCTCGGTGGGAAGACCGTCGAGTTCTGCCATCACGAAGCCACTCACCGTCTGATAGCCGCGGTAGGTACCGTCCATCTTCGCTTCGAGGTCGAGGATCTCCCAAAGCAAGTCGATGCGTAAAGGCCGTCGACGAGCCACGTTCCATCTTCGCGCTGCACGGCTTGGGGTTCTTCCGGCTCATCCTCCGAGGGAATCTCGCCGACGATTGCCTCCAGGATGTCCATGTCCGTGACCATCCCCTGGACGCTGCCGTATTCGTCGGTCACCAGCGCGATGTGGTTTCCTTCCTGCTTGAAGAGCTCCAGCACCCGCAGTGTCGACATACTCTCGGGGACGAAGAGCACCGGTCTCAGCGAGGCGCGCAGATCAAAGGGCTCGCCCTTGAGGTGCCGGACGACCATATCCTTTGCGTATAGGATGCCCTGTACGTTGTCGGGATCGCCCTCTATCACCGGGAAGCGGGAGTGCTGCGCCTCCAGCAATACGTCTCGGATCTGGGATTCGGGATCTTCCAGATCGATCCACATAATCTGGGTGCGGGGCGTCATAAACGCGTCGACGCGCCGCTCGTCCAACCTCAGGACACTCTCGATCATGTCCTGTTCGGACTCCTCGAAGACCCCCATCTCGGTGCCCTGCTCGATGAGCACCTCGATTTCCTCGGATGTGACGTCGCGGGCGTCGGATGGCTTGACGCCCATCAGCTCGAGGACGCCATCTGTCGACACGCTGAGCAGCCAGACAATGGGGCGGGCGATATTGGAGAGGGTCTTCATCGGCGCGGCCACGTATCCTGCGATGCGCTCCGCATCGGCAAGCGCCAGCCGTTTCGGGACCAGTTCGCCGATCACCAGCGAAACATAGGTGACGCCGATGACGACGACGACGATCGAGATCGACTGCGCATAGGGTATGAGAGCAGGGATCTTGGCGAGGGCAGCTGCGAGCGCACGAGCTAGGGTTGCCTGCCCGTAGGCGCCGGCCAGGATGCCGACCAGCGTGATGCCTATCTGAACCGTCGACAGGAAGTCCGTTGGCGCGCTTGACAGAACCAGTGCGGCCTCGGCACGCTTGTTCCCGCTCTCGGCGGCTTGCCGCAAGCGCGCCTTGCGGGCAGAGATGACGGCGATTTCGGACATCGCCAAGAGACCATTGAAGACGGCCAATAATAAGATAATAACAATTTGCCAGACCGGACTCGCCATGCGCTCCTCTCACAACCCCTCAATCGACTGCCCCCGTTGTCGGTTACCTCTCTAGTTTACACCATTTTCTCATTGATTCCCCTGGCGATACGCCTCGAGTATCGCTCCGATTACCTCGTCATTTTCGCGATAGAAGGGATCGTCTGTGTTGGTGCGGCGGATGCACCATGCCAGACCGCCGACGGCGTTGTGGAGCCGGTAGTAAGGCAGCGTACGTGCCAGGTCGGGATGCGGTCGGATGGCATCGTATCCGGCGAGGAAGGCATCCCGACTGCCGGCAAGAGTATCAAAGAGTGCGTGGCTGACCTTCACGAAGTCAAAGTCCGCCGAACCGCCACGGGCAGACTCGAAATCGATCAAGCCCGTGATCCGCCCATCCTCGACAAGGACGTTGGCCGGCCGGAAATCGGCGTGGACCCAGCACGGTCCATCGGGTGCGGGCAGATCGGCGCTCAAGGCCGCGAAGACACCCTCGATCTCTGCCAGCTTTCGCTGGGGGACAACGCCTGTGCAGGTGCGGATCCAGAGTTGGAATCGTTCGTCCATTATGTCCCACCAGTCCGGTGGCTCGCCGGCAATCGGGCGCGTGGACTTCGCCGAAGGCAGCGACGCGGTGGGCGTGGAGCGCTGCAAGCAGCGCGCCCATCTGCCGCACGAGGTCGAGTGTGCCGTGCTCCTCGAGCGAGAGGTCGAGCGCGGTGCCGGGAAGCCGCGACAAGAGCAAGGCGCCGGGCGCCTCAGTTCTGGGGATCCAGACATCGATCACCTCGGGCACCGGCAGATCGGCAGCCAGGGCACGCAAAGCGGTCATCTCGCGGAAGAGCTTGACCCTGGTGTACGGGATTTTGAGGACGAGGCGCTCACCGTCGGTCAGCGTGATGAGCCGTACGGTCGAGCTATACGACTCCGCCGGGGCCACCATCTCGGCGATGTCGAGACCGAAGTGAGCGACGGCTGTCATGACGGAATCTGTCTCGGGTTCAGCATCGGGCACTTGGGCAGCCTCACTTCGTCTATGGCGGATAGGTATGATCATACTGTGTTATAGGCTGTTCCGGCCGGAACGCCACCGGTTTTCACCGACTTGCGCTGCACTGCGGCTTCACAGAAACCACATCATACATTCAGCATTCCTTAAGATTCGTCTGGTACGCTGATCGTGGAACACAACATCTATCGTAGGAGCATGTCCAATGGTCAAACCGAACGTGAATTACTGGACCGATGTGGGAATCGGCGCTGCCTTTGGGGTGAGCGCCGTAAGTGGCCTGGTCTTTCTACTTCCCGCGGGCGGGGAGAGTGCCGGCGGTGGGGTACTGGGGTTGTCATATCGTGTATGGGACCAGGTGCACCTGTGGGCCAGCCTGGCAATGATCGCGGGCGTCCTCGTACACCTGGTACTGCACACCAAATGGGTCGTCTGTATGACCCAGCGGGTCCTCGCCAAGGCCAGGCGGAGCCCTGCTGCTGACGCCTGCCCGACCCCGCGCACCACGCCTCCTATTCCGCGCCGACGTTTCCTCTACCTGGGTGGCATCACCCTGGCTGCCGGGACGGTGCTGGCGACCTGCGGCACCCTCACCGGTGTTCTGACCCGGGTCGCCGATGCCGAGGGTGGGTCCGATGATCTCGCATCGTCGGACCTGAAGTCGGACACAGATGGGGAGGTCGATCTCACCGCTCAACCTCTGGGCGACGACAGCAATGATCCCGGCGAGACGAGTCTGCCTGAGGTCTCCGCGTCTGACGATCTTGCTGTGGTCGAACCTACGCTCACGCCTGTGCCGGCGGAGGCGCTGCCCGTCTCCGACCCGACCGCGACGCCCGATGCGCCGGTGCGGACCTGCTTGGATTGCCCGCGAGGTGTGGTGAATGACCCCTATCCGGGCCGGTGCCGGCTCTACATCGATCGCGATGGGGATCGTATCTGTGACCGGTCGATTCCCTACGTCTGTGGTTGATGCTGTCCTCAACCCGTGACTCTGCGGATGGACATTGCCAACCCGTTGGCCAGTTTGTCACCCTCAACCACGATGGCGAGGCAGCCCTTCGATCCGGCGCGCGTCTCATGACGCTCGCCGCGGTTCCAGAAGGCCGCGCTGCCCGGCACAATGTCAATGGCGTCGCCATCGTCGCCGGAGACGCGGGCGCCGCCCTGGAGGACGATCATCAGTTGATCGGTCGCCACCTTGTGGGCGCCCAGAACACCCTCCGGCTCGATCTGGAGGAGCGCGACGTGCCACGCCCTCAGGCTGATCAGAGTGGAGATCCTGACTCCGGTGGAGCCGAAGTCCGTAATTAGCTTGCCTTTGTTGAGGCCTGTATCGTAAACCTGCATATGAGAGACTCCTTAAGTTGGGTGAACCGACGTCGTCAGGTCCAGGGCAGCCCTGATATCCTGGGCGATCATCGTGCGCTTGGTCTTCTCGATGAAGAAACTTGGGCCCGCCTGCAGATAGGAGGGAAAGGCGCGGGCCCCTCGCCAGGTGTAGACCGGACCGCGAATCTTGTAGGTCGATCCCGCTGGAATCACGCGGCCCTCGCCGGCACGTCTAGCGATCGCGTTCATAGCCTTGATGGCGGCGTCGCCCATCAACAGATAGGCCTGCACATTGGGGAAGTATGCCAGTTCTCGCTCTAGGATCTCCGAGCAAGCGTTGATGGTCGCGGCTTTCATTGTGTAACCCATCTTGGCACATTTCACCGCTGTTGTCATATAGACGCCGAGGTCAAGGATGTCCTGGAGCGAAGCGGTTTCGGCGCCGGCATCCTGGAAGGCCAGTACCGTGGTCTGTTCAAAGAGCGAGCCGGATTGTGGCGTGCCATCAGCGTAGTAATAGTCCCCCGGATCGTCCGGCACAGCTTCGGAGATCAGGACAATCTTGACGTAGGCCGGGTCCAGATCGACGTCGGGTATCCGATAGGCCACGTGGTTTACGTCGGCACACGGGAACTCCTTGCATCCTATACACTCACCTATACGCATGAAACCTCCTTTGTGGCAGCTAGCCTCCATCTAGCCTCCATGACCAGGGAGTCCGGCACTCGACAGCCATGGCGCCCATCTCAAGATCGGAACGAGCCACATCACCGTTGGTACCACGGAGTAGCCCAGAGCCAGAGGTCTCGATGCTCGCCAGAGTGAAGGTAGCAGCAGTGTCAAGGAGAGTATCATTCCCCCCGCGTTCCGCCCTGCATGCATGATATGGGAGTATACATCAGACGGCAATAGCAGCACGAAGATGGTGTGGAGCAGCAACCAGATAGGTACGATCGCAGTCGAATGCCTCCGCAGGCACCGCAGCGAAATCGGGAACAAGACCACCGCGGCAAGTGCGACGAGGACGGCAGCGGAGAGGCCTCCAGGTTCGGTGCTCCACCCACGTATGACACCCAGCAACGGCACCGGCTCCAGGGATGGGCCGGAAAGAAACGGTATCTCACCGAGGCGCACGTACAAGTAGGCCTCCCAGCATGCCAGCGGCGCCGCGGTGAGTGCTGCCCCAACCGCTAGGCGGATCTTCCCCCGGTAGATCGACACCGCCACGGCGCCGACAGGGAAGATCAGCGTGATCTCTTTCGCCAGGGCGGCGAGACTCCAGCTGACAATCGCCAGACTGTAGTCCTCTCGGAGCCACATCACTGCACCCAGGGCAGCCAGACAAAGGGCGAGTGGCTCGGTTAGGTCTCGCGAGTAGGGCATCAGCGTACCGACAAAAAGGGTGTAGGTCAGGGCGTACCAGGGAGATGTGGCCTGGCCGGAGAGCCAGTGCGCCAAGATGGCGGTGGCTGCAATGATCGAAACAGCGTTCACGAGGATGATGATCCAGGGTACCAGCACAGGCATTCCAAGGGAGAGCACGCGTACTACGACAGGCGTCAGGATGCGCTGGAGGCGGTAGGCCGGATTGTCGAGGTGCGGCACGGCGCCCCATCCGTCGCGTGCTATATAGAGCACAAACTGGCCATCGTATCCGGTGGTGCCCTCAGGGGCCAATTGCGCGTATCTATCCCCCTGCCAGGCAAACCACAGCGGGTCCCGGCCATGCGTCGCCAGGGCGAGACCTGTGAACAGGACGTAGAAGCCGATGGCGAAGAGCGTGACAGTGCACCAACTGCCCGCTTGCTTGGTGATGCGATTACTCTGGGGATGAGCCGGATTACGCAGCATTCGCTACACGCCAGACTGCGTCAGTTCCTCTACCAGCTCGGGCAGTTGGCCAATATCCGCTAACTCGAAGTACCGGTCGTTGTCGGTGGGTGGGGCGTCTACCCACTCGTGGGACCACAACACGTCAGAGGGAACGTAGACGCCGTACCCACCGAGTGCCAGCACCGGGAGAATGTCCGACTTCAGTGAATTGCCGACCATCAGGAAATGCTCGGGCGCGAGTCTGTGTTTGGCGAGCAGCCGCCGGTAGACATCTTCGGTTTTGCTGCCGACGACCTCTACGTAAGGGAAGGCGTCGAGAAGTCCGGAGCGCGCGAGCTTGGGCATCTGCTCGGAGGCGTCCCCCTTGGTGATGACCATCAACCTATGTTCAGCCGCCAATGCGTGGACGGTGTCGTGAACGTGCTCCAGTAGCTCTACATCGGCGGACAGCATCCCCCTGGCGAGGTCCACGATCTCGAGGATCTCGGTGCCCTTGATCTGTCCATCGGTCAGCTTGACGGCGGCCTCGATCATCGAGAGCGTGAACGACTTGACCCCGTAGCCGTAGACACCGATATTGCCGACCTCGATCTCGTCCAGGTCGGCTTCCAGCGTCGTAGCGTCGATGTAGCGACCCAACACTACAGCAAGCTTGTGCTTCGCGTCGCTGTAGAGATGCTCCGTATGCCATAGGGTGTCGTCAGCATCGAAGGCAATGACGTCGAGTATGACAGGTGACGTCACGGGCACTTCACAGCGTCCTGCGCCCGGCGATGTCGTAGGCCTTGGCGGGTGTCCGGGACGCCGGACTGGCGGGATACTCTTCCGCCAGCATTGTCCACAGCATGCCGTCGGAGAAGACTCCATTGCCCTCATTCAAGCATTGTCGCAGGGTAGCCTCGTGGACGTAGCCGAGCTTTCTCGCGACGGCGGCACTGCGGATGTTGTGGGGCAGGCAGTAGATGTCGACTCTGCGCACGTGGTCGACTTCGAAGGCGACTCTGGTCAGAGCACCGGCCACTTCGGTGGCATATCCGTGGCCGATATGGTCCACGTGGACCCAGTAGCCGATCTCGCGCACATCGTCGCCGCGGCGGGTGTGGAGGCCGGTACCGCCGACAACCGAGGTCTCGTCGGCGCTGAGGATCCCGTAGGTGAAGTCTTGGTCTAGGTCAAACTCTCCTCGCCACCGCCGCACGAGCGCGAGGGTGTTGTCGAGAGTGGGCCGATCGCCTCGAGCCCAGGGCATCCAGGGCGCCAGGTGGTCCCAACTCCGGTGGATGGCCGCATTCAGCAGAGCTGCGTCGTCAGGGCCCCAGCAGCGGACGACGAGACGCTCGGTCTCGACGCGATAGGCCGGACGTGATCCGCCATTTCCCGGTGGGGTGCCGGTCGTCGCGGTCACGCTTCGAGCCCCTCAGTTGGGTTCTCCGCTACCCGGCGCAGGTAATCACAATAGCCGTTCTGGTCCGAGTAGTTCGCGATGCGGAGCAGTTGCTCCGCTCCGATGTAGCCTTTCTTGTAGGCGATCTCCTCGATGCAGCCGATCTTCAGGCCTTGCCGGTGCTCGATGGTCTGGACGAAGTCGCTGGCCTCCAGCAGGCTCTCGTGTGTGCCCGTGTCGAGCCACGCAAAACCGCGACCCAGAAGCTGAACGTTCAGCTTGCCGAGCTTCAGATACTCGTTATTGAGGTCGGTGATCTCGAGTTCTCCCCGTGCCGAGGGCCGCAGGGCTTTGGCCAGATCCACGACGTGCTTGTCGTAGAAGTAGAGCCCTGTCACTGCGTAGTTGGATTTCGGGCGCCTGGGCTTCTCCTCGATACTCAGCGCCCGGCATTGCTCGTCGAACTCTACGACGCCGTAGCGCTCCGGATCCTGTACGTAATAGGCGAAAACCAGGCCACCGTCCTCGATCCTGCCGGCTTCCGTCAGCATATCCGAAAGCCCATGTCCATAGAGGAAGTTGTCGCCCAGCATCAACGCACAGGGCTCTCCGGCGACGAACTCCTCGCCTATGATGAAGGATTGGGCAATGCCTTCCGGCCTGGGCTGAACCGCATACTCGATATGCAGGCCAAGCCTCTCGCCGTCGCCGAAGAGATCCCTGTAGAGCTCGATGTGCTGGGGGTCGAGATGATCAGAAACTCCCGAATATCCGCCAGCATTAGCACCGACAAGGGATAGTAGATCATGGGCTTGTCGAAGATGGGCAGTATCTGTTTCGAGAGTGAGATTGTGAGTGGGTACAGACGTGTGCCCATGCCGCCGGAGAGTATGATACCTTTCACGTTGGCTCCTTTTCCGGAATCGCGTCGTGTGCTGAAGTATAGTCTGAGCCGGCCCCGCGTCAAATCTTCGGGTTGGGGTGGGTGTGCGCACGTTGTATAATGGGGGGAATAGCCTACAGGAAACGGAGGAGAGCATGAACGAGCAACCTGTTCGATGGGGTGTGGTCGGCTGTGCGAATATCGCGATCAACCACGTGATTCCCTCGATGGAGGGAGCTGCACTGACCACACTGACGGCGATTGCCAGCCGTACGCTGAGCAAGGCGCAGGCGACGGCAGAGCGGTTCGGCATTCCGAAGGCCTATGGCTCCTACGAGGCCATGCTGGCGGACCCGGAGATCGATGCGGTCTACATCCCGCTGCCCAACGGCCTGCACGCCGAGTGGAGCATCAAGGCGATGCGCGCGGGCAAGCACGTGCTCTGCGAGAAGCCGATCACCGTCAACGCTGCCGAGGCGCGGGAGATCGAGGCCGTGCGGTCTGAGACCGGCCGGTACTGCCTGGAAGCTTACGCCTCTCGGTTCAACCCCGTTCAGGTTAAGGCTGTCGAGATCGCGCGATCGGGTGTTTTGGGCGAGTTGCGTTTTGTGCATACCATCGCGAGCTTTCTGATGGCGAACCCGGACCCGGCGGATGTGCGACTGCAGGCTGACATCGGGGGCGGCGCGCTCTACGATATCGGATGCTATGCCGTCGACGCGCAAAGGCGGTTGATGGGGCGAATGCCGGTGACGGTTTCGGCGAGGATGCAGTGGTCGTCGCGCTTTGATGTCGATATGGCGGGCGTGGCGATGCTTGACTACGGCGACGGCGCCATGGGCACGCTGCAGTGGGGGTTCAATGCGCCGTGGGGTGGGCCCTTCAGCCTCGTGGGGGTCAAGGGTAAGCTCACCGGCCCCTATGGGTGGGGAGCGCCGGCGGGTGAGCCCGCAATGCTTCTGCAGACGGGGCGGGAGGCTGAGAAGATCACGGTCGGAGGACACGTCAATGGCTATACTGCCGAGGTCCAGGATCTGAGCGAAGCTGTGCGTGGACTTCACGCTCCGGCCTTTGCTGCGGAGTCGCTGGAGGAGAATATGCGCATCATCGACGCGCTCTACGCGTCGCAGCGCAGCGGGCAGACGGAGGCGGTGTAGGAGTGGAAAGAAGCTTGGACCAATCTAGCACCAGATTGGTCCAAGCTGTCTAGGAAGAGGTCAGCCGCTGGGAAATCGAGGACGGACGGGAGTACGCTTCCAGTCGGTGCGGTTGAAAAGGCCGGCGACGTTGGGGTCGTCGTCCTCGTGGTCAGTGTAGAATTCCTCGCCACCATCGGTGACCCAGCGGTGGTGCCATTGGTCTGACCCGGTTTCCACATCCCCTGTGAAAGGATTCACGAACTCCTCCTGGTTCATCAGGGTCAGATAGGCGTCGTTGTTGATCTCGGCGTTGGTGCGCGCCCGATGCTCGGTGATCTGACGATCGATTTGCTGGATCTGTTGCTGAATCTCCAGCATTCGCCGGTTCCTGGCGTGCTCGGCTTGCTGGGCACTGAGGAAGTGTCCGGAGAGAATCTCCTGGCCGGCGATCTCGCGGGCGATCCAGGCCGGATCGAGCTTGACCGACTCGCGGATGTGGTGAAGCAGCGGCTCCATCTGCGCCAGTTGACCCTCGGGCGCGCGAAGGAGGAGGGTGTCCTTGTTGCTCCACATTCCCGCCGCGATGGCGCCCATATTCTCGATGACCGTGTAAGCCTTCTCTTCGAAGCGTTGTCCGTCCTCTGTGTAGGTGAAAACGACCGTCGCACCGTCATAGCTAAAGTTCAGAGGGGGAGCCGAAGGCGGCCATACGTTGGCGGTAGGCCTGCACGAGCAACGGCTCCGAGCGCTGGCCGACGACCGAGACCGCCGAGGCAGCGGGATGGGCCCACGGGAAAGCGACCCGTACCAGGAAGTCGACCGCGGACATCACCGGCATGACGACCATCCCTTGGTAGCTGCTGCCCACCGGGAAGAACGCGCCCGCCATCGAGTAGCGCATGTCGCAGTACTTCACTTCGGGACACCATCGGATGGCGACCGTCCCCCGATCGTCCTGCTTAACGGTGAAGTCGATCTTGGCCTCGATGAACTGGGCGTTGATGGCCTGCCGGGCGAAGTCAGCACGAACGATCCCGCCGTCCAGCAGCCAGCCGTGCGGCACCGAGAGCGTGAAGGCGCTCTCGTGCGGTTCGCTCAAACGCTGGAAGAGCTTGCCCCCATCGGCGAGATTCCCGGCGCCTGGCGCATCGTTTAACGAGGCTGCCGCCGTCTCTTCAGGTTCCTCGTAGAGGTAGCGCTGGCAATATGGGCATTCCCGGGTGCCGGGCGCTATCGGTGCGCCGCAGGCCGGACAACTGAGGGCTCTCATTTTAGGCATCGTTCGCCTCCGGGTCCTTCGGAATCTATGTTTCGTTCTCCGTCCCGGGCGAGGCCGTGATCTCCGCGAGCCGGTAGAAGAACGAGCGTTTCAGCCCGGTGTTGATCGACCAGTTGACGGGCACGGTTTGATAGCCGGTGAGGTGCTCGTAAGTGGTCTCACGGGCGTGTTGGGGCCACTCGTAACGCCCGTGGTTCCATCCGCCGCACCCGTAGCCCTGGATATAGAAGCCCCACGAGGCGTACTCATCGACGGCAGCTTCGAGGTTGTTAAGGTACATTGAGTCCTCGTTGACGAGCAATGGCCGGGGAGCGGCTAGGTATGCATCGCCGGCCTTGATCCCCTGGAGTTCTCGGCGCAGTTTCCCGGCCCACGTGCTGTTTCCGTGGGGCAGGTAGAAGTCCTGCACCTCCTGCCAGCGCCCGGGTGCTGAGAAATTGCCGGGCATGATGCTGGAACTCGCGAGCAAGCGGCGCCCGCCCAGCGTGGTCTGCTGCACGATCTCGATCAACTCGTGGATGTGCTCGGACTGGACGAGTTGGTCGCCTGCCGTGAACTCGTTGTAGACGTCGATGAGGAGGTTGCGATGGTCGGTACGCAGCAGCCAATCGGTGGCTGTCTCCGTCGCGCGGATGATGGCCGGGTCACCGTGCATCTTCTCAACCTGCCGCCAGTAGAAGAAATTGACGATCACGACCATACCTGCTGCGTCCGCCGCATCGAGCACGCGTGCAAGCCTGTCGCAGTAGGCAGGCTTAAGCTCTCCATCGGCGTCGAAGGCTGAATTGACGTAGTGCTCGTAGACGTCGGGTGTGTAGACTGATCCTCCGCCCTGAAGTCCCACGGTCACCGCCAGCAGGCCATAGCGCCGGTAGGTGGGCAGCATCGCGCAGAACTCGTCCGTGTTGCGATCGGGATCCCACAGACCGGTGTCGGGATACCGCCAATGCCTTGTTGTCTCGAGATTCTCATCGTCGAAGATTGCCTGCACCATCCGGCTGTTGAACAGCAGGCCCTCAACGGGGCGTCCCAGGTGACTGACCCCCTCGTATGTCGGCTTGCCGTCGATCAGAAAGCCCGTGCCATCAATAGAGATTTCGGTGTTCATAGGTCCCTCCTGTCTTGCGTGACAAGTGACCGGTGACGAGTTGATCGGGAGGCTCCGGTTACCCGCTACTCGTCAGTCTTCGAAGTAAACCCCGCCCGCCTCGAGCGCCTCGCGCAGCACACCGTAGGGCAGCTCGCGGGTGCCTTCGTCTCGCAGGGCGCAGAGGGCAGCGGCGGTCCCGGCGGCCTGGCCCTGGCCCATACAGGCCACGGTGTTACGCGTTGACATGTGGGCGTCGTGGTCCGACGTGATCATCATCCCGGCGGCCAATAGGTTGTCGAGCCCCGAGACGCGCAGTGCACGATAGGGGACGCCGTAGGTTCCACCGTCCTTGATCTGGAGCCGCGGGGCAGAGTCGTGGAACCCGTAGGCCAAGACATCGTCATCGAAATGTCGCCCTTCCAGGACGTCATCACGTGTCACGTCGTAGTCGCACGTGACCAGCCTGCCGCGGCGAATGGTGAGCGAGGGGCTGGTCCGGGCGATAAAGGCTCTCTCGCAGCCGGGGACGTACCTCCGGAAGAGATCAACCGCGCGCGCCTGCCGACGACGGAGTTCCACCTCCGCCAGGGCCGCGGCGTCACGGTCCGTGGGGCTCACGTTCATTTTGTAATTGATCTTCACGAACATAAAGTAGTCGTCGTGGACCGTCGTCGTGACCATCGACATCCCGATCTCCGCAGCGCCCTCCGCAAAGCCCTCGGGCATGGCGGCACGGCGGCCATCCAGGCGCACGATCTGGTCTTCTCTTGCCGCTGCGCCACCCGCGGGCGTACTGGGTCAGGGCATCGTGCTTGACGATGAAGTCGTAATACGCCTCCAAGCTCACGTTGGCCAACCCGATGCTATTCACCACAGGATAGTCGTTGGGCTCGACATAGGCCGCACCGGCGCGCGCGCAGAGATCGCCATAGCCCGTCGTGTCGACGAACGCTTTCGCCATGATGGCCTCGCGGCCCTGATGGCTCTCCGCGATCACACCCTTCAGCTGTGACCCTTCGACGACGGCGCCGGCGAGCAAGGTGTTGAGGCAGAGATGGACGCCGGCCTGCTCCAACATCGAGAGGGTGACAAGCTTGTAGATCTCGGTGTCGATAGCCGTGCAGACGGCATCGTAGTCGTAGCCTACAGTCATCTCGGCGTGACCGGTTGTGCCGCCGGCCTCGGCAAGCCGGTCGACGATCTCGGCCGGGATGCCCCTGACCACCTGGTGTTTCTCTACGCCGGGAAAGGCCTTCCATAGGTTGTAGTAGCTGTGCAGCGCGGTGCCGCCCTCGACGGCGATGCCTCCGGTGTAGCCCTTCATCTCGATGAGTGCCGTCCGGGCGCCCTGGCGCGCCGCAGCGAGGGCCGCGACGACGCCAGCCGTGCCTCCCCCGGCTACGACGACATCATAGGTGTTGACGGGCAATTGTTTCGCCGGTTCCGTGTAGGTATGCAAATCGTCCTCCTGGTGGGTCTGTGGCGCTGAATGACTCTCGGAGTATAGATGCGATGGATGATAGGGGGCAACCGTTCCAGAGGCGGCGCCGAACGTGCCGGCGTTTGCTGGTGCGTGCAGCCCAGCGGCGATCCTTCCCGCGATCTGGTGTACTGTACTGACCAATTGATATGACTTTATCCCTCTTGGGCTTGACATCGTGCCATTTTCATGCTTAAATTGAAATATCAGCCCAATATTTCAGTCGATGACCCAAAAAAGGTCTCTCCTATGTCCAATGGAGTTCGCCTTCAAGAGGTAGCAGACCTGGCCGGGGTGTCCATAGGAACTGCATCGCAAGCCCTCAACAATCGCCCCAATGTCGCATCGGACACGCGGGCGCGCGTGGTCGACGCCGCTCGAACGTTGGGATATCCGATAAAGCATCGTGTGGAACAAGTCGCCGATAACCTCGAAGTCATCGGCATGCTGACCAAGCATGACTATGGTTATCCGCCTTACACAAACCCTTTCTACTCGGTGGTTCAGGTTGGGGTCGAAAGCGAGTGCCGCAGGCAGAACATCAGCCTGATGTACGCTAATATCGAGGTCGACGGTTCCAACCATCCGGTCGCCTGGCCCCCGATGCTGAGCGAGGAACGCATCGACGGCCTGCTGCTCGTCGGTACCTTTATCGAGGACACCGTGGACGTTCTCAAGCGCCGCCTCGACCTCCCGATTGTGCTCATTGACGCGTATGCGCCAAACTTGCCCTACGACAGCGTCCTGATTGACAATGATGCGGGAACCTGCACTGCAATCGAGTACTTGATCCGGTTCGGACACCGCCGGATTGGGCTGATCGGCACACATCCCGATTCACCCCCGAGTGTGGTGGAACGACGTGTGAGCTTTCTGCGCTTGATGAAAGCATATGGGCTCTCCGAAGCCTACGTCGAGGACTCTGAGGTTAGCTATCAAGCAGGTGAGCACTCCTTGAGACGACTGCTCGAACGCGCGCCCGAGGTCACCGCGGTCTTTGCCAGTGCTGACCTGGTGGCTATCGGTGCGCTGAATGCAGCTCGGAATCTTGGGATCGCGGTGCCTGGAGAGCTGTCGGTCATCGGGTTCGACGATATCGATAGCGCCAGTGTCGTGACACCGGCACTGACTACCGTGCGTGTTCATAAGACATGGATGGGCTCGCTGGCTGTTCGTCAACTCCTATCGCGGGCCAGCGACCCGTTGCAGCCCAAAATCACCATCTCAGTATCGACCAGGCTCGTTGAGCGTGACTCCGTGGGTGCCGCCCAGTGATCTGCACCGGCAACGGTCAGACATCGGGAGGAACCGAGGTATAGGTTCGTCTACGCCGATTCACCATACGAAACGAGGTTTTCTGATGGAAGCTACATCCTCTGAAGCGTTGGTCTCAAAGAAGAAGCCCAGGTGGAGTAGAGATAAGGTCTACACCAACCTGTCCTATCTGGTCATGGTTCTGCCGGGTGCAATATGGCTGCTGTTGTTTGCGTATCTGCCCATGCCCGGTGCCCTTATGGCATTCAAGACCTATAAGCTAGTTAGACCTCCTGCGGATGCCTTCATCCAGAACAAGTTTGTCTACAGCCTTATCAAGAGCCCGTGGGTCGGACTGGATAACTTCAGATACCTTACCCTTCCTACAAACATCGGGGCTACGCTGACGTATATCCGCAATACGGTAGGGTATAACCTGCTCTTTATGGTTGTGGGGCTGGTGCTATCGGTTGCCTTGGCCGTCGTGATTTTCGAGCTGACCAACCGGTTCGTGTCAAAGGTCTTTCACTCTATCTTCTTCCTCCCGTATTTCATCTCGTGGATTGTTGTTGCGTATGTCGTCTACGCATTGGGCAGCGCCAACGGAATCATCAACGGTGGGCTGGCTGCCGTAGGGATGGGGCCGATAGAAGTGTACAAAGAGAAGCTCGCGTGGCCGTTCATCTTCCTGATCGCCAATATATGGAGATATACGGGCAACGGGTCCATCATCTATCTGGCCGTCATCACCGGCATCGATCGTGAGCTCTATGAAGCCGCTGCCATCGACGGCGCTGGGAAATGGCAGCAGTTCCTCCACATCACCTTGCCCCACCTGGTTCCGGTTATCGTGCTGCTGCAGATTCTGGCAGTAGGACGCATCTTCGGTTCCGATTTCGATATGTTCTACACCCTGCCAAATGGCGCTGCAGTCGTCAAGGATGTTACGCAGACGCTGGATGTGTTCGTGTACAATATGTTGAGAGGCTCGACGCCGCTTGGCTATCCTGCTGCAGCCGCGTTCGTGCAGTCGATTGTTGGCTTCGTTCTGATCATGATCACGAATACGGTTGTGCGTAGGACCAAACCGGAATTGGCACTGTTCTAAGGAGCTACCCCAAAATGGATATAACGGCCAAACCTAGATCAGGGCTGCTGGGCAAAGTCTTGTCATTGAGAAAGACAAGGCGAGACATGCTTGCCCTTTCGCCAGCGACGAATGCGGTGTTTACTATTCTCTTGGGATTGCTCTGCATTTTGACGCTGATTCCCATCTACGTCATCGTCATCTCCTCGGTCACTTCGGAGGCCTCGCTTACAGCTAACGGCTACAGGTTATGGCCTGAGGAATTCTCGACCATGGCCTATACATTCTTGTTCAGCAAGGGCTCAATTGTCGTTACCGCTTACAAGAACACGATCATATCCACCGTGGCAGGTACACTCCTCTCTGTAATCATGGTGGGGTTATACGCTTACCCGCTTTCGAGACCCAATTTCAAGTTCAAGACCTTCTTTACCTTCTTCGCCTTCTTCACCATGCTGTTCAGCGGCGGGCTTGTTTCATACTACATGGTCACTCGGCAGATTCTGCAGATTCAGAACAGCCTGTGGGCCCTGTTCCTTCCCTCGGCTTTCAGCCCATTCTGGGTGATCGTCATGCGCACCTTCTACCAAACGAATGTGCCCAATGAGCTCCTCGAATCAGCCCGTATCGATGGCGCCGGCGAATGGCGTACGCTCTTGCAGATCGTTGTGCCGCTGGCTGTCCCCGGTTTGGCGACGGTCGCCCTGTTCAGCGCGATTGGCATCTGGAACAATTTCTTCAACTGTCTGCTGCTGGTGGACGAGGCGAAATACTACAGCTTGCAGTTCACCATCTATACGACGTTGAACAACATCCGATTCCTGCTTGAAAACGCGGATAAGATGCAAGGGCTGGTCAACATGTCCCAACTCCCCTCGCAGACTTTCCGGATGGCCATGGCGGTGGTAACCGTAGGCCCCATCATTTTCGCGTATCCCTTCTTCCAGCGGTACTTTATCCGCGGTCTGACCATGGGGGCTATCAAGGGCTAGGGCCGTTTGTCCTGACTGACAGGCGTTGCCTGTTGAGATCGAATCCAGCAGTCTCTGCATAAGCAAGAGAGGAGGCATCGAGCAGCAAAGACGATCCGCGGTCCTGTCCTTCCGGTTTGATAAGCCGTAGCGAACACGTTTCTACGTAACTGACTGAAGAGAGGAGACATGATGTCTAGGAGATTGTCACGTCGTGAGTTCTTGAAGGTTGCCGGCATAGGTGCTGTTGCCGGAGTTCTCGTAGCCTGTTCCGGACCGGCAGCACAGCCCACAACAGGATCTGAGGCCGGTACTGCACCCGAAGCCACCACAGCACCGCCGGCTGAAACCGCAGTTCTCGACTACTACTGGATCGGAAACGGAGATACCGATCAGCGCGGCGCGGTTGAAGCCGCGATCAACTCATATGTTGAGCCTCTCATTGGCGTCAACGTGGTCTTCCACATCATTGGCTGGGGTGACTGGGTCTCCAAGGCTGTAACGGGCATTGAGGCCGGGGAGAAGATGGACATCTTCTTCACTGCTGACTGGCAGAATTACATGCAGTTGGCAACCGAAGGCCTGTTCCTCCCGTTGAATGACGACAACGGCCCAGACGGCAACCTGCTCGAGACGTATGGCCAGGGCATCCTGGCCGGACTGAACCCCGCGTTCATCACCGGCACGCAGATCGACGGCGTCAACTACGCGGTCCCCACCAATAAAGAGCTGACCGTTCCCATGGGCTTCATCTACAACGCCGTCTTTGCTCAGGACATCGGCTTTACTCCCGAAGAGGCTGCCAAGGTCAAGACTATGACTGATCTCGAGCCCTGGCTCGAAAAGGCCAAAGCAGCCCGCCCGGATGAGTATCCTTACCTTTACAGTGGCAACTGGTGGGGCTTCGAACCCTGGCTACCCAGCCTCGCTGAGAGTGTTCCCGGCAATGTGGTCAACATGCTCCAGGATCCCGATGCCAACGGGAATTTCGACGAGACCATCTACAGTGTCTGGGAGACCGAAGTCAATAAAGCGTATGTCGCTTTGATGCGCGAATGGTATCTGAAGGGTTGGGTCCATCCGGATGCCGGCCTAACTACTTTCGACAGCGCCCCGCTGATGAACGCGGGACAGTTCTTCATCACGACCCAGCCCCTGAAAGGCAGCAACATCAAAGCACAGGAACTGGTGAACGCCTCCGGCAATCCCGATCTAGAGCTGCTGGAGATCTACGGCCAGGCCAAGGTCAACGTAACTCACCATGCCGGTGGCTCTATGCTCGCCATTCCTATGTTGTCCGACTATCCGGTACAGGCCATGGAGTACATCAATCTCATGCACACCGACTCCAAGCTGATCAACATGATGCTGTTCGGCGTCGAAGGCAAGAACTGGGAGTTCGATCCTGACGGCCGAGTGAACATCATTGACAGCGCCTGGTATGGCGCGACTGCCGGCGCGTGGACCGTAGGTAACACCATGCTTCAGGCCGTCTCCAACAAGGAAGACCCCAACAAGAACAAGATGCTGATCGAGTACGCCAATGATTCCGTCAACAGTCCTTCCCTCGGCTTCCGCTTCCGTTCGGAACCCGTGGCTGCTGAGCTGACCGCTCTGCAAGGAGTCGTCGACGGGATGGACCAGGCCCTGAGGTCGGGTTACGTCGACCCTGCGGTCGAACTACCCAAGTACGTTGAGGACCTAAAGGCCGCCGGTCTCGAGACTGTCAAGACTGAGGTTGAAAATCAGTACACCGCCTGGAAGGCTACGAAGGCGTAGATCCGGGTTCGGAGCTTGATTGTTGAACCGAGAGGGGCTGCCCTTGAAAAAGGGCAGCCCCTTTGAGTTGCAGTGCGAATGGCCGGAGCAACACTCGCGCAATCCCAGCTTCGACGCAGAGCTGGGATTGCAGTGGCAGCCGCGCCAAAACTTTGCAGGTCGGACTACTTCTTGCGCAAGCGTGACTTAAGTGTCAAGCCAAGCCCTGTCACTAGGAGCAGGCCAGCCGCATAGAGTTCATACCCCGCACCCGTTGCCGGGAGTAGCACCCCGGTCGGGCCGCCAGCACCGACAGGCGCAAGCCCGAAGTATACCACCCCGGTGGCGCCTTCTCCCTGCACCTGAACCCACTGTGGATTCGCGCTGGTCACGGAGTATCCTGCAGGGACCGCGATAGAAACCATCCACCAATCAGTCGTCTCGCCGGCCGGTATCAAGCCCCAAGTGCCGGGGCAGGGAGTCGGGGCACTCGGGTTCAGATAGTCGCAAGTGTTGGGAGTCGTGTCGCTGATCTCGTCGGGGTTCGGTGCTGACACCAAGTCGACGGTAGTGTCGCCGTTGGCGCTTTGCAGCGTCACCTTGACACCGGGCATGCCTACCTCGCCCATGTCCCAGACGCCGTTCAGGTTCGTCGATCCTGTGTGCTGATCTGTCGCGCAAGAACCGGTGGCGCGTTTGATGCTGAGTCGATGATCTTGTGCTCGCTGGAGCCTGTGACATACTGACGTGGGCAATGGCGCCTGCGCCGGTGTGTCTGGCAGGGGGGCTCGTTTCGCACATCCCCGAGGCGCACGCCGGACTTGTCCTGATGATCTACTGCGTGATATCATTGGATGGGTGCAAGCGATACTGATCCATTGCACTGAGAAGAGGGATAGCTGATGCGATGGTCACCTTTCGAACTCGAACGCTACTTTGCACGCTACGAGTTCAATGTGGATTACGTGCTCTGTGCATCGGATTGCGAGTCGATGACCGTGGCGGAGTTGCTCGAACTGGAACCGGGCGCCGCGGAGCGGTTCCAGAGCTGTCGGCTGGGTTACACGGACTCCAAGGGCGATCCGGCATTGCGAGAGGCGATCTCGGCAATCTACGACACCGTCGATTCGGCAGATGTGCTCGTGCACGCCGGCGCAGAGGAGGCTATCTTTCTCTTCGCTCACGCCGCGCTGGACGCCGGAGACCACGTCGTCGTTCAGTGGCCCTGTTACCAATCGCTGATGGAGGTGGCACATGGACTGGGGTGCCGCATCACGCCATGGCGGATGCATTGGGACGATGGATGGACGCCCGACGTCGACGAGCTTAGAGCGGCTGGTGACGCCCGGGACCCGCGCCATCGTGATCAACTCGCCCCATAATCCCACAGGCTATCATATGCCCCGTACTGTGTTTGACAGGGTCGTGGCGTTGTCCGAGCGAACCGGGGCGCTGCTGTTTTCGGATGAGGTCTATCGCGAGTCCGAATACCGGCCTGAGGATCGCCTTCCGGCCGCCTGTGACGTCAGCCCGCGGGCCGTCTCACTTGGTGTGATGTCCAAGACCTATGGTCTGCCGGGTCTGCGCATCGGCTGGATCTCGACTCACGACGCGGACCTCCTGCAACGGATGGCACAACTCAAGGACTACACGACCATCTGCAACGCAGCCCCGAGCGAGTTCCTGGCAGGCGTAGCCCTGCGTCATCGCGAGGTCCTGGTAAACCGTACCGTCGATCTGCTAAGGCGTAACCTGGCTCATCTGGACGCCTTCATGGCGCGCCACCGTGAGCATTTCGAGTGGCGGCGACCGGGTGCCGGGCCGATCGCTTTCCCGGCGCTTGCGGGGAGTGCGGCTGAGATGGGGGCCGACGCCTTCTGCGAGCATCTGGTGCGGAAGAGCGGAGTGCTGCTGCTGCCGGGCACTGTGTACGGGGTGCCGGGCCACGTGCGCGTCGGATTCGGGAGACGCGATATCCCGGAGGCGCTTGCACGATTGGACGCTGTTTGGTGACGAAGCGTACCACGCCTCTGCTCAACCTCCTGCGCGATCTTTGAGTTCGAAGCTATTCACTGCAGACTAGAGGATGATGATTTGAGTGCCTCCACGAACACAACCACCCTCATAACGAAGGTCATGCTGCCCCGCCGGCGTGACGATATTCTGACCCGCCAGCGGCTGCTCAATGGCCTGTATGATATGGTGGACTACCGGTTGGCGCTGGTCTCTGCGCCTGCCGGCTATGGGAAGACTACGCTTCTTGTGGATTTTGCCACCGATCTGGAGCATCCCGTTTGCTGGTACGCACTGGATGCCAGCGATCACGATCCCCGGGTCTTCCTGGAGCGGTTGGTGATGGCGCTCCAGCACCGCTTCCCCAGCTTTGGCCCGGAGACGTTGCGGGCGCTGTCTGCGAGCACCGATCTCCGGGGGGGCGCGCCGGGTGTGGTCAGGGTGCTCGTCAACGAGATCGTTGCCACGATCCCGCGCTGGTTTGTCTTGGTGCTTGACGACTATCACACGCTCGGCAGGTCGCCGGACGTCGACAGTATTATCTCCAACTTCATAGCCTATCAGCGCGATCAGTGCCTCACGATCATCGCCAGCCGTACAGTACCCAACCTACCCCTCATTATTCCGCTCGTGGCGCGCGGGGGCGTCGGTGGTATCGGCCCCGATCAGATGCGTTTTCTGCCGGAGGAGATCCAGGCGCTCTTTGCCCACAACTACGGCACCGAACTGACGCTCGACGAGGCAACCTCTCTGGCTGAACAGTCCGAAGGTTGGATCACAGGTCTTCTGCTCACGGCCTATACCAGGCGGCAGGGCGTGCTTCAGAGCTGGATGCGAGCCCGCAGCTCGCATCAGCCTGTCTATGATTATCTCACCCAGGAAGTGCTGGATCGCCAGCCACCCGAGATGAGGCACTTTCTCAGCATCTCCTCGACCCTGGCCGATATGAACGAGCGGTTGTGCCAGGAGATCCTAGGGATCGACAACGCGCTGGATCTGTTGGAGGCGATCGAGGCGGGCAACCTCTTTGTCACCCACTTTGAGGACGATTGGTATCGCTATCACCATCTCTTCCGCGAGTTCCTCCAGAACCACTTTCGCCATCAGGACGTGCACGAATGGCGGTCACTTCACGTGCGCGCGGCTCGGTGGTTCGAGAGCCACGAGGAGCTAAGCGAGGCTGTCACTCATTACCTCGCGGTCGGTGCCCAGGAGGATGCCGCACGGTTGATGGGGGAGATCGCGTATGACCTCTACGTGACAGGCCAACTGGCCACTTTGATGACGTGGCGCGCCCAGTTGCCAGACGAGATTCTGCTTGGTGAGCCGCGCCTGGCACTCTACCAGTCACGCGCAGCCTACAAGCTGGGTCAGCAGGACACGGCGCTCGCCCTGACCGAACTGGCCGAACATGGCTATCGCGAGGCAAACGATATGCAGGGGGTGGCGTATGCGCTGCTGCACCGCTGCCAAATCTGGTTAAGTCAGGGGAAAGCTGAGGAAGCCCTTGCTCTTGCCGGTTCCACCCTGTCGCTCATCAATGGTGCCGGCGTCTATGTGGGGCACGAGGCGCATCGCATCCTGGGGCTGGCTCACGTCGATCTGGGGGACCTGTCGCACGCCAACGATCACCTGCATCGAGCGCTGGAGCTTAGTGATGCTCATGCGGACGCGTACGCCAGCGCCCTGGTGCGAACCGGCTTGGCTCACTGCATCAGCTTGCAGGGGGATCTCGAGGACGCTGTGGCGCTAAACCAGGAGGCCGTGGTCATCTGGCGCCGTATCGGCAGCGACGCAGGCCTTGCCGACGAGCTCAACGATTTGGGGTTCCATCTCTACACGCTGGGTGAGTACGACGAGGCAATGCGATGCTTCCAGGAGGCGCTGGCCTTGAGCAGGCAGACCGGGCTTCGCCAGGCGGAGGCTATCTCCTTGATCAACCTGGGCGAGATGACCTGCGATCTGGGGCTGTTGGATCAGGCCACTCACTACCTTGAGGCAGGGAACCAGATGGCGCACGCGCTGGGCGATGGCTTCCTGACCGCCTATAGCCTGGAGGCGCTTGGCCTCGTCCAGCGTGCACAGAAGAGATATGCGGAAGCGGCCGTGACGATCAAGTCGGCCCTCGAACTGGCTACTACCCAGAAGTCTGATTTCCAGCTTGGCCGCTATCGCTCCTCGTTGGGCATCATTATGGCCGAAGGCGGGCGAGCCGACGAGGGGCTTTCCGAGATCGAGGACGCCATCGAGGTCCTGAGCCGGCTTGGGGCAGCCGTCGATCTTCACAGGGCCCACCTGCGCAGAGCATGGGCCCTCCACCTTAAGGGTGCTCCGGAGGAGGCTCTGGCACTGTTCGGGAGTCTCCTGGACGCCGTTCCTGCCGCGGCTGAAGCCCAGGTCTTCGTCGGCGAGGGCCAGCACGCGATGGCGCTGCTCAACGCAGCCCGTCGTGCTTTCAGGGAACATCCAGCGCGGGTGAAGCGGATCAGGGAGATCCTCAGGCGTATTAAGGGACTCAAGGAAGTGGCGGCTCGGCTCTATCCTTTGGCCGCACCTGTCACACGCGATGGTGAGCCAACCCTGCGGATCTTTGGGTTTGGCCCGGGGCGGGTCGAGCTCAAGGGCGAGACGATCCCGGCGACAGCATGGGGGGCCATAGCGGCCCGCCAATTGCTCTTCTACATGATGATCCACGAGGCCTGTACCCGCGAGCAGATCGTCGCCGACTTCTGGCCTGATCTGCCCCCGCAGAAGGCGAAAGCCAGCTTCCACACGACCAAGTTCCGTCTCAACCGGGCACTCGGCGTCGATGCTATCGATTATGATGGCCAGCTCTACATGCTCCATCCGGATCTCAATGTCTGGTTCGACGTGAAGGAGTTCCACCAGCGCCTCGATAAGTGGCGTGAGACGCAGGACGTAGACGTGCTGGCGGCTGCCACCGAGCTGTACAACGGCGATTTCCTCTCGGAATGCTATATGGATTGGTGCGGGGTCGAACGAGAGGCCCTGCGCGTCGTCTGTATGGAGGCACTCGAGGCCCTGGCCGAGCGGCTGCTCACCCGGAGGCAGTATAAGCGGGCCGTACGTGCATTACGCCAGGCACTCACCCTGGAGCCGACGCGCGAGACCTATCACCAGCAGCTGATGCGCGCCTACGGGCTCTCAGGACAGCGTAGTGAGGCGTTGGTCCAGTACGAACGGTGTGCGACGGAGCTCCGTGAGCAATTGGGGGCCGCGCCGTCCCAGGATACCGTCGAGTTGTACCGGCGAATTCTAGAGGAGGCGCCTTTGAGCTAGGATTGCCGGGGTGAGCCCCGGCGCTTGATCTACGGAAGCTGTTGTGCGCGCGGGATCCGGATCCTGCGCGTTTCTGTCTCGCTCGCCTGACTGCCCCACTCCCCCCAGTTTCGACGGATTCCCCAAAGTCGTCCATCTCGTTACCGCCACGTTTACCGTTTCGTAACCGGTCACCTCTATGCTGTGAGCAGATTCGAAAAACGAACTCACACACAGCACGGAGGTAGAGAGATGACGGCACGGATGCAGTTGGCCCTGATGAAGATGGATGATCCCCGGGTTGTTCGAGTCCTGATGCTCGGACTGGCGATGGTTCTCGCTCTGGTTACACATGGGTCCCCAAGTGGCGCGGAGGCGGTCTATGCATGCCCATCAACGGGTGGCGGCGGCTGCACGGGCGGGTAGCACGGAGGTGGGTCCAATGTCCGACATTGCGCTGCGAAGCTTGATCGCCCACGCAGTGGTCGATCCTCAACTGTGCACGAAGTTACTCGACGGCGAACGGGAGCACGTGCTAGCGCAGTTCGAGTTGGATGACGTGGAGCGGCTGGCGCTAAGGCGAATCAAGGCCTCGTCTCTTCAGGCGTTCGCCGCTCAATTGGATGACTGGATGCAGTCGCGCCCCTACATCAGGATGGTGAGCGAGTCTTCAGGTGAGACATAGGATGCGTCTATGACCATTGATTATGCCGTGCTCGACCAGGGATCGCTCGTCTATGCACGCGCGCGAGGCCCTGTGACGGGCGCTGATCTGATCGACCACGAGCGGAAGCTCCTGGCGGATCCGTGCGTCAAGCGAGGCTATCGGCAGTTGCTGGATTACCGCTGGGTTGCTGATGATGCCATTGAGGAGGGATTCCTCGACAGACTGGCTGAGACTCATGCTCGGGGTCGATTGAAGCTGCGCGGGGCCCGTTACGCGATGGTCGCGCAGGGCTCGCGGTGGTTCAGTCTGGGGAACAAGTACCATTGTGAGCCCTATGGCATGACGCTGATCGTTTTCAACGATCCCAGCACCGCCTGCATATGGCTCGGAGCAGACTTCGCCGACCTGGTAGAGGTGTGGCGCTCCGGGCCGCGCGCCGACCATGCCGGTTGTGGACCTGGTTGGGGCGGTCACAACCACCCAGACTTCCTAGCTCATTGGTGTGAAGTCAGCGGCCGGCTATCCGCTCAAGCTCGTCTCGGTTCAAGAGGACGATACGTCCACGCTCTAGCCGGATCAATCCGGCTTCCTCAAGCGCGCGGAGTTCACGTCCTACCATGTCGCGCACCGTCCCCAGGTGCACGGCGATCTGCTGTTGGGTCCATTCCCTGACCTCTTCACTTGTCCCGTCTTTCTGGGGGGCGGCGTCAAGGAGGAAGCGGGCCAGCCTCTCCTGAACTGAGTGAAGCGCGAGCCCCTCCACCAGGTTCGTGAGGTGGCTCAGGCGTTGCGCAAAGTCCCCCAGAACGACCATTGCCAGGTCTCCATGCGTCCTGACCAGTTGCAGGAAGTCCTCCTTCAGCAGCACACAGAGCGTGACCTCGGTCAGGGCGACCGCATTGGCGGGATTCCGCCCATCCGGCTCGAAAACGGGAACGGTATTGAAGGCCTGGCCCGGTCCAAGGCGTACGAGGACCTGCTCACGCCCCTCCTGTGAGACACGATAGACCCGGACAGCCCCCTCCATGATGAAGTACCCGGCCCGGCAGCGGTCTCCCTCCAGCAGAATGTGCTCGTCGGGTGCGTAGCGCATGACGGCAGCTGCGGCAACCACGCGAGTGAGCGTTGTCTCTGAGAGGGTGGCGAAGAGGGCCACCTTACGCAGGCGCTCCACATCCATGCTCTCAGTGCTCGTGCGGCTACGCGACATCGATGCTCTTCGGGGCTGACCGTCCGTCGCCAAGAAGCGCGATAAGCCCCATCAAGCCCATATTCGCGAAGGCCATCGGCGCCAGGATGGGGGCCTCACGCAGGAAACGCTCGAAGACGATGGCGTGACCCGCTCCCAGGTCGTGGAGCATGTGAAGTGCAAGGCCAAGAGGGCCTATGACCAAGAGCACAAGCATGCTGAAGGTGTAGGTCATCAGGTCGCCACGGCTTCTCGTGGAAAGGGTGCCGACAAAGAACGCGACGACAACGCCGAATATGCCCGCAAGCGTGGGAATCCAGAGCCAGGGACTGGCGAATCCGCCCCGTACGTGGTCGACGACACTACTAACCGCGGCAATGGCTACGCCGAGGCTGGACAGCAGGAGGTACAAGCTGCTCTTGCGACTCTCGGGCCGCAGGCCTGAAAGTGTAACCAAGCCCAAGATGCCAACCAAGGCGAAGGAGGCAGGCGCCAGCAGGGGGACACCCCACACGATGAGGCCAAGGGTGACTCTGGCACCCGCAGGGGCAAAGGGGCGCAGCGATCTCGCCAGGTGAAAATAGGTGCCGACTGAACCGACGAGGATGCTGCCCACCAGGATGACGCGCATCAGGGTTGTGGCCCAGGCCGCGCCCTTGCGGCGCCCAACGTAGCCTGCGATTAGGCCGATGGCGGCTGAGGGCCCGAACAAGATCGGGATCCACTCGTAAGGCCGCAAGGTGCCGTTGCTGATGTGCGCGAGTGTGGCCTCGACACCCAGCAGCAGTTCGTTGAGGATGACAAAGAGCTGATAGACTTCATCTCGGGAGATTGCGCACCACCGCGCGTCGCACCTAAGCCTGCGAAGTCCCGGAAGGAGGATGGTCAGGTCACCGTTCATGGGGACGATTGCCCGGTTAGCTCGGAACCTATGCTTCGCAGCTCGGCTAGATCGCTCAGTATCTCGTAGGCGCCGTGCCACTGCACATAGTCAGGCCCCTGCATCCAGGCGCCAAACTTGACCGTACGCCCCCAATGGTGCCAGAGCTCGAAGGAGACGAAATCTACCGGCTGGTCGAAGGGCTCAGAAGTCAGGGCGCCGGCCTGCTGCAGGGGCGCCAGGATGCTGTTGCTCTCCGCAACCCAATCGTTTACTGCCGTCGTCGCTGCATCTGCAGCCGTGTAGAAGTTGCTGATAAACGTCGCATTGTGGCAGGCGCTGCACACGCCCTGCATGCGGTCGACGTTCGCCGCCCAATCGGGCCGACGTGTGCTCTGTGACGCGAAGAGATACCATGCCAGACGTTCCCCAACGTCGTGGGTCGTACCGGTTGCGCCAAACCCGCTGATATGGCAAGTGGCGCACGTGGGTGCAGGTAGGTCAACCGGCGTCAGCGTGCCCGGATCGGCGTCCCAATGCCAGTCGCTCCCGCCGGTCAGATATGCGATGCCGTGTGGTGATTCCTGGTAGATCTCCCATTGCGGGTGGTCTGGACCGATGTGGCACGCATTGCACGTCTCCGGCTTACGCGCTTGCTCCAAGCTAAAAGAGTGGCGTAAGTGACAGTCTTGACACTCTCCCACCGAACCATCGGAGCGCGGCAGGCCCACGTTGTGGCAAGTCTCGCACGCGAACTGGGTGACATCGGGCCCCTCCAGCGCGTAGAGTTGGTTGCGTTCCTGATCCGGTGCGTAGGTGCCCTCAGGGATGGCTTGGTACTTTGCCAGCATCTCCACCGACAGTCCTTGAGCGCCGGCATAGGCTACATACGCAGGCAGGCTGTGGCGACTCGCGTAGAACTGGTCGGTCTCCGCCTCGTGGCAGGCCCTGCATTTCGCAGGGGTTGGGCTGCTGAGCACCCACGTGCCTTCATGGGCGACAGCTTCGGGATAGCTCTCAGGCACTTCATGACAGTCCTTGCACGTCGTTCCGGCGGCTGCCATGGTGCTTCGGCCAAACTGATCAACGATACCGGGTGACTCGTCACGATGACACGTGACACACGGGTCCGTGCTCTCGGCCAAGGCGTCCACGGCCTTCACAGGCATTGCGAGACTTTGTCGCTCACCGAGCCCCGCGATGATCAAGCCTAGACCGACGACGATCAGCGTTGCCGTCACGCCGACCACGACGGTTCTTACCGATTTCCACGTGATGGTTCGCGACATAGGGCCCTCCCTGGGTCTCGGCTCATTGCCTGCTGGGTTGTGTCTGAGTGCCTTACTATAGCACCGATCCTCATCAGCAGAACTCGGGTCCGTGTGACTTTTGTCGTAGTCATTGGGCGCCTCCGCTGGTAGGATAGGAGTCGGGTCGGGCGTTATCAGTGGGCTCGCCGTCGGTGAGGTTCGGTGTGGAGGGCGAAATGTCTATACGGAGTGTACCAATCATTGATCGTGGCGCCTGCACGGCCTGCGGTATCTGTGTGGCGGCGTGCCCGGAGCACGTGGTTGCGTTGGATGCGCACGAGCTGGTGTTGGTGCACCCTGAATCTTGCACTTACTGTGGCCAGTGTGAGTCGAGCTGCCCGGTCGATGCTATCGCGCTCCCCTATACCATTACCTGGGATAAAGGCAGCCAAGGGGCTGTAGGGCGCCCTTAGCCACGCCGGTCATATCCTAATCTATCAGTTTATCGCACAAGGAGGTTGTAATGTCGGAGATGTTCTGTTATCAGTGCCAGGAAGCGGCCAAGAACGAAGGTTGCACGGTTCGCGGCGTCTGTGGCAAGACGCCGGAGGTCGCGCATCTGCAGGATCTGCTCACGTGGCTGCTCAAAGGGATCTCGTTCTGGGCTGTCCGCGGGCGTAAGAATCTGGGTATCGTCGAACCGGAGACCGACCGGTTCGTCGCTGAGGCACTGTTTGCGACGGTGACTAATGTGAACTTCGATCCGGATCGCCACGTCGCGTGGATCAAGGAAGCCGTGACACGGCGTGACGCGTTGCGCGCACGCGCTCAGGCCCGATGCGGCCAGTTGCACGGCGCCGGCGCCTGTTCGGCGAATCTGCCCGAGCACGCGGTCTGGACGCCGAAGAGCTACGAGACTAAGATATTGGATATGAAGGGGCAGTTGGTTGGCGTGCTGGCTGACCCGGCGCTGGATCCCGATATCCGCTCGCTGCGCGAGCTGCTGATCTATGGGCTCAAGGGTATGGCTGCCTACACCGAGCACGCTTACGTTCTGGAGAAGGCTAACGATAACATCCTCGCTTTCATCGAGGAGGCACTGGATGCCACGACGGACGACGAGCTGGGCGCGGACGACCTGGTTGGCTTGGTCCTGAGGACCGGCGAGATGGGGGTGGAGGCCATGCGTCTGCTGGATGAGGCGAACACGGGCGCCTACGGCAACCCCGAGCCGACGCAGGTCAGCCTGGGTGTTCGGCCCGGCCCCGCCATCCTGGTGAGTGGTCACGATCTCCGGGACCTGCAGGAGCTGCTTGAGCAGACGAAGGATCGCGGAGTCAACGTCTACACGCACGGGGAGATGCTGCCCGCCAACGCCTATCCGGCCTTCAAGGCTTACGATCACTTCGTCGGAAACTATGGCGGATCGTGGTGGCATCAGCAGAATGAGTTCGATCGTTTCGGCGGGGCGATTCTGATGACGACAAACTGCCTCGTCCAACCACGGGAGAGCTACAAGGACAGGCTCTTCACGACCGGACTCGTGGGGTGGCCTGGAGCGACCCATATCTCGGATCGTCAGCCAGGTGGGCAGAAGGATTTCAGCCCCGTGATCGCGGCGGCTTTGGCTTCGGATGAGCCGCAGGCGCTTGAAGAGGGGACGATCCCCATCGGCTTTGCTCACGCCACCGTGATGGGTGTGGCGGACAAAGTGATCGAGGCTGTCCAGGCCGGTGACATTCGCCGGTTCGTGGTGATGGCGGGGTGTGATGGACGGCAACAGTCGCGCGACTACTTCACGGACGTGGCGCAGGAGCTTCCGGCGGATCACGTGATCCTGACGGCGGGCTGCGCCAAGTACCGGTACAATAAGCTCGATCTGGGCGACATCGGCGGCATCCCGCGGGTGCTCGATGCAGGGCAGTGCAACGACTCCTACTCGCTCGCCTACATTGCGCTGCAACTCAAGGCAGCACTGGGTCTGGACGATATCAACGATCTGCCGATCTCCTACGATATCGCTTGGTACGAGCAGAAGGCGGTATTAGTGCTCCTAGCACTGCTATCGCTAGGGGTGAAGCATATCCGCTTGGGCCCGTCTCTGCCGGCCTTTCTGTCGCCGGGCGTGACCGATGTGCTAGTGAAACACTTTGATATCAAACCCACGGGGACTGTAGAAGAAGACGTCGCGGCGATCGCGGCGGGTGCGTAGAGAACCAGAGCCAGAAGCGGATCGAAAGAGAGGCTAACGATGGATGGTCGAGTGGTGACCGAACGAGTGACTCTGTTGGGCGGTGTCGACTGGCATCGACGGCTGTTTGACGCCTTGATTCCGCTGCCCGAGGGCACGAGTTACAATGCTTATCTGATCAAGGGTAGTGAGAGGACCGCGCTGCTGGATACCGCGGATCCCTCTATGAGCGACGCCTTGCTGCGCCAACTGGCCGGCGTGGACCGGATCGACTACATCGTCGCCCACCACGCGGAGCAGGATCACGCGGGGACGCTTCCCCAACTGCTGGCGCGATACCCTGAAGCAAAGGTAGTTGCCAGCACCAAGGGAAAGGCGATGCTCCTGGATCTACTCCACCTGCCGGGAGAACGCGTGGAGATGGTAGATGACGGGCAGCGGCTCTCGCTGGGAGATCGGACGTTGGAGTTCGTCTATGCGCCGTGGGTGCATTGGCCCGAGACTATGCTCACGTACCTTCTCGAGGAGAGGATTCTCTTCACCTGTGACTTTTTCGGCTCGCACTACGCTACGTCGGAGACGTTCGTCGCGGGCAATGCCCACGTGGTTGAGGCGGCCAAGCGTTACTATGCGGAGATCATGATGCCGTTCCGCAGGCCGATCGAACGTCACCTTGCCAAGCTAGCGACGTACGACGTCGAGCTGATCGCCCCCGGCCACGGGCCCGTGTGGAACCAGCCGACAGAGATCCTCGATGCTTACCGCGACTGGGTGAGTGGGCCGCCGAAGAATCTGGCCGTGATCCCTTTCATCTCAATGCATGGTAGCACTCGCGAGCTCGTCGACCGTCTGGTGGCATCACTGACGGCGCGTGGTGTGCACGTGCAGCCCTTTGATCTGACGGTCACCGATCTCGGCAACCTGGCGATGGCGCTCGTGGACGCGGCCACGGTGGTCATCGGGTCGCCGACGGTGCTGGGCGGTGCGCATCCCCAGGCGGCATATGCCGCCAGCCTGGCGAACGCCTTGCGACCCAAGACGCGTTATGCCAGCGTCGTCGGCTCCTACGGTTGGGCCGGCGGCGCAGCGGAGGCGCTGGTGGCTGCGATGCCCGCGCTCAAGGTTGATGTGTTGGACCCCGTGCTGGTCCAGGGCAAGCCCCGGGACCGTGACTTCGCGGCTGTTGACGTACTGGCCGCGACAATCGCCCAGAAGCACCGAGAGCTGGATCGCTGAGAGGAGGGTACGATGAGCGAGATCATCAATAACCAGACACAGAGAGAGGCAAAACTGAAGGCTATCATTCGCCAGCTTCACGAGGGGCGGCCGGTAGACGAAGTGAAGTTGGCGTTCGCGGATCTGCTGGAGGACGTGGGGCCTGATGAGATCGTGCGCATCGAGGAAGCCCTGGTCGCTGAGGGCCTGGACCCGGCAGAGATCCAACCGCTGTGCGATATCCATGTCTCGGTCTTCAAGGAAAGCCTGGATGGGCAGCGAGCGCCGGAGACGTTGCCCGGGCACCCGATCTTCACCTATCGGGCGGAGAACCTGGGCGTGGCACGCGTGCTCGACGAGGTCGGTGAGGCGCTCAACGACTACGTCTCCCTCCCGAATGAGCACACCCGAGAGGAGGCGCAGGCAGCCCTCGTACAGCTCATGGAATACGACAGGCATTATCTGCGGAAGGAGAACCTGCTCTTTCCCTACCTGGAGCGCACCGGTTTCGTCGGGCCGAGCAAGGTGATGTGGGGGGTGCACGACGAGATCCGGGAGATGTGGCGCGCGCTCTCAACCGCCGTGGAGGAATCCCAACCGGCAGTGGGAGGGAAGCCGGACACTGCGCTGCTGGCGAAGTTCGAGCCTCTCGCAGAGGCGATTCGGTCGATGGTCTACAAGGAAGAGCACATTCTCTTCCCTGCGGCGCTGCAGCGACTCAATGATGCCGACTGGGCGGCTATCCGTGACCAGGGCGATGAGATCGGTTACAGCTACGCCCGCCCCGGGCGCGCTTGGGCTCCGGGGATGGGCGTCCCCGACGCCGAGACGGCGAAGACGGCCGCTCACGGCGGGGCTGCAGCGGAGGTGGCATCTATCGTACCTCCGAGCGGCGGCATTCCGCTCAACACAGGCGTGCTCACGGCGGAGCAGATCAACCTGATGTTGAGGACGCTGCCGGTGGACGTGACGTTTGTCGACGAGTACGATGAAGTGCGCTACTTCACGCAGGGCCGCGAGCGCATTTTCCAGCGGTCCCCGGCGATCATCGGCCGGAAGGTGCAGAACTGCCATCCTCCCCAGAGCTCTAGGCCGCGTGCAACAGATCCTGGACGACTTCCGTGCCGGCGTTCGCGATGTGGCCGAGTTCTGGATCCAGATGGCGCCCGAGGGCGAGCCGCTCTTCGTGCACATACGCTACTTCGCCTTGCGCAGCGAGGACGGCACGTATCGTGGCACGATCGAGGTCACTCAGAATCTGACGCCGCTGCGGGCGCTGGAAGGGGAGAAGCGACTGCTGGCAGAGTGAGTAGGGAGAATGACAGGAACACAGTCTGTGTTCCTGTCATTCTCCCTTTGTGGCAGCAAACACCCTGCTCAACACCACGTTTGCCAGTTCGAGACCCGCCTTGGTGGCCAGACCCCAGGTGAGCAGGGCGAGATAATCGGCCAGTGAACCGAAGTTCGTGGTGAAGTAGCGATCAAGTCCCGCGATTATTGACGTGGCCAGCGCGATCCCTGTGACCGTGCGCTCACCGATGAGCAGCGCGTCGTCGACGTAGGCCAGCCGCTCGCTGTCGGAGCCCAGGCGTTCGTACAGGTCGAGATTGAGGCGAGGAAGGCGGAAGGTGTCGAGCCTCGCATAGGTGCGCACGAGTGATCGCAGCTTTCCCAGGATGTCGATGGGGAAGCTCTCCACAGACTCGCCGGCCTCGGGCAGTGTGCCCTTGGCCGCCGCAGCCATCGCCTCGACCTGCTCGGAGAGCTCGGAACCCGCGTAGTAGACGAAGGGGTCCATCAGGCGTCGTGTCAGTTCCTGGGCGGATGTGAGTTCCTGCTCCGCTTCACGCTGCCCCAGGTCATCCAGGTCCGTCGCCTCCCACAGGTCACGGGCGGCAGAGTTGAGGTGGTGCCGCGCCGTCTCCAACATCCCCTGCTCGCTCTCACTGAGGTCGATGCCGGGCTTGCTCAGCTCGCGGATCGCGTCTCGGACGAGAATGCCGAGTGCGTAGAGCTCACCCCAGGAGCCTGCAAGAGTTGCAGCCTTGTCGATGCGGTCCGCGTAGGTAGGCACCTGGGGCATCTGAAGCTTGGTTCCGCGGAGCAGCTCTCGCCCCACGGTGTAAAACCGGGGTTCCTGTAACTCAATATCGCCAGGGCGCTCGGCCTGGTCAATCACCGGGCGAGCATCCTGGAGGAGCTTGCGACCCAGACGGTCCAGCTTCTCACGAAAGTGGGACCAGACCTCGGTCTCTTGCTCCAGATCCGCCAACGGCTTGAGGATCGTGACCTGGAAGGCCTCGCGCTCGCCCTCCGTCGGTTCACCGTAGTGTGTGCGATCCCAATTGCGGATCGCGACATCCAGCGCGTCCCTGCGAAGCTGGAAGTCCTCTGCGACCGTGTAGCCATGGACAGACTTGCGCAGCTTGGCGAAGGTCAGGCTGACGGCGTTCAGACGCCGGAGCAGCTGGAGTGTCGTCTTGCGAATCGTCAGATAGCGTTGCACCTCGCGTGCGGCGGCGACGCCGGCCCAAACGACGAGCAGTGGCCAGAGGATGATGTCCTTGACGTTGACGGTCAGGTCGACGCTGCCGGCGTCGGGGGCCTCGGGAGCGAAGTCCACCGTGCCCGCGTAGGTGCCGCTCAGCCCCCAGCGACGGTCGAAATCCAGTGAGAGGCGGGCGCCCTGGCGCGCGTCGGCACTCTCAAGGACAACCGCGATCCCTCCACCGCGGACGTTGCCCAGGTACCCCAGCCGGGTCGGGCTGATGGGGGTGGCATTGACGCTGTCGAGCGGCAGCGTGCAGCCGAGGGCCAATCCGCGGATGCAGATGGGGTCCAGGAAGGGAAGGATCCTGACGGCATTGAGCGTCCACGTGTCCACGGCGGGAAGCCCTGGCAGGGAAGGGGGGACAGTCAGTGCTGCTGTGGGCCCAGCAGTCACCAACAGCGCAAATAGCGCGGCGAGGATCAGCCATCGTGTACCTGTCATGCGGCAAGCCCCCTTGACTGTCATATCCCGGCGGAGGTGATCCCGGGTGGCTCTGGCTTATCTGTACATTCAAGCCCATTATACCGTCAAGGTGCCGTACGGCGCAAGCCACGGAAGGTTCGGTTGTGTTACGGTTTGGACACGAGAAAGGCGCCGGTCAACTTGACCGGCGCCTGTAGCGTCAGCATGATGAGAGACGGAGGACTCTATTCCTTCTCGCCTCTTGCGCAGCACAGCCACAGCAGCGGACGTGGCGACAATAGCGGCCAAGAGCAGAAGAGCTGAGGTGCCGGTATCGCCCGTGACCGCGGAAATCGTGACGGCTGTGTGGAGCATGCGGCCTTGTATGGCGAATGGTGGGCTTCGGGCGATGCCACCGTGTAATCGCATCCGTCCGGCAGTGTCGCCGACCATTCGTAGACCATGGCCCATTCCCACTGGTACTGGGTGCTGAAGGTGATGGGATCCCCTGTCGTATAGCTCGCCGGGAAGCCGCCAGTGTACGTGATGTCGTCGGGGTGGGCGGTGTCGAAAGGCGACTTCCAGTAGTAACTATCACAGGTGCCACCGGAAGTGCAGTTCACGTTCATGTCGTACGTGGGAGCGTAGTCGGGACTCGCCGGGTTGTTCAGGCGAGCGTAGTTGTTCATGTTCCACACGATGGAACTTGATGAGCTGTAGCCAGTGGGGGGCGTGCCTGAACTGGTGGGATTCGTCCATATCCGAATGCCAGTCCTGGGCCATATTGTCATAGTCCTCGGCATTCGTCTTGTCCCCCTCGGCGGCATAGCCCTGGCGCCAAGTGTAATCGGTGCCGCAGATTGTGGCGGTGAATTCGGCATACTCGGAGTTCATCAAATGGAACGCCGGGCGCGCATTAGCGCCATTTGTCGTCCAACCGGCGCTCTGCATATAGGCCGATGGATCTCCTGGATGTAACTTCATATCAAAGGCGTTGTCGTTGAACCTGCCATCGACGACGAGCGCTACGTAGAGCTTCTGTGCGCTGGTGTCGGCATAGGTCCATAGCGTGGCGCCACCGATTGGGCTGGTGCCGTAGTACGTATAGCTTCGTGCTGTCGCCATCGCCATAGAACAGTCCGTTGACCGTCGGAGGACCAGCTGCCAATACAACCGGGGTAACCATCAGAGTTGCCAACAGAACAGACACTACAGTCGCTGCGTGAGCCAGAAGGCGCACAAATCGTAGCTGCTTTCTCATCACTTCCTCCTCCATATCGAACCCATTGGATCTCGAACGGACATGCTTGTTTTTGGATATCGTGTTTACCTACTCACTCTAATATAACGCAGCTCGGTTCGTGCAGATACGGATGGTTAGGAAACTCATGTATGCACACAAACCTGATTCTTACTTGCTAACCGACGTGGGTTGGAAGTATCTATCCGGGAGATCGGTCCGTCAGGAATGCTTGCGGGGGCGACGAGGAGGACACGGAAAGACGACGGATCTGCCCGGGAGGCGTGCGGGTATAGAGCGCTTCAGCAAGCGATAGTGTCCGGTTGGCGATGGGCCAACCTGCCCCTGAGGCCTCTGCCGCGTGGGCGATGAGGGACGGAGCGGGCTAATCCCGATTGTAGAGGCGGTGCAGCAACCCCATACCCATCACAAAGGCGATGGCGCAAAGGGCATAGACCCAGGCCAGGGGAACGACGAGGATCAGCGCGTATGCGAGGAAGGGACCCGTCGCGGCTCCGATGTCGCCGGCGGTGGCATAGGCGCCCATCGCCGCCCCCCTGCGGTCGCTAGGAGCGAGGTCACCAATCGCGGCGGTAAGTCCGGCCATCCCCCCGCCTGCACTCACCGCGCCGATGGCCACGGCGATCACGATGCCCGGCAGCGATTGCACCAGACCCAGGAGACCGAACCCGACGGCGCCGAGCACCAGACTGCCAACTAAGACGAGGCCGCGCTCGTTCCGGTGGTCCGACAGGTGGCCCGCAAGGGGGCCCGTCCCTCCCGCGACGAGGGACCGGAACGCCGAGAGGATGCCCGTGGCGGTCGCGACACCCAGGACGACTGTGCCCAGCGTCACATGGGCGCCGAAACGCTCGTCCATCAGTAGGTTGAGTGTCGACAGCGCGACTCCCTCGCCAACGAACTGGTAGATCACCGTCAGCAGCATCACGGAGAGGAGCCGTGGGTTCTGCCGGAGCACCCGGGCTCCACGTATGACGGTGTCCGTGAGCCGTTGCCCGAGGGCAATGGGCGGCCGGCTATCGGCGCCAGGATTGCGCCCCCCCGCCCCCGGCGTATGGGTCTCCGGCAAGCCCAGGAGGGCGACGAGAAACCCGACCGCAGTCGTGGCGGCGTAGAGGCGCATCGTGACGTGGAAGCCCAGCGTATCGACCATGAAGCCGCCCAGAAGCGGTCCTACCGCAAAGCCGACCAACATCCATGCATTGTAAATGCCGGTCAGCCGGCCTCGATTCGCCCGATGGGTGATGTCCTGGACCATCGTCATGCCGCCGACGTTGATGAGGGTCCAGGCCACACCCCACATCAGCCGCGCAAGCAGAAAGGGGAGGAATCCCCTGACGACGCCATACCCGAGCGTCGAGACCACACCCAGGAGCATGCCCAGGAGAAAGAGTCGACGCCTTCCCACGCGGTCGTAGAGCGCCCCGACGATAGGATTGCCGGGGATGCGGATCACGCGGTTGGCGCCCGGCATGATCCCGACTGAGGCCAGGCTCAGCCCGACGGTCGCTCGCTGGCTTGGTAGCACGGCGTAGAGCGTCAGATCGCCGAAGAGCGAGAGGCATACCGCCAGGCCCAGCGGCAGCAGCACGCGCCGTGGATGGACGGCAGCGGCATCCACTACTGGGGCATCCTGAAGCCGCCCCCCACATAGATGAGTTGGCCGGTCAGCCAGTGCGCCTGTGCGGACGCCAGGAAGATGATGACTTCGGCGACGTCATCCGGCTGGCCCACGCGGCCGAGGGGCGTCTGGGCGGCGATGTCGGTTACCTGGTCCGGCGTGAGGTAGCCCGTCTGGATGGGCCCCGGCGCCACGACGTTGACGGTGATCCCGTAGGGACCCATTTCCGTGGCCGCCGAGCGGCTGTAAGACTCGATCGCGTGCTTGCTGGCGGCGTAGCTGATGTTGGCGGGATGGGCGTGGGCGGCATCGGTGCTGACGTTGATGATACGGCCTTGGGATCCGCTCCGGGCAATGTAGCGCTCGAGGTACTCTGCCATAAGAAGTGCCGTGGCCCTGGCATTGATGGCGAAATGCGCGTCAATGCTCCGTGCAGTGGTGAGCGAGATCGGGAACCCCTCGTCGGTGACCCGTGCCGGATCGAAGGTCTCCATCACGCAGTGCGTGTGGTTGCTGACCAACACATCGACGGGTCCGAGCCTCATCTCGCTGTCGTCGAAGAGGTGGGGGACCGTATTGGGGTCTGCGAGATCCGCCTCCAAGGCCACGGCCTGCCCACCGTGGGCCACGATCCAGCCGGCTACCGCCTCACCGTCCTGCTGCTGTTGTGCCTCATAGAGCACAGGGCCCCCGGCTCCACGCGTCCTGGCCTCCGAAAGCTCTGCAGGTAAGTGCAGCGGGGACGGCCGGAAGAAGGTCAGGTAGACGCGGGCACCCTGCGCAGCGAAGGCGCGCGCAGTTGCGGCACCAATGCCGTGGTTAGCCCCCGTGATCAAGACAACACGGTCTTTGAGCTGTGGATCGATCATCGCTTCCGCCTCCTGGACTGTGGTCGGATTCTCGCCTCCCTGCGCCCGCCAAGTATACGATGGTTCCGACTAAATGCCTGGTAACCGGCTGTGCCCGGTTTCCTGTTCCGGCGATCTGCGATATCCTATGCCGGTGCGCGCGGCGGCCCGGCAGGTGGCATACTGCTCCAGGGCGGTACGCATCGCGACCCGCGAGGGGTTCTTCACACGCCGCTACAGCCTGATCCCAGGAAAGGATGCGAGGTGAATCGCTTCGCCGTCGTCACCGACAGTACGTCGAACCTGCCGCCGGAGCTTGCGGAGAAGCTCGGGATTCCCCGTATCCCATGTGTCATCCACTGGGGAGAGGAGTCCTATCTTGATGCCGTGACGCTGGATGCCGAAACGTTCTACCGCCAGCTTGTGGCGCGCCAGGAGCTTCCCAAGACGTCCCAACCCTCGGCGGGTGCCTTTATGGCGTTCTTCGAGAAGGTGGCCGATGCCCATGGCGTGGATGAGATTCTCGCCGTGCTCCTGTCGTCGGCGCTGAGCGGTACGATGGCCTCTGCCGAGCAGGCGCGGGCGCAACTCGCGGATCTGCGGCCCGACCTGCGGATCGAACTGGTGGACTCGCGCTCTGTGTCCATGGGACTGGGCTTGCAGGTGCTGGCGGCACAGCGAGTGGCAGATGCCGGCAGGCCGGTGGAGGACGCAATCGCGGCGGTGAGGCAATGCTACGCGGGGACCCAGATTCTCTTTGCCGTTAACACCCTGGAGTACCTGCACCGCGGTGGGCGTATCGGGGGCGCGTCGCGCCTCCTGGGTTCGGCGCTCAATCTCAAGCCCGTGCTGACCATCGACGCCGGACGTGTAGAACTTCTGGAGAAGGTGCGCAGCCGCGGGAAATCGCTGCGCCGTATCATCCAGATCGCCGAGGCGCGCCTGTCCGGAAGGCGTCCGAAGGAGCTGGCGCTGATGCACACCGGTGCTGATGAGGATCTACCGGAGTTTGCGGAGAGGGTCGTCGAGCGACTCAGGCCGGAGACCGTCTATACGGAAGTGTTGACACCCGTCATCGGCGTCCACAGCGGGCCGGGGACGATCGGCATCGGATTCTACGCGGAGTGAATGGGCATGGGGCAGCTTCCGGCTGGCAGGCCCTTCGCGACCGCGACCAGCCCTGGAGCTACAATCCCGGCGCGGATCCTCCCGTCCGGCATACGATCGCCTCTCAGAAGCCCGGCACCTTGTGCTAGAGTCCCCCTGCCACCCACAACTCACCGGCGTCCGGCTGCCATAGCCAGGTCCGCCCGGCGCCGTCGGTCTCCAGCCGGCAGGCGAAGTTGTCGCCCTCGTGCGTGAGCGTCAGCTCCCCAGCCGTCACCTTGTAGAGACGATTTCCCACGCATAGCCAGCCATTCCCGTCCTGGTCAACCGCCACGTCGGGTACGCCCTGGTCGGACATCAGCTTCCATTCCCCACTCCGGACCCTGAACACCAGGTAGAGACCTGCGTCGCAGCTTGCGCCGCCGCAGGGGGCCATCGTCACCCAGACGGTGTCTTTTCCGCCCAGGGCCAGGTCGACGAGGTAACCCCACCGCATGCCGCTATCCAGCGCGATGTCGGGGTGGTCCAACTTCGCCCAGCCTTCGTTCTGTGCATAGCTCCACAGATCGCCGTCGACGCCCACCCAGATCCTGCCGGACGCATCGACCTCTATGTCCTTAATGCAGCCTGAGCCGACGACTGTCGACGCTTGCCCCTGCCAACTGTTGCCATCAAACCAACGGGCGCCCTGGCCCATTGGGCCGGGGCCTGCCCAGGCACAATCGGTGACCCAAACGTCGCCGGTAGCATCCAGTGCCACGTCGGAGAGTGAGAAGTCGACGCCCATCTCGACCATGGTGGCCGACGGAACGAAGCCGGCTTCATCCGGCGGGAGGACGATCCAGCCCTCGCCGTCGAAGGCGCGGACGTCGTGATGGGTCACGAGCCAGTTCCAACCGCGGGGATCGGTCACGATTCCCTCGCTGACGGTGGCGTAGGGTACGTCGTGAGACAGTGGCCCTGCAGGCGTCCAGCCCGCGCTTGCACCGAAGCTGCTGGACGCCTGGGACGTCCACACGGTCGCCTGGTCCCCGGCGTCGCCGGTAGTCCACAGGCGGCCTAGACCGTCGAATCCGAGCATAACGATATTGTCTGAGCTTCTCTGGGACCATAGGCCCTGGTTCAGGACGGACAGCCCTTTGTCACTGCTCACCCACAGCGCACCGACAGGGTCCACCCGGACGTCGCGGATCAAGCTTGGGATCGGGTCCGGCGCCGGTGCGACGGGCTGGAAAGGCCCGAGCCCATTTCCCGGAGTCGGTGTCGGAGATGCCTCTGCCATCGCGGCGGGGGTGGGGAGGGGCTCCGTCGGGGGTGGCGTGACCGTCGGCAGGTGGATCTCCAGGGTCGCCAGGATTCCGGCGGGCGTTGGCCCCGGATTGCCCAGCTGCACGGCAGTGCAGCCCAGGCCCAGGCAGACAAGGATGACTGCGGCCAGCCTCGTCCGGAGATCGATGGGTCTGCTGGACATAGATCCCTCCTACGCGCGCGAATGAACGAGTGTTGGGTATCCTCTTCCGTTGCCGGTCAGTATAGGCCACTGACTCGGATGCTCAAGTCGCGTTGCCTGCGAAGTCGAATGCCTATGTGCGCTACGCCTTGCTTGTTCCGGCGGGCCGGTTAGGTATCATGCTACGATACGACGATCGTCAGGGCAGTGTAATGGAAGAGGTTGGGCACGATGGCGGGTGAGCGGGTGTTGGTTGTGGAGGATGAGCGGGCCGTCGCGCGTGGGCTCGAGTACGGCCTGGCCAGCGAGGGGTTTTCGGTGCTCTTGGCCGCTACGGGCGAGCAGGCCCTCCGGCTTGCCAAGGATGCGGATCCCCACGTCATCCTCCTGGACATCAGGCTGCCCGGCATCAGCGGTTTCGACGTCTGTCGGGAGCTGCGTGCCAGTGGTTCGCGGGTGCCCATCCTGATGTTGACGGCGCGCGACGAGCCGGCCGACAAGGTGTTGGGCCTCGAGCTCGGCGCCGATGACTACGTGGTTAAACCCTACGATCTCAGAGAGCTGGTCTCCCGCATCCACGCGTTGCTGCGGCGGACGTACGGTGCACTTGCTGCGCCCACTGCCGACCGATTGACGTTTGGCGACATCGAGTTGGATACGGCCCGCTGGGTCGTTCTGCGGCGCGGTGAGCCCGTGGAGGTCACGCCGACGGAGTTCCGGCTGCTGGCTTATCTGGCGGCCCACGCGGGTCGACCGGTGACTCGAGAGACACTGATCGAGGCTGTGTGGGGTTACGACAGTGACATCGCCAACCCCAGGACCATGGATGTCCATGTGCGCCATCTGCGTGAGAAGCTGGAGGATGATCCGGCGAACCCCGCCTGGCTTCAGACGGTGCGTGGCATCGGGTACAGGCTGGCCGTTCGTTAAGAAACCTTAATGTCGCCGTAAAGACAGCGCAACACTCCTCTGGTAACATGGTCGCGTATCGGTTTATCCTACCCCCTGTAGAGGAGATCAAGCGAATGTCTCGACACGTTACCACTATTGTGCTATTGGTGCTGGGTTTCACTATCACCGCGGCCCTGGGTGTGGCGGTGGGCGGCGGCACCGTTTACCTGTTGCTGCGTGATCGGGGGCGAGTGCCCCTCATCGCCCGCAGTCTCAAGTCACGTCTTCCGGACTTTCGCACAGGCCCTCGTGCCATGCCGTCCGGCACTGTGTCGAACCAGGAAGGTGCGCTCGTCGTCTTCGTTGAGGATGGTAGCCCAGCTGCCGCCGGCGACCTGTCGACGGGTGATGTGCTCACGGCGGTCGATGGTCAAGTCGTAGCGAGTGCTTCCGATCTGGTTGACGCGATTGGCGCCCACCGGCCCGGTGATGAAGTGGTGCTTTCGGTAACCCCCGCCGGTGGCACGGCAAGCAAGGAGATCCGGGTGACTCTGGGTGCGAAAGCCGACGATGACACTGCTGCCTATCTGGGTGTCAGAGTCTCGGATGCGTTCTCGTTGTCGATCTGCGATCCATCGGGCGAGTGCCATTCCGTGGCGCCCAATCTACCCCGTATGCCGATGAATCCGCAGGACGGCTCGGGTTTCCAGTTTCACATCAGGCCGCCTCAGCAGGGCGATGCGCCGCAGAACGTGCCGCAACCTTCGGCTCCGAATCTCGACGACACGCTGTAAGGCCGGCCTCGGATTCGCCTGGAAGGGGGCATAGTGCACTCTATTCAATGGCGACTTGTAATCAGCTATGCGGTGCTTGCGCTTCTGACGGTGAGTGCCATGGGGGTTGATTGCCACGTCTCTCGTCGAACGCTATGTCGAGCACCAGGCGATAGCCGAGATGTCGCAGAACGCAGAGGCACTGGCCCGTCGGGTGTTGCCACAGATCGTGCCCGAGGTACAGCAAGATGCGCTGCGTGGGTTGGTCAGAACGTCGTCGTTCCTGGGTGACGCGCGCGTGCGCGTCCTTGATGTACAAGGCCACGTTTTGGCGGACTCCAGCGACGGGGAGGGCAGCTTCATTCTGAGCTCCGTGGGCTTGCCTGGCGAGGCTGGAATCTCTCCGCTTTTCCCTGTCCTGATCCGGCGGGCTGCGCCTGTGGGAGCTGGAATGCAGTTGCAGTGGGAGCACCTCTTCGCAGTTGGTCGCGACATCTACATCCGATGGGGCGTGGAGAGCCCGGCAGCACGGCTGGATTCGCTGCCGCCAGATCCTGATGCTATTTCCGCACGCAGCGTCGGGCACGGTCGCGAACGTTGAGGTCGGCGCGCCGGCGCTGATTGCCGCACGGCCCGTGCGCCAGGGCGAGCGTGCCGTGGGCTACGTCGAGCTCAGCCGGCGTGCAGACTTCGCCACGAATGCCGTGCGAACGACACGCCAGGCCGTCCTGCTGGCAGGGGCAGGGGCGCTCGCTGTCGCCGCTGCACTGGGTGTTGTGGTGAGCCGGGGCTTGTCGGCGCCGCTGAGTGAGCTCGGTGCCGCGGCCCAGCAGATGGGCGACGGGAATCTGACAGTTCGCGCGCCCGTCCACGGCTCGGGCGAGATCGGCCAACTGGCAACCCAGTTCAA